>CAMKLV010000029.1:0-37480 GCA_946413695.1 uncultured Ruminococcus sp. | reverse complement strand
TATCGACGCAGATTATTCCTTTAGCAAAATGGATGTCGGCACTGCCGACCGCCCCACGCCCAGCGGAAATATCTTTTTGACGAATGGATAAAGAATATCAAGCTAACATTAATATGAATACGAAAAGAAATAATGCAGTGCCCCTTGCTTTGCCGTGCAAATGACACTGCTTTTCAATTGTCAAGGTTCTAAGTGCATGCCTGCAATCCTGTACCGCCGGCATGAACCCCATCGCCTGTATAAGGTTGGATTCACGTACCGACCTACACCTTTGCCAAACCGGTCATTCTGTCTTGTTGTCCGGTTCGCAGCACCCGTATATTACCAATTAGAAATGAGAAATTGTTGTGCCGCCTGCGGCGGCGGATTTTGAAATAGTGCGGAGATAGAAGTAACAAGTGAGGAGTTGCGGTATCCCGTAGTTTCATGCGAAATCAGGGACATATTTATAATTATTTACAAATATTCATCATGAAAGGAACCGTAAAATTTGCAAGTCTTTCTATAAAGGGGTGCCAAAACGGCAAATGTTTGACGGTTGCGTGCAACTTTTCAAAAAGTTTGCACAAAGATTTATGTTTGATACTGCATTATGTGCAAAAGCCGCTCCAATCTGCTTTTTCGCAAATTGAAGCGGCTTCTTTTGTTTATTCCGTTAACAGATCAATACTTGATCTTGTCGCTCAGATATGCGACGAGCTCAGTGATCGGGATGCGAACCTGCTCCATCGTGTCGCGGTCGCGAACCGTCACGCAGTTGTCATTCTCTGCGGTATCGAAATCATACGTAATGCAGAACGGCGTGCCGATCTCATCCTCACGGCGGTAGCGCTTGCCGATCGAGCCGGTATCGTCGAAATCAACCATGAAGTGCTCGGAAAGCATCTGGTAAACCTCATATGCCTTCTCGGAGAGCTTCTTGGAAAGCGGCAGAACTGCACACTTGAACGGCGCGAGCATCGGGTGGAAGCGCATCACGGTGCGGACATCCTCCTTGCCCTTGTCATCGGTGCCGAGCACTTCGCTGTCATATGCTTCGGTCAGGATCGAGAGGAACAGTCTCTCAACGCCGAGCGACGGCTCGATGACATACGGGATGTAGCGCTCGTTGGTCTCCGGATCGAAGTAATCGAGCGTTTTGCCGGATGTGTTGCTGTGCTGCGTGAGGTCATAATCGGTTCTGTCCGCGACGCCCCAGAGTTCGCCCCAGCCGAACGGGAACAGATACTCAAAGTCCGTTGTCGCCTTGGAATAGAAGCAGAGCTCCTCTGCGGAGTGGTCGCGCAGGCGGAGATTCTCCTCCTTCAGACCGATGCGCAGCAGGAAGTCCTTGCAGTAGCCGCGCCAATACTGGAACCATTCCAGATCGGTGCCCGGCTTGCAGAAGAACTCGAGCTCCATCTGCTCGAACTCGCGGACGCGGAAGATGAAGTTGCCCGGGGTGATCTCATTGCGGAAGGATTTGCCGATCTGGCCGACGCCGAACGGGATCTTGCGGCGGGTGGTGCGCTGGATATTTGCAAAGTTGACAAAGATACCCTGCGCGGTCTCCGGACGGAGATAGAGCTCCGCCTTGCTGTCCTCGGTGACGCCCTGGAAGGTCTTGAACATCAGGTTGAACTGGCGGATGTCGGTGAAGTTCGACTTGCCGCAGTTCGGACAGACGATGCCCTTTTCGCGGATATAGTCTGTCATCTGCTGATTCGTCCAGCCCGCGACATTCGTGCCGTCGAAATCCTCGATGAGGTTATCCGCGCGGTGACGGGTCTTGCACTCCTTGCAGTCCATGAGCGGATCGGAGAAGCCGCCGAGGTGACCGGATGCTACCCATGTCTGCGGGTTCATCAGGATGGCGCTGTCAAGTCCGACATTGTGCGGATTTGCCTGCACGAAGAAATGCCACCATGCCTTCTTGATGTTGTTCTTGAGCTCTACGCCGAGGGGACCGTAATCCCATGTGTTTGCGAGACCGCCGTAAATCTCGGAGCCTGCGTAGACGAAGCCGCGCCCCTGGCAGAGCGCAACGAGTTTGTCCATTTGCTTTTCGGTATTTTTCATCATGAAAAACCGCCTTTCTAATTACTGCTCCCTATATTATAAATCAGAATGCAAAAAATGTCAAGCGCGTCGGCAGTGCCGACAGCCGTTTTCCTCCGGGAGCGGTCTGCGAGACTCGCTCAGGATAACACTTTCACGCCGCAATGCGGCTTCTCACAGCATACTGCTCCCCCGCAGCAACGAAAAATGCGTGCCAAGCGGCAGTGCCCGTCTCCGTTCTTCTATACAAAAAAACCGTGACAAAGCGACACACCGCCGATTCATGGTTTTTTCATTTATATCGTGACGTTTTCAGATTGTCCGCGCAGCGGACACCGCATCTTCTCACTTCTCACTCCTATCTTCTCACTATATTTCAAATTCGGACACCGCAATTTCTCATTTCTGATTTCTCATTATTATCTGTGCGGGTTCGTGTATTGCTATTTTTGTAAAAAAGTGGTATAATAAAGGTACTATACTTTCAAAGGAGCCATTCCTATGGTGAATCTCGAACAAAATTATGACGTTGTCATTGCCGGAGCAGGCGCTGCGGGCTGCTATGCCGCACTGCATCTGCCTGCTCATCTCCGCGTGCTGCTGCTCGCAAAACGCGAGGCAACACTCTGTAATTCTGCGCTCGCACAGGGCGGTATCGCCGGTGTCTGGAACTCCCCCGGCGATAACATTGAGCTGCATGCCAATGATACCCGTATCGCAGGCGCATTTACCAATAATCCCAAGACGCTGCAGATTCTCGTCTCCGAGGCGGCGCAGGATATTGAACAGCTTGTCGAATACGGCGTCGAATTTGATAAGAATGCGGACGGCGACTATGACCGTACACTCGAGGGCGGTCACTGCCGCAGACGCATCTTCCATTACCGCGATTCGACCGGCGCCGAAATCCTCAGAGGGCTGCTCGCACAGGTCGGGACGCTGCCGAATGTCACTGTCTCGGAATTCACCGTCATGAGCCGTGCTGTCAAGACGGAGACCGGTTTCTCCGTGGAGCTGCTCCGCGACGGCGCGCTCTCCTCCGTTGACTGCCACTTCCTCATCCTCGCGACGGGCGGCATCGGGCGCGTCTATGAATATACCACGAACTCCGCAATCGCAACCGGCGACGGCATCCGCATTGCCTATGAACTCGGCGCTCGCATCAAGAATCTTTCGCTGATTCAGTTCCACCCGACGGCGTTCAACAATAAGCATACGCGCGAATGCTTCCTCATCTCTGAGGCGGTGCGCGGAGAAGGCGCCTATCTGCGGAACTGCAACATGGAACGCTTTATGCATCGCTACGATGACCGGCTCGAGCTCGCGCCGCGTGACGTTGTCTCGCATGCGATCATCCTCGAAAGTCAGCGGACAGGCTCGCAGGACTTCTGGCTCGATATCACGCATGAGGACCCCGAAGCCGTCAAGGCGAGATTCCCGAAAATCTATAACAAGCTGCTCGAACAGGGCTATGATCTCACGAAAGAGCCTGTGCCGATCTATCCCTGTCAGCACTACCTCATGGGCGGCATTGACGTCAACGCGAATGCACAGACGCGCGTGGACCGGCTCTATGCCTGCGGCGAATGCGCACATACCGGTGTCCACGGAAACAACCGTCTCGCGAGCAACAGCCTGCTCGAAGCACTCGTCTTTTCGCGCAGAGCCGCTGAGGAGATCGCACGCGAAGCCGACGCGATCACGCCGCGCTTCGATCACGGCGAATTCAAGCCTGTCACCGCGACAGAGCCCATTCCGCACGGCATCCGCACGGAGCTGCGCAAAATTCTGCAGGAAAACTATTTTGTCATCCCGAACACAGAGCATATGCGCGAAGCCTATGACCGCGTGACAGAGCTCATTCAGCTCATTGCCTGTGAGGACTGGAAAATGGACCTTGATTATCTCGAAGCCAAGTCGCAGGCAACCTGCGCATACTTAATTTTAGAGGAGCAATTGTAATGGAACTGCTGCAATCTTATGTCGATGAGGTGATCCTGCGCGCGCTGCATGAGGATATCACCGGTATGGATGTGACAACCGATTTTCTGCTCGATGAGGAACACGAATCCGACGCCTATCTCATGGCGAAGGATGAGGGCGTGCTCTGCGGTATGGACATTGCGGCGCGCGTCTTTGCGCTGGTCGGTGAAGGCGTCACCTTTACCGCAAAAGCAAAGGACGGCGACAAGGTCAAATACGGCGATATCCTTGCAACGATGCACGGCAAAACCCGCACGCTGCTCAAGGGCGAACGCACTGCGCTCAATCTTTTGCAGCACCTTTCCGGCATTGCGACCGAAACACGCAGATGCGTCGATATCGTGGCGGGCACAAATGCTTCGATCGCCGATACGCGCAAGTGCATGGTCGGCATCCGCGCGATGCAGAAATATGCCGTGCGCTGCGGCGGCGGCAAAAATCACCGCTTTAATCTCTCCGACGGCGCGATGCTGAAGGATAACCATATTGACGCTTGCGGCGGCATCCTGCCGGCAATCACGCAGCTCCGCGAACATATCGGGCATATGGTGCGCATTGAGGTTGAAGTGCGCACGCTCGACGAACTGCGTCAGGCACTCGAGGCAAAGGCGGATATCATCATGCTCGACAACATGGACAATGAGACCATGAAAGAGGCTGTCCGCATCACGGACGGCAGGGCAAAGCTCGAAGCCTCCGGCGGCATTACGCATGAGACACTGCGCGGCGTTGCCGAGACCGGTGTGGATATCATTTCGATCGGTGCGCTCACCCACAGCGTCAAAGCCTTCGACATCTCCATGAAATGGGGCGGCAGTGCCGCCCTCCGATGATCTAAAGGTTTCCGGCGGTGTTTGCCGAAATTGGGAGGTTATCCGTTTCCGGAAGCGTCTGATGTTTGGGAATATCAGGCGCAGTGTGCGGCTCCGATTTGCTAAAGGTTTTCGGCGGCGTTTGCCGAAATCGGGAAGTTATCCGGTTCCGGAAGCGTCTGATGTTTGGGAATATCAGGCGCAGTGTGCGGCTGCGATTTGCGAAAGGTTTTCGGCGGCGTTTGCCGAAATTGGAATTTGCGGGCAGTGCCCGCCTCCATTTCGGGAATCTCAGTTGATCAAAAATGCTGCCTGACTGCCCGACCGCAGCCGTAATATAGTAAATCGGTATTTGCGGACAGTGCCCGCCTCCATTTCGGGAATGTCAGTTGATCGGAAATGCTGCCTGACTGCCCGACCGCAGCCGTAATATAAGTATGATTTCGGCTTTATGATCTTGATTATTTGTCCGAATGTTTATTTTAACTGGGCGCGGGGCGCGAATGCGAGAGGGACAACCCAAGAAAGAGGGGAGGCGCTCCTTCGTCGCTTATCTCCCCTCTCTCTCAGGTTTTCCCTCTCGCGCTCTCCTTTTCCTGACTCTCTCCTCTCTATTTGGTTCCGCATACGCTTTTGGTTCGCCGAGCACAGGGGGTCAAGGGATCAGGAAAGCGTGGGCACATGTTTGCCCTTGGCAAACTGCACAGTTTCGCTTGCAAAACGTGCGCGGGCAGCGAAAACCTGAAAGGATAGAGGGAATGCATGGGAGCCGACTGTTTTCACTGATGTAAGCAGATCAATCGGAATTTGCGGAGCTGTTATGGATATCGAAAGAACAAAATTATATTACGCCGGAATAAAAAGAGAAGATATCTGCGGCTGTAACTATTGTCAAAACCTGATAGATGAAATCAAGCAAGCCTATCCGGAAGTTGCAGCGTATCTCTTGTCTTTCGGCGTAAATATTGAACGTCCTTTTGAAGTGTTCTTCCCAATGGAAGATCATGACAACGGATATATGGATTATCCAATTGTTCAATATTTAATCGCAGGTAATTCCAACGATTTCCAGGAAACGAAAATCGGTGATATTCAAATTGGAATTAGCGATTGTCATCCAAACGCTGCCTATGAAGGCGAGCATTTTATTATAGATGCCGGAGTTTTTCATATAAAATGCCGATATGATAAGTATGACTTCAACGAATAACAGCAACGCTGAATTCTGATTTGGTTTATCGTCGCTCAGAAACTTATAATGCCAATTGAGGAGAATCACTATGACCGAGGAGGAAGCACGCATCATTGCGGAACCGGTTGTCCGCGGCATCGTGGACTGCATGGCCTGCCGCGACTATGAACGCATCCCTGAATTTGCTGCGCTGCCTGCCGGAATCTCCGCGGCACAGCTCCGGAACTGGTGTGAGGCGTATCTCATGGAAAACAGGCTCCGGTGCTTCGATTCCTACGGCGCGCCGGTACATTTTGCCCCTTTCTGCGACATGAAACACTACGAACAGCTCAATGTGTATCTCTATAATGACGGCTCGGGGTTCAGCGCTGAATTTGACCTTTCCTCTGACGGCGCGCTCAATGATCTCATGCTGATCGTTGAGTTTCTCTATGACGAAAATCAGACGCCGGTTCCGCATATCGAGGATATTCATGTGCTGTAACCGCTGATCGGGATACAAACAAAACATTGCGGGCACTGCCCCGTACACTTATGGAGACAATATGAATATACAGCTATCACAGGATTATATCACATTGGAACTGCAGAAGATACTGGAAAAACTTGCCTCCGAAGCAGCCAATGAAAAAACAAAATCACTTGCGCGTGCGCTTGTGCCGGAGACCGATCCGGAGCGGGTGCGCTATGCGCTGCAGCAGACCGAGGACGCCTTTCAGCTCTCGGTGCGCTTCGGTACGCCTTCTTTCGACAGCTTCACCGACGTCTGTGCTGCAATCCGCAGAACACAATCCGGCGCGCGCGTTTCTCTCAAGGAGCTGCTCGAGATCGCAAGACTGCTGCGGCAGATCTCCTCGCTCGCGGACTGGTACGATCACTGCGAATCCATGCAGACAACGCTCTCTGATCTCTTTGCGAGACTGCAGCCGAATCCCTACCTCGCCGATCTGCTCGAGCGCTCCATCGAAAATGAGGAGCGCCTTGCCGATGCCGCAAGTCCCGCGCTCGGTCAGATCCGCAGAAAAATCACGCAGGCAGGACTGAAACTGCGCGAAAAGCTCGAGAAAATGATCCGCTCCTCTGCGATGCAGACCTATCTGCAGGAGCAGATTATCACAATCCGCGACGGGCGCTATGTCATCCCCGTCAAGGCGGAGCACCGCGGCGACGTTGCAGGTCTCATTCACGATACCTCGGCGACCGGTCAGACCTATTTCATCGAGCCGATGGCGATTGTCGATGCGAACAACGATATCCGGCTGCTCGAAACGCAGGAGCAGGAGGAGGTCGAGCGCATCATTCAGAAGCTCTGCACTGAGTGCGGTGCTGCGGCGGAACCCATGCTGCAGGGCTATGACATCGCGGCGGAGCTCAACCTCTACTTTGCAAAGGCTTCGCTCGGCGCGCAGCAGAAGGGCATCATTCCGCAGGTCTCCGATGACGGCTCGATGCTGCTCAAAAACGCAAGACATCCGCTGATTGATCCCAAAACCGTTGTGCCGATCAATATCAATCTCGGCATCGACTTCCATGCGCTGATTATCACCGGACCGAACACCGGCGGTAAAACCGTTGCGCTGAAAACCGTCGGACTGCTCACGGCTATGGCAATGTGCGGTCTGATGATTCCTGCCGCAGACGGCAGCCGCATCGCCTGCTTTGACCGCATCCTTGTGGACATCGGCGACCGGCAGAGCATTGAATATAATCTCTCGACCTTCAGCGCGCACACCTTGCAGGATATCGAGATCATCAAGACGGCGGATGACAGAACGCTCGTCCTCATGGATGAGCTCGGCTCCGGTACCGATCCGGTTGAGGGTGCGGCGCTCGCTGTCGCGGTCATTGAACGGCTGCGGATGCAGGGCGCTGAGATGATCGTCACAACGCACTATCAGGAGCTCAAACGCTATGCGCTCGAGACCGATGACGTCGAGAACGCCTCCTGCGAATTTGACCTCGAAACACTCAAGCCAACCTACCGGCTCGTGATCGGTTCGCCCGGAAAATCCAATGCATTCGCGATCTCCAGCTCACTCGGCATGCCGGAAGACGTCATTGCACACGCAAAGAAACTCGTCAGCACCGAGAATCAGCGGTTTGAAAAGGCGGTCGAACAGCTTGACCGCACCCGCGCTGAGCATGAGAAGGCGCTCGCGGAGCTCGAACAGCTCAAATCCAGCATCGCCGTGCATGAGAAGGAAGTCCGCGAACAGGCGGAGCTGCTCGAACAGCGCCGCGAGGAGGAGCTGAACAAGATCCGCACGCAGGCAAGACGCATCGTCGAGCAGACCGTGACCGAATCCAATGCGCTGCTCGAAGAACTCCGCGACCTCAAAAAACAGAAGGATCACGCGGATTTTGCGCAGAAGATCGCAGCGGCAAAACAGAGCACCAATCAGACCATCAACCGGCTCTATGAGAACTCCGATACCGATGAACAGGGCGACTACACGCTGCCCCGTGAACTGCAGATCGGTGATTCGGTGCTGATCGTCTCGATGGGCAGAAGCGGCACTGTCATTGCAGAGCCGACCGGAAAAGTTGTCACCGTGCAGATCGGGGCGATGAAAACCCGCGTCCCGATTGAGAATCTGCGGCTCGAAAAAACCGTTCAGGCAAAGAAAAAACAAGAGCAGAAAAAAGTCCACACGACCGTTGTCCGCTCCGAAAAGGGCAAAAGCGGCGGACGCTCTGCTGCCAATGAGGTCGATATCCGCGGATGCACCGTCGATGAGGGCATTATGATGGTCGAGAACTTTATCGCAGGCTCGCTGCTGACAGGCTTTGAGACCGTCACGATCATCCACGGCAAAGGCACCGGCGCACTGCGCAAGGGCATCCATGAGCATCTGCGGCACATGAAACAGGTCAAGTCCTTCCGGCTCGGCGTCTACGGCGAGGGCGAGGACGGCGTGACCGTGGTGACGCTGAAATAATCCCCCCACTCTGAAAGGAAATGCTATGCCCAATACCCGTGAATATTCCGATATTACGCCGGTCGATCTCAAAAATCCGTTCCGGAATCCGACAGAGGAGCCGGATTATTCGCCGGATTACCGCGCCATTGCGCCGGAGATCGACATGCCGGAAAGCAAGCTTTCCCTCTTTCCGGCGCCGAATGAACGAGCTGCGATCCGGCGCTACTTCGCGCTGACATTTCTGATGCTGCTGTTCTGCGTCATCACTGCCATGACAATCTTTGTCGCGCTGCAGGGCATCGCGGGCGTGATCGTGCGGCAGGTCGATCTGCGCAAGCTCGGGGAGCTGCCCCAGAACTATCCGCAGATTCTGCGGCAGTATCTCAATGACAGCTCAATCAATTATGCGATCAATCTGATCGCGTTCCTCTGTGCCAATCTGATTGCGTTTTTTGTCGGGTGCAAACTGACCGACCTGAAACCGCGCGGATTCTTCAGGCTGCGCAATCTTTCCGTGGCGCGCACGGTCTGCTATGTCTTTATCGGGCTGTGGATTCAGCTCGTGACGGAGCTGCTCGGCGAACAGATCATCCGGCTTGCCAAAAATGCAGGGTTTTCGCTCTATGTCCCGAACACCACGCTCGACGGCTCGCTGCTGCGCGTCGCGATGCTCGGGCTCTATGCCTGCATCATCGCGCCCGTTACCGAGGAGCTGCTCATGCGCGGATTTGCGCTCAAAAATCTCAGCAGAGTCAGTCAGCGCTTCGGCATTCTGCTCTCGGCGCTGCTGTTCGGGCTCATGCACGAAAATCTCATGCAGTTTCTCTTTACGTTCCCGCTCGGCATTCTGCTCGGATATATCACGATCCGGCACAACTCTCTGACGCCGGCGATCATTGTGCATATCGCGGTCAACTCCGCCGGTATCGCACTTGCGCTCGGGGAACGGTTCTTCTCGCAGCACACCATGCACATCGTCAGCATCAGCTATACGCTCGGCGTGCTGCTCATCGGCTCGGTCTCGCTGCTCTATCTGTTCGTCACCGAGCGCCTCCCCGATCAGACGCCGCATCAGAGCATGCGCGCCGGACGGATCGCGTTTACCTCCCCCCTGCTCTGGCTCCTCATCTCTGTGCATATCGCTTCCGGTCTGCTCGCAGGTGTGGGGGTTCTGGGGAGATGACATTCGTTTCTAATTCCACTCAACATACGAAAGGATGAATGCTATGTACCATTTTGATGTCAACCGCGCAATCGAGGATTGCTGCCGCTGGATTCAGGACTGGTTCGCGGAAAACGGCGACGGCTGCCCCGCTGTCCTCGGAATCTCCGGCGGAAAGGACAGCTCTGTCTGCGCTGCCCTGCTCTGCAAGGCGCTCGGCGTCCACAGAGTCATCGGCGTCCTCATGCCGCGCGGTGAACAGCCCGATATCGACGATTCCATGCTGCTCTGCAAGCACCTCGGCATCATGCACGTCACCGTCAATGTCGGTGAGGCGGTCGATGCGGTCGCGAAAGCCGTCGCTGCCGTCACGCCGCTCAGCACACAGGCGGAGATCAATCTGCCGCCGCGCATCCGCATGACAACCGTCTACGCCGTTTCGCAGTCGGTGGGCGGCAGAGTCGCGAACACCTGCAACCTCTCTGAGGACTGGGTCGGCTATTCGACGCGCTGGGGCGACAGCGTCGGTGATTTTTCGCCGCTCGCAAACTTTACTGTCACGGAGGTCAAGGCAATCGGCCGCGCACTCGGTCTGCCGGAGCGCCTCGTGGAGAAGCCGCCCTCTGACGGCCTCTGCGGCAAAACCGATGAGGACAACCTCGGCTTTACCTACGCTGCCCTCGACCTCTATATCCGCGAAGGCATCGAGCCCGATCCCGAGACAAAGGCGCTCATCGACCGCAAGCACAAGATGAACCTCTTTAAGCTCAAAATGATGCCCGCCTTCCCGTTCAATCCGGTGTCGGATTAAAGGTATCGCTCCGCGATGATTTATAATGGGGACTCCGTCCCCAAGCCCCTGCTGGGGATATTATCCCCAGACCCCATGTTTATACGTGAATAAAAGAAAGCCGCTCCCATTCACGCAAATAGGAGCGGCTTCATTCTATCCACACATAAACATGGGATTCTTAAGGGCTAGTAGCCCTTAAGCGGGGTTTGGGGCACAGTTTGCGCAGCAATACTGTAAGCCCCCATTCAAAATCCATCGGAGATACCTTATTTCCCGCGGAACTTGAGCAGCTCCTCCCAGCTCATCTTGAAATGCGCAAGCGTATTGACAGAGTAATACGCAAGAATGTTCTGCGGGTCGGCTGCGGTGATCTCGCCGTCCATATCAACATCTGCGGCGCTTGCTGCTGCCGGGCTCAGCGGCGTCTTTGCGCCCGCAAGCAGCTGGACATATGCCCAGAGCGCCTGCTGCGCATCGCCGACAGTGATCACGCCGTCGCCGTCTACGTCGCCGCGGGTTCTCGTTTTTGCCTCAGCTGTTGTGGTCACGGCAGCGGTAGTCGGTGCTGCGGTTGTAGTGGTCACAACGGTGGTGGTCGGTGCGGCGGTTGTAGTGGTCACAACGGTGGTGGTCGGTGCTGCGGTCGTGGTGGTCACAACGGTGGTGGTCGGTGCTGCGGTTGTGGTGGTCACAACGGTGGTGGTCGGTGCTGCGGTTGTGGTGGTCACAACGGTGGTGGTCGGTGCGGCGGTTGTGGTGGTCACAATCGTGGTGGTCGGTTCCGTGGTTGTGGTGGTCACGGCTGCTGTTGTGACAGCCGGTGCATCTGTGCTTTTGAGCGTCTCGAATTTATATTTGTAATCCTTGGCGTACTGTGCGGCGGTCGAGCCCTCGTAGCCGAAGATGATCGTATCATAGATGCCGTAGCTGTTGCAGAACAGATACTGATCCGCTGCGATTTTGCAGGCCTTCGAGGGAATCGTCACAGATGCGAGCTTTTGGCAGTTCTGGAAGCAGCCCTCGCTGAGAATCTCGAGCTGCTCCGGCAGCTTGACCGATGTCAGTGCGCCGCAGCCGTAGAATACCTGTGCCGGCAGAACCTTGAGATCCTTCGGCAGCTTGAGATCTGCAAGCGCGGTATCCGCTGTGAAGGCATTGGCGCCGATCTCGGAGACGCTGTCCGGCAGCGTGACGGCTTCCAGTGCTTTGCACTCGCGGAATGCGTGCGCGCCGATCGAAGTCAGCGCACTGCCGAAGCTGACCTCCTTCAGCGCTGTGCACTTCTGGAATGCGGAATCGCGGATTGTGCTGACGCTGCTGCCGATCTTTGCAGACTGCAGACCGCTGCAGGCATAGAATGCATAGGTTTCAATGTTCTTGACGCTATCCGGAATCTCGATCTTTTCGAGCTTATCGCAGCTGCTGAATGCAGACATCGGAATGTCGGTCAGACCGGCGGAAAGCTTTGCGGATTTCAGCGCATCGCAGCCGATGAAGCTCTCGGAGCCGATGCTCTTGACCGTATCCGGCATTTCAATCCCGCCCAGCGCGATGCACTCGGCAAATGCGCGCGAGCCGATCTTGGAGACGCCCTGCGGCAGCTTGATCTCTTTGAGATTCGAGCACATTGCAAAAGTCTGGTTGCCGAGCTCCTTGACGCCGGTGCCGAGCGTGACCTTTTCCAGCGCCGTGCAGGAGCGGAATGCCGCCGAGCCGACCAGCGTGACCTGATCCGGAATTTTGATCTCTTTGAGTGCGGTGCAGTTATCAAATGCAAATGCGTTGATTGCCGTTAACGAATCCGGCAGCGTGATGCTCTCGAGCGCCTTGCAGAACTCAAATGCTCTTGCGGGGAGCGCGGTGAGGTTTTTGGAAAGCTTGACGGTTTTCAGCTTCGGGCAGCTTGCGACTGCGCCGGTTTTCAGGTAGCGGACGGAATCCGGCAGCACGAGCTCGGTCAGCTCCTTGCACTCTGCAAAGACGCTGTCCGCAATGACTGCGACCGGCAGATCCTCGATCTTTTCCGGCACCTCGAATTTTCCGCTCGGAGCGGTGTTGACGCCGGTGATTTCAATATACTTGGACTTCGGAAATTTCAGATAAGTGAAGAGCTCATTCTTTCCCTCAACCGATTGCTCCTCTGCTTTGACTGCTGCCGCTTCTGCCGTCAGCGCGAGCGGCGCTCTCTCCGGCAGCATCATCGTACTGCTGACAGCCGTCAGCGCAACGACAGCCGCCATCATGGCTGTGAATGCTTTTTGTTTCATCTTTTATATTCCCTTCCCACTATTTTCCCGCATAACGGGACATTTTTCATTATAGCACAAACGATACAAGTTTCGCAAGCAGAATGCAAGACTTTGGCTCCTTGCATAAAAATCGCGCTTGATAGACAGATTTTCCGGAACAGAAAAACGAAACTTTTTGTATATTTTTGTTGTACTTATACTTTGCGTTGCAAACGAAATCCGGCGCTGCTTTTCCGCCTGAGCCCCTGCTTTCTGAAAATTATACTAACAATTCAGCCAGTTTGTACGGTTCGCACAAAAACAAATTCACAATTTCAGCGTTTTACATCTTACAATCACGATTTGATTATGATATAATAATCTTGCAGGCAAGATGAGACTGAATCAAAACCAATCCGTTCTCGCTGTTACCCTGAGGAGGTGCGCAAGATGAAATCCACCTTAAAGAAACTGACAGCAGGACTGCTCTCCGCCGGTATGCTGCTCGCGTGCATGCAGCCGGTGATGACAGCTTCCGCAGTTGAGACGAAAGCATCCGTTGCTGAGACGTTCGATGCACGGGTTCACAACGCATGGGAAAACCTCGAAACACAGGTTTCCGTCAGAGACATGAAGCTGACACTCGATGAGACAGCAGAGCTCTACTATCAGGCGCTCTATACAGAGGCAGAATGGTTCTATGTCAGCTCAGGGTTCAAATACGGCACATACTATTCCGTCCGCGACCGCAAGGAATTTATCAACTTCATCAACATTGAATACAATTATGATACGGCTGAGATTCCGCAGCTGCAGAAAAAGCTGGATGCCTACATGGACAAGGTGCTCGCAGGGGTGCAGCCCGGCTGGAGCGATGCCGAAAAGCTGCTCTATCTGCATGATGTTCTCGCAGAGCACTGCGAATATGACATGAGCCTGACAATCATGGATGCCTACGCTGCCATGCTCGGCGGCTCGGCGGTCTGTCAGGGCTATGCGCTCGCGCTGTGCATGCTCTGCCGCAGAGTCGGAATCCCCTGCTATACGATCACGAGCGACAGCCTGAACCACATGTGGAATGTCGTGCAGATCGACGGGGAATGGTATCACTGCGATGTGACCTATGATGACGGCTCGCCGGATATGCTCGGGCGCGCAACGCATCAGTATCTGCTCGTCAGCGATGCCTTCATGATGGCAGATGCCTACCATTCCGCCTCTGACTGGAACTATTTTTCTGACGGGACAGAGATCGTCTGCTCCTCGGAGGACTACAGCAATGCAGCCTGGCGCACCGTCATTGATACGATGCATCCCCTGCCGGACGGCACATGGTTTTATGCAAAGGCTGCCGATCCTTCCACGGTCCGCTACGCGAGCGATGTCAAGGCGACGCTCTGCCGCGGCAGCGCTGTCACGGATGCGGCGCCGCTCCGGACAATCACCGCCGGATGGGACACCCACCGCAATACTGTCTATTCGATCTGCTATGTGACATCGCAGGTCTACGGCGACAAGGTCTATTATCACGATCCGACCTCGATCTATGAAATGCCGCTTGACAGCAATACACCGGCGAAAATCTACACGCTCAATGCGGAGGAACTGGCGCTCGGCGAAATCTACGGCATGTATATCGACGGGGACGGTCTGCTGACCTATCAGATCATGGCGGCACCGGCATATCCCTCTGAGGATAATCTGACGATCGACAAGACGTTCCATACGATTCAGCTCGGCGCTGCACAGCCGGAGGAAACAACGGAAACCACCGACATCACCACCACAACTGCCACAACCACCGCTTCGACAACCGCGAAGCCCACTACTACCGCAGCTACCACTACAACTTCCACAGCCACCGTGACAAGCACAACATCCACCACGAAGGCAACCACTACAACTTCCACAACCACGGCTCGCCCGACAACCGTCACGGAGACCACCACCGCAAAGGCGACCGCTCCGACCACAACAACCGTACAGACAACTACACGGCGTCACGGCAGAACCACCACGGCTACAACCGTCACCACCACAACAACCACCCGCGCAGCCGCCACAACTACCCGCACCACCACCACCGCGGCGGAAACCACCGTCACCGAACCGGTCACGACTGTAACAGAGCCGACTGCGCCGCCTGTCACCACTGTTCCGGAAACAGCTGCTCCGCCGGAAACCACCGTTACATCCGAAACAACCACCACAACGGTCACGGCGGAACCCGTCTCAACGCGCAGCGGCGATGTCAATCTCGACGGCAATATTGATGTCTCCGATGCAGTGCTGCTCGCGCGGCTCGTCGCTGAGGATTCCGGTGTCCGCATCAGCACGCAGGGACTGCTCAACGCAGACTGCAATGCCGACGGCGAACGCAATCACTCGGATGTCCTCTGGATCCTCCGCTTTGTCGCGAAACTGCTGTGATAGCGGTGTCTCCGACGGATTGATAATGGGGACTCCGTCCCCAAACCCCTGCTGGGGATATTATCCCCAGACCCCATGTTTATGTGTGGATAAAAACAAGCCGCTCCAATTGGCGTTGATTGGAGCGGCTGCATTTTATACTTTTCTCTATTCATGATTCACTGGCTTGCTCTGCCCTTCAATCTCGGTGAAAAACTGCGAGAGCAGAACAGCGCACTGCATCGGTTTCTGCATATAGATGCAGGTGTCGCCGGAAAGCGCATAGTACCGGCAGTTGCCGAGGCGGTCAAGATACGGCTGCAGGATATCCGTTTCGTATGCGGCGGCACGCGATACCTGTTCTTCGGCAAGCTGCCGGCGCGCGTCATCTGTCAGATCGGGCAGCCTGCGGAATGTCCGCGCCCAGTCATCGGCGGCGAGCCAGTCCTCCGGCGATTTGTACGATGCCGCGTTGATATACGCCTTCGGGATATCATTCGTCACGATGCTCTGCGAGACCTTCCGGCAGTTTTCCGCGGCAAGCTGCCGCTCGGAAATCTGTGCGGCGGTCATGGCACCGCGGATGTTCAGGAAACGCGCGCTCTGGGTTTCTGCGCCGCTGAATCCCACCGGCAGCGGATAATTCTTCAGCCGCTGAATGCCGAAATGTGCAAGCATCTGCTTGCATTTCACCGCCTTCTCCGGCTGCGGTGCCGCATCCTCCGCGTCGGGCACGGCGGCGTCCAGAAAGAACACGCCCTCGATTTCATCGGGATACATGCTCTCCCAGTATGCCGCATAGATGCCGCCGAACGCATGCGGCAGCAGGACATACGGCGGCTCGATGTTTGCGTTTTTCAGCGCTGTGCGGTAATCCGAGACGATCTGCTCCACGGTCTGCGGCGTCTGTGTGTCGATGCTCATGCCGCAGCCTGCGCGGTCAATACAGACGATCAGATTGCTGTCTCCGAGCGCGCTGCAGAAATTCCGGAGCTGGATGCTGTAATCGTTGACGCCGAGATCGGCGAGCGCGATGATCCGGTGTGCACCTGCGTCATTGCCCGATGCAAGATAGCTCAGCGAATAATCGCCATCGGCTGCCGCATACCGCCAGCCGCGCGCCGTCAGAATCCGCGCTTCCCGGTTCAGGCGGTTGCTGTGCAGAATAAACACAACGGTCAGCGGCAGCAGCACCGCTGCAAGTATCATCAGCAGGAGTTTTGCCGCCGACCGGCTGTGTGTTGCCTCAGAGCTCATGTGTGATCCTCATTTTTTGAGTCTGCGGAATGCTTTGACAATCTCGACAAGCGGAACAATCGCCGCTGCGAGCAGAATGCCCCAGAGATACTGCATGCCGCTGAGTGCGGTCAGCGAGAAGATGCCGCGCAGTGCCGGAACCAGCAGGACAAGCGCTGTCAGCACAAACGAAAGCAGAACCGAGCCGAGCAGCATCGGGTTGCGGTGCTCCATTGTGAACACCGAATTGCGGAGCGAGCGCATGTTCCATGCGTGGAGCATCTCACAGACGGAGAGCGTCAGGAATGCCATGGTTGTGCCGGCTTCCGGAGAAGTCTGCGCGCCGATGACGTAGGAGATCAAAGTCAGGACAGCGATTGCTGCACCCTGCCAGAGCAGGTTGATGCCCATGCCGTCCGAGAAGATGTGTGCATCACTGCTGCGCGGCTTGCGCTTCATGATGCCGCGTTCTGCGGGCTCCATGCCGAGCGCAACAGCCGGGAAACAGTCGGAGATCAGGTTGATCCAGAGCAGATGAACCGGTCCGAAGATTGTGAACGAACCGCCGGTCAGTTTGCCGAGACCGAGCGTTGCAATGAGAATACAGATTACCTCGCTGAGGTTGCTCGAGAGCAGGAACTGGATCGCCTTGCGGATGTTATCGTAGATGCGTCTGCCTTCTTCAACCGCGCCGACAATCGTTGCAAAGTTATCATCTGTCAGCACCATGTCGGCGACGTTCTTTGTGACGTCCGTGCCGGTGATGCCCATGCCGACGCCGATATCCGCGCTCTTGATCGAGGGCGCATCGTTGACGCCGTCGCCGGTCATTGCGGTGGTCATGCCCTGCTTGCGCCATGCGTTGACAATGCGAACCTTATGCTCCGGCTGCACGCGCGCATAGACGCTGTAGTTGCCGACGGTCTTGTTGAACTCGTCATCCGGAATTTCGGAGAGCTCTGCGCCGGTCAGGGCACGCTGTCCCTCGCCGAGGATGCCAAGCTCCTTCGCAATCGCGACTGCAGTGTCTCTGTGGTCGCCGGTGATCATGACAGGGCGGATGCCTGCCGTGCGGCAGAGACCGATTGCATCCTTGACCTCGGGACGCACCGGATCAATCATGCCGGTCATGCCGATATAGATGAGGTCATGCTCGAGCGATGCGGGCGAAATGGTGTCGGGCAGCATGGTCATCTCGCGGTATGCAGCGAGCATCACGCGCAGTGCCTTATCTGCCATTTCCTTGTTCTGACGCAGGATCTCTGCGCGGTCTTCGTCCGTCATCGGGCGGACGCTGCCGTTCTCGAGAATCTGCGTGCAGCAGCGCAGGACTTCATCCGGCGCGCCCTTGGTGTACTGGATATAGCCCTCGCCCTTCTGATGCACGGTGGACATCATCTTGCGGAGCGAATCGAACGGTGCCTCCTCGACACGCGGCGTTGCTGCATCCAGCTGATATTTTTTCAGACCGCACTTGTTCGCATAAGCGACAAGCGCTGCCTCGGTCGGCTCGCCGGTGACGCTCTCATCCTCATTGAGGACGGCGTCGCAGCAGAGTGCCATTGCCGTAGCGAGCAGCTCCTTGTTATCGGTATGCTCCTCGACAACGGTCATTTTGTTCTGGGTCAGGGTGCCGGTCTTATCCGAGCAGATGACCTGCGCACATCCGAGCGCTTCGACGGCGGTCAGTCTGCGGATGACGGCGCCGCGCTTGGACATGTTCGTCACGCCGATCGAAAGCACGACCGTCACAACGGCTGCAAGGCCTTCCGGAATCGCTGCAACCGCAAGGCTGACGGCGATCATGAAAGAATTGAGGAAGCCCGGCAGTGTGATTGCACCGTTCTGCACGAACATCTGGATCACGCTGATGATGAGGATCACAACGCAGATTCCGAGGACTGCGAACGAAAGGATTTTGCTCAGCTGCGTCAGATTCTTCTGCAGCGGCGTTTCATCATCCTCAGCCTCTGCAATCGCGCCTGCGATCTTGCCCATTTCGGTCTGCATGCCGGTTGCGACAACAACCGCCGCGGCTCTGCCGTATGCGATGCTGCTGCCCATGTAAAGCATATTTCTGCGGTCGCCGAGCGGAACCTCCGTTCCTTCCAGCGCCGAAGCCTCCTTATCACACGGGACGCTTTCACCGGTCAGCGCGGATTCCTCTGCCTTGAGCGCTGCTGCATCAAGGATGCGGCAGTCCGCAGGGACATTGTCACCGGCTTCGAGCGTGATGACATCGCCGGGGACGAGCTCTGCGCTCGGAACGACAATCAGCTCGCCGGAACGGTAAACCTTGCTCTGCGCGGCGCTCATCGCCTGCAGCGCTTCGATTGCCGCCTCCGCCTTGTTCTCCTGATAGACGCCGAGCACCGCATTCGCGATGACAACAAACAGGATGATGAACACATCAGCTTCAAGCCTGCCCTCTGAGATAATGCCCGTGATTGCGGAGATCACCGCTGCTGCGAGCAGCACCAGAATCATCGGGTTCTTGAACTGCTCCAAAAACCGTGCCGCAAGCGTCGGCTTGGGCGCTTCTGCGAGCTTGTTCTCGCCGTAGGTTTCGAGACGGGTTTTCGCCTCGGCTGCAGTCAGGCCGTTCGGTGTACTCTGTACTTCTTCTAAAACGGCTTCGCATGTTTCCAGATAGTGCTTCATAGACTGTCCCTCACTTCAAATTTATGGCATATAAAAAAAGACCTTCGCAGCGCAGATCACCGAACGAATCCGGCTGATGCAGCGGCGAAAGTCTTGCCATTTCAATTTCACACGGCAGTCGGAAAAGACTGCGGATATGACGCGGGAAATCCGGCAGATGCCGGCGGCTACTCCCTATCGCAGGAATATTTATTTTTGGGGGTGTTGCAAAACAATGGAGTATCCACGGTTTGACGGTGTGAATACTCCCTGTTGTTTTCCGAATAGACTCAGCCGTTTGCCCGCTCGACCTTGCCGGAGCGCAGGCATCTGGAGCAAACATAGATGTGGCAGGGAGAACCCTTCACGATTGCTTTGACGCGCTGGACATTGGGCTTCCATGTACGATTGGTACGACGGTGAGAGTGGGAGACCTTAATACCAAATGTGACGCCCTTGCCGCAGATTTCGCATTTTGCCATAGCTGGCACCTCCTTTACAGACTTGTCAACAAGATATATTGTAACAGAAATCGAGAAAAAAATCAAGTCCTTTTTTCAGATTCGTGAAAATTTATCAGTTTTCACGAAAACTTGCCCGTTTGAACCCCAAAAGAGACACAAAATACAGAAACCGAAGTTCTGCATGACCGCTGCGGCTGCCGCACTGACACTATTTATAGTGTCTGCACGGCGCAGATGCCCGCCCGCACCCGCCGCAGCACGCTGAAAAATCCTGCGAAATCTACTTGACAGAACACCGAAAACAGAGTATAATACACTTAGTGTACTATGTACCGGTTTGTACACGTACAAAGGAGGTAACAAATATATGTTTTGCAGAAATTGTGCAGAGGTTTTGCTCGACACCGATATTACATGTCCGAAATGCGGATTTGCAGCGGGTACAGGAATCAAATACTGCGCAAGCTGCGGCTCCGAGACACCGGGCAATACGGTCGTCTGCGAGATCTGCGGGCAGCCGGTCAACAATAATCTCGGCGGCGGCATGCAGTTCCAGCAGCAGCCTCAGCCGAATTTCCAGCAGTCCGGCGCATTCCAGTCCCAGCCGCAGTTCCAGCAGCCGCAGCCCCAGTTCCAGCAGGTTCAGCCCGGCTTTCAGCAGCCCGGCGCACAGACCTTCCGCTCGGCTGACCCGAACGCTTCCGCATTCGGTCAGAACACAGGCTACACTGCGCCCAACACCTTCCAGCAGAATGCAAACGGTCAGCTCTATCAGGGCGTGACCTATAAATCCAAGGTGGCAGCGGGTCTGCTCGGCATCTTCCTCGGCTGCTTCGGCGTCCACAACTTCTATCTGGGCTACACCACCAAGGCAATCATTCAGCTGCTGCTCTCGGTTCTCTCCTGCGGCACACTGGCTGTTGTCTCCGAAATCTGGGGTCTCATTGAGGGCATCATGATCCTCTCCGGCTCCATCAAAACCGACGCAAAGGGCTTGCCGCTCAAGGATTAAGCCGCCTGTTCCGGTTCGCTGCCGATCAAAAAAATACACGGTCTGCGCGCCGGTCTGACACCATACTTTCATCCCGTGCACACCTTTATTTGTGTTTATTTCAGGTTCATTTAAGTTGCTTCCGGTATACTGGAATCAAGCGAAGGGGGAATCCGCGTTCAGGCGCGGGTCGATTCAGCTTTCTGTTTCTGTACCCTCAAATTTTTCAGTAAGGGAGGCAACCACTATGGCGATCAGTACATTCCAGCGCCGTGAGGTCAAGTTTCTGCTCTCGAAAGAGCAGTTTGATGCGCTCCTGCCGATCGTGCATGAGCATATGAACCCGGATGCATACTGCGTGGACGGAAAGGAATACGGGATCTACAATATCTATTATGATACGCCCGATAACTTCCTGATCCGCACATCGCTCGAAAAGCCCTATTACAAGGAAAAGCTCCGTCTGCGGAGCTACTACTCTCCGGCATCGCCGGATGCTTCTGTGTTCCTTGAGGTCAAAAAGAAGATCGGCGGCATTGTGACAAAACGCAGAGTCGCGATGACGCTCTCGGAAGCAGAAGCCTATATCCAGTCCCGCGTGAAGCCGCACTATGAGCGCTTCATCGACAAGCAGGTCATGCGTGAACTGGATGTCTTCCTGAATTTCTATGACTCCATTCAGCCGCGGCAGTACATCAGCTACCAGCGCGCTGCCTTCTTCGGCAGGGATGATCACGAATTCCGCCTGACCTTTGACCGTGAGATCACTGCAAGACGCTATGATCTGACGCTGGCAAAGGAAAGCTACGGCTCACAGCTCATTCTGCCCGATCAGCGGCTCATGGAGATCAAGGTTCCCGGCGCGTTTCCGATGTGGATGACGCAGGCGCTTTCGGAGCTTCAGATCCGGAAGGTCAGCTTCTCCAAATACGGAACCGCGTACAAGAACTTCGTGCGCGAGCAGATCGCGGCACAACAGGATGAAAGGAAGATAATCTATGCTTAACCACTCTGCAGCAGCCCTCTCGGCAATCAACATTTTCAACCGCGTTTTTGACGATCAGTCAGCCGCAAACCTCGATTTTCCGTCCGTCGGACAGGTGGTCACATGCGTGCTCAGCGCGCTGGTGCTCGGCGTTCTGATCGGTCTCGTTTATATGTTCACCCACCGGAAAACCGGCTACACGCAAAGCTATGTGCTCGCGATGCCGATGCTCTCCGGTCTGGTTGCAACCATCATCGTGATGATGTGTCTGCTTGCCAACAGCACAATCGGAATCACCGCTTCGATCTCGCTGACCGGTGCCTTCTCACTGGTCCGGTTCCGTTCCGCCCCCGGAGATCCCCGTGATATTGCATACATCTTCTTTGCAATGGTCATGGGTACCACCTGCGGCATCGGCTTCGTCGGCTACGCCTGCCTGTTCTTCCTGATTCTCTCGGCAGTCCTGATCCTGTTCAACCTCATTGATTTTGCGGCACCGAAGACACAGGATATGACGCTCAAGATTACCATTCCGGAGAACCTCAACTACAACGGGCTCTTTGATCAGGTCTTTGAGAAGTATACGACGAGCTTCGTGCTCCGCCGCGTCAAGACGACCGATTTCGGAACCCTGTTCGATCTGATCTATTCTATCCGCGTCAAGACCGATGCAGATCAGAAGAAGTTTATTGATGAGATCCGCGCGCTGAACGGCAACCTCAACGTCACGCTGGTGCTCTACAAATATGACGATCAGATCTATGATGTCAAGCAGAAATAAGAACAACATGCAAAAAGACTGAGGTGCTCTGCCTCGGTCTTTTTTGTTCACATACCGAAGAAAGGGTTGGATCTATGAAGAAATATACATGGGCGGCACTCCTGACCGCATTGATGATGCTCGGCAGTCTTTCTGCCTGCGGCGACAGCTCTGTCAGCACGGCAGAGGCACCGGAACAATCCAGCAGCGCCGATTCCGGCGCGGAAACCTCCGCAGAGGACGAGAGCACCAGCTCCGAAGCAGATGAAACCGAAAGCAGCGCTTCCGGCAAGGTAACCACCAAAAAAGCAGAGAGCAGCTCCAAGGATTCCAAGGACTCGAAATCCGACAGCAGCTCGTCCAAATCGGATGACAGCAGCTCCAAGAGCAGCGATTCCAAAACGGAGACGAAAGCCTCCGGCGGAAACACCGGCAGCAGCGGCAATTCGGGCAGCACCGGCAATTCCGGCAGCGCTGCGAAAACCACAACCGCAAAGGCAGCCGATAAGCAGCAGACAACAACCACCACGGAAGCCCCGATCGTTGACAGCGAGGAAGAACTTGATCCGGAAGATGCTGTCAAGCCGACGAAATACATCTACCTTGAGGATACAACCGCCAAATATTCCGGCGAAGGCATTGTTGTCCACGGCGGCGAGATCACAATCGGCAAGGGCGGCACCTATGAGATCACCGGCACGCTCTCAAACGGTCAGATCATTATCAATACAAACAAGAAAAAGGTCAAGCTGCACCTCAACGGCGCAAGCATCACGAATAAGGCAGGCTCCGCGATCAACTGCCTGAACGCCAAAAAGCTGACAATCAATTCGCTGCCCGGCTCCGTCAACTTCCTCGAGGACGGCGGCGTCCACGACGAGGACAAGGGCACGGTTTTCTCCAATGATACTGTGAAAATCAAGGGCGAAGGCGAACTGAATATCAAAGCCAATTATGCCCACGGTATTGAGAGTGATGATGATATCGTCATTGAAAGCGGAACACTGAACATCGAATCCGCCAAATCCTGCCTGCATTCCAATGACGGTATTGAAATCCTCGGCGGCATCAACTTCTGCAACGGCGGAACAAACGGAATCAAAACCGACGGCTATATCAATATTCTCGGCGGCTCCTCGGTATTCATCGGCGGCACCCGCGAGGAAAAGGGCGCAATTTACTGCGAAGGCTCGCTCTCTGTCACAGGCGGCAATTTCTGGGCAATCGGCAATTCCTGCACATCTCCCGATGCGGCGCTGACAACCTCGAACGTCATCGGTCTGATGTTTGCGAATTCGCAGCCCGCCGGCACGCTTGTCAATGTCACGAGCGGCGGCAACGGCATCTTTACGGTAAGCTCGCCGAATAACTTTAAGTACGTGGTCTATTCCGGTCCGGAGCTGCTGCTCAACGCGGAATACAGCGTCGATTACGGCGGAAGCACCGACGGCACCGGCGACCATTACGTCTACTTCGGCGGCTCCTATACCTCCGGCAAGGACGGCGGTACCTTCACCGCGGGCAATCCGGTCACGTTCTATACTGTCACCTGAACGCAGGCGACATGATCGCTGAATAAGAATAAGCCGCTCCTGTTTTGGCTTGCAGGAGCGGCTTATTATTATCAACACATACGAAAATTCATAAAAGATGTATCCGCTTCGCGGATGCTATTTTGTAATGAGGGAAGATACCCCGCTCCGCAGGGGTCTTCCCTCAAACTCCCATCTTCCCGAGCGTGAAGGCTGGGGAGTTCCGCACTCTGCGGAGTGCGGCTTAGGGCGCTGCCCTAAGAACCTGCAAACTTTTGAAAAAGTTTGATCAAAACTTTTATTTTGACGCTCCGGCGGCACAATAGAGAGCCGCTCCAATCAACGCCAATTGGAGCGGCTTGCTTTTATCCATATATAAAATGGGGTCTGGGGATAATATCCCCAGCGAGGGGTTTGGGGGCGAGCAGCCCCCATTATAAATTCATCGGAGATACCTCTAAATCACACATACTCCACGCCGAGGGATTTCAGCTCGGCTCGGAGCGGCGCAAGCTTGCCGATCGGGAAACGGCTCGCTGTTGCATCCTTCAGAATCCTGACAGCAGCGCCGGTCTTCTGCGCGCCCTTCGCCGTCGCCGCAATGCTGCCCGCTTCGTCAATGCCGCAGAGCGCAATCTCCTGATAGCCCTGCTCTGCCATGAACGCCGCAAAATCTGCATCCAGAAACGCATCTGCGACGTTTTTCTCAAAGCAATATTCGGACGCGATCTCGAGACCGCTGTAAAGCGCTGCGCCCTCTGTCCCCTCGATGCAGAAATCAAAGATGATATGATTCGAGGGCGTATCCGGAAAAATCTGCTTGAGATAAATCACATCGCCGCCGGATCCCTTCGTCTGCCGGATCGCCGCATTGACCGCCGCGATCAGCTTTTCGGTATCATACGGGAATTTGCTCTTGCGCTTCTCCCAGAGATAATCATTTTGCAGCTCGATGACGAGCAAAGCCTGCTTTGCCATTGCAATCCCCTTTCACTTGATAAAAATCAAAGCCGCTCCGATTTCTCGAAGCGGCTGAGAGCTGTTTACTGGAGTCGAACCAGCGACCTCATCCTTACCAAGGATGTGCTCTACCAACTGAGCTAAAACAGCATCTTTCTTTTGAACCGGTCCGGTTTTCCGTGACCGCCTTTATATTATACTACGAACAGCGGTAAATGTCAAGGGGATTTTAAAAAAAAGTGATTTTTGTCGGATTGCACAAATATCAAAGTGATTTTAGATGAAATACCATTTACAAATGGAAATTCCGCCGAAAAATGGGTGCTGCTCTTGCAATTCGTGAAATTATATGTTAAAATGTATTGGAACTGAGTACATACAGACTAAAAAATTAGATATATTTGCAAAACCAGCCTTCAAATATATTGCTGCAAGAACAAACAGAAAAGAGGAGGAGTTCTGAATATGCATTCCGGACTCAAACGCTTCCTGACCACGGGCCTCGCAGCGCTCATGAGTGCTGTGATGCTGGGTGCACCTGTATCCGCAATTGCAGAGGAAGCAGATTTGATCGACCATAACAAAGACGGCGTGATCGACGTTTTCGATTACGTGCTCAGCAAGCGCGTCTCCGTCGAGGAGAACTCGCCGCTTGACCTTGCCGTCTCCGATGCCGCCGGTCTTCCCGGCGCAATTGTGACCGTCTCCGCGGTTGTCAATCAGAATACCGGCTTTTCGACCGCAAAACTCTCGATTGATTATGATGAGGCGCTGACGCCGGTGATCCTTGCGGATCGCGACAGTGCCGTCATCCCGAACGAAGCCTTTTTCCCGGACGGGGAAATGACCGTCTTCTCGATGAAGAAGATGCACCAGATCGTTGCCTGCTCAAGCCGCGTTGCATACACGGAGGAAAACGGCGCGATGCTGGATATCGCATTCCGGATTCCGGAGGACGCAGAGCCCGGCACAATCTATACCGTCAGCTTTGAGGATGCAGAGCTGCTCGACCATTTCGATGAGCGCCTGCCGCTGCTGACCAAGCGCGGTAAGATCAGGGTGCTCTCGCCGGAGGAACTGCTCGATCCGCCGCTGCTCGGCTCTACAGCGCCGGTAACCACAACTGTCACCACGGTCACCACAACCGCACCCGCAACGACAACGGCAGCGGCACGCACGACCGTGACAACCGCCGCGACCAAGGTCACATCCGGCGCAAAGACCACCGCGCCCGCCGTCACCGGAAATACAACCACGGCGAAAACCACAACTGCCAAAACCACAACCGGCAAAACAACGGTCAGCGGCACAACCGCAAAGACCACTACCGCCAAAACTACAACCAAAGCCGCGAAGGCAACCACAACGAAATCTGCTGCCGCGGTCACCACAACTGTAACCACAACCACCGAGGAGACCACAACAACCGTCCGCACCGCGCCGCCCTACCTCTGGAAAGGCATTGATGTTTCGCAGTATCAGGGCGACATCAACTTCGAGAAGGTGCGCGATGAATCCGAAAACAAATTCGTCATGATGCGCGCCGGATTCGGCAGATTCGCATTTCAGGAGGACCCCACCTTCCAGACGAATTACAGCCGTGCGAAGGCGGCTGGCATTCCGGTCGGCGCTTACTGGTACTCCTACGCGACAACGCCGGAAACAGCCCGCATCGAGGCGCATGTCTGCGCGCAGGTGCTCGGCGACCGTCAGTTTGAATACCCGATCGCATTCGATATCGAGGAACCGGGCGTGCTCTCCAAGAGCGTCGAGGAAATCTCCGCGATCATCGAGGCGTTCTGCTCCGAGATGGAGAGCATGGGCTATTATGTGATGCTCTACTGCTCCTCCTATTACCTGAACAACCGCATCGCCAAGAGCACAATCAATAAGTACAGCGTCTGGGTTGCCAACTACAATGTGGACTGCCCGAGCTTTACCGGCGAATACGGCATCTGGCAGTACGGCATCGGCAGAAGCGCCGGCATCGACTACGATGTGGATGTCAACTACTGCTACAAGGATTATCCCTCGATCATCATTCCGAATCATCTCAATCACTTCTGACATAAACCGCTCCCGACAGCATGCTTTCGGGAGCGGTTTTTCTGCGGCACAGGGAGGGCGGCGAGGGCATTGCCCCCCGACCCGCAAACTTTTCTATTGACATCGCCGGATGCGACATGATCAATCCCTGAATGTCCGCGCCTCTCCGGCTTTTATGTCTTGATTTTTCCGTCAAGATATGCTATAATGAAGTGGATTATGCAAAAGGAGCATCATGCTATGCCGAAATTTTTTGAGGATTCTTTCTCGCCGGAGCAGCCCGTCCTGCGCGATGAGCATGTGCGGCACATCGGGTTTTCTCTCCGGATGCGCCCGCAAGAGCAGCTGACAGTCTGTTCCTGCGGCATAGATTATCTCTGTGAAATCGAAGAAATCACACAGGATGCAGTCTGCCTGCGGATTCTTTCCTCGGAGCGCTGCTGTGCCGAGCCGACCATTTCTGTGACGCTCTTTCAGGCGCTGCCGAAATCGGATAAGCTCGAGCAGATTATCCAGAAAACCGTTGAGCTCGGCGTGACGGAAATCGTCCCCGTGCTGACGCGCCGCTGCATCTCGCGGATGAACAGCGGCGATTTCCAGAAGAAGCTGCCGCGCTATCAGAAGATCGCACAGGCAGCCGCACAGCAATCCGGCAGAGGGATTATCCCCGCGATTGCGCCGCTCCATTCGCTCGAAATGGCTGCGGAGCGTATGCGCTCGATTGAGATTCCGCTGGTGCTCTATGAAGGAGAGGGCGGCATTTCGTTCTCGCAGGTGCGCAGCGATGCGAAATCCTACGGGCTCTGCATCGGCAGCGAGGGCGGCTTTGATCCGGAGGAGATCGAAATGCTCCGGAATCAGGGCGTGCAGCCGGTCTGGCTCGGCAAGCGGATTCTGCGCTGCGAGACCGCTCCGCTGACCGCGATGTCTGTGCTGATGTTCCACACCGGAAATCTCAACTGAACCAAATCAGAGAAAACAAGGAGGTGAAGTCTGCTTGATCTATGTAATGAGCGATCTCCACGGATGCCATGCGCTGTTCCGGAAAATGTGCGAGAAAATCAACTTTTCCGAGGCGGATGATCTTTACATCCTCGGCGATTTTGTAGACCGCGGCGATACGCCGATTCCGCTGCTGCTCGACTGCATGGAGCGGATCAATGTCTACCCGCTGCTCGGCAATCATGAGGCGATCATGCTGCAGTGCGTCAGCGGACTTCCCGATGAAGCAACGCCTGAAAATGTCACCGGATTCTATACGCCGGAGGGACTTGAGGTCTACAGCGCATGGATGCAGAACGGCGGCTCGATCACCATGACGCAGTATCTCAGTCTGCCGCCGAAAAAGCGTGAGGAGCTGCTCAGCTATCTGCGCGAATTCCGCATCTTTGATGAGCTGACCATGCCCGACGGCAGAAGATTCGTCCTGACGCACAGCGGCATCGAGGGGTTTGATCCTTCGATCCCGCTCTCGGAGTATCCGCTGGATGCGCTGATCAATGCGCGCCCACAGCAGGGCGACCGCTTCTATGACGACCGGACTTTGATCTTCGGGCACACGCCGACGCTGACCTATCCGGAAATGGAGGGCAGAGCCGAGGTGCTGTTCGCCGAGACCTATATCAACATCGACTGCGGCGCCGTGTTCCATGAAGCGGGCGGAAAGCTTGCCTGCCTGCGGCTCGATGATATGAAAGTGTTTTATGTATGAGTGAAAAGAAAACGCCGAAACGGCAGCTGGGCGTGCTCGATCTGGCACACCGCTTTCTGCGCGAGCATGTCTGCGCGGGCGACACTGTGATCGACGCAACCTGCGGCAGAGGCAATGATACCAAGCTGCTCTGTGAACTGGCGGGCGAATCCGGCAGAGTGCTCGGGTTCGATATCCAGCAGGATGCAATCGACTCCGCGGCGGCGCTGCTCGCCGAAAACGGGCTCAGCGCCGAGCTGCATCTGGACAGCCACGCCAATATGGAGCAATATGCCGAGCCGGAGACCGTCTCCTGCATTGTGTTCAACTTCGGATGGCTGCCGCGCGGCAGTCACGAAATCTTTACACATGCGGATTCGAGCATCGCGGCACTGGAGGCAGGGCTTCGGCTGCTGAAACCGGAGGGCTGGCTCGTGCTCTGCATCTATTACGGCGGTGTCAACGGCTTCTCGGAGCGCGATGCGCTGGTGGAATATCTCAGCTCGCTGGAAAGCCGCTATTACACCGTTTTGCAGTGCAGCTTTCCGAACCGGACAGGCTGTCCGCCGTTTGCCGTATTTGTGAAAAAGGAGATTGCCGAATGAACCGCATCATGCCGCTGCTCCTGCTGGCTGCGGAAACCGAGGAAAAAGTCAATATCACGCCGGTGCTGCTGAAGTTTATCGGAAAATTCTTCCTGATCTTTGCGGCGGTGGCGGTCATCGCGGTGCTGACGCCGTGGCTTGCCAAAAAGGTCGATGCCTTCCGCGAAGCACATGCAAAGCCCGCCGTGCCGGAGGATCCGCGCTGCAAAGCCGTCCGCGGCCCCTATGATATGCCGGAGCCGAAGAAATCTGAGCCGGAGCAGGAACCGGACAGCGATCAACCTGAAACATAACGAATGCCCTGAAGCGGTCTGTCATTGCTTCAGGGCATTTTGTTTGCAGTTGAACAATATCAATCGGATTTCGCAGACACTTTGCTCATCTGCGGAGATAGCGCGAGGTGCTCTTGCGCTTTTTCTGCTCGTACATGATCTGGTCGGCTTTGGCAATCAGCGCAAACAGCTTCATATCCGGCTCGACCGCCGTGACATAGGAGCCGACGCTTGCGTTCAGCTCATAGGGCTTGTTGATCACCGAATTGACCTCTTTGAGCTGTTTGAAGAAATCCTGCTCGAACATCTCTGCATCGTCCTGCGTGAGACCGTTGCCGATTGTGATGAACTCATCGCCGCCGAAGCGCGCACAGATCTGACCGGGGCGGCAGCACTTCCGGATGATCTCCGCAAGCTTGTGCAGCGCAAAGTCGCCCTCATCATGCCCGTAATTATCGTTGACATATTTCAGGCCGTCCATGTCAATGAACGAGATCATCAGCGTATCCTGCATCTGCAGCGAGTGCTTGAACATCTGGTCTGCAAGGCGGATGAAGCCGTTGCGGTTATAGATGCCGCAGAGCGGGTCGATCACATAGAGGCGGTCGAGCTCGCGGATCGCGTTGTTCAGGTGCAGCAGCTTGCGGATGTTCTCGAACGAATGGCTGATGTTCATCATCAGCGAATGGCAGAGCATGGTGCGGCGCGGGAAATCCGTGTTGGTGAAGATATAATAGCCGAGGCAGTGCTCGCGGAAGTGCAGCGGGAAGAAGTAGCTCATATTGCCGGCTGTCTCCGGCGGGAACGGGAACAGATCGGCGCTGCGGAAGCGGCTGAGCTCCCCGATGCCGCTCGCCTGCCAGATCAGCGGCGCGCTCATGTACTCCGTAAAGCCGCTGATGTGACTGCTCTCGGCTTCACCTGCGCGCTCGCGGAAGGCGCTCTCCCAGTTTTCGCAGAGACAGATGCAGCACTGCTCGCACTCGATCTCGTGCAGATACTGCGAAATCGTGCGGATGCACTCCTCGGGCGTCTCCGTGACCGCCATCGCAGAGGTCAGACGGTTCAGCAGCGATGCGCCGGAGCGGAACCGCTTGATTGTATCATAGGTTGTGGTTTTGTAGCTGCGGATATCGAGCTGCTCGGTTGACATGCAGCCGCAGCTCTCCTGATAAACCGGCTGCGCAGACAGTGTGACCGTTTTCTCGCAGGTTTCGCCGCGGAAGATGCGGTTCAGCAGCACGCAGGCTGTCCTGCCGGCTTCTTCCAGCGGGCGCGAGACCGAGCTCAGCGAAGGATTGTGATGCTTCGCGTAATATGTGAGGTCAAAGCCGGTGACGATCACATCCTCCGGCACACGAATGCCGTGTTCCTGCAGAACGCTGATTGTCTCGAGCGCCATGGCATCGTTTGCCGCGATGATCGCATCCGGCAGCGGCATGCCGCTCGCAAGCAGCGCATCTGCAGCGCGTTTGCCGTCGATCGGGCGGAATCCGCCGAAGTAGATGCGGCTGTCATCCACCGGCAGATCATGCTCTGCCATGACCGCGAGAAACGCCTCATAGCGCTCCTTCGCCTCCGGATTTTCAAGCGGTCCGGAAATGAAATTGATCGTTTTCGCATTGTGCTGCTCGATCACATGCGCGACCATCTGCCGCATCGCTGCGGTGTTGTCGATCCGGACATTGTAAAATGCGGGATCGCTGTCGCAGTCCAGCACCGCCGCAGGAATACCGGATTCCCGCACGGCAGAGCAGACGCGCTCGCGCGTTTCCAGATCGCCGATTGTGTTGGTCAGCAGAATCGCACCGTCAAACATGCTGCAATTGACAAGCTGATAGATTTGATATTCACCGACATCGTAAAGGCTGTTTGACAGCACGCCGCCGAAGCATGCAAAGACCGCGACATTGAAGCCGAATTCCTTTGCCGCCTGTTCGATGCCGTCCAGAATGCTGCCCTGATACTCCTCATCGGTGCCGGCAACAAGCACCGCAATATTCCGGATTTTTTGCTCCTGCATGGCAATCCTCCCTGTCCCCTGTTTTATGTAAAATATTTTCACTTATTGTTCTCTCTCATTATATACATTATAGCACGAGTGATAAAAAAAATCAAGCATCTATTCGATATTTATATATTTTTCAGAATTGTGTACGGCGGTACGCTGACCTTTCCTTCCGCATATGATAGAGTACCCGTGAAAAAGGAGGGATTCTGTGAGACCGAAAAATCCGGTATCTGCCCGCATGCGTGCGTTCCGCACCTTTCTGCAGTCGGTGTGCGGCATGCTCGCGGCGGTGCTGCTCTGTGCGCTGACCGGTGCGCTGCCCGCTGTGCCCGGCTGGCAGATCGCGCTGATGATCCTGTTCTCGGCATCCGCTGCCGCCCTGATCGCGCGCATCATGAATGGGGAATGAGGTATCGCTGCGCGATGATTTTGAATGGGCTCCGCCCAAACCCGCCAAAGGGATACTATCCCTTTGGAATCCCATTTTTATGGACAGTATAAAAGAAAGCCGCCAAATGCGCGTAATTGCGTTGATTTGGCGGCTTTTTCATATTGTGATATAAACATGGGGTCTGGGGTCAATGACCCCAGCAGGGGTTTGGGGTGAGTTTGCACGCAAACTCATAGCGAAGCGTGCGAGAGCTCCCCATTCTAAATCCATCGGAGATACCGCAACTCCTCACTTCTCACTCCTATCTCCTAACTATCCATCAAATCCTCGCTCCTATCTCCTGACTTTCCATGTTTCCATTGAACTTTTTGAAAGAATATGGTATAATACAAGGGAATCATTCTGCGGAAAGGAGGCGTCCCCGATGCTCGATACCCTTGCACTGCTTTGCCGTGTGCTCGGCTGGTATCCGTTCTGGCTGCTGCTCTCGCTCTGTCCGCCGGAAACGATGCTCCCCTGCATGGGAATCCTGACCGGCATCGCGCTTGTCACCACGTTCTGCTCGCAGATGCTCCGGCACATGCTGCATGAACGGAAGGTGCTTTCGTTCCGGCTCTCTGTCATCTGGACGGTTCTTTCGGCAGCGGGCTGCGCCGCTTTATGCGCGTGGATATCAGGGAGCACCGCGATTGCGGTTCTGCTCTCTGCGCTCACCGTGGCAGGTTCGCACCGCAAATGCGATGCAGATACCGGCGACCTGTTTACAGTCAACAGCTATGCTGCGTTCCTGACCTGCACGGTCATTGCAACGGTGATGCTTGCGGCCGCGCATCAGGACACGCATATTTCCATGACGCTCGGCGTCATCGGCGGAATCTCCGCGGCGTATCTGCTGCTGCGCAATCAGCTGATGCTGCGGCGGTTCGTCAACCGGAGAAGCAGCGTCGAGACCGCTGTACCGGCAGAGATCCGGCGCGGCAATCTGATGCTGGTCGGCGGCATCATTCTGCTGCTTGCAGTGGTGTTTATCTTCCACACGCCGCTGACGCATTTTCTCGAATGGCTGCATCATTCCATGATCCGGCTCGTGACGGCGATCGTGCAGTTTTTCTTCCGTATCATCGAGCGCTTCAGCGGTGAGGCACCGGCAGAAGCGGAGGAAGTGCTCTTAGAGGAGGAAGCCGGATTGCCGCAGGCTGCGGGCAGGAGCAATCCGCTCTGGCTGCTGCTCTGGATTCCGTTTATCACAATCGCATACATCGTCTGGCGGGAGTTCCTGTCGGACTGGGTGTATGATATCAAAATGTTTATTCTTGACTTCATCGCAGGACTGCGCAAAAAGGATACGCACAGACGTACCCGCCGGATTGAGAACGGCGAATATTTTGATAACGAAACCAAACTGGAGCGTGACCGCAGCGTCCGCAGCCGCAGACGTCTCTGGCGCAAAGCGCTCATGCAGTGGAAAGCCATGCCGGAAAGCAATGCGAAATTCTATGCGGGCTACCGGCTGCTGCTCGAGGCGCCCTGCTGGCAGGAGGGAATGCTGAAAGATGCAGATACCGTCCGCGAGGTGCGCGATAAATGGGCTGCTTACTACAAACCCGAAAAGCTGCTGGATGCCGTCACCGCGGATTTTCACGCGGACCGCTATGCCGAAACCGGTCTGCCGCCCGAGGCAATCGCTGATCTCTGGACAGCGCTCACGTATATCAAATCAAAACAGCCGAGGTGAAAAAATGGCATCGAAGTATCATCCCGAAATGACGGCGCAGCTGCTCAATATCCACTATGAAAAGCAGATGCAGACATGCAGCGGTGCGCTGAACGGCTATCCGGTGTTCCTCAAGTGGTATCCCGGTGACCTGACATATGCTGTGCGGATTTTTGCAAAGCATCCGCAGGAGCAGCGCTGTCAGGAACAGCTCGCGGCGTTCCGGCAGATGCATCCTGGCTTTCATTTTCTCTATCTGCGCGCGGGGATTCTGAGCGCGACCTATATCCTGCAGAACGGCGAGGCAGAAGCACAGATTGCAAATGAGATCAGTGCGCTGGCGGCATTGGCGGCAGAGCTCGGGCTGCTCCCCTGCTGCGCGGACTGCGGCGAAACATCGCAGCATCTCGAAATCTACCGCACTGCGGCGACAGAGGGCGTCTGTCTCTGTCCGCGGTGCAGCGAGCTCTGCCGGCTCGATACACAAAGCGCGAATGCAGCCGTGCAGGCACACCGTCCTTCCGGCGGCGGCACGGCAATCGGCATCCTGATTATGGCGGCATATCTGTTTTTGATGCTGTTCGTACTCGGTGCCGGTCAGATCGGCAGCGGGCTCGGCACAGTGGTACAGGTCATCATCGCGACGCTGCTCGGCATCGTGACTGTTCACCGGTTCGGCGGCACGGCGACGCGCAGAACCGCCGCGATCTGCATCATTGTCTGCGCTGTCTGCTCAGTCGGATTCATCACACTGCGGCAGGCTGTCGATCTGACAAAATTCAATCAGAAGAATCTCGAACAGTTTCAGCGTATCACAAAATATTTTGAAGTTGTAGACCGCGGGGACAATCCCTATGAGGTCTTTGCTGACGATGAAGCGATGAACGAGCTGACATGGAGCTTTGCAGAGTACACACCCGAAAAGCTCGAGGCATCGCGGAACCGTGCGGCATTTGCGTGTCAGTATCACAAGCTCGGTCCGGTGCTGATGCATCTGCCTGAGGGCATGCGCAAGGTCTACAACAAAAGCGATCGGCGTGATTTCTGGTATTCGCTCATCCTCGCGGCTGGCTGTTCCGTCTGGATCGGCATCGCGTGGTGGAAACTGATCCTGCGCAGAAAGCGCGAAAGCTATCAGTTCGCGGCGCTGCCGACGCCCGGCAGAATCGCACAGACAATTTCAGATCAAACATAACACGGAGGTTTATCATGGCATTACATCCAAAGAAATTTGCAGAGCTTTCCGGTCTGCAGTATGACAAAGCAGGAAACACCTTCTGGGGCACGCTGCAGGGCTATCCGGTCTTTCTGACGGTTGTGCCGCGGCGCGATACGGTCATCTTCCGGCTGATCGCAAAAACGCCCTCGGATGAGGTATCCGCGGATCTGCAGGCGCAGGCAAACGCATGGTGCACATCGCATGCAGGCGTGACGGGACTTGCCCACAGAGACCGCTGTCTTGCGGCGGCTGTCTCCCTGACGCCGAGCAATACAGATGAGAATCTTTCCGCACTGACGGCAGCGCTCGTCTCCTTTGCGGCATCGCAGGGGCTGATTGCCTGCTGCATGTCCTGCGGCGCGGAATACGGCTACCGCTCCTATCTGCTCGATGACGGCGGTGTCACGGTCTGCGATTCCTGCAAGCCCTATCTCGAACAGAAAATGCTCGAGGCACAGGAGGAGGCTGCCGATGTCCGTGCAAATCCCGCCGGACTGATCGCCGGTGCGCTGATCGGCGCGCTTGCCGTCTTTCTGCTGACCTATTTTGTCCTGAAGATGAGCTATCTCAGCATGCTGACTGGCTACGCAGGCGTGCTGCTCGGGCTGTTCCTGATGCGCAAGCTCGGCAAAAAGCTGACAACCCCCGCCGTGGTCATCTTCACGGTGCTCTGCCTGATCGCAGGCGTTGCTGCACCGGTGGCGCATTTTGCGAATCTGTTTGCAACAACCAACCACGAGAACTATGATAAGGCGATGCAGGAAGTCACAGGCTATCAGACGCTCGAGGACATGTACAGCAAACTCAGCGAGGAGGATCTTGCCAAGCTCGACGAAATGGGCGAAGATAAGTTCGATATGGAAAAGTACAAGCAGTACTATGAGAACGCGAAACTGATCACGGAACACACCACAACCGGCAGCTGCATCAAGGATCTGCCGAAGCTGCTCAACTCCGAATACTACAGCGTGGCAAAGCCTGAGTTCATCAAGTGCCTGCTCTTTGCGCTGCTCTCCGTGCTCGCCGGTGTCCTGCTGACGGCGCCTGCGATGCTCAGAGCCGATCAGGGCAAGCACACGCTGCGGGAGCTGCCGCTGTGAGCCGCTCAGTGATCGTTGTCGGGGGCGGCGCGTCCGGTCTCGCGGCGGCGATCGCTGCTGCAGAACAGGGCGCATATGTCACACTGCTCGAACGGCTGCCGCGGGTCGGCAAAAAAATCCTGCTGACCGGCAACGGCAGATGCAATCTCGGCAACCTGGATACGGCATTTTCGCATTATCACGGGACACTGCCGCAGGCTGCGCGCATTCTCGCGGGATTTGATCCGGTGCGGTACTTCCGGCAGTTCGGTCTGCTGACACGCACGGATGCCGAGGGCAGAATCTACCCCATGAGCGGAACGGCGGCGTCTGTGCTCGATGCGCTCCGGTTTGCCGCCGCACAGCGCGGTGTCCGGATGCTCTGCGACAAACAGGTGACGGCGATAAGCCCCAAAGGGAACCGCTGGCAGGTCACTGCCGGAAACGATAATTTTCCCGCAGATGCAGTGATTTTCGCGGCAGGCGGCTCTGCTGCGCCCAGTTGCGGCACCGACGGCAATCTGCTGCCGATGCTGCGGAAAATGGGCTATACGGTCACCGAGCCGAAGCCCGCGCTCTGCCCCGTCCTGACCGATCCGGCTATGGTGCGCGCACTGAAAGGACTGCGCGTCAGGGCAAAGGCATCCGCCGTGCGGGACGGGCACATCCTGAAAGCGGAATCCGGTGAGGTGCAGTTCACCGAGCAGGCGCTCTCGGGCATCTGCGTGTTCAATCTCTCGCGGCTTGCGGCACAGCACGGCAGCAGCATGGAGATCGCGCTTGATCTGCTGCCCGATCTTGCAGCGGATGAGACAACAGCGCTGCTCGGCGAGCTGCGCACACTGCGCGGCGATCTGCCCGCGGGAGAGCTGCTGACCGGTTTGTTCCCCAAGCGCATCGGGGAGATGCTGCTGCGCAAAGCGGGCGGAAACTGCAATGCGTCCGCTTCGGAAATCTCCGCAGAGACGCGCAAAAACCTGACCGCAATGCTGCATGATCTGCGCTTTCCCGTCAAGGGGACGGCGTCCTTTGCGCAGGCACAGGTCACTGCGGGCGGCATCGCAGGACAGTGTGTATCCAAAGCGCTCGAATCGAAGCTGCACAAGGGAATCTGGTTCTGCGGCGAACTGCTCGATCTGGACGGCGACTGCGGCGGCTTCAATCTGACATGGTGCTGGGCATCCGGCATCACAGCCGGCCGCTCCGCTGCTGCTGGAAATTAGCGGTATCTCCGATGGATTTGTAATGGGGGCTGCTCGCCCCCAAACCCCTCGCTGGGGATATTATCCCCAGACCCCATTTTGTTATTCTCTTTTCACTTTTCTCTATTCACTATTCACTCGTACTC
>CAMKLV010000028.1:0-38141 GCA_946413695.1 uncultured Ruminococcus sp. | reverse complement strand
CTGACAGCATGAAGACAATCGAGCGTTGACAGCATGACATCACAGCATGACAACACGAAGACAGTACAGCGTTGACAACCGACATCGCAGCATGACAGCACGAAGACAATCGAGCATTGACAGCATGACATCACAGCCTGACAGCATGAAGACAATCGAGCGTTGACAGCATGACATCACAGCATGACAACACGAAGACAGTACAGCGTTGACAACCGACATCGCAGCATGACAGCACGAAGACAATCGAGCATTGACAGCATGACATCACAGCCTGACAGCATGAAGACAATCGAGCGTTGACAGCATGACATCACAGCATGACAGCATGAAGACAGTACAGCGTTGACAACCGACATCGCAGCATGACAGCATGAAGACAGTACAGTGTTGACAACCGACATCACAGCATGACAGCACGTTCAGAGCAGAGATTTGAACATGACAGCTTTGTTTGACAGCGATGCAGACAACGAATCAGTGACAGAACATGACAATTGAGATCCGTGACAGAAAAGCTCCGCAGCAGGCAGTGTGTGCCTCCGTGTGCCGCACTGCCTGATATGCTGCACAGAACATGAATTTGATAATCCCCATGCAGCCGCTCTGCACCGGCCGTGCAGACACCGATGAAAGGAATGGAACATGAAAAACAGACTGACATCCGCTTTGCTCGCCCTGATGATGACCGCATCCCTTTGCGCTTGCGGCGATGATCCGGTCGCAGAAGAGACCGTCAGCGATATTGCAGTTGAGACCGCAGCAGAAACCGCTGAAACCGACGCAGATTCTGCGGCAGTCACAACGGCAGAACAAACCGCTGCAGCAGAATCGGAGACCGGCGAACCGGCATCCGCGACGCAGGCAGCAACAGAAAACCGCGGTGCCGCACCTGCAGACGAAGATGAGCTTGCAGAGGTGCAGAGGGTTGCAGAAACATACTTCAGAGCGACAAAAGAGGGCGACTATGAAGCGCTGGTCGATGTATTCGATATCGAGATGCTCTATTATCTCGAGAACGGCGAAATGGGCACCCGCGAACAGTGCCTGAACTACCTCAAAGAGATGGACCCCGAGGAGACCGGTGCTGCCTCTATTGAGGACGGCAATGTCACAATCGGCGATCCGGTCTGCGCAAATGAGCAGGCAGAGGAATACAATGACTTCTTCAAAATGATCGACGAGGCGAGCGGCAAATCCAAGCTTGCCGAGAATTTCAAGGTGGACGGCGTTTATAACATGCGCCTGCAGACCTCCGGCACAACGGATGCAAGCACTTCGACCGATGAAAGCGGCATCAAGGTGAATCTCGATGTCAGCGGCAGCTTCGATATCGGCATGGATATCCCGATTCTCCGCATCAACGGTCAGTGGAAGGTCGATCCGGCAATCGGTCTCACCATGAGCTTCTATCAGATGTTCTCCGGACTTGCCGACGGCTCCACCCCGATCACCATCAACGGCGAGACGGTCAATCCCGCGACCTGACCAAAAGACTTGAACCGGACGGTACAACGTCCGGCGATAGATGACAGCATGGAATCTGACATCATTGCCTCGCAGCTTTCTTTCTCTTTATCAGCAGCCGATGACCGGACATGCACTCCATCATCATCACAATCAACCGGTACAGCATCATACACACAGCATGCACCGATCATCCGGCTGCAAACCACTTCCTCAAGAGCAGCAGATGCCGCCTGAATCCCGTTCTGACGATCCCGGTCAGCGCAGGCGGCAGCTTTCTGCGTTTATGAGACATACAAGGAGTAATCGAATGAAAACCGGATTGAAAATCGTTTTGATCGCTGTCGGTGCGGCAGCGGTTGCCTCAACCGTGCTGATCGCAGGATTCAGCGGCATGCCCTCCAAAAAGCGCGCCGTGGAGCAATACGGCGAGACGCTCGGCTTTACCGCGGAGGCGTATCCGCACGCGGATCTTGAGGTGCCCGCGGATTATATCTCCTGCACAAAGCAGGGCATCAGTCTGATGATACCCGCGGATCTGGAGCCGATGAGCACGGATCCGGAGAACATCCGATCCAATATATATGTCAACGAAGCGAAAACGGTGATGGTGATGGTCGAGAAGCCCTTTGATTACGGCGCGTTTTCACTTGCAGAGATCGACGATCAGACGAGCGCCGATGCACTTGCGAAATTCTGCCGCTCGATGGGGCGCGAACCGCTCTCTGACTGGTACAGCTACTATGACCTGATCTATCACATGACGATTGATGACTGCAATATCCACAGCGCAAAGCAGGCGGCGGTCTTTGAGACGATGGCATATGCAAAATCCGAGTCGGTCACAGGGCTCTATACTACCTGCTGGGACTGGGAGAATCCGGCAGGGGACAAGGGCTTCATCTTCATGAGGGAGCGCGACCCTGATGCGGAGAATATGAAGAACATGCTGAAATACGATCTGCTTGTGCAGCTCCTTGACGGCAATATCAGCCATGATACGATGATCCGTGCAAACGATCTCGAGACCTGCTGCCGCATCGCGAATTCGGTGCAGATCGAGAAATAACCGGTTTCCCGCAATCAAACACATCATTACACCAACAAAGGAGAATATAATATGAAATGTCCGGAATGCGGAAAAGAATGTCAGAAGGGCTGCATTGAGGCAAAGGAAGTCGGCAGCCTGACGCAGTTTAACACAAGGCTCCTCTGGTATCCTGCGGAGGAGAAGCAGAAGATTCTGCGCAAGGGGACTGTCAAGCTGTCGCTCTGGGGCGACGGCTATTACTGCGATGAATGCATGACGGTCTTTGCGGCGTTCAGGGAGACAAGATAATGAAAGAATACAAAATCAAACTGGTGCCGTGCAGCTATGACCGCGCTGTCACGGAGACACCCGAGCCGGATACGCTGATCGGCAAGGTGAAGGATTTTTTCTCACCGGTCGATCTGCCGGTTGATCCTTCGCTTCCGAACGGCGGACTGCTGACCGGCGACGCCGAAGCCCTGATGCAGGAGATGAACCGCGCCGGCTGGGAGGTTGTCAGCGTTGTGCCCTCATGGGAAAATCTGACGCTGATGATCACTTTTGAGCGTGAAAAGGTATCTCCGATGGATCAATAATGAGGGCTTTGCCCTCAAACTCCCACCAAAGGGATACTATCCCTTTGGAATCCCATTTTATGTGTGGATATTACAAAGCCGCTCAGGTTTGCGAAATGCGCAAATCGAGCGGTTTTGTTCGTTTTGATTCATTTCGTATGAAGTGAATAGAGAATCGTGAAAAATGAAAAGAGAAAAACGAAATCCGCTCCCAGTAAGGCTGATTGGAGCGGATTATTTTTTCAACATATAAACATGGGGTCTGGGGATAATATCCCCAGCGAGGGGTTTGGGGGCGAGCAGCCCCCATTCAAAATCCATCGGAGATACCTCTGCACATATTCACAAAAGCGGCAGCATAGAATGGAACAGAAAGCGAAAAGGGGAATCTGATATGAAACGATTGTTCCGGCACATGCTCATTGGATGCGCAATGCTGCTGACGGGTCTGCACGGGCTGTCTGCTGCCGCTGCCAATGCGCCCGAAATCAGCGCGAAAGGCTGCGTCCTCATGGATGCGCAGACAGGCTGTATTCTGTTCGGGCAAAACGAGCAGGAAAAGCTCCCGATGGCGAGCACAACCAAGATCATGACCACGCTGCTGACGCTGGAAAGCGGCGATCTCGACACGCCGTTTATCGTGGACAGTGAGGCAATCCGCGTGGAGGGCTCGTCGATGGGTTTGCAGCAGGGCGATACGGTGACCAAGCGCGCGCTCTGCGTCGGGATGCTGCTGCCCTCGGGCAATGACGGCGCAAATGCGGCAGCGGTCAGGGTCGGGGGGAGTATACCGGCGTTTCTCGCGATGATGAACGCGCGTGCAAAAGAGATCGGCATGACGCGCACCTGCTTTGCGTCCCCCTCAGGGCTCGATGCGGAAGGACACGGCGCCTCCGCCTGCGATATGGCGCTGCTTGCCCGTGAGGCGCTCCGGAATCCCGATTTTGCGGACATCTGCCGCCGCGAGTCGATGACCGTCAGCTACGGCAACCCGCCGTATATGCGCACACTGACGAATACGAACAAGCTGCTCAGCATGGATGAAACCGTGATCGGCGTGAAAACCGGCTTCACCGATGCCGCAGGGCGCTGTCTGGTCAGCGCATGCCGCCGTGATGACCGCACGCTGATCTGCGTGACGCTCAATGACCGCAATGACTGGGCGGATCACAGCGCACTCTATGATTACGGCTTTGCGGGCGCCGCGGATTACGAAGTCCCGCTGCCGGAGCAGGTGACCGTACAGGTCGAGGGCGGCGCGGCGCAGACCGTCCGCGGATATGTCAAATCGCCGCCGCAGATGACTGCGTGGTACGGCATTCCGCCGGAATACACCGTGACAGCGGCGCTCCCGCCGTTTCTGCTCGCGCCGGTCGAGCGGGGCGCAGAGATCGGTACACTGATCTGGCGCTGCGGTGCGGTCGAGATCGCGCGGACACCGCTCTACGCCGCTGAAAACGTACAAGTTTACGAAGAATCCGTGCAGGATTCATGGCTTGTCCGTACAATCTCACGGCTCAAATCTATGTTGTTTGATTACGAATAGTATAAACTCCGTCAAGTTTTACAAACTTGGGAGCGCGTTTCTGTCCACTATGCTGATTTTTTACAAATATGCTAAAAACCACTTGACGAACCAAAAGCATTTTGTTATAATATAGGCAAGGTGAGCGTTTGTAATTCGGCATCCATCCTTTCCTCCGCAATTGATTTATCCTGCTCGCCGTTAATGTGATAAATCAATCGCCCTCTCGAAATTTACCCGTAACCAAAGCAGCCTTCTCATGCGCGAGAAGGCTGTTTTGGTCTTTATCCGCAGGACAATCCGTCATATCGGAACGAACCGTCTCAACTTCTGAGACGGCTGCTTTTCACATATAATCCAATGGTATCGGTGCTGCATTTTCCCGTATTTTTCACCTTCCGCCCATTGCATTTTCAGCTATAATATGATATAACCGCGCCGTGCGCGGCTCCGATTTTACGCCCAAGAAGCGAAAAGTCAGGATTATTTTATCCTCCTCCCATTGCATTTTCCGGGATAATATGATATAATATAGAGCACGCTATTGGATAGGAGAGACGTTATGTCATTTGGATTTGTATGCAACAGCCTGCTGCTCGGCGCAGGGCTTGCAATGGATGCATTCACCGTGTCACTGGCAAACGGGCTGAACGAGCCGAAGATGCGGCGATGTAAGCAGGCAGGCATCGCAGGGATGTTTGCCGGATTCCAGACGCTTATGCCGCTGATCGGCTGGATATGTGTTCACACGATTTTGCAGTATTTCCGCGCTTTTGAGAAGCTGATTCCGTGGATTGCGCTGCTGCTGCTCTGCTATATCGGCGGCAAGATGCTGCTCGAGGGCATCCGGAAAAAGCAGCCGGAGCCTGAGCAGAAAACTGCTGCACTCGGATTCGGCGCACTCGTTGTGCAAGGCATCGCAACTTCGATCGACGCGCTGTCCGTCGGGTTCACGATCGCGGATTACCGCGGCGCACTCGCACTTGCTGCCGCCGTGATGATCGGCGCAGTGACCTTTCTGATCTGCTTTGCCGGATTGCTCATCGGCAGACGCGCCGGCATGAAGCTCGCAGGCAAGGCGACAATCCTCGGCGGCGTGCTCCTCATCGGCATCGGCATCGAGATTTTCGTCTCGCATCTGTGATTGCGGTATCTCCGATGGATTTGTAATGGGGGCTGCTCGCCCCCAAACCCCTCGCTGGGGATTTATCCCCAGACCCCATGTTTATATGTGTATAAAAGTAAGCCGCTCAATTCTGCGTAATACGTAAATTGAGCGGCTTCCGGTTTCTCATTGAACCGTGAAAAATATAAGCCGCCAAATCAACGCATTTACGTCAATTCAGCGGCTTATTTCTATTCATGCATAAACATGGGATTCCAAAGGGATAGTATCCCTTTGGCGGGAGTTTGAGGGCAGCGCCCTCATTCTAAATCCATCGGAGATACTGCTGTCACTCCGTCGGAGATACCGCAATCATCTCTGGGATGCTTCGTATTCCTTGGCGAGGTTCTTGAGGATTTTCGCGACGAACTGATCGACCTCTTGATCGGTCAGGGCGTGGTCATTGCTCTTGAACCACAGCGAGAACGCGAGCGAATGCTTGCCCGCCTCAATCTGCTTGCCCTCGTAGACATCAAAGAGCTGCACGCGGTCGAGCGACTTGCAGGAGCGCTTCATGCAGGCTTCGAGGTCTGCGCAGATGACCTCCTTGCTGACAAGCAGCGCAATATCACGCTGTTCAACAGGGAACTTCGGCAGTGCCTCAAATGCGACCGGCTTGCTGAGATACGGGCGCAGCACGGTGAGATCGAGCTCTGCGAGGAAGACCTTGTGCTCCGGAACCTCGGCATCGGTCAGGTCATGCGCGAGCATACCGAGCCAGCCGATTTCCTGACCGTCGAGCGAGACAACCGCGCTCATGCCCGGATGCAGGAACGGATACTTTGCAGCGTCCTCCGGCTTTGCGTAGGTGAATTCCAGACGGAATGCGTCCGCGATTGCCTCGAGAATCGCCTTGCCCTCGAAGAAATCGAGCTTGCCGCCGTCAAAGAGACCGATCGACAGCGCCTCGCGCTCCTCGGGCTCCGTGCTCGGGTGCTCCTCTGCGGAGTGATAGGTTTTTGCAATCTCGAACAGACCGCCTTCATCATTGCCGCGGCGGACATTGCGGATCACGGCGTTCAGCATCGAGGGTGCGAGCATTGTGCGCATGATCGAGAGGTCCTCAGAGATCGGATTGAGAATGCGGATTGCCTGACGCTGCGGTGCATCCTGCGGGATGTGCAGCAGATCAAGGTCTTTCTGCGAATAGAACGAGTAGTGAATCGCCTCATAGAGCCCCTGCGCAGCGAGTGTACGCTTGAGCTTGAGGATGCTGTTCTGTGCGGTATTTCTGCCGCCGTTCGTGACGGATGCAGCCGCAAGGAAGGTCGGCTTGATGTGATCGTAGCCGTACATGCGGATCAGTTCCTCGGCGATATCCGGCGCATTTTCGATGTCCTCGCGATAGGGCGGAATCTGCACGGAAAGCTTGTCGCCGTCGATCTGCGGTGCAAAATCGAGATTGGTGAGAATGCGCTGAATCTCATCGTTCGGGACGGTGATGCCGAGCAGCGCGTTGATCTTTTCGATCGAGACAGTCAGCGGACGGGTCGCGGTCGGGTCAGCGTTGACCGCTTCACAGAACGCAGCGCCCGTGACGGTGCCGCAGTTCAGCTCCACGATGAGGTGCAGTGCGCGCTTGAGACCGAGCTGGGTTGCGTATTCATCGACGCCCTTTTCAAAGCGCTGGGAGCTGTCCGAATGCTGACCGAGCGCTCTGCCGGTCTTGCGGACATTGTCGCGCATGAACTTTGCGGATTCAAATACAACATCCGCGGTGTCATCCTTGATCTCGGAGTTCAGACCGCCCATGATGCCTGCGAGCGCGACCGGCTTTCTGCCGTCACAGATCACGAGGTTATTGGGGTTGAGCTTGAATTCCTTTTCGTCGAGCGTGACGATGGTTTCGTCCTGCTTTGCTCTGCGGACGATGATCTGCTTATCCTCGAGCTGACGCAGATCGAATGCGTGCATCGGCTGACCGATCTCCTTGAGGACATAGTTTGTGATGTCAACGATATTGGAGATGGAGCGGATGCCGACGAGTGCAAGTCTGCGGCGCATCCATGCAGGGGACTGCGCGATTTTGACATTTTTGACATAGTGTGCCTGATAGCGCGGGCAGAGCTCCGGTGCCTCGACCGTGACCTTGAAGCCCTCGAGACCGGATGCATCCGGCGTATAATCGACAGCGGGCATTTTGAGCGGCTTGCCGAGCGCCGCAGCGACCTCACGCGCAATGCCGAGGACGCTCATGCAGTCCGGACGGTTTGCTGTGATCGAAATATCGTACATCCAGTCATCGAGACCGGTGATCTCCTTGACATCTGCACCGACGGGCGCATCCTCCGGCAGCACGAGCAGACCGCAGTAATCCGCGCCCGGATAGAGGTCCTCATTCAGACCGATCTCAATGCCGGAGCAGAGCATGCCGTGGGATTCAAAGCCCTTGAGCTTGCCCTTTTTGATCTTCATGGTGCCGGTGATTGTGACATGGTCACGCTCGGTTTCGTAGACGGTTGCGCCGACGAGTGCCGCCGGATACTTGCCGCCGACCTTGACATTATCAGCGCCGCAGCAGATCTGGAAGGTGCCGTGTTCGCCGCAATCGACCTTGCAGACATGGAGATGCGTCTCGGGAATCGGCTCGCATTCGGTGACAAGACCGACCACAACGCCGGAGACCTCCGCGCCGAGCTGTGTCAGCGTTTCGACCTCAAAGCCGCAGTCAAAGAGTCTGGTTTCGAGCTCCTGCGGCGTGATATCAATATCAACGTATTCTTTTAACCAACTAAGCGGAACGATCATCTTTTTCAGTTCCTTTCATAACAAAGATTTTATAATTATAATGAGAAATGAGAAATGTGAAATGAGAAATGGCGGTATCCGCTTCGCGGATGATTTAGAATCCCTCGGCGTCAGCCGACACCTTTATTTCTAATTTCTCATTTCTAATTTCTAATTCTCCGGAAGGGGCTTACTCGTTGAACTGCGAGAGCACTCTGACGTCGGATTCAAACAGCATCTTGATATTCGGGATGCCGTACTTGAGCATCGCGATGCGCTCAATGCCCATGCCGAATGCAAATCCGGTGTAGACATCGGGATCGACGCCGCAGTTTTCGAGCACCTTGCGGTTGACCATACCGGCACCGAGCACCTCGATCCAGCCGGTATCCTTGCAGAGACGGCAGCCCTTGCCGCCGCACTCAAAGCAGCTCACATCGACCTCAACAGAGGGCTCTGTGAACGGAAAGTAGCTCGGGCGCAGGCGCGTTTTGACGTTCTCGCCAAAGACATTCTGCGCAAAGACATCGAGCATGCCCTGCAGGTCGCAGAGGGTAATGCCCTTATCGACCACCAGACCTTCCATCTGGGAGAACATCGGGGAATGCGTTGCGTCATCATCGGAGCGGAACACCTTGCCCGGCGAAAGAATCTTGATCGGCGGCTGGTTCTTCTCCATGACGCGGATCTGACCTGCGGAGGTCTGCGTTCTGAGCAGCAGCTCCGGGCTGACATAGAAGGTATCCTGCATATCGCGCGCCGGATGATCCTTCGGGGTGTTCAGCGCGGTAAAGTTATAGTAATCGTTTTCGATTTCCGGTCCCTCAAAGATCGTGAAGCCCATGCCCGCGAAGATGTCGATGAGCTCATTTGCGATCAGCGTGTTCGGATGCAGCGCGCCCTGCTTGTGGGGCTTTGCGGGCATCGTGACGTCGATCTGCTCGGCGGCGTTTTTCTTTGCAAGCTCCGCGGCTTTCAGACGGGAATCCTGTTCGGTAAAGAAATCGAGCGCCCATGTTTTCAGTTCGTTGACGATCTTGCCGAATGCCGGACGGTCTTCCGGTGCAAGATCGCGCATATTCTTCATCAGTGCGGAAATCTGACCTGCCTTATTGTCGAGGTACTGCTTCCGGAGCTGATACATTTCTTTGGAATCGGTAATGGCGGCAGCGGCGGCTTCGATCTTCTGCCGCATCGCTTTGATCTGCTCTTCCATGTTCGATACCTTCCTCTCTTTGATTTTTCGGAAAACTCCAACCTATAGTATACCGCAAATCCGAGAGATTGTCAAGTCTTTCACAATTACGGGCGCGGCGAAACGGGGATTTATGATTTCGCATCCTGCGGCAATGTTCAAATCTAGCCGTAGGGATGCATGATCTGTTCCACAAGATCCCAATCAATGCTGCTGCATGTTTCAGCTTGCGGCGGCTGTTTCCGGCTGCTGCTGTTTCCGGCGGATTGCTGCATGTTCTGCGGCGATCTTTTTTTCGGCGGAAGGATATCCGGCGCAAGCGTATAGACGACGCCGTACTGCGTGCGCTGACGGGAGAGGATCAGTCCGGCGTTTTCCAGCTCGCGGATCAGTGTGTCAATGTGCCGGACTGTGCAGTGCATCATGTCCGCAAGCTCGGCGTTTTGCAGCCGGACCTCATGTGTTCCGGTATCGCGGTTGAGCAGCATCGAAAGCAGAATCAATCCGCTGCTTGAGATCGTTCCGATCAGATGAACCGGCAGCCGTACCCACGTAAACTTCATTCTGATTCCTCCTTTTTTTCAGTGCAGTTCCTCTTTATCCTTCTTTTCTTTTTATTTTCTTTCTATATAGTATCATAAGAACATCCGTTCCGGAACATTGCACATTTTGTTCCGGATATCCGGAACGATTGTTCTCATATGACCGGAACAAGGCTGTTCCGTTCCCCCCTCTATTAAGGGGTACCAAACCGGCAAAAAGTTGTACGCGCGCGTGCAACTTTCCCAATATTTTATATTGATTTAACTTGCTGGGTACAAAATACCGCACACGGAACAGGAAAAAGAGTAAAAAAGAACGCCTCCGTTCCGCACGGAGACGTTCTTTCTGAATGATAAGAGCTTACGGGAGATCGAAGTAAGCAGTTGCCGGAGCGACCAGCGGCGGAACGGAAGTGTTGTAGTTGGTACCGTAGTGGACATACATCAGAGAGCCGCTGAGATGAACTCTTGCATTCGGAACCATGCCGAAGACGCTGTTGCCGATGTGCTCAATTCTCGGGCAGTAGATGTCTCTTACCCAGTGACCGTGACTCCAGTTTGCGGTGTTGAAAGCGCCGTCTGCGAGGATTCTGACATTGGTGCCGAGCTGAACGGTCGGGTTGGTGCTGCAGCGCTGGTATCTGAGCAGCACTCTGTTGTTCTTGCCGATGCAGAGCATTTCGTCTTCGGAACGGTTATTTGCCCATTTGCTGTTCGTGAGAACGCCGGTGCCGACAGACCAGAGCATTTCGCTTCTGTTGGAATTAAAGTTGTTCAGGTCGCGCATCCGTGCGAAGGAGTTTGCACCGATCACCTCAATGCCGGAGCCAAGGGTGACGTCATACATGTTCCATGCCCAGTTGCAGACATAGGAGCCGATCTGTTTGACGCTGTCCGGGAAGTTGATGCTGTGGAGACCGTCGCAGTCATAGAAAGCGTAGTCGCCGATGGTGATCAGCGAGGTGGAAAGATTGATGCTCTGGAGATTATCGCAGTTTTTGAAGAAGTTGCTGCCGATCTTATAGATGGTGTTCGGCATGGTGAGGTTCTTGATGTACTGTGCGCAGCTTTCAGAGTTATTGATGAAAGCGTTGTCATAGATTGCGATAACCGGCTTGCCGTTGATCGTAGACGGGATGTTGACGGTTTGCAGGTGCTGATAGTTGCGGCACTTGGTGATTGCATAGCCGGTGATATCCATCTCATACTCCCAGTGGCAGCCGTTGATATAGCCGCTGTAAGCAGAAGCGGTGAGTGCGGTATCCTTGATGATGCCGAGCGACGGCGCAAATGCAGCGCCTGTCATCATGGCAGCGGAGCAGATTGCAGCAACAATCTTTCTGTTGATGGTTTTCATGTGTATTTCTCCTTGTTTTCTTGAATTTTGATAGAATGATCAAAAACTGAGATCAAAATATCGCTGAGATTATATCTAGAATGTGCCAGGAAAACTGCGGCGTGTGTCAGGGATTATTTGTCAGGCCATATCGGAAGTCGGATAAAGTATATATTGTGATGCAAGCAAAATTGTATATTTCATATGATCCGTTCGGATGCTGAGAACATAAAAGAAAAAATAAAATAAAACAACCGGATGGCAAGGCAAACATACACTGCCCAGCTTATCGGTTCCCCCTAAACCTCCTTTCGGTAAATATTATACCGGATATTACTTACAGTTGTCAATCAATGCAGCGGAAAATCGGAAACCTGAATAATATTTTAATATTTGTGCAAAGTTCCCAAGTGTAAACCTGCACAAATAGTTGTATTTTTGATAGTTTGTATATCATGAGGGAGGAATACAACTTGCCGGAAAACAAAAGCCGCCCGACCAGTGTGTACTGATCGGGCGGTATGGTTTATTCAGATAACGGCGCCGGGTTCAAGATCAACATGGATTTCAGTTCCGGAATCAATGGCTTCCTGAATTTCCTTTTTCATTTGATTCTCTTCCATTCCCAGCAGCATCATGCGCGGCGGAGGCGCGCCAAATGTATTTTCATATAAAGCGGAAAGCTCTTCCATTGTCGGTTCGTAAAACATATTCTGCTTTTTCATTGTATCACTGAGCCATTTGGATTCATCTTCATTCAACTGCACGAGAACCGGTTTGACTTTATATCTGCGAAGTGCCGCAGCGACATAGCTTTTGCCCGTCAGAAAGGCGTATTCATCTTCGCTGCAAACCACGTAGTATTTCTGATATTCGTTATCCGGATCGTACAGGTGCATTTTCAAAATATCAGCAGCGATCTTGTCTTTTTGCGCGGGTTTCAGCTTTCCGAGGTGGACATGGATTTCGCCGATTATTTTATGCTTTTTAGAATAGAAATCCGGTTTAATCTTTACGCCCTTTTCTTTTGGCAGCGACAGAAACTTATTGCACTGCAAGTCTGTGATCTGCAACTGCTCTTTAAGTCTTTCGGTGATGATCGGCTCCAAGGTTTGCTGACAATCAGAGTTGCCGTTTACATTCAGATACATATTTGAACCTCCTTCATTCAAAAACGGGATTCCAAAGGGATAAATCCCTTTGGCGGGGTTTGGGGCAGAGCCCCATTACAAATCCGTCGGAGACACCGCAATCAAAGCATATTCACCGTGAGCCGTTCGGGATTTTCGCGTTCGGCGTGGGCAATGGCAGCGATAGCGGCTCTGCCGTAGGGACCGAGATTATGGATCAGGCTTTCTGTATGCAGCAGATTGATCACGGTTTTCTGGGGCAGCGAGGTCAGGCAGTCATGGAGCGCATCGAGATTGTTGCCGTAAAACCCCGGCAGATAGAGCGACTTGGAAAAAGTGCTGTGGAAATCCTCCTTCGTCTGGATGTCTTTGCAATCAATCGTGACAGTCATGGTTATTCCTCCCCGTACAGCAGTTCAAATGTTTCGTAGTGGTCGCCTGTGTAGTAGATCAGTCCGTCATTGGAAAAGACAATTCGTTTTGCGCCGCGTGATTTTTTGCCGAGGGTGTCGATATCGCATTCGGTGTATTCTCTGCCTTTTTTCTCTGGAAGCTTGCCCTCGTAGTTGCCGAAGTATGAGCCGCCGATGCAGCAGCCGGGGGCATAGGGCTCGAGCGAACCGCCCTCCCAGCCGAGCTTCTGCGCCTCCTTTTTCGAGATAAAGTTTTTCGGCAGCTCGCCGTATGTATAGATATACAGCGCGACGTCATCCTTGGTGGTGAAGGTGCCGTCCTTGTCGATGGTTCCCTCCACAACAAGCGGTTCCGCCGCCTCTGTGAGCGTGCCGGCGTCATAGGGCTCGCCGGGTTCTGCGGATTCTGTCACTGTGACAACCGAAGTCACCGTGACAATCTGCGTGACTGTGACAACCTCCGTGACCGTCTCGGGCGCCATCGGCACGGTGTCCGCGGGATTGGTCGCGGGCTTGCCGGTCTCCGGCTCGACGATCTCAAGGCTGTATTCGGGTGTGGTGACGCTGCTTTCCTCTGCCTGCTGGACGGGCTTTTTTCCGCATCCGCCGAGACTGAGCAGCATTCCCGCAGCGAGCACGCCGGAGAGAATTCGTTTCATTATAACCGCCTCACTTTCTGATTTTCGGAAGATCATGTGCATACTGGTTTTGTGGATTTATTTCAAAAACGGGATTCCGAAGGAATATGGGAAAGCACCGTATTAACAATCTGTCAGAGATATCGCGAAAAGATGTATCCGCTTCGCGGATGCTATTTTGAATGGGCGCCTCTATCGCAGTCGCCCAAGCCTGCGAGCTCTTGAACGCTGGGGAGTTTCGCTCGTTGCGACGAGCGACCAGAGGCGCTGCCTCTGGACTCCGCAAACTTTTGAAAAAGTTTGATCAAAACTTTTATATTGGCGTTCCGGCAGCGTTTTCCATTCATCCATAATAAAAATGGGAGTCCAGAGGGATAGTATCCCTCTGGCGGGTTTGGGCGGAGCCCAATATCAATCATCGCGGAGCGATACCTTAAAACAGCGAGAGGAAAACCTTGTTGAGCGCGTCCCAGTCCGGATGCGGATGATCGGGCGTCTGTTCCGCGATTTCCGTGAGCTCCGCAAGCTGCCGCTCAATATAGGCATGCAGCGGTGCGATCGGCGGTTCCGTGCCGAGCTCCGAGGTCTGCTGCTTGCGCGCGAGCAGATCATCCACAACGGGACGCATCTCCGGATCAAGCTCGGACTGCATCAGGTCGGAAAAGAGCATCGGCGGGGGCGTCTGCCGGTCGAGAATCCAGCGGCAGGCGAGAATCGGACGCAGCACATAGAAATATTTTTTCAGCTTGACCGCATCCCCCTGCAGATAGGCTTTTGCATTGCCGCCTGCCATGCTCAGATAGTGATGCAGCCCCGATTTCACACGAAAATACGCGGGAATCACCTCGCTGATGCGCTGCCATTCCGGCGCGGTGCGGTAGATGATCGGGGAGCTGTTCCATTCAAAAACGGTCGGGTTGGATTTGTAAAGCAGCCGGAGCGTTTTCTGCACATCCCAGCCGCTGATATCCAGCACATCATCGAGCTGCCATTCGATCACATCGCGCGGCGGCGCCAGATTCAGATAGGCATCGCGCTCCCGCAGATAGATAAACCGTACATCGTAATCACTGTCGGGCGAGGGGAATCCCCATGACCGGCTGCCGGATTCAACGCAGTGCAGAATCTTCACATGTTCTTTGCGTTCGATTTCGTCAAGTTTTTCCTGAATCTCCTGCTGAATGTTTCTCATTGCTGTACTCCTTGTCATAATGTACGCATGGTCTGCATATTATACAGTATCGGCATCTGCTTCGACGCCCTGCGCCCAGAGATATTCAAACTCCTCACGGAAGATTGTAAAGGGCTTTGAGCCCGCTTCCGGACACAGCACAAAGTATTCGTTGAAATTTTTGTGCCCGTAGGAATAGAACGTCAGCCGCATTGCGGATTTTTCCGGATCGGCAGAGGCAAAGCAGCAGTAATTGCGCAGAACGGGCACCGGCGAGAACCGCACATGGACATACTCCGGATTGCGCTGCTGAAATTCGCGCCAGTACTGCAGCACCATTTCGTGCGGCAGGACAAACCGCTTGCTGTGCTCCATATGCGAGGAGATCAGGCGCGAGGGCTCGACAAGATCGACCAGCACGCGCAGATGAATCTTCCGGCTGATGAGCGAGAGCAGAAACTCGATGCGGCTGCTGTCGATCAGCCAGAAATCGCCCTTGTGAAACGAAAAATCCACATGTTCAATATCGGGGACTGTGCGGAACGATGCCTCACAGAATGCTTTTCTGTCGGGCGGTTTCGAGACGGCCTTTGCATCGGGCTGCACCGCCTCAGATTCCGCATAAAAGATGCCGTCCGCCGTTGTGATGCGCTCGCCGAACACTGCCCAGAGGATCAGCAGAAGCAGCAGATGTGCACTGTCTCCGGCATGTTCAGTCTGTCCGAGCAGTTCGGCAAACGCCGCCGGATAGCGCGCAGCATCCTCCTCGACCGTCCGCGCAAGCAGTCTGTGATCAAGCAGCGGGAACTGCGCAGCGAGAAACTGTGCCCAGAGCGTCTCCGTGCCGGGACATCGCAGCCAGCGTGCAATAACGGTCAGCTTCGTCTGATTCGCACGGGAATAGGTCTGCTTGTCATTCTGCCGGATGATATTGCCGTTTGTAAAGGATGTCCGCGTGTTGCGCAGCGTGATATTCTCCGTGTCATAGATAAAATCAAGCAGATTCGCGGTATCAAAGTCATTGAGCTCCGGCGGGAACAGCATGGTCAGATAGTCGGTCTGACGGCTTTCGGGGCTGAGCAGCGCTTTGAGCGTGTTCAGTGTGATGCAGTTTGCATCGCTGATCGGATAATACATACGGCACCTCCCTTAAATGTTGCACAAATTCAGCACAGGTTCAGCATCATGCAGCATGATGCAGCCCTGTGAAGCATCCGTCCGGAATGCCCGTGCATCCGTGCGGAAAAAACGGAGCATCCGGATGAAAAACTTGTGCGGATATCTTGTCGATTTCAGCGCAGAATATCTGCTAGAATATAGTCAGCGGAACGGAAGTCCGCAAGATTTGATGAAAGCGGGGACATGCATATGAAAAAGCTGTTTGTGATTCTGGCGGCGCTCGGGATTCTCTGTGCGGCGGCAGCGAACGGATCATCCGCACCGGACGCATCGAAAGAGGCGCCGGAAAGCGAAAAATCGTATGAGATCGGGGTGCCTTCGCCGGAGAAATTCGAGCGGCGGCTCGGGGATATCAAGGATGCGGCGGCAGATCTTGCATCGGATTTTTCGGTTCGCAGCATGCCTGCGGACGAATCCGCCGGCGGGCGGACAATCATCATCCGCTTCGGGGATGAAGCATAACCGCGCATTCACGAATAAAAATCGGGATTCTTAATGGACAATGCCCCTTAAGCAGGGTTTGGGACGGAGTCCCATTACAGATCCGTCGGAGACACATCTATATTATATCACAGTTTTTTGTCGAATGCAAGGCAAATTGTGCGCAGAAAACAGACAGCCGCAGAATCATCGCAACAGAATGATTCCGCGGCTGTTTTTTGTGTTATGCCTCCTCAGCGATCCACTGCTTCCAGACTGCCGCCGCCTCGCCGACGGTTGCCTTCTGCCCGTTGCGGACGATCGGTGTCCGGAGCATCTCGGGCGTTTCGAGCAGCATATCGAACTGCGCATCGGGGAGCAAATGCTGCCAGAGCGCAAAATCCTGATCCTTCGGATCGACGATCTGCTCCATGCCGCCGACCGCGCGGATGACGCTCTCGAGCTCGCGTTTGCTCATGCCCTTGTCCGGCAGGTCGATCCGCTGAAATCTGACGCCGCGCTCCTTGAAAAAGCGCTCCGCCTTCTTTGTATCAAAGCACTTGGATTTTCCGAAAATCTGAATATTCATGGGTTATTCCTCCGCATTGCATCGCCGGAGCAGCTCTGCCTCATCAATGATCTCGATGCCGAGCTCCTCCGCCTTTGTCAGCTTGCTGCCGGCATCATCACCGGCGACAACAACGCTCGTTTTCTTCGAGACCGAGCCCGAGACCTTGCCGCCGTGCGATTCGATCAGCGCCTTTGCCGCATCGCGCTTCATGGTCGGCAGTGTGCCGGTCAGGACGAATGTCATGCCGGAAAAACGCGCACTTGCGGCTGTTTTTGCTTGATATTCCATCCTGACGCCGTTTGCGAGCAGCGCATCGACCAGCGCGTTGAAATCGGGCTGTGCAAAGGCTGCCGCAACCGATTCCGCCATGATCTCACCGAAGCCGTCAATCGCAGCAATATCCTCCGGTTTTGCCTGCCGGATCGCATCGAGCGAACCAAAGCTGTCACAGAGCAGCGTGGACGCAGTTTGTCCGATATTGCGGATACCGAGCGCCGCGATCACGCGGTCAAGCGGCTGCGATTTGGAATTTTCGATTGCCGTCAGCAGGTTTTCCGCGGATTTTTCCTTGAATCCCTCGAGCGTCAAAAGCTGCTCTTTTGTCAGCGTGTAGAGATCGGCGGGCGTCTGGATCAGCTTTTCATCAAGCAGCTGCTGGACAATCGCCGGACCGAGCCCGTCAATGTTCATCGCGTTTTTTGACGCAAAATGGACGATTGCGCGGAAAATCTGCGCGGGACATGCCGGATTGAAGCAGCGCACTGCCGCCGCATCGCCGTCCGCTTCGACCGGTCCGCCGCAGACCGGACAGCGCGACGGAATCAGATAGGGGACGGAATCCGGCGCGTGCGATTCGGATGCAAGCACCTCGGGAATGATATCGCCTGCCTTGCGCACACGGATCATATCCCCGACGCGGATGTCCTTTTCTGTAATAAATTGCTGATTGTGGAGCACAGCACGCGAAACACTCGTACCTGCGAGCGAAATCTCATCGAACACCGCGACAGGCGTCAGCGCGCCGGTCCGCCCGACCTGAATCTCAATCGAGCGCAATTTTGTCACTTTTTCTTCCGGCGGGAATTTGTATGCGACCGCCCACTTCGGATACTTCGCCGTTGCGCCGAGCTGCGTGCGCTCCGAGAGGCTGTCCACCTTGACAACCACGCCGTCGATATCATAGGGCAGCTCGCCGCGCATCGCTCCGATCTTCTCGATCTCGGCACGGATTTTCTCAGCATCTGCGGGACATTTCGCATAGGGAATGACAGGGAATCCCAGCGCTTTCAGCCGGTCGATCGACTGCGAATGCGCGGTGATCTCCTCGCCCTCGACACGCTGGAGATTGAACACGAAAATGTCGAGCCGCCGCGATGCCGTCACTTTGGAATCCTTCTGCCGGAGCGAACCTGCAGCGGCGTTGCGCGGATTCTTGAACAGCTCCTCACCGGCAGCCTCCTGCTGCGCGGAAAGCCGCTCGAACGATGCGCGCGGCATATAGACCTCGCCGCGGACCTCGAGCACCGGCGGCGCGCCCTTGAGCTTGAGCGGAATGCTGCGGATCGTCTTGAGATTCGCGGTCACATTCTCGCCGACGAATCCGTCGCCGCGTGTCGATCCGAGCGTAAATACGCCGTTTTCGTATTCCAGCGAGACCGAGAGTCCGTCGATTTTCGGCTCGACGGTAAACTGCGGATCCTCCACCGATTCCCTGATGCGCTCGACAAACGCCGCAACCTGCTCGAACGAAAAAACGTCCTGCAGGCTCGCCATCTGCACGGCGTGCGTGACCTTTTCAAATTTGCCTGATGCCACGCCCTGTACGCGCTGCGTGGGGGAATCCGGCTCGAGCAGATCGGGGAACGCCGCCTCCAGATCACGCAGCTCCTGCATTTTCATGTCATATTCGTAGTCCTCGGCGGTCGGCGCATCGAGATCATAATACTCGTGCGCCATGCGCAGAAGTTCAACTGTTAAATCTTTTATGCGCAATTTTGCTTCGTCATGCGTCATAGGGGATTACCTCCTTGTTCTTTGGCATCAGTCAGATCCTCGCAGCGGATCGCCCGCAGTGCATAGGTTGTCCCGTCCGGATGTGAAAATTCAACTTCGCACGCAACATCGTCATAGAGTTCAAGCACCGTCCCGATATCACCGGCGCGGATTCCGTCAGAAAGATAGCGGTTATTCTTTACCCGCACAAGCTGATACATCCTCATGCAAGATACTCCTATCGCAGCTTCCGGCGCATCTCGTCAAAGCAGAGAAAGTCGCCGGTTTCTGTTTCGATCACATGCCAGCTGACAGCTTCATATCCGCGCTTCAGATAGATCGCCTTCGCGGAGAATGAGACATCGAGCACGGCGAATTCGTTGTTTCTTGCGATTTCCTGCTCGGCGAAATCAAGCAGCGCTTTGCCGTATCCGCTGCCCTGCCGATCCGGAAGCACAAACAGCCGCCCGATCTCATTGCCGCTGACAGTCACCGTTCCGACCGCATCGCCGTCATCGGAAATACACAGAAATACGATGCTTTTGCGGATATCCCGCTCGATTGCCGCATCATTGTGATGCGCGAGGAAAAAGTCCACTGCACCGGCAGGATAGTAGCGCGGATAGACTGTGCGGATGGTCTCCTGCGTGATTCTGCGGACCGTTTCAAAATCCGCAGCTGTTGCCGGAATAATGTTCATAAGCACCTCAAAATATACGCAGCCGCGTGAGTTTTGCATGCTCACGCGGCTGCGGCTTTCCTGTTACTGTACCGGCTGCTGCCAGCCGGAAAAGCCCTCGTAGCGGAGCGCTTCTGCAGATTGCTGCGCGGTAAAGCCGTCCGCAGAGGGGATGAATTCCTCTGTCGGAAAGTTCAGGCGGCTGAAGACCTCGCAGGGCGAATCAGTATCGCCGTTGCAGGTTTTCGACGGCACCTGATAGGGATAGGCGGCGACGGACATCGTGACAGGCCGCGTCAGCTCGACAACGGAGAACACGCCGAGCGTCAGCACAACGGTTCTGCGCGGGGCAGGCATCTGCGGCGGCTCCTGACCGTTCAGCGGCGGCATCGGCGGAAGTACGCAGATACGTGTTTCCAGCGCGATCGGATCGACACACTGACAGCTTGCGGTCGGCAGATTGACAACGTCGCAGCAGCGGTTCGTATCGCCGAGACGCGCGCCGTTGCTGAAAAATGTTTTGGTGTTCGATTCGCTGCCGTAGAGAATCACGCTTTTCGAGGCGCTCGCCATGCCGCGCATGACCGCCGGCGCATCGCAGTTTCGCGTGTAGCAGAGCAGCTCGACACCGAATGTATAGGTGATGTCCACGGTGTAATAGCCGCGGTTGAACGGGATCGGCTCAACGCTCATGCAGATATTGTCGATCGAGACACAGCGCGTCTTGACGGATGTATACTGCTGCGGCAGCTCGGCGCCGCCCTCGAGCATCACCTGCAGATTCGTGATGCAGTCCTTGTCGCTGCAGCTGTCGAATACGCGGTCAAGCCGGACCGGTACCGCGCTGATGCTTTCGGCATTCGGCAATTCGTTCATATGGTTTCCTCCCGGTTACAGATTGGAATTCCGAATGCGTTTCATCGGAATCCTTACTGCAATATATTCGTGCCGGAGAGAAAACGTGACAATTGTGCTCAGGTATTCTTATCGACCTGATGGAACTGCTTGAGATTGCCGATTTTTTCGTTGCGCTCCTCGAGCACCTTTTCGACATCATCCCAGTCGAGCCCCTGATTGGCGGCGAGCACCATGACATGATAGAGCAGATCGTTGATCTCGTTTTTCAGCTCATCGTTATCGCCGTTTTTCGCAGCGATGACGGTCTCGGTTGCCTCCTCGCCGACCTTTTTGCAGATCTTGTCCACACCCTTGTCAAAGAGATAGGCGGTGTAGGAGTTCTCCTGTGCCTGACCTGCCTCAAAAGCAGCCTTGCGTGCCTTGATGACCTCAAAAATTTCCTGATAAACGTTCATGATTCGTTCTCCTCATCGTTATAGATTTCCTTGAAAAAGCAGCTGTAGGCGCCTGTGTGACATGCGACGCCGGTCTGCTTGACGTTGACAAGCAGCGTATCATCATCGCAGTCCGCGAAGATCGAGACAACCTTCTGCAGATGTCCGGATGTAGCGCCCTTGTTCCAGTATTCCTGCCGCGAGCGGCTCCAGAACCATGTGTATCCGGTTTCGAGCGTGCGTCTGAGGCTCTCTTTGTTCATGTAAGCGAGCATCAGCACGGTTTTCGTATCGACCTCATAGCAGATCGCGGGGATCAGCTCGCCCTTCTGAAAGAAGCGGTCGAGATCGTTCAGATCGACTTTTATCATATGCAGCATTCCTTTCCTGCGGTTTTCCCAATTATTATAACACATTCCGCACCAAAACGCAAGAGCGCGAAGGAAATGAGAAATGAGAAATTAGAAATGAGAAATTATGGTATGCGCTTCGCGCATTGATTTATAAAATCGTCCGCGCAAACGGACTCCGCAATGATTCATTTTCAAATCGTCCGCGCAAGCGGACACCGCAATTTCTAATTTCTCATTTCTAATTTCTAATTCTATTATAATGGGCTTGACAGAATGCGTATAATATGGTAAAATATTGTGGTGAGCAGACTGAGCAGCCGCGGAAGCGCTTTTATGCTTACGAGGAAAGTCCGGGCATCACAGAGCGGGGTAACTGCTAACGGCAGCCGGGGGCGACCCTAGGGCTCGTGCAACAGAAATGATACAGCCACGCCGGTTTACCGGTGCGGCAACGGTGGAAAGGTGCGGTAAGAGCGCACCAGAGGGTGCGAGAGCACTCTGCTGTGTAAACCCTACCCGATGCAACGCTGATTGGTGCAGGTGGTCACAACGTCTGCTCGGCGGATCATCTGCAAAGGCGGCTTGAGCGGTTCGGCGACGAATCGTCTAGATAAATGGCTGCGCTTGTTTGATTCCTCGGAATGGAACATGACAGAACCCGGCTTACAGGTCTGGTCACATCCGAATTGCCGATGCGCCCGAAACGCATCGGTTTTTCATTCGGAATCTCATTCGTTTCAGAAAGGTGTTTGATTATGCCGCAAAAACTGATTGTCACACTGCTTGCCGCGGTCGCGCTGGTGATCGTGATCCTCGGAATCATGTCAATGACAAAGAAAAAAAAGCCGGAAACCGCAGAGGAATCCTCCGCGGTGATCAGCGGAACGGAAATGCTGATCATCCCCTCGGAAATGCCTGAGCGCATCTCGATGGATGTCGATCCTGCATTTACCGAGACGAACTCCGCATACTACGATAAATACTATGTCTGCAACGATGCTTCGGTGATTGTCACCGGCGAAAAGCTCAGCATCTACGGGCAGACGGTCAAGGAGTACGGTGACAGCGTCCTGCAGCAGTATCAGCAGACGGCGGATGATTTCGCGCTGCTTTCCGATGAGACAATTCCGGTTTCCGAAGTGGAATGCCGCGTCTTTGATTTCACATATGCCGTGAAAAGCGACGATGCGCAGCAGAATATGCAGTGCACAACCGCTGTGCTCATCAAGGATGAGCAGGTCTATCTCGTGACCTGCAAGAGCCATCTGGAGAATTTCAGCATTTACCAGACAGCTTTCCGCCGCATGATCGAGAGCATCCGGATTGCAGATGCATCCGCGCTGACGGAAACAACCGTGACCGGCACCCTCCCGCTCGGAACGCAGGAAACGGCAGTTCACTGAAATTTCTGTTAATAATTCGGCAGGCTATACAAAAAAGCACGCGGATTTCGTCAAACTGCACAAACGGAAGATGTGGAATATCACAAACCTGACAATTTTTTAGTTTTTGCGCAAAAGGGATTTGACAAATCCGCGATTTGTGGTTATAATATAAGAGGTACAAGTGCGCCCTGCTCCGGGCGTGTGTATAATTTGTGGATCGCTGCATCCTCTCATGCCTTTGGCAGAAGCAGCAACGGGGAAAGGAGTCTTACTGTATGTCAAAAACAATTGCAGTTACTTCCGGTAAGGGCGGCACCGGAAAGTCCTCCATCTGTGCAGGACTCGGATACACGCTCGCAAAGCAGGGCAGCCGCACGCTCATCATCGAGCTGGATTTCGGTCTGCGCTGTATTGATATCATTTTCGGTATGACCGGTCAGATCAAATATGACCTGAGCGATGTGCTCGACGGCAAGGTTTCTGCTGTCGATGCCGTCACGCGCGTCCCGATGGCAAGCAACCTGTTTGTCCTCTGCGCACCGAAAAACCCGTTCCAGCATGTGACCGTCGAGCAGATCATCGACATCTGCGCGTCTGTCCGTAAATATTATGACTACATCATCATCGACACCGGCGCCGGTATCAACAACCATGTCTTTGATATCGTTGAGCAGGCAAACCTGATCCTCGTTGTCACAACGCCGGATCCGATCTGCGTCCGCGATGCACAGATGATGTCCGATGAGTTCTATGCCCGCGGCAACCGCCGCCAGAGACTCATCATCAACAAGGTCAGCAAGAAGGCGCTCGGCGCTGAGCTTGTCCGTGACCTTGATGAGATCATTGATACCATCGGCGTGCAGCTGATCGGCGTCATTCCGGAGGATTATCAGCTCGTCATTGCAACCGGCAAGGGCGAACCGATCCCCTCGACTGCACCGAGCCTTGCCGCATTCGATGCCATTTCGAAGCGCCTGCGCGGTGAAAATGCCCCGCTGACCGTCAAGATCGGCTGACGGCATCCGCTTCTCCCTGTCAGGTCCGGGGTGCAACCGCGTGCGTATCCGCGCGATCGCAATGACCTTGTAATCTTAATCAGAAAGGATGAATCCAGAAATGACAATAGCTTTGATTGCGCATGATGCGAAGAAGGAACTGATGATCCAATTCTGTATTGCATATTCAGGCATTCTCAGCCGCCATACGCTTTGTGCAACCGGTACCACCGGCAAGCAGGTCGCAGAAGCAACCGGTCTCCCGATCAAGCGTTTCCTGAGCGGCGCACAGGGCGGCGGTCAGGAAATCTCCGCAAGAATCTCCTGCGATGAGATCGACGTGCTGCTGTTCTTCCGCGATCCGATCAATCCGAAGGCCAGCGAGCCGAACGATATGAATCTGCTGCGGCTGTGTGATGTCCACAATGTGCCTGTCGCAACCAATATCGCAACAGCAGAAGCACTGATCCTTGCACTGGAACGCGGCGACCTCGACTGGCGCGAGATCGGCAACCCGACAGTGATGTGACAATTCATGCTGATTGATTGCCCCTTCCGGACAGAAAGGGGCAATTCTGTGTTTTTATGCGGGGTGTGATATGGGACTGGAAAAGGCGATCGCAGCCGGAAAAGAGCACCGGAAAGCCTATTGCGGCACGAAGAATGTTGATCAGACCTGCCGCAATCACGGCGGCTGTCTCCGGTGCCTGAGAGACCGCACCTACCGCACGCAGAAGGAACTTGAAAAATGCAGGTTTTCGCGCAAAGACGCGGAATCTGATGAACCCGAGAGAGGATTTTAACATATGGCAAATTACCTGAAACGCCCGCAGGGCACCGAGGATATCACCCCCGAGCGCATCAACAAATGGAAGACCGTCGAGCAGGTCACGCGCGAGATCGCCGAGAGCTTCGGCTTCTCCGAAATCCGCATCCCGACCTTTGAGGTCACGGAGCTGTTCCAGCGCTCTGTCGGCGAAACCACCGACGTTGTGCAGAAGGAGATGTACTCCGTCATCGCAAAGGAGACGCAGTTCACGCTGCGTCCGGAGGGCACTGCCGGCACAATCCGCGCCATGCTGCAGAACGGCATGCTCGCAGAGGCGCTGCCGCAGAAGGTCTTTTATCAGCTTTCCTGCTTCCGCCACGAGCGCCCGCAGGCAGGCAGACTGCGCGAGTTTCACCAGTTCGGCGTCGAGATGGCAGGCTCCGCTTCGCCCTATGCGGATGCGGAGGTCATTCTGCTGGGCAAAACCGTCCTCGACCGCCTCGGGCTCAAGGATATCGTCCTGAACCTCAACAGCATCGGCTGCCCGAAGTGCCGCGCAAAGTATCAGGAGGCACTGAAGGCGTATTTCGAGCCGCACCGCGCAGAGCTCTGCGAGACCTGTCAGGAGCGCCTTGTCCGCAACCCGATGCGTCTGCTTGACTGCAAATCGCCGGAGGATCAGGCAATCGCAAAGGATGCGCCGGTCATTCTCGATTATCTCTGCGAGGAGTGCAAGGAGCACTTTGAATCGGTGAAATCCGCGCTGACCTCGATGGGCGTGGAATATGTCATCAATCCGAAGATCGTCCGCGGCCTCGATTATTACACCAAGACCGTGTTCGAGTTCATCACCACCAGCATCGGCGCACAGGGAACTGTCTGCGCAGGCGGCAGATATGACGGTCTGATCGAGCAGCTCGGGGGGCAGTCGATTCCGGCACTGGGCTTCGGCATGGGTCTGGAGCGCCTGATTCTGACGATGGAGCAGCAGGGCTGCGAATTCTTCGAGCAGAAAAAGTGCGATGTCTACCTTGCCCCGATGGATGCCGACGCAAAGCCGGTCGCGCTGCAGTATGCAAATGCGCTGCGTGAAATGGGCGTCCGTGCAGAGTTCGATCTGCTCGACCGCAGCTTCAAATCGCAGATGAAATACGCGAACAAGCTCGGCACGAAATATCTGGTTGTGCTCGGCTCGAATGAGCTGGAGCAGGGCAGGGGACAGATCAAAAATATGGAGACAGGCAAGCAGCATGACATCCGGCTGGATTCCGCAGCGAATTTTGCCGAGGATTATTCCGGCATTTCCCTCGCGGAAATGTTCGATACAGAGGCATAATAATTCCGTCAGTCGTCAGTACGCAATAAGCCTGCGGTCAGACTGCGCAGCTGCCTCAAGTCCCCATTGATATAAAAAACGGGATCCGTCAGTGCGCAGAGATGCCGCCCCAGAGGAACAACAAAACATGAAAGAGATACTTCGTCAGATATCCGAGTTTCTGCGGTCGAGCTTTCTCGTATTGCTGGTTGTGGTCTCCGCGTCGCTTGCGATCTACCGGCTTGTCAAGCTGCAGATCGTCGCGGCGGAGGAGGAATCCCGCGTGCAGGTCACCGAAAATGTCTACACACAGGTCATACCGGCGACCCGCGGCGAGATCGTGGACTGCACCGGCGCACCGATCGTCTCCAATAAAATCGGCTACAGCCTGATCATCGAAAAGGAATACTTCCCCGATGACAACGCAGCCGGAAACGCCGTTATTGCGCGCGCGATCAAGCTGCTCAAGGACGCCGGCTACGAGTGGAACGATACGATGCCGATCACGAAATCCAAGCCGTTTATCTTCGTCAAGGACCGCGACGCTGACATCGCGCAGATGAAGAAAATGCTGCACCTGAACCAATATGCGACGGCGGAAAACTGCCTTGATAAGCTTATCGCGGATTATGAGATCGCGGATACGTACTCCGAGCAGGAGAAGCGCAATCTCGCCGGCATCCGATATGAGATGCAGCTGCGCGGTTTTTCGATGTCCAATGTGTTCTACCTCTCGAATGACATCGACCTGAAAACGGTCACGCGCATCAAGGAGCTGCGTGTCACGCTGAACGGCATCAATGTCATCGAGAATGCGATCCGCACGGTCGAGAACGGCAATGTGCTGCCGCATGAGATCGGCTATGTCGGCCCGATCTACTCGAAAGAGGAGTTTCAGGCGCTCAAGCTCAACGGTCACGATGACTACGCGCTCTCCGATCAGGTCGGCAAAACCGGTCTGGAAAGCGCCTGTGAAGCCGATCTGCGCGGCATCAACGGCAAAAAGGAGATCACCGTCACAAACGGCGACGTCTCCTCAGTTGTCATTACGCAGGAGCCCGTCGGCGGCAAGACCATTCAGCTGACGGTCAACGCGAAGATGCAGCAGCAGCTCCAGACGCTCCTCGCGAACCACTGCGAGACGCTGCGCAACACCGATTACGAGTGCCGCAACGCAAACTGCGGCGCGATTGTTGTGCTCGATACTAAGGATAATGCAGTGCTCGGCGCGGCAACGCTCCCGACCTACGATCTCAAGGAGCTGCTTGAAAACTATAACAAAGTTGCGGAGCAGGATAACTACCCGCTGATCAACCGCGCGACCGACGGTCTCTACCGTCCCGGTTCGACCTTCAAGACGATCACTGCAACGGCAGGTCTGGATTCCGGCACAATTACGCCGAATACGACTTTCTATTGCGGCACGAATTTCACGTATATCGACCACACCTTCCACTGCACCGGCTTTCATGAGGATATTGCGGTCTCCCGTGCGATCACGGTTTCCTGCAACATCTTCTTCTATGAGCTGAGCACGCGGCTCGGACTTGATCTGCTGCTGGATTACGAGCGCCTTTACGGTCTCGGCAGTCCGCTCGGGCTGGAATCCGGCGACAGCGGCGGCTATCTTGCCTGCCCCGAGACCTTTGATGAGCTGGGCATTCACTGGTATGTCGGTGAGCTGCTGCAGGCCGCAATCGGTCAGTCGGAGGTGCAGGTCACGCCGCTGCAGATGGCAACGGTCGCATCTACGATTGCGAATCAGGGCAAGCGGTTCCGTCCGCACCTGATCCAGTCCTACTGGAACAACACCATGACAGAGCAGCTTTCGGTCAAGGCGCCGGAGCTGGTCGCGCAGGTCGCGCAGAACAACGCCGAGGATGTGTATCCGTATATCCGCGAGGGTATGATCGGCGCGGCGCGCAGCCCGATGTGGGGCGAATATGACCTGAACAATCTCGGCTTTGATGTTGCAATCAAGACCGGTACGCCGCAGTCGCCGCGCGGCACGGATACGTTTGTGATCGGCTTTGCGCCGGCGTACAATCCGGAGATCGCGTTTTGTGCGATGGTCGAGGGCGGCAAGAATGCGAAGTTTATGGTTCGCGGCATCCTGGATGCATATGCGCAGAATTATCCGAATTCCCGCATCGGTGTTGCCCTCGGCGGCAGATTGAAAGCGGTATCTCCGATAGAGGTATCTCCGATGGATTGAGAATGTGGGACTTACAGTGTTGCTGCGCAAACTGTGCCCCAAGCCCCTGCTGGGGATATTATCCCCAGACCCCATGTTTATGTGTGGATTGGATAAAGCCGCTCCTATCAGCGTAAATAGGAGCGGCTTCGTTTTTTGCAGCACAGCATATCGAAAGTTTTGATCAAACTTTTTCACCGCGCCGTGCGCGGCTCCGTATTGCTAAAGCATTCTGGTTACGCATTGCGCTGCCGGAGCGCCAATATAAAAGTTTGGATCAAACTTTTTCTAAAGTTTGCGGGTCAAGGGCAGCGCCCTTGTCGCTCATGGTTTGCTTGCAAACCATTGCGCAAACGAGCGAAACTCTTTAGCGTAGTAAGAGCTCGGGTGCTTGGTGCGCCTCATGTCAGCAAGCTGACAGGATAGAGGCGCCCATTCATAAATAGCATCCGCGAAGCGGATACTTTTTTCAGCGGCATCTCCGATGAATTTGTATCCTATGGTATTACTTTGCAAACCGTTCATGCTGAAATAAAACAAAGCCGCTGAACGAGCTTATTTGCTCATTCAGCGGCTTTCTGTTATGATACGGTTCGCAAATTATCAGCACACCCTGCGCTTACTGCACTGCAGCCTTGAGTTCCTCGGTTTTGTCGGTGCGCTCCCATGCGGGCTTGAGGTCCTCTCTGCCCATGTGACCGTATGCAGCGAGCTTGCGGTACTGCGGCTTGCGGAGCTCGAGCGTCTCGATGATGCCGGAAGGACGCAGGTCAAAGACCTTTGAGACTGCATTTGCCAGCGTCTCCTCATCGACTGTGCCCGTGCCGAAGGTCTCCACAAAGACGGAGACCGGCTTTGCAACGCCGATTGCGTATGCAAGCTGCACCTCGCAGCGCTTTGCAAGTCCTGCAGCGACAATGTTCTTTGCGATGTAGCGCGTCATATACGCAGCGGAGCGGTCAACCTTCGAGGGATCCTTGCCGGAGAATGCGCCGCCGCCGTGACGGGAGTAGCCGCCGTAGGTATCGACAATGATCTTTCTGCCCGTCAGACCGGAGTCACCCTGCGGGCCGCCGATGACGAATCTGCCGGTCGGGTTGATAAAGATCTTGGTATCCTTATCCATGAGCTCTGCCGGAATGGTCGGCTTGATCACGAGCTCGATCAGATCGTCGCGGATCTGCGAGAGATCAACGGATGCCGCGTGCTGTGTCGAGATGACAATCGTATCGACGCGAACCGGCTTGTCATTGTCATATTCGACGGTGACCTGCGTCTTGCCGTCCGGACGGAGATACTTGACCGTGCCGTCCTTGCGGATTGCGGTCAGGCGGAGCGCGAGCTTATGTGCAAGCGAGATCGGCAGCGGCATGAGCTCTGCGGTTTCGTCGCAGGCATAGCCGAACATCATGCCCTGATCGCCTGCACCCTGCTCGTCAGAGTCGCCGGAATCAAATGCGGAATCAACGCCCTGTGCGATATCGCCGGACTGCTGGTCGATCGAAGTCAGGATCGCGCAGGTGTAGCCGTCGAAGCCGTATTTTGCGCGGTCATAGCCGATATCGACGATCACCTCGCGTGCGATTGCCGGAATATCAACCTGTGCGGATGTGGAAATCTCGCCCATAATCATGACCATACCGGTTGTTGTGGTGGTCTCGCAGGCGACACGCGCCATCGGGTCTTGTTCGAGGATCGCATCAAGAACTGCATCAGAGATCTGGTCGCAGATCTTGTCGGGATGTCCTTCGGTAACGGATTCAGATGTGAAAAAGCGTTTCATAATGTACCTCCATTAAAATTTACGGTTTCAGCCGGAATTGCCGGCTGGTTTTCGGTTGTCTGTGACCATGTTTCAGCCCACATTTCGCAGATTTCTCTGCGCTTGGATTTCCGGATCAGGAACAATCCGAAGGCGCCGAGCCCGAGGCAGACAATCATCACCGGAATGTCCCAGAGCTCAGCCTCACGCGTGATGACTGCGCTGACCTCATCTGCCTCTGAGAATGAGAGCATCAGGATATCGTGCAGCGTGTGGAGCAGAATCGGGACGGCGATGTTGCCGCCGCGCATGAACAGCGCACTGAAAAAGATACCCATACAGGTTGTTGTGACCGTCTGTTCAAGGGTGGCACTGACCGTCGAGCCGAACAGGATATTGCCGAGGTGGCTGAGCCCGAACAGTGCACCGGTGACAAAAACAATCAGCGGAACCTGACTTTCTTTGCGCAGCTGCCGTTTCAGATAGGAGAGCGGCAGTCCGCGGAAAATGATCTCCTCGGAGATGCCGGCGGTCATCGAAATCGACAGTACGTGCAGGTTGAAGGTCTGCGGGAAACTGCCGTGAATGAAATCCGGCAGGCAGACGAGAATCCAGTAAAGCAGGATCACAGGGCAACATCGCAGCGTTTTGAGAAAGCCGCGGAACAGGATGCCCTTGAGTTCCGGCTTGAACCACACCTTGTGGATCAGCAGGGCAAGCAGACCCGTTATCAGAATGGCAAAGCACTGTATATCTGACGGTTCCTTGATGCCCAGCGGGAAGCTGATGATGCTGGCCAGAACACCGGCTGGCAGCGTGATGAAGAAAAATCCCCAGATAATCAGCAGGATTGTGCCGATCACGGTGTGCTTGTCGAAAAATGTATGCTCTTTTTGGATGGACGGTTGTTGTGACATGAAAAGTTCCTTTCAGCGTGAAAAAAGCGGCATACAGAACGTATGCCGCCTTCAATGCATTCGTTCCTCATCTTCCGGCTGATGCGCCGCAGGAATTGGCACCATACACCACAATGGGTGCGGTTGCCGCGGCTTCACAGGACCCGTTCCTCCACCGCTCGTGATAAGGCTGTATATATTATAATAGATAATGCTGATTTTGTCAATAGGCAATGCGGACTTTTTACATGTATAATAAAAATATAGAATGCATATAGGATAAATAGGCTATAATGGCAGGCAACCCGTCAACCGTGACAAACGAAGCCGCTCCAATCATCGTTGACCAGAGCGGCTTCGTTCTATTTCAGCATAAAAATGGGATTCCAAAGGGCTAGTAGCCCTTTGGCGGAGTTTGAGGCGGAGCCTCATTATAGATCCATCGGAGATACCTCTATCGGAGATACCGCTGAAAAGAAGTATCCGCTGCGCGGATGCTATTTCAAAATGGGCGCCTCTATCGCAGGCGCCCAAGCCCCCGAGCTCTTACTACGCTAAAGAGTTTCGCTCGTTGCGACGAGCGACAAGGGCGCTGCCCTTGACCCGCGAGCTTTTGAAAAAGCTCGACCAAAACTTTTATATTGGCGCTCCGGCAGCGCAATGCGTAACCAGAATGCTTTAGCAATACGGAGCCGCGCACGGCGCGGTGAAAAAGTTTGATCAAAACTTTCGTCTTGGATGAAAACACGTAAGTAAGCCGCTCCAATCATCGTTGACCGGAGCGGCTTCATCTAATCCACATATAAACATGGGGTCTGGGGTCAATGACCCCAGCGAGGGGTTTGGGTGAGTTTGCTTTGCAAACTCATAACGCAGTGTGGCGAGATAGCCCCCATTATTGATCCATCGGAGATACCACACTATTACGAGGGCTGGAGGATTTGCTCGAGCTCACTGAGGAGAAGCGTCTGCTCGCGGCGGGTGCCTGCACAGATGCGCAGACCGTTCGGAAAGCACCGGACAGCGATGCCTGCTTTTTCGAGCTGCTCAAAAATCTCGCGTGCATACGCGGTTTTCACGAATACGAAATTTGTGCGCGAGGGATAAACACATTCCAGCAGATCCGGATATCTGCGGACAAGCTCCGAGATACCTGCATAGAGCCGCTGTGTCTGGACAATGATCTCATCGCAGCAGTGGCGCAGGATCGACTGCTCCTGCAGAACCGCCGCGCAGATTTTCTGCGAGATCGCATCGCAGTTATAGGGCGATTTCGCCGCACGCAGCAGACCGGTCTTGTATTTATCCGCAACCGCAAAGCCCATGCGCGCTGCCGCAAGACCGATCGCCTTGGAGCAGGTACGCAGCACCATCAGGTTCTCATATTTCTCGACGAGGTCGAGCACGGATTCATCCCAGAAGTCCATATATGCCTCGTCCACAATGATCAGGCAGTCCGGCGCGGATTCGATCAGCCGGATGACCTCTGTCCGCGGCAGACCGAGCGAGGTCGGGTTGCACGGATTCGAGAACACAACCGCATCCGCCTTTTGGCAGGCAGCGATCAGCTTATCCGTGTCGATCTGCAGATTATCCTCTTTCTGCACGGTGACAACCTCGATCTCCGCGAGCGATGCATATACGCCGTACATCGAGAAATCCGGTGCGACCGTTACGAGCTTTGCGCCCTTTTCGAGGAAACAGCCGAGAATCAGTGTGATGATCTCATCGGAGCCGTTTCCCGCGGTGACGCAGTCCGGCGAGAGGTTGTAGTAATCCGCAAATGCGTTGACAACCTCTGTCGCAATCGGGTCGGGGTAGCGGTTGAAGCTGATCTGCTCGATCTGGTCGGCGATTTTCGCTTTCAGCACCTGCGGCAGATCAAAATAGGACTCATTTGCGTCGAGCCGGACGGCATAGCTGCCGGTGATCGGATCGTAGGCTTTGAGTTTGGTCAGTTTTTCAGGCAGTTTCATTCGGCGTCCTCCTCAAAGCGGACTGCAATCGCGTTTGCGTGCGCGGTCAGACCCTCTTTGTTCGCGACAAGGATGATGTCATCCTTTGCCTGACGCAGCGCGTCCTCGGTGTAGTAGATGTAGCTCGAGCGCTTGATGAAGCTGTAAACGGAGAGCGGCGAGAAGAACCGCGCCGTGCCGCTGGTCGGGAGAACGTGGTTCGGACCTGCATAGTAGTCGCCGAGCGGCTCGGATGCATAGGTGCCGAGGAAAACAGAGCCCGCGTTATCGAGCTTGCCGATGTACTCCAGCGGATTCTCCATCAGGACTTCGAGGTGTTCCGGCGCGACCTCGTTTGCGAGCTCGACAGCCTGCTCCGGTGTATCACAGATCAGGATTGCGCCGAAATCGTCGAGTGATGCCTTGATGATCTCGCGGCGCTCGAGATATGCCATCTGGCGCTCGAATTCCTTGACGGTCTCATTTGCAACGCGCTCGGATGTGGTGACAAGGATCGCAGATGCGAGCTTATCGTGCTCTGCCTGCGACATCAGGTCGGCGGCGACATACTTCGGGTTTGCGGTATCGTCCGCCATGACAAGCACCTCGCTCGGGCCCGCGACCATGTCGATATCGACAACGCCGTAGAGCAGACGCTTTGCCGTGGCTACAAAAATATTGCCCGGACCGACGATTTTGTCAACGCGCGGGATTGTGTCAGTGCCGTAGGCGAGTGCCGCGACAGCCTGCGCGCCGCCCATCAGGAAGATGCGGTCAACGCCGCAGAGCGATGCAGCAACGAGGATATCCGGATTCGGCTTGCCGTCCTTGGCGGGCGGTGTGACCATAATCAGCTCCTTGACGCCTGCGATCTTTGCAGGGATCGCGTTCATCAGGACAGAGGAAGGGTACGCTGCGGTGCCGCCCGGAACATAGAGGCCGACGCGGTGTAAACCGCGCAGACGCTGACCGAGAATGACGCCGTCTTCGCGGGTGTTGCAGAAGCCCTGCTCCTTCTGGCGGTTGTGGAAATCTGCGATGTTCTCGATGGAATTGAGCAGCGCCTCGACAAACTTCGGATCTGCCTGTTCGAGTGCATCGGAAATGGTATCGGCATCGACCTCGAATGCTTCGGGGCACTTGCCGTCAAATTTTTCGGTATATGCGCGCACTGCTTCGTCGCCCTTCGTGCGGACATCCTCGAGAATCGTGGTTACAGTCTCGACAACCTTCGGATCGGGCGCGGCACTGCGGCTGCGGAGCTGTTCAAAGAAAGCGGCTTCATCTTTGCCGTTGCAGCGAATGATTTGCATAGTGGATTCCTCCTTTGTATAGATTCAGCTTGCATCCTGCGCGCTGAAATAGCTTTCAATCTTAGAAATCAGTGCCTCGAGCTCCTCCTGCCGCAGCTTCATGCTGACAGTATTTGCGATGAGCCGCGCGGAGATCGGGCAGACATCCTCAAAGACCTCGAGACCGTTCTCCTTGAGCGTTGTGCCGGTCTCGACGATATCGACAATGCCGTCGGAGAGCGCAAGCAGGGGCGCGAGCTCGACAGAGCCCTCGATCTTGACGATATCGACATCCATGCCCTTTGCCTCAAAGAATCTGCGCGTGACATTCGGATATTTCGAGGCGATTGTCTTGACGCCGTAGCCCGAGTAGAAATCGGTGCCCTTCTTGACGGCGAGTGCGAATTTGCAGCGTCCGAAGCCGAGATCGAGCAGCTCATAGAACTTGCCCTGCATCTCGAGGATCGTATCCTTGCCGACAACGCCGAGATCACAGACGCCGTGCTCGACATACGTAATGACATCGTTTGCCTTGGCAAGCACCACTTCGATGCTGCCGTCGCCGATCGGGAGAATCAGCTTTCTGCCCTTTTCTCTGACTGCGGTGCAGTCGAGCCCGAGCTGCTCAAACATCCCGACGGTATCTTTTTCCAGTCTGCCCTTGGTGAGGGCAATGCGAATCGGTCTCTGCATGATTATTCTCCTTTGCTGCTGGGTTCGATGGGCAGAACGCTGTCAATGCCGTGTTCGGCTGCATACCGGCGGGCATCCTCGAGCGATTCCGAGAGCGAATGCTCCACAACCAGTCCTTTTTTGCGCAGGTTGGTCGCAGCTTCGATTGCCTCCGCCTCGCAGCCCTCAGCCGCCCAGATCAGGACATTGCTTGCCGGTGCGGCTGCGGCGGTCTGCTGACGGCTCAGCACCTTGACGGCAGCATCAATGTTGACGGCAAAGCCGGTCGCCGGAACATCATATCCGAATTCTGCGAGCAGCTTGTCATATCGACCGCCGGAGAGAACCTCCTCGCCGTAGCCGGAGAGATAGCCGCGCAGGATCATGCCGGTGTAGTAGTCGGTGCGGTGCATCATGCCGAGATCAACGGTGACGCGCTCGGCGCCTGCAAACTGTGCAACCGCCTTCCAGAGCGTGTGCAGATCGCTGAGGATCGACGCGAACCGCTCGCCGGTGCAGAGCTTTGCAGCCTTCTCAAAGACCTCCTCGCCGCCGAACAGACGCGGCAGCATGCGCAGTGCCTTTGTCGTTTCGGAGTCCGGCAGTGCGGAGAGGATATCGTTCAGCTCCGGATAGTTCTTTGCCTCGATGCAGTCGCGGATGGTCTCTTTGATATGCTCGGGCGCCGGAAGCTGCTGCATCAGCTCGCGGAAGAATGCCGCGTTGCCGAGCTCGAGTGCGTATTCATCGCCGCATGCCTGCAATGCATCGACCGCCGCCGCAATGACCTCGAGATCCGCCATGCGCGAATCCGAGCCGATCAGCTCGATGCCCGCCTGCGAGATCTCGTCATCTCTGCCCTTGAGCGAGGGGGAGATCACATGGATATTCTGCTGATAGCAGAGGCGCAGCGGCAGTGCGGCGGTGCGCAGTCTCGTTGCACAGACACGCGCAATCGGGACAGTGTTATCCGGACGCAGCACCAGCAGGCGCCCCTTTGCGTCGGTCAGCTTGTACATCTGCTCCTGCGGAAAGGGATTTGCATCGCGGTTGAACACATCGTAAAATTCAAGTGTCGGGGTGATGATTTCGCTGTAGCCGCGTGCTGCAAACAGTCCGTGCAGACGGTTTTCGAGCTCACGGCGGAGCGTACACTCAGCAAAGAGTGCATCACGGGTACCTTCCGGTGTAATGCGGTCATACTTGTTCATAAAAACACCTTTCGTTGTAGAAATCAGCTTTGACTGCCTGCGTGCTGCCCGTCTCCGAGGACGGCGACAGCGCAGGGAATTCTGCCTTTGATGATCGTGATCTCCGGCGCGGGGAATCCGGCGTCAAGGAAGAACTGCCGGTAGCTTTCGACAGTGAACTGCCGTTTGAAATCCGCGCCCAGTTTGCTCAGCAGGCGGATGAACAGCGAGGTGCCGCCGTCTGCTTTTTCGTTGATATAGGTCGGGATGATGAGCCTGCCCTCCGGCTTGCAGACGCGCGCGAGCTCTTTGAGTGCCGCCTGCGGATCATCGAGCAGGTGGATCACATTGCCGGCGACAACCGCATCAAAGCAGTGATCCGGCGCTTTGAGATGCAGGATATCCGCCTTTTTGACGGTGACATTCCGGAACGCTGCGCAGGTTTTCTTTGTCTGCCGGAGCATCCCGACGGAAAAATCGGTCGCCGTCAGATGCTTGCATCGCGGTGCGATCACTTTGGAGATCATCCCCGTGCCGCATGCGCATTCCAGAACAACATCCTGCGGGCGAATCTGTGCTGCGACGGTCTCGCAGAGCTGCCGGTTGACTTTGCCGTTGACGATATCCTCAAAGAGCTGATAGAAACCGGCTGCGAAATCCCAGAACATTCTTTCACATCCTTCTCGGAACGCTTTAGCTTGCTAACATGGTAACATGATACCATAATACTATGAAAAAGTCAAGAGCAAAGCGCAAATGCGGCGTGAATTTCGGGAGATTCCCCAAAGCCCTGCAAAATCCGCCGGAATCAATTGTGATTTTTGACGCGGCGAACCCCTCAGGGTTCCGCATATTTTGCCAGATACCAGCGCGGATTCATCTCGCCGATGAGCGGCGCGACGGCATAATCACCGCAGGGGATCAGCGAATCCTTGCTGGTGCTTTCGCCTGCGTTTGCGCCGTATTTGACATAGAGCGATTCGGAATCCGGCAGCGATTCGATTGGATAATAGATATACGCCGCATGGTCGCCGCTGTCCAGCCACCAGCTTTTGGTGACGGCATCTTCCGGCTGCTGTTCGGTTTCCATGCACTGTACCTGCGGGAATGCGGGGCAGCAATAGAGGAACCCTTCGCCCTCATGCAGCGGATAATTGGTCAGCGCGCTGCTCTGCGATTCGCTGTCAAATTCACGGATCTGCGTGATATACGGCGCATAGAATACGTCATTCGGCACCGAAGAGGCGCGTGAGAAGCAGTCGCTTTGCAGATATTCCGATAAATGCGCCGCTGTATCAAATGCGACGAATCTGCCCGCGGTGTTCCATGCTTCAAGCTGTTCGGTGAGGGGACTGTCCGCAAGATCGGCCGCTGTAAAATAAGCCGTTAGCTCGAGCTTGCAGCCTTTCAGGACAGCATCGAGATTGCTGCCGTCAAATTTGGTATCCGCATCGAGCCCGAACACAGGCCGCACGGTATCGCCCATTGTCTCGATATATCTTTCGGGGCTGTAAACTGAAAGCTCAATCCGCTCACATTCCGGATACGCCTCATGAATACGTGTATTGATCGCTTTGCGCACGTCGTCATACTGATAGGTATCCAGAACCGGCTGCATATTCGCATCCAGATAGACACGGTATACCCGGATCTGGTTTTCATCGGTGAACAGGACGCTGTGAAACCCAAGTGCTGTTTGGACATCCCGCGTATCACCCTGAAAGCCGTATTTCTGCTGCAAATAATCCTGCGCAATGCGAATGATCCGGTGATCCCTGCGGTATTTTTGCAGCCGCTCTCTGTTGACAAAGGCTGCCCCTGCAATGAGGATTCCGGCAGCCGCGGTTATACACAGCGCTGTTTTCTTTTTTGTCATTTTGACTCCTTGTATTATTATCAGCCTTTGAGATACATCCGTGACAGTCTGTGAATTGCGTTGCAATTCACTCAGGGGCGCCCTCTATCGCAGGGCGCCCCTCTCCGAAAAACGATCCACCGGATCGTTTTATCGGATTCACCCCTGCGGAGCTCCTTCGTCGGGGGAGTTTCGCTTGTTGCGACGAGCGACCAAAGGGCGCCGCCCTTTGGAAACCTGCGAGCTTTTGAAAAAGCTCGACCAAAACTTTTATATTGACGCTCCGGCAGCGTAATTCGCAACCGGCAGCTTTCGCAATACGGAGCCGCGCACGGCGCGGTGAAAAAGCTCGACTAAAACTTTTATATTGGCGCTCCGGCAGCGTAATTCGCAACCGGCAGCTTTCGCAATACGGAGCCGCGCACGGCGCGGTGAAAAAGCTCGACCAAAACTTTTATTTC
>CAMKLV010000027.1:0-38529 GCA_946413695.1 uncultured Ruminococcus sp. | reverse complement strand
AGCAGTAACATTGTCCTTGAAAATAGCATTGTTGAGTGACATCAGAGTTTTTTGGTTATCATCGACAGCTGTTTCAAGAGTTTTGGCCATTCTTTTTTTTCGTGCTTCAAGCATATTGAGGAGAACAAGCACGATTATACCGAAACCGGTAAAGAATATTCTCAGGATATTTGCATTAAATACAGCCTTGTCATGGCGCTCGTCGATAGAATCGTCTGTAATAGACAGAAGGTCGTTAAGGGTGTTGTCGAGATCGTTTCTCTTATTTATGAAACGATCAAAGTAAATGGAGTTTGCAGTTTCAAAATGTCCGGCGTTTATCTGAGCAAGGATCTCATTTGAAACTATTTCGTTGTACTGATCCATAGCAGTTTTCACGAGCTGATACTGCTTTTCTTCATAATCAGTCTTTTCGATAGCTTCATACTTTTTCATGAGTTCCTTGCACTCGCTCAGGGAATCGTTTATCTTATCAAGATACTCTTCAACTGAAGCTGAATCAGCATCTGCATTACGGCCTAAATTGATAGCTATGCAGAGGTCTGTTTCCAGCTCATGCATCTTGGTCGAGCGCTGCTGGAGATAATTCCTTGAAGCGACATCGTTATCCATAACGTCGGAATACTCAGATATAACAAGGCTGAAGCCAATTGCTCCGAGTATTATAAAAAGGATAACGACAATGTTTGTGATGACATTGCTCTTTTTGTTCATAACACTTACCCACTTGTTCATAACACTTACCCACCTTTATAGATTTTTAAGTATGAACAGGTTTATCATGAAAAGAGTCCTCCCTCCTCTTTTCAATAATTATGATAATGTCTCTTTTGGGAAACAGCCTGTTGCATACCATATAAATCTTAAAATACTTTTGCGCTTCCGAACAGCGCTTTATGAATAGGAGCATTGAATACTATGTTTTCAGAGAAAACAAAAAAGACTCCTTGTATATAAAAATACAGTATGCGATAATACATATCAGTCAGCAGAAAAAACTTGCAATATGATTACAGCATTTAAGGAATCCGTTTGTATTAAGTGTTGTTTTTTCAAGTAAATAATATCATATTGCACACAGTAGTTCAATAACGTTTTACATAATATTACTTACATAATACATATTTTGTGATTGACAAGTATCATTACTGCCGCTGTTATCTCCGTCGTTGTCGTCGTTATCATCATCACTTTTCTGTGCATTGTATTCGATGATCATTTCGTTGATCTCATCAGAAAACCCGATTACGATCCGACCTCGCAGATTGGCGCGTATTCCAGCTTTGACAACGCCAAAAGCATGTGCATTCAAGGGTACTGCATCTTCGATCAGAATGGCACGCTGATATATTCAAATCCGCCTGCGCCGTGACCACGAATAACAGCTTGTATCCGAATATTGATAAAAATGGGTAATTACCGGGTATCAGTCAGGGTGCTTGTTCGTTTCATATTCCGTTATAATGGATATAAGGAAGCATAAAGAGGGGAGGAATAGAATGAAGTCATCCGCTTTCAGAATTATCAGTATGATTCTCAGGGTTGTACTGAATCGGTTTCGGATCCGATGCTTGAGTATTCTTAGCAAAGTTATTCTTTTTATATGTGAAAGGAGGGACAGCCGATAAAAGTCATGGATACTTTTTCTGAACCAGGAATCTTGACTTTTTTTAGATTCCATGGTAAAATTATGATGTATGGCTTAAGGACGAGAAGCCGGGAGATGTGCTTAGCCTATTTGTTCAAGTCCTGTCACCTCGACTCAAAAGGGATCTCTCCGCATTGCGGGGAGATTTTTTTATGCACGGTAAAACTCAGATGTTTCGTCATTTTCTTTTTTCGTGAGATTTTTTTGCAGTGCATTGTAACCTGCGCGGGTGTGGTGCTGTCATTTCTGTTGGAATGCAAAGGAGGTGAAACAATTGGAGGACAGTCAGATTCTGGATCTGTTTGCTGCACGCGACGAGCGCGCACTCGCGGCGGCAAAGACGCAGTATGAAAACGGCTGCTTTCAGATTGCACTGCGCATCCTGCGGCGCCGTGAGGACGCAGAGGAGGCAATCAATGATATGTGGCTGAAAATCTGGCAGTCGATTCCGCCGGCAAGACCGGAGAATCTGTTTGCTTATCTTTCAGCCGCTGCACGGAATTGTGCACTGAACAAGCTTGCAATGCGCAATACCGAAAAACGCGGCAGCGGGGAATATCCGGCGGCGCTGGAGGAGCTCTCGGAGTGTCTGCCCTCCGGTGAAAATCCGGAGCAGACAGTGGACGCACGGCTGCTGCGGGAGGCGATCAGCGTGTTTCTGGAAAGCCTTGCCGCCGAATCGCGCATGATTTTTGTCGAGCGCTATATGCGGCTCAGTCCGGTTTCGGAAATCGCTGAAAAATACGGCATCTCGGTCAGCAAGGTGAAGGTCACACTGCTGCGGACGCGCAGAAAACTGAAATCCTATCTTAAAAAGGAGGAATGGATATGAAATCTGAGGAACTTCTTGATGCGATCATGCATCAGGATACGAAATATCTTGACGAAGCGGATGCGGGCGCATCGACGGCGTTTGCATCCCGGAAAATGATCCGGCTTATCCCTGCGATGTCGGCAGCGGCTGCTGGATTCGCGTTTCTGATCGGTCTGGGCGGCTTTCTGCTGCACAGCCGCGATCTGACCATGCAGAGCAGCAGTGCGGATTCCATCGTGCTGCAGCAGGAGACAACGGCTGTCACTGTTACACAGCTGACCGTCACACAGCCTGCTGCTGCCTCTGCCGCTGCGGAAACAGGGGCATCGGGCACAGCCGCAGCGACAACCGCTTTGGTCTCCGGAACCGACGCAGCAGCCGCGGCGAAAACATCCGCGGAGACAACGGCAGCCCTCTCCGGAACAGAATCCGCTGAGACAACCGCTGCCGAACCGGAAACGCAGCGCAATCCTGCCGGTGACTTTGATCTCGACGGCAGACTGACACAGGCGGATATTCTGCTTGCCTCGATGATGATGTCGCTGGAGACATCGGGCACCGATCTCAGTCTGCTGCCGCTGACAGAGGCACAGATGCAGCAGGCGGATATCATTCCGGATTCTGTGCACCAGAACGGCCCGCTTTCCGAGGCGGAGCGGGATGCACTCTATCAGACTGTGACGCTGATCCGGCACTGCGGCTTTCCGGAGCTGACAATTCCGGATTATCTTGCGGATCAGGCGCGGTATGATGCGGTCTGTCAGCAGTGGCTCGCAGACAGGAATGCAGCGTGGATCAAAGCCGGAATTGAGCAGATCGACTGGGCTGCATACGGCTTTTCGCATACCCCGACCTATGAGGAATTCTGTGACATGACATCGCTGAATATGGAGGAGAAACTGGACGGCAAGGGCTTTCTCAACATCTGGAATCAGCTCTCTGACCGAAAGTGGGAGACGCTCTCAGAGGAGGAGCAGCTCGATATCAAAGCGGAGTGCATGCGGCTCCGGCATATTCCCGATGCGGAAGAAGGAACGGTGCTGCCGTCAAATACTATGATTCAGAATTATATCTTCTCGCTGCAGCATCGCGATGAGCCGGGCGCTTATGAGGACTATACCGGTGAGACAGAACCGCCGGCATGGGACGCGGTCTGCGCGCTGATCGAATCCGCGAAGGGATAAAGGTATCTGCGATGCATTTGTAATTGGGGCTGTTAGCCCTTCAGAATCCCATTTATGCATAATATAGAATGAATCCGCCAAATCTGCGTAATTGCGTTGATTTGGCGGATTTTCCATATCATGATATCAACATGAGGTCTGGGGTCAACGCCCCAGCCGGAAGCAACTGAAAAAAACATGCTCCGCTTGAGAAAGCAGAGCATGTTTTTTGTTATCCTGCGTAATTCGGATTCTTGTAGATTTCAACACGGTTGGAGACTTCTCCGAAGAGCTCCCATCCGTTTGCCTCGAGGATCGGAACGCTGAAATCAGAGATCTCTGTATACGGTCCGATGACGAGGAAGTCGATCTTGTCCATATCTTTGATGATGCCCGCATCCTGATCGACGTCATTCATATCGTAGAGATAGAGCTGATCGCGGTTTGCGATGTGCGCCACAAAGAACGGTGTTGCGTAGACGCATGCGTCCTCCGGAATGGTGTCGAGCACATCCTCAAGCTGCTGGTAGGTCGCCTTGTTGCTCTCGTAGCTGTCAACATTATCCCAGTAATGCAGCGGCATGCCGACAAAGAACAGGATCGCTGCCGCACCGAGCAGAATTGCAAGATCGTGCTTGGGCTTTCCGCCGATGTCATCGAGATTGAGGAAGATCATGTAGAACAGCAGGCAGATCGGTCCGAAGATATACTGATACTCGATGTTCGCTGCATAGCCGTAGCCTGCGCCGATGACGAGGTTCATGACAATAAACGGCACCATGAGCCAGAAGCGGTGCAGCTTCTTTGTGATGAACGGCAGGAACAGCAGCGGCAGCATCACGGCAAGCATGAAGTTCAGCGTATCCTCGTGGATCAGCAGGCTGAAGAAATATGCCGGATCGACGATCACATTCTTGATGACCTCGCCGATGCCGCGGTCGCTCTCGATCATGAGGATGCCGAAGCGGATATTGGTCATCTTGCCGCCGTCGCCGTTTGCGGTCAGCCATCTGAGAATCAGGAGCATGTAGGCGGCACTGAGGAAGGTCGAGCAGAGACCGTGCCAGCGGAACTTTTTGCCCTTCTTCTCAAAGAACAGGAACAGACCGATGCACATGATATAGAGCGGTGCATCCTCCTTGACGATGCAGACGAGCACGGTCATGATCCAGAACAGGATTGTGCTCTCGCGGTCGATTGCGTAGAACAGCCACATCAGGAGCGTCGGAAGGAACGCATTTTCGTGGAAATCATAGAAGCACGGCGAAACGATGCCGATGCTGAAAATATAGGTGAAGGTCATGAAGATCAGGGCAAGCCCCTTGTAATCGCGGCGCTTTGCGATCAGGAACATCGGGATTGCGCCGCCCATTGCGAGGATCGCCTGCGCTGCAAGCAGCGTGGATTCCTTCGGGATTGCCTTGTAGAACGGGACGAGCAGATAGTAGATATACGATGCGTGGACACAGAAATGCGACATCACTTCGTCGCGCTCTGCGGTTGTGATCGGCTGCATTGATTTGGCGAGCGAGTGGAACATCTGCACGAACAGACCGAAATCGTGACATGCCGTGCCAAAAATCTGGTGCTTTGCGACTGTCGCCTTGATGATAAAGAACGTAACGAGCACCGTTGCACCGAGACAGATCAAACCGCTGAATGTCCACGGGATTTTTTCATACGGCTCGCGTGAGGGGAGCTTGTTGATGAGATAGTGGATCAGCACGAGCGAGACAAACGCGACTGCACTGGTCAGAAAGAAGTTGTTGACGCGCCACAGCAGGGCGACATCAAAGAACAGAATCGCGCCGATGCCGAACGTCTGGTCGGTGATTTTGGATTTTGCCGGCAGCACGCGGTTGAGACCGGAGAACAGGGCAAATCCTGCAAGCAGCAGCACGAGCGAGGTCATCAGGATGCCGCCGCTGCCCGTATGCGTTGCGAACTCACGCCATTCGGTGATCGGCGTCAGATTGAGCTTGTGCTTGATGTAGATGATCCAGATGCCGGAGATGATGAAATAGACTGCCAGAAAACGCGGCAGCAGCATATCCGGAAGCTGATAGCGGGCGAGCGCCGATGTGATGTTATCGGCGAGCTTGCGCAGCGTGAACTGCTCCTCCGGTTCTGCCTGCTCCTCCGGATTTTCGGATTCTGCGCCGTCGCCTGCATCTGCTGCAGTTTTTGCGTCGGCGGCTTCTCCGGATTCCGCCGGTTCTGCGGCTTCCGGCTCTGTTTCAGCCGGAGCGGTGTCAGTCAGTGCTGTATCATCCGGTTCCGGTTCGTCAGAGAGATTATGTTCTGTTTCCTCCGCTGCGGCGTCCTCTGCCGCAAGCAGATTGTCTGTTTCCTTGTCCGGTTCACTGCCGGAGCTGCTGTGATGCTTCTTGGACATATGTTCCTCCTTACGGATTATTTTTACGCTATAACAGCAGATGATCCCACTGTAAACATACTTTTTTATTATAGCAGAGAATCGGGAAAAAGTCAATATCAATCCGCTCTCTTATTATATGTACTGTTTTCAACGAAAAGGTTACAGCCGGATTTGAATTTTGTTAGAATACCAAAAATCGTCAACGATTTTTGAAACTGGGAATACAAATGTTTCGATGTTTCTTTTTTTTTCGTTCAGGGGCTTGATTTTTCATTCCGGTTGTGGTATAATAACCGCGACATGTCAAAGCAATTCCCTTGAAGTCGATTTCAAATCCCGCTATTTTCTCAACTGCTAAACCTACCATCCAACTACATTTTTACAAAGGAAAAAACTATGAAATCGAACAATCTTATCAAGAAGATCGCTGCAGGCGTGATGTCTGCCGCAATGCTCTTTACCGGTTCTCCGCTCGCACGCGAGACCGGCGTTTCGTTCTTTGCAGATCAGACCGCGATTACGGCTTCTGCATGGGATTCTCATGACCCGCACAACTTCGGTTCGACCCTCTATGCAAGCATCGGTCACAACAAGACGCTGAAGCCGGGCGACTATCTGTGCAACGGAAACTATCGTGCGATTCTGCAGGGCGACGGCAACTTTGTTATTTATAATAACAAGGGACAGGCGCGCTGGGCGACTACCACTGCACTGACATCCAACGATAACAAGGCTTACAGCAACTATCGCTTTGTTGTGCAGGAGGACGGAAATCTCGTTCTTTACGGTAAGCCGAAGGCAAACGGCGGCGACAGATGGATCTGGGCAACCGGCACAAACGGTGCAAAGGGTAACTATACCCTGAAGCTTGAAAGCAACGGCGTTCTGAATCTCTATCGCAGCGCAACTGCAAGCGGCAGCAAGGTCTGGACGGATTCGGATCGCAAAGTCCGCTGGCACATTGATGTGAAGACACAGAATGATCCGGCATACAGATCGAATCTGATGTATCCGTATACCGGTGAGAATATCTGGGGGATCGGCTGCGCGCTCGCATCCACCACGATGATCTATAATTATTACAAGGGCACCAACGTGAACCCGACAGCGCTGAATAACTCGACCTATCTTGACGGCAACAGCTGGCTGCGCTGGGGCAATGCAAAGGCGACTGATGAGCGCGGCAGAACATTCTCCTGCGCAGAGCTTGCAAACCGCCTGAAATCCGGTCCTGTCATTGTTTATATCGGCTACAAGCACTTTATCGTTGTACACCAGTGCACGAAGGCAAGCGGCACATTTACAACCGATGATTTCCGCGTGATTGATCCGGCATATACCTACAATGGCAGCAGCAATATGACGCTGAGTCAGGCAATGAGCAAGATTGGCGCTTACTCGATTGTCCAGATGGATTACTGGAGCCAGAGCGCAGGCAGAAGCATGCCGAACGTCTGATCCGGACGGTGAAACACCAAAGAGAGCAGTCCCTGCGGCTGCTCTCTTTTTTTGCATAAAGCCCCAAAACCTGCACATACTGAACCTGTATCATGGGCAGGGGAGGGGAACAATATGCTCGGATTTGTGCTTGGCTGCATGACCGGCGGCGCGATCGGCGTTGCGGCGATGTGCTGCTTTGTCACGGCAGGCAGAGCGGATAAAGACTGAAAAAAGACACTTCCGTGTTCGCGGAAGTGTCTTTTGCTTGCAGATATGATCTCAGACCTCGAAATCGTGGAAGACGATGTTGCCGAGTGCCTGCGGCGGAACGGCAGGTTCCTCCTTTGCGCCCCAGATCGCGCGCATGAATTCCGGAAACGCCTCCTCGGCGATCTGCATCAGGCGGCGGAACAGCTCCTCCGCAGCAGGACCGATGTTTTCGGTCTTCTCCGCGAAATCATATTCGATCGTGACTGCCTCCGATTCGTCATTGACCGTGAACTTGACGAAACGGTATTTATCGTTCATGCGGTTTGCAATGCGCAGCATATCGCGGCGGTTCTGCTCCTTGAAACGGACAAAGTGCGGAACGCGCACGGAGACATCGTTTGTCTCATCGCTGGAGATGAAGTAAACGGTGAACGAAGTATAGTCCACTACGACCGACGCAACAACACGGCTGCTCTCCTCGGTCTCGGAGATATTGAAATGTACTTCTTTTTCTTCAAAAAACTCCGCAATTTCCTCAGTTGCAGGAAACATGGGAAGGTCCCTCCTTTCGTGATTCAGCTCTTGAGCACATCCATGAATGCGGGATAGCAGTCATCAATGATGCCGGCGGCGCGCATGAGCATCTCATAGGCGCATTCGCCGAGTCCCTCCGCCTCGATGGTGAAGTCATATGCCGCATCGACAGAGTCATTCTGCTCATCGACCGTGAATTTGAGAAAACGGAACCTGAGGTTCGCGGCATTGACGCACTCAAGCATGGCGTCGAGCTTATCCGGCGGAAACTTGATCAGGTTATAGATACGGAGTGCGACATCGTTCTTTTCACTTCTGGAGATGTAGAGTGCCTCAAACGAGGTCTTTTCGGTATTGATGCCGACATGCAGGACGCTCGATTCCTCGCGCGCCTCAATGCCGCTGTTGAGGTCATGCGCCTTCATGGCTGCATAGATCTCGTCGGTTGCAGGAAATACCATTGTCATCCCTCCTGTTCTTATTTTCTCTATTATAATCTATTTCGGCTGAAATGTCAAGTAATACGTATGGAATCTTTGTATGACGGAATACAGCCTCCGCAGAAGAATATGCGGAGGCTGATTAATGATTATTCTGACTTGGATATTAACAAGCATGCGTCATCCTGTTCAATAATTGTAGAAGAAATCTGATATTCATACTTATTAGTTTGATCGAAAGCCATCCTTTTTTGGTTTGGTGCAAGAAGGTCATACGGAGTTTCTATCTGCGCATATATACTATCGGTATATTCCACGCTTTTTAGCTGGTCTGATTCTCCGCTCATTAAGTGATATATTCCACCGGCACACGGAGCTAGTAAGGCATAAGTATCATAAGGCTTCGTTGTAGAACTCGGCCAGTAGCAATGCCTGTACCAATATACGATATGTTTTATTGTTCCGTTCTGTTCATAGAACAACAATAGTTTCCCAATCTTCTCATTTTGTTTTGTATAACGAATAGAATCCTTAGAATTAAATGTTGCATAGATATAGACTTCATAATCATTATATGTATCTTCAGCGGCTAACTCCCAGTCTAGTAGTCCTTTTGTGATAGTATTAATGTATTCATTGCGCGAAAAATCAAAGGCACTATCAGCAGTAGTATCTGCGATTAGATTATTTAGTTTCGTATAATCGACCTCATTTGTTATTATTGAAGGTGATTGTTCTGCTTGCGACGATTCTTCCGTTATATCGGATTGAGTAGTTGTTGTGTTTTCTGTTTCGCTGACTTCTTTTGAAGTTTCTTCTGTTTGTTGAGTAGTATTAGCACTTGTAACGTGAGATTCTGATGTTTTACTTGAAGCAGTATTTCCACAACCTGTAATTGTCAATGAAAGTAATAAACATAGTAGTAGACTTATGCGCTTTTTCATCCTGTTTTCCCCCTTTATTTTTTTAACTGGAACGGTTGTTAAGCCGCGTTTGAGCTATTTGGATATATTCTTCTGAAAAAACATCCGTTCCATGATTGACAATCAGATATTCTAGTGAATTGCTGATGTTATCTGATTTCAGAAAATAGTCAAGAAAAGAACGATTCCATTTCAAGCAGGTTTCAATATACTCAATAAATCTTTTATTCGTAATATTATTAGGAAATTGATGCATATATGATAGTGTGATGATGCGCTCATACATTGATAGAAACTTATCGTCCTTTAGTGATTCGTGGATATTTTTAAGGGCTGGTAAATGCTTACTAAACAATTCTGACTTGAATAATTGTAATTTCTTATCTTCCATGCGTATTATCCTTTCTCATTACCAGTATATTATTTGTTAGCAGTAGGCGATCAAAAAATTACTATTTCACTCCCTTTCTGCACATCTGTGCTATATTGATATAATTATATCAAAAGCGATACCAAAAGTCAATATTATGACCTACAGAATATTCACAAAAAGTTTGTGCATATTGTATAATATAGGGGAAGGGAGTGACAGCGATGCAGACAATCGACTACAGACTGATCGGACAGAAAATCAAGGAAAAGCGAAAAAAACTCGGCATGACGCAGGAGCAGCTTGCAGAACGCTGTGAAATCTCCGTCAGCTATATCGCACATATTGAGCGGGGAACAAAAAGTCTCTCGCTGGAAACAGCAGTCAGAATCTCGAATGCACTGGGAATCAGCTTGGATTACCTGATTCTGGATGAGATCAGCGAGCGCGAACGGACACTGAGTGCAATGGAGACAGAGCTTGCAAAGTGTGAGCCGGAGCGCGCCGACGCCTTTCTCCGCCTGACGCGGCTCCTTTTGACACATATCAACGAAATATAAAACTGCCCCTATGGCTGAAAATCCATAGAGGCGGTTGTTTTTATATGAGATTGCGGTCAGTCGATCGACTTCATCGTCGGGAAGAGCAGCACGTCGCGGATGGACTGGCTGTTGGTCATCAGCATGACAAGTCTGTCGATGCCGAAGCCGATGCCGCCTGTCGGGGGCATACCGATCTCGAGGGCGTTCATGAAGTCCTCGTCGATGTGGTTTGCCTCGTCATCGCCCTGTGCGATCAGTGCTTCCTGCGCCTCAAAACGCTTGCGCTGGTCGATCGGATCGTTCAGCTCGGAGTAAGCGTTGCACATCTCGCGCGCGGTGATGTAAAGCTCGAAACGCTCGACATAATCGGGCTTATCGGGCTTGCGCTTGGTCAGCGGCGAAATTTCGACCGGATGATCCATGATGAAGGTCGGCTGCACGAGCTTCTCCTCGACAAATTCATCGAAGAACAGGTTGAGGATATCGCCCTTTTCGTGGCGCTTCTCATAGTGCACGCCCTTTTCGTCCGCGATCTTCTTTGCCGCAGCGGTGTCGGGAATCTGGTCGAAGTCCACGCCGGTGTACTCCTTGACCGCGTCGATCATGGTCAGGCGGCGGAACGGCTTGCCGAGGTCGATCATGATATCCTCGCCGTTCTCATCGGTGCCGAACGGGATGCAGGTTGTGCCGCAGACGGTCTGCGCGATGTGGCGGAACATGTTTTCCGTCAGATCCATCATGCCGTGATAGTCGGTATATGCCTGATAGAGCTCCATGAGGGTGAACTCCGGATTGTGCTTGGTATCGACGCCCTCATTGCGGAACACTCTGCCGATCTCATAGACGCGCTCAAGGCCGCCCACGATCAGGCGCTTGAGGTAAAGCTCAAGCGAAATGCGCAGCTTGACGTCCTCATCGAGTGCGTTATAGTGGGTCTCGAACGGTCTTGCAGCGGCGCCGCCTGCATTGGAGACGAGCATCGGGGTTTCGACCTCGATGAAGCCCTGTGCATCCAGCCAGCTGCGGATGGCAGCGATGATCTTGCTGCGCTTGATGAAGGTATCGCGCACATCCTCATTCATGATGAGGTCGGTGTAGCGCTGACGGTATCTGGTATCGCGGTCGGTCAAGCCGTGGAACTTCTCCGGCAGCGGCTTGAGCGACTTGGAAAGCATCGTGACCTTTGTTGCGTGGACGGAAAGCTCACCGGTTCTGGTGCGGAACAGCGTGCCGGTGACACCCATGATGTCGCCGATATCGCCGTACTTGCGGAACTTTGCGAATTCCTCCTCACCGATATCGTTCATGCGGACATAGACCTGAATTCTGCCGGTCTTGTCGCGCAGATCGAGGAAGTTTGCCTTGCCCATCTTGCGCCAGCTCATGATTCTGCCGGCTACGGTGACGGTGAACTTCTCGTTGATCTGCTCATAGGCAGCCTTCTTTGCCTCCTCGTCAAGATCGGCGGGGAGCTCTGCCTCGGCTGCTTCGTACATCGCACGGCACTCTGCGGTGCTTGCAGTGACATCAAACTTTGTGATGACGAACGGATCATCGCCGTTCTGCTGCATTTCCGCGAGCTTATCGAGACGCACCTGACGGAGCGCGTCGATATCCTCGGCGGTCTGCTGGACGTTCTGTTCGTTGAGATTCTGTTCGCTCATGCTCAGCCCTCCGGATGATTCTCAAAGACGCCGGTGCTGGAGATCTCGAGAACGGTAAAGGTCATGATGCCGACCGGTGCTTCTACGATAAAGGTATCGCCGACGCGCTTGCCGAGGACCGCCTTGCCGATCGGGGAGTCATCGGAGATCTTGTGCTTATCGTAATCTGCTTCGGAACGGCCGACGATCTGCAGGGTCTCGATCTTCTGGGGCTGACCGTTGAACTCCGCTCTGCTCAGGATGACGCCGCATCCGGTGCTGACGGTATCCGAGGAAAGCGTGGAGATGATCTCTGCATGCTCGAGGGTATATTCGAGCTTTTTGATCTCATCTTCCAGACGCGCCTGTTCGTTACGCGCCTCATCGTACTCCGCGTTTTCGGAAAGGTCACCGTGGCTTCTTGCTTCTGCAAGGGCATCTGCAACCTCGGTACGGCGGGTACCCTTCAGGTAGGAAAGTCTCTGCTGCTCAGCATCATAATGCTGTTGTGACATTTTTTCTCTGTATTCCTGCTCCATAATGGCCTCCTTATGAATCAATATAGAATCCGGAGAGGGAGCAGTGCGAGAATGCGCTGCTCCCTTTCGGTATGGTTTGTTTACTCAGTGATTTCGCTGTGGAATTCCTGCAGAGACTTGACGCTCAGCGAGCCGCCCTGCTCCTTGATTGCAGCAATGCCCTCTGCGGTTGCAGATGCTGCTGCCATTGTGGTGATATACGGGATGCGGTACTTGATTGCAGCCTTGCGGATGTAGCTGTCATCGTGCAGCGAATCCGCACCTGCCGGCGTGTTGACGATCAGGTCGATCTTGCCGTTGGTCATCGCATCGGTAATGTTCGGTCTGCCCTCATAGAGCTTCTTGATCTTCTCTGCCGGAATGCCTGCCTCTGCGATCATATCGTAGGTCTTGCCGGTTGCGAGGATCTTGAATCCGAGGTCATGGAACTTCTTTGCGATCGGGAGCAGCTCCGGCTTATCCATATCGCAGACTGAGAGCAGGACGGTGCCGCCGGTCGGCAGCTTGGTCTGGGTTGCCTCCTGTGCTTTGAAGTAAGCCTCGCCGAAGTTCGGGGAGATGCCGAGGACTTCACCGGTGGAGCGCATTTCCGGTCCGAGAACCGGGTCAACTTCCTGGAACATGTTGAACGGGAAGACCGCTTCCTTGACGCCGTGATGCTTGATCTTCTTATCATGCAGCGACGGAACCGGAGACGGCTTGCCGGTCAGATCGGTGGTCATGATCTGCGTTGCGATGCGAACCATGTTGATCGCGCAGACCTTGGAGACCAGCGGAACGGTTCTGGATGCACGCGGGTTTGCCTCGAGGACATAGACAGTGTCATCCTCGATTGCATACTGCATGTTCATCAGACCCTCAACGCCCATCTCAACAGCGATGCGCTTGGTGTAATCCTTGATGGTTGCGACATGCTTCTCGCTGAGGTTCAGCGAAGGCAGCACGCATGCGGAGTCGCCGGAGTGGATACCTGCGAGCTCGATATGCTCCATAACAGCAGGAACGAAGCATTCCTTGCCGTCGGAGATTGCATCCGCCTCACACTCGGTTGCGTGATGCAGGAATCTGTCGATGAGGATCGGTCTGTCCGGTGTGACGCCGACTGCAGCAGCCATGTAGACGCGCATCATGTTGTCATCGTGGACAACCTCCATGCCGCGGCCGCCCAGCACGTAGGAAGGACGCACCATGACCGGATAGCCGATGCGGTTTGCGATTTCCAGTGCATCATCGACGGTGACTGCCATGCCGGATTCCGGCATCGGGATGCCGAGCTTATCCATCATTGCGCGGAAGTGATCTCTGTCCTCAGCGAGGTCGATCGTTTCCGGCGAAGTACCGAGGATGCGGACGCCGTTCTTCTTGAGGTCTGCTGCGAGGTTGAGCGGAGTCTGACCGCCGAACTGTGCGATGACGCCGACCGGCTTCTCCTTCTCATAGATCTGGAGCACATCCTCGAGCGTCAGCGGCTCGAAGTAGAGTTTATCAGAGGTGTCGTAGTCAGTGGAAACGGTTTCAGGGTTGCAGTTGACGATGATCGTCTCAAAGCCGAGAGCCTTCAGTGCGAGTGCCGCGTGGACACAGCAGTAGTCGAACTCGATGCCCTGACCGATTCTGTTCGGGCCGCCGCCGAGGATCATGATCTTCGGGCGGTCATCATTGCAGGGGCTCTCATCCTTTTCAATATGATAGGAGGAGTAGTAATATGCGCTGTTCTCGGTGCCGGAAACGTGGACGCCCTCCCAGCCCTCGCGGATGCCTGCTGCATAGCGCGCATTGCGGATGTCAGCCTCCGGCACTTCGAGGATCTGGCTGAGGTAGCGGTCAGAGAAGCCGTCGAGCTTTGCCTGACGCAGCACGCCGTCTGCCGGAACCTTGCCCTTGTTTTCGAGCAGGGTGTTTTCCTCCTCAACGAGCTCGAGCATCTGCTCGATGAACCACTTTTTGATTCTGGTCAGATTATAGAGCTCATCGACGGTTGCACCCTTTCTGAGTGCTTCATACATGATGAACTGACGGTTGCTTGTCGGATAGACCAGCATGGAGAGCAGCTCATCCTTTGTTTTTTCGTTGAAATCCTTTGCAAAACCGAGACCGTATCTGCCGGTTTCCAGCGAGCGGATTGCCTTCTGGAAGGCCTCCTTATAGGTCTTGCCGATGCTCATGACCTCACCGACTGCACGCATCTGCGTACCGAGCTTATCCTCGGCACCCTTGAACTTCTCGAAAGCCCAGCGTGCGAACTTGATGACGACATAGTCGCCGGAAGGAACGTATTTGTCGAGTGTGCCGTATTTGCCGCATTCCATCTCGTCGAGCGTCATGCCCGTTGCGAGCATTGCGGAAACGAGTGCGATCGGGAAGCCCGTCGCCTTGGAAGCCAGCGCAGAGGAACGGGATGTACGCGGGTTGATCTCGATGACGATGATTCTGTCAGAGACCGGATCATGTGCGAACTGACAGTTGCAGCCGCCGATGACCTGAACCTTGTCAACGATGCGGTATGCCTGCTCCTGCAGACGCTTCTGAACGTCCTCAGAGATGGTCAGCATCGGGGCAGAGCAGAAGGAATCACCGGTGTGAACGCCCATCGGGTCAATGTTCTCGATGAAGCAGACGGTAATCATGTTGCCCTTTGCATCGCGGACAACCTCGAGCTCGAGCTCCTCCCAGCCGGTGACGCACTCCTCAACGAGCACCTGACCGACGAGCGATGCCTGAAGACCTCTTGCACAGACAACCTTCAGTTCCTCAACATTATAGACCATGCCGCCGCCGGCACCGCCCATGGTGTATGCAGGACGCAGAACGACCGGATAGCCGAGCTTGTCCGCAATCGCAACTGCTTCGTCCACGGAGTATGCAACCTCACTGCGCGCCATTTCGACGCCGATGGACTCCATGGTCTCCTTGAATTCGATTCTGTCCTCGCCGCGCTCGATTGCATCGACCTGAACGCCGATGACCTGGACGTTGTACTCTTTGAGTACGCCCGCCTTGTCGAGCTCAGAGCAGAGATTCAGACCGGACTGACCGCCGAGGTTCGGAAGCAGCGCATCGGGGCGTTCCTTCTTGATGATCTCGGTCAGACGCGCCACATTGAGCGGTTCAATGTAGGTGACGTCTGCAACGTCCGGGTCGGTCATGATCGTTGCAGGGTTGGAGTTGACCAGCACGATCTCATAACCGAGCTTGCGCAGCGCCTTGCATGCCTGCGTACCGGAGTAGTCGAATTCGCAGGCCTGTCCGATGATAATCGGGCCGGAGCCGATAATCATAACTTTGTTGATATCGTTTCTTTTTGGCATAATGCAAACACCTCACTTCAACTAGATATTATATCATAAGTACCGCCCTGATTGCAAGTGTTTTTTCGGATTTTTCCAAATTTCACAAATGCGTCGATTTTTTCGCGGCACAGCGCGATTGTTTAGGCAGTTTGCCGTTATTCCGGAATGAGAAATTAGAAATGAGAAAAGAGAAATTGCGGTGTGCGCTGCGCGCATATTTGGATGGAAAAAGCCGCTGAACCGGCACATGCGCGATCTAGCGGCTTTTATTATAGATTGATTGCTTAATTCTGCGTTCTGTGCTTGATCTGCGGGTAGTCGCTGCATGCGTTGTCGAGCTGTGTCAGGACGTAATCCGCATCGTAGTCTGTGGCTTCTGCAAAGTCTTCAGCAAGGTACATGAAACCGTTATTCAGCTCGTAGTCAAGCTGTGTCTTTGCATAGCGCGTATCAGCGGCTGTTGCATTCTGATCAAGAATGCCGTACTGCGACTGACCGCCGAGCATCGGATTCTTGTAGCCGTCCTTTTCAATCTTCCTGTTGACATTTGCATTGCTGGAGAAGATGCCTCTTGCCTTTGCAAACTCCGCAGCCTTGTTTTCATCAAAGATGTATGTATCGAGGAATTTGCGCGCGAGCGAGCCGTTATCGGCATACTTCGGCACAAAAAGGAAGTTGCTGTCCGGTGCAACCCATGCCGCCGGACCCTGTGTGACTCTGAACTGACCGTAGCTCTCGCGCTTTTCCGTCTCAGAGGAATACTCGATTGCGTTGAGCGTGCCGAACGGCTTGAGTTCCCATGCGCTCATAAATGTGCCGAGTGCATGTGCGACTTCACGGGAGATGTTCTCCTTGTCATTTCCCTGGAACATCCCTGTCCACGAATCGAGATACCAGTCATCGTTGTCATAGCGTTCGGCATGCATGGTCATATAGCCCTTCTGGCAGTACAGTCTGAGCCGGTTGAGGAAATCCGTCTCCTCCTGACCGAACTGGAGCATGCTCTGCTCATCGAGCCACGGGGTTCTGCGCAGCGACGGAAATACTTTTGCGAAATCGCCGACCCATGCTGTGATTTTGCACTTGTTGCCGGAAAGCTCCGCGAGCTTTGCCGCAGTCTGATCGAAGGTCTCCCAGTCCTTGACGAATTCCTGCATTTCAGCCGGCGTTTCGGCACCGAGATACAGCTTTGCGAGATCGGCGCGGTAGACATAGCAGCCGGGCTCGGTGTACCACGAAATGCCCGTCGGGACATCATTGAGACCTGCGCCCTCTGTCATGACAGCGTTGTAGATCGGCTCAAAATCCGCATCCTTGAAGCCGAGATCGCTCAGCGGCAGGGATTTTTCGCTGTTCGCGGTATAGTTGTTGAGTGTGTGTCCGGTGACGATGCAGAGGTCAGCGTCACCGCCGGATTTCAGGTAGGTTTCGAGATCTTCCGCCTTGCCGGTATCCGTGATATCACCGATCGACTTGTATTCCACCAGATCGGTATACTGCGGATACTTTGCGACGAAATCTTCAACCATTTCCATCGGCTCCGCGAGCTCGCCCCAGCCGACGATTGTCAGCTTTTCACCGGTATTGGGCACCTTCATATCGCTGTATGCCGGACTCAGAAAGTCTGCCCATGTTCTTTTCGTATTCTTGAGGCCGGTTGCGCAGTAATAAATCAGGATCGTCTGTGCATCTGCGACGTCAAGCTTGGTGTCCTTGTTGATATCCGCTGCGGATTTCTGCTCTGCGGTCAGCGAGGATTCCTTTCCGGCCATGCTTCTGCTGTATTCGCCGAGTGCGAGCTGTGCATCCGCGACATTGACCGCACCGTCGCCGTTGACGTCACCGCGCGTATAGACTGCCGGTTCCGCGGCGGATGCGGAGACTGCACCGAACGCCGTGACAGCGGTCAGCAGTGCGAGGACTGAGCTGAGTGTTTTTCTTGCTCCCTGTTTCATGTTTGAAAACCCTTTCTGCAATAAATTAAAATGTCAAACCATGTCTGCTGCATGATTTGGGATATTATAGCATGAATCATGCAAAAATGCAATAAGGAGTATTGTGATTTGTATATTCCGGATATATCTATACATATACCGGCGGAAATATGGGCAGGTTGCCTAATTTGCGCCTAAAAAACGGAACAAGCCGTTCCGGTCGGTCGAAGCGGCTTGTTTGTTGCATTGTATTCATCAGATGCCCGGGAACTTGATCGCCTTATACTTTTCGAGCTTTGCGGCAACGGTTTCGCGCTTCTGCGGATCCATAAAGAAGCCGCCCTGCGTATCCGCGATTTCGTCGCAGTGGACGCCGCGTCCCTCCTCAGAGGTTCTGTCGCGCTCGAGACCGTTTGCGGCAATGACAAACTTCCATTTGCCGTCATCGGTTTTGACGAGGTCGCCGCCTGCACCGCAGACTGCGCACTCAATCGGATACTGGAGCCCTCTCCACTGCGGCTCACCGAGGCAGAGACAGTTGCTGTGACAGTTCGGGCACCAGCCGGCTTCCGGCTCGCCCAGCCAGCCGCGCTCGGCAGCAGGGGTGTTCAGGGACTTCATGATGTTGGCACCGATCTCTCTTGCACGCGCGAGCTTCTCCTCGTGCAGCAGAACCTGTGCCGGAGCAGGCACCATCGTCGCCATATACATATCTATAATCTTGAAACTGTTTGAGAAAGTTGAAGCCTGCATGCATTCGAGCGCCATCGACTGCCACGAACGGGTGGAGCCGCCGACTGCGATCAGTGCGCCGATTCTGTCGCGGGATTTGATCGCGCCGATCTTGGTCAGGAACGCAGTCTCATAAGCGAGGTTGCGGTGCATGAACTTGAGAAACAGCGAGGAGGGCATCAGCGCGTAGGTCGGTGCCGAGAAGATGACTGCATCCTGATCGAGCAGCACTTCCATGATCTTTTTCTTGTCGTCCTTGTCATCGAGGGAACATCCGGTATGCTTGCCCATCGACATGCCCATTGTGCAGGCGGTACATCCCGTGCAGTCGAGCAGCTCATAATCCTTGAGGTTGATCATTGTGACCTCTGCGCCCTGCTCCTGACATACGAGCAGCGCCTCTTTCAGCAGGATCTCGCAATTGCTGTCTTTTCTGCCGGCGGTAACGCCCATAACCTTGAAACTCATAACATTCTCCTTTTTTCAGACAAAATTGATCGCATGACAAGATGTCAAATACGTTCTACTATTATACATCTGCATGTGCAGGATTGCAAGAGAGTTTTTGCGGATTCGCTGCCGGATTTCCCATCCGTTGCGTTTTGTTCGCCGGAATCTGCCGCACGGCGCGGAAAATCAAACTGCAGAAAATATTTTTGCAAAACCCCTTGACAAAGTGTATATACAATGTTATAATGTGTATATCGAATATACACATTATAACCGTGCTGCACAATCCGGACACTGTGCCGCGCGGGAATTAGAAATAAGAAACGAGAAATTAGAAATTGCGGTAGTCTGCTTTGCGGACGATTCAGAATCCATATGATACCGAATTTTCTCATTTCAAATTTCTCATTTCGCATTTCGTAAGGAGTACTCTGACTATGGATATCATTATCAGCAACGCATCAGGCGAGCCGATCTATACACAGATCGTCCGTCAGATCAAAACCATGATCCTTGAAGGAACGCTGAAGGAGGGCGACGCACTGCCCTCGATGCGCAATCTTGCCATGCAGCTCCGGATCAGCGTCATCACAACAAAGCGCGCCTATGAGGAGCTTGAGCGTGACGGCTTCATTGAATCCTATACGGGCAAGGGCAGCTTTGTCAGGGCGCAGAACAAGGAGCTTTACCGCGAGGAGCAGCTCAAGGCAATCGAAGGGCTGCTGACGGATGCCGCCGACAAGGCAAAGCGCTGCGGCATCCCGCTCGCGGAACTGCAGGAGATACTTGAAATTGTATACGGAGGTTCAGAATCATGAATGACTACGCAAATGCAATCGAAATCAAAAACCTCACAAAGAAATATGACGGCTTTACCCTCGATTCCGTCAGCTTTGATGTGCCGCGCGGCAGCATCATGGGCTTTATCGGGCAGAACGGCGCCGGAAAAACCACAACGATCCGCAGTCTGCTGAATATCATTCCGATCAACGCGGGGACAATCAACCTGCTCGGCATGGATCATATCAAGCATGAGCAGGAAATCAAGGAGCGCCTTGCGGTTGTCTTTGACGAGCTGCCGTTCCACGATCTGTTCAACGCGAAGGAAATGGGGCGCATCTTCAAAGGGCTTTATGAAAAATGGAATGACAAGGTTTACGCGGATTATCTTGAGCGCTTTGAACTGCCGCAGAAAAAGAAGATCGGGCAGTTTTCCAAGGGCATGAAGATGAAGCTGCAGATTGCCTGCGCGCTCTCGCATGATGCGGAGCTGCTCGTCATGGACGAAGCAACCACAGGTCTCGATCCGGTTGTGCGCTCGGAGATTCTCGATATCTTCCTTGAATATCTGCAGGACGAGAACCACAGCATTCTGATGTCCTCGCATATCACCTCTGACCTTGAAAAGATCGCGGACAGCGTGACCTTCATCGACCGCGGAAAGATTCTCGTCACCGGCTATAAGGATGATGTGCTCGAGCAGCACGGCATCCTCAAATGTACAAAGGCGGAGTTCAGGGACGTCGATCCGGAGGATTACGTCAGTGCGCGCGTCACGGATTTCGGCGCGGATGTCATGGTCTCGGACAGAGCGGCAGCGGCACGCAAATATGAGGGGCTGCTGCTCGAGCCGACAACGCTTGAGGATATCATGGTCTATTATGTCCACAGAACCATGAAGGAATGGACATCCTGAACGGGAACACGGCGAAGCCGAAATAAAAGTTTTGGTCGAGCTTTTACAAAAGCTCGCAGGTTTCCAAAGAGCGGCGCCCTTTGGTCGCTGTCCGCAGACAGCGACATTCCCTTACGAAAGGAGCTCCGCAGGGGTGAATCCGATAAAACGATCCGGTGGATCGTTTTTCGGAGAGGGGAGCCCTGCGATAGAGGGCTCCCCTAAGTGAATTGCAAGGCAATTCACAGAATGCTGCCGTTGCTTATTTTTGTTCGCATCGGGCGCCCCCCGGGGACATTTCTGAAAGACTGAGGTGAATCATATGAACGAACAAAAAACAATTCGCGCTGCGAAACCGCGTCCGGCAGGGGCGGCAATCAAAGCGCTTGCATGGCGCGAATGGCGCCTCGTGCGCAAGGAATATTTTTCCGGAATGTGCATCTTTATCGTGCTGACTGTTCTTTTCTGGCTGATCCGTCTGAGCATGTCGGTCGGCAATCTTGCACCGGTATTTGAGGGATCGGAGATGCTGGGAGAATTCAACGCGATCATTTACTACGCTTCGATCTCTTTGGTCGGATGCGGTGCGTCAGCCGGCGGAATGAATACGGCAGCGCTGCCGGATATTCAGGCAAACTGGCTCCCGTATTCCTTTGCGCTCCCGATCACGCCATGTATGCGCGCGACCGGAATCTATATCGTAAAGATCGTTCGGATGCTGATCGGATTCCTGTTTGCAATTCTGAATGCATTTGTGACGGCGAAAATCACGGGCATGCAGTTTTCCGCACATACTGTCTGGTTTATGGCAGCGTTCTCTGCGGTTTTCCTGCTCTATGATACGCTGATGACATTCTTTGCGACAAAAGCACGTACAGCCAAAGGAATGGAATGGGCAACGTTCAAGGCTATGGCTGTTGTTGTTGTACCGGTGCTTATTATCAGTCTCTATAACTTTATCACCGATCCGAAGGCGGATGATGTTGCACCGATTGATGAGTCGATCGAAAAAGCCCGGACGCTTTTCCTTGCGCATGAATCCGTAATCAGACCGGTCACGGTGCTCGTGCTGACCGGCTGCCTGCTGCTCGGCTGGTATTTGACGATGCGGCACAACAGAATGTACGGCGATGTAAGCGAACGCGAAAAAGCGCAGAAAAAGCAGCCGTTTACGCTGTTCAAAATGCAGAAGGACGGTGAAGCATCATGACAGGTTTGATTTTCAAAGAGCTTCGGATGAACAGAGGCAACCTGATTATTGTTGCACTCATGGGACCGGGCATGTTGCTGTTTGGGCTTGGATTTACGTGGTTGATGACATTAACCGGCGAGGCGGAAATGGCTGAGATGATCAGCGGCTTCAACAGCGCGGACGGTGAGCCGCCGCTGCTTTATCTGATGTGTGCCTTTACACCGTTCTTTGCAACCGGTCTGCAGGCCTTTCTGAATATCTCGCAGGATGAGGTCAAGAAATGGGCGTATTTTACCGCATCGCATCCGAAGGGCATCAAGGGCTCGATCTACGCCAAGTATGTCGTGACATTTCTCATGCTCATGGTTGCCTATGTTTCCGCGACGCTCACGGCAGAGCTTGTGATCCTTGCGGATCATCTGCTTGTCGGCACGGAGAATGAGCAGCTCATGATCAATCTGCAAATAACGAATCTTTTGATCAACGGCATGTTTTTCTTTGAGCTTTTCAAGATGATGATTGATTTTCCGTTTACATTTCGATTCGGACACAAGAACGGCGAACATATGAAAGTTCTGATATTCGGTGTCCTTGTGCTCGGCGGTCTGATTTATCTGCTGTTCGGACCGCTCCCGGGCGGCGAAAGCGGCGATCCGTTTGTCTCGCTCTATGACTGGTGCGTGTCATTTGCAGAAGGCACGCTGAAGCACAATATTTATCTGATTCTCGGTGTGATCCTCTGGCTCGCGATCATCGGGTATTATGTATCCTATATAATCTCCTGCAAGGTCTATATGAAAGGAGTGGAGCAGTATGCAAAATAAGAAACCGGAAGCAAAACGGCTTGTGCTGTTCCTGCTCCTTGCGTTCGGCATTGCTTGGATTCCGGAGATCATCCTGAACAAAACGCTCGGCTATGAAAACTGGTTTCAGGGCGCTTATGCCATTCTCAGTCTGCTGGTGATCTACGCGCCGATGCTTGCGAATATCATCACGCGCAAAGTCACGAAAGAGGGCTGGGACAATACGCTGCTGCATCTGAATCTCAAAGGGCATGTCCGCTATTATGCGCTTGCAGTTCTGATTCCGTTTGTGCAGGGTCTGCTCACGTATATCACAATGACGCTTGTCTACGGGCACTGGGATTTCAGCGAAATGACCGGCCGCGTCAGCATCTCGGATTATATCGGAAACTGCCTGATGATGTTCGCCTTCGGACCGCTCTTTGCATGGAACACAATCGGCGAGGAGTTCGGCTGGCGCGCTTATATGAATCAGAAAATGGAGCCGCTGCTCGGTACAACCGGCACGATCATCGCCGGCGGCATTCTCTGGGGCATCTGGCACGCACCGCTGACGATTGAGGGACACAATTTCGGCAAAGATTACTGGGGCTATCCGTGGCTCGGCATCGTGACAATGAGCGTCTGGTGCATCGCAATGGGCGTGTTCCTGATGTGGCTGACGAAAAAATCCGGCTCGGTCTTTCCGGCAGCGATTATGCACGCCTGCAATAATATGGGCGTCGGGAGGCTGAATACATTTTTCATCAGCGGGCTCGGCGATCCGGCAAAAATCGAGATGACAATGAAACAGCAATATATCTGTCAGATTCCGTATTATGTGCTGGCGGCTGCAGTCGCGGTGATTCTGGTGCTGGAGCATAAACGGAAACCGGCTGCTGCCGTCCCGCCGCAGACCGAGGGCGCATCCGCATAAATCATAAATACCCACTTGACAAATACCCCCATCCGGTATATAATAGAAATACCGGACGGGGGTATATTTATGAGTGAAGAGTGAATCGTGAAAAGTGAATAATATTTATCAAAAATGGGAGTCCAGAGGGATAGTATCCCTTTGGCGGAGTTTGGGCAGAGCCCAATATCAATCATCGCGGAGCGATACCGCTATATCAGCGCTGCGGCGGCGTATAGTGTGACCGGTTGCTTTCGCAATACGGCGGCACGCCCTGCGTGTTGAAAAAGTTTGATCGAAACTTTTATATTGGCGCTCCGGTTACGTTTTTTATAAAAATGGGAGTCCAGAGGGATAGTATCCCTCTGGCGGGTTTGGGCAGAGCCCAATATCAATCATCGCGAAGCGATACCGCTAAGGAGTGAAAAAATATGGCAGAAAAGCGATGTCCGCATTGCGCGGAGAAAAAGACCGAGCGTTCCGAGGAGGAGCGCAAGAAGCTCATGAACCGTCTGAGACGCATTGAGGGACAGGTGCGCGGGCTGCAGAAGATGCTCGAAAATGACGCCTACTGCGCGGATATCCTGACGCAGTCTGCGGCGGTGAGCGCGGCAATCAATGCCTTCAACAAGGATCTGCTCGCGCGGCATCTGCACACCTGCGTCGTCCGCGATATCCGCAGCGGCGATGACGGTGCAGTCGATGAGCTTGCCGAGCTGGTCAAAAAACTGATGAAATGAGGGATCATGATGACTGCAATGCTCTTTGCGGTAAATCCGGCGAATATCGTGCTGATCGCGATTATTGCTGCGCTTGCAGGTGCCGGTGTGACGGGTGCCGTCAGGCATTTCAAGGGCCAGGGGGACTGCTGCGGCGGAGGCGGCGGCATGGTCAAAGCTGAGAAAAAGGAACTCAAAAACCCCGTAATTCTCCGCTATATCATGCATATTGAAGGGATGCACTGCGAAAACTGTAAAGCGGCGGTGGAGCGGCAGATCAACCGGATTGACGGCGCGGCATGCGAGGTCGATCTGAAAAACAAGACCGCGACCGTGCGCTGTGACCGGCAGATTGAAGCGGAAACACTGCGCCGCACCGTCGCAATGATGGATTATGAAGTCAAGTCGATCACGCAGGAGGCGGTCAAATGACGCAGTACAATGTCACGGGCATGAGCTGTGCGGCATGCAGCGCGCGTGTGGAAAAAGCGGTCAATGCGGTGGAGGGCGTCGAGAGCTGCGCGGTCAGCCTGCTGACGAACTCGATGGGCGTTGCGGGCAGCGCCTCGCCGGATGCAATCATGAAAGCAGTTGCGGACGCAGGCTACGGCGCATCGCTGAAAACGGCGGAGAAATCCGCTGCACCGGCTGCCGATTCGCTGACCGATACCGAAACGCCGAAGCTCCTGCGCCGTCTGATCGTTTCGCTCGTATTCCTGCTGATTCTCATATACTTCTCAATGGGACACATGATGCTCGGGTTTCCGATTCCTGCGGCGCTGGAGGGCAATCATGTTGCAATGGGGCTCATTCAGCTGCTTCTGACGGTCATCATCATGGTGATCAATCAGCGCTTCTTCATCAGCGGATTCAAGGCGCTGATGCACCGCGCACCGAATATGGATACGCTTGTCGCGCTCGGTTCGTCGGCATCGTTTCTCTGGAGTGTCTGCGTGCTGTTCGTCATGACCGATGCGCAGCTGCACGGCGATGCGGATAAGGTCATGACGCTGATGGATCAGTTCTATTTTGAATCTGCGGCGATGATTCTGACACTGATCACGGTCGGCAAGACGCTGGAGGCGCGCTCGAAGGGCAAAACAACCGATGCGCTGAAAAGTCTGATGCAGCTTGCGCCGAAAACCGCGGTGATACTGGAAAACGGCACAGAGCGCGAAATCCCTGCGGAACAGGTGCAGCGCGGCATGCATTTTGCCGTGCGGCCCGGCGCGCAGATTCCGGCGGACGGCGTTGTGGTCTCCGGCAGCGGCGCGGTCAACGAATCTGCGCTGACCGGCGAGAGCATTCCGGTGGATAAGGCACAGGGCGATCCGGTTTCTGCGGGCACGATCAATCAGGCGGGGTATCTGGAGTGTGAAGCGACGCGCATCGGCGAGGATACCACGCTTTCGCAGATCATCCGCATGGTCGGGGATGCCGCCGCGACAAAAGCCCCGATTGCAAAAATCGCGGACAAGGTCTCCGGCATTTTTGTCCCGACGGTAATCGGTATCGCCGCGGTGACGCTGATCGTCTGGCTGCTGCTCGGCAGGGAGCTCGGATTTGCACTGGCGCGTGCGGTCTCGGTGCTGGTGATCAGCTGCCCGTGCGCACTCGGGCTTGCAACGCCGGTTGCGATCATGGTCGGCAGCGGGGTCGGTGCGCGCAGCGGCATTCTGTATAAAACGGCGGCAGCGCTCGAGGAAACCGGCAGAATCAAAACGGTTGTGCTGGATAAAACCGGCACGGTCACCGAGGGAAAGCCGCATGTCACCGATGTGATTCCGGCGGCGGGGGTCACGGAAGCGCAGCTCCTGACCGATGCTGCGGCGCTCGAACAGCACAGTGAGCATCCGATGGGCAGCGCGATCATGGAATATACCGCAGGGCAGGGGATTACGCCGCCTGCTGTCACGGATTTTGCCGCAATGGTCGGCAGCGGCGTCTCGGCAAAGTGCGGGGACAGCGCATTGCTCGCATGCAGTCAGCAGACGGCGGCGGAGCATGTCACGCTTTCGGATGATATCACGAAAACTGCGCAGAGTCTCGCGGAATCCGGCAAGACACCGCTCTTTTTCCTGCACGGCAACAGGCTGACCGGCATCATTGCCGTTGCGGATATCATCAAGCCGGACAGCGCCGAGGCAATCGCTGATCTCAAGGATATGGGCATCTCGGTTGTGATGCTGACCGGCGACAATGCACGCACGGCGGAGGCGATCGGCAGAGAAGCGGGCGTTGACCGCGTGATCGCAGATGTCCTGCCGGAGGGCAAGGAGCAGGTGATCCGGGAGCTTGGCGGAGACGGCAAGGTCTGCATGGTCGGCGACGGCATCAACGATGCGCCTGCACTGACACGCGCGGATATCGGTATGGCGATCGGCGCCGGTACGGATGTTGCAATCGACGCGGCAGATGTTGTCCTGATGCAGAGCAGCCTGACCGATGCTGCGAATGCGATTCGCCTGAGCCGCAAGACGCTGAAAAATATCCACGAAAACCTGTTCTGGGCATTCATTTACAATATCATCGGCATCCCGCTCGCGGCGGGCGTGCTGGTGCCGCTCGGTCTGACGCTGAACCCGATGTTCGGCGCTGCCGCGATGAGTCTCTCGAGCTTCTGCGTTGTGACAAACGCGCTGCGGCTCAATCTGTTCAAACCGAAGAAACCGGCGCAGACGGCAGCACCGTCTGCTGCGGATAAACCAAACGAAACTGTGAAAGGATCGGTGAATGAAATGGCAAACACCACACTGGAAATCAAGGGCATGATGTGTCCGCACTGCGAGGCGCATGTGCGCAAGGCGCTGGAAGGCATGGAGGGCGTCAAGGTGCTGTCCGTCAGCCATGAGGCGGCAAATGCGGTTGTGGAGACGGCTTCTCCCGTATCGGAGGATGCGTTCCGCGAAGTAATCGCAGATGCAGGCTATGAGCTGACCGGCGTCAAGTGATCGGAGGAGATATGGAGCTTTTTGAAGCGATCGCTGCGCGACACAGCTACCGCGGCAAATATCTGCCGGAGCCTGTCCCGCGCGCGGATCTGCAGCGCATCATGGAGGCGGGGCTTGCAGCGCCCTCCGGCTGCAACAAGCAGACCACTTCGCTGATCGCCGTGGATGATCCGGAACTGCTGGCACAGATCTACGATATTATGGATTCGTTCTGTTCGACTGCGCCTGCGGTGATCTGCGTGACAACAAAACGCATTGTTGCCTATCAGGACGGCTGGGGCAATGACCGCTGCTACGGCGTGCAGGATTATTCCGCCGCAATCGAGAATATGCTGCTTGCGATTACGGCGCTCGGGTATGCGAGCTGCTGGATCGAAGGGCATGTGACCGATGCCGATGAACAGGGCAAACGCATCGCGGAGCTGCTGCATGTGCCGGAGGATGAGTCGCTGATCTGCGTGCTGCCCGTCGGCAGACCGGCGGAGGAGATGAAGCTTGTCCGGAAAAAGCCCTTTGATCTGCGGTCACGGTTTGTATAATGGAAATCCGCTGAAATGCGCGTAACAGCTGCGTTTCAGATGGCTTTGTTTCTGCTTTGGCTTTACGTTCCCGCGGTTGTGATCGGCGTGCTGTTCTATTTTCTGTGATGACGGCTTGACAAATCCGCGAATCTGTGCTATACTTCTATAAGTGTCCAAAATGCATACAGATTGTATGCAGCTGCCGTTGAACCATGCTCTGTTTGTCGCGAAGGGCTGAGGGTTTGCAATGCTCAAATGATCTGAGAATTGAACCTGAAAAGAGCCCGCGCCAAAAAGCAGAACGGTACTTGGACGGCTATAGATTCATGGAGGCGGGCACTTCCCGCCAGACAGTTCGTTTGCACCATCCTGTCTTTAAACAAAACCAGGGCTGTATCAGAAATATCTGCATGATACTCCTGTCTGCGGTGCGGACGGGAGTATTTTTTTTACAGGAGAGATCAGATGTATAAACTGAAAACATCCGCTGCCTTTGACAGCGCGCATTTCCTTTCCGGATACCGCGGAAAATGTGCAAATCTGCACGGCCACCGCTGGACGGTTGAGGTCGAGGCAGGCGCAGAAGCCTTGCAGGAGACCGGCGAAAAGCGCGGCATGGTCATTGATTTCGGCGACCTGAAATCTGCGGTGCGCAGTCTTGCGGATTTCTACGATCACGCGCTGATCTATGAAGCGGGTTCGCTGAAACCCGCGACGCTTGCGGCACTGCAGGACGAAAACTTCCGCCTGATCGAAGTGCCGTATCGCCCGACCGCCGAGAACTTTGCAAAGGCGTTTTATGCGCAGCTCAAAGCAGAGGGGATTCCGGTTCTGCGCGTGACGGTCTACGAAACGCCGGATAACTGCGCAAGCTACGAGGTGTGAAATGGAACAGACTTACAAGCTCGCAGAGCATTTTATCAGCATCAACGGGGAGGGACAGCTTGCCGGTGCGCTCGCGCTGTTCCTGCGGTTTGCAGGCTGCAATCTGCGGTGTGACTGGTGCGATACGGCATGGGCATGCGGCAAGGATGCGCCGCATGAAACCGTGTCGCTCAGCCGGATCAAAGAGATCGCGGCGGATGCAGTTGCGCAAGGCGTGCGAACCGTCACGCTGACAGGCGGCGAGCCGCTTTTGCAGGAGAACATCGCCGATGTCATCCGATGTATTGCGGACATGGGATTGCGTGTCGAGATCGAGACAAACGGCGCAGTTGCGCTTGCACCGTTTCAGAATACCGGCGCCTGCTTTACAATGGATTATAAGCTTCCCTCGAGCAGAATGGAGCAGCATATGCTGACTGAAAATTTCGCGCTGCTGCGGGATGCAGATACCGTGAAATTTGTCTGCGGCTCGCGGGAGGATGTGTTCCGTGCAAAGGAGATTGCAGAGCAGTTCAGGCCGCAGTGTCCGCTGTATCTCAGCCCCGTGTTCGGCAGAATTGAACCCGCGGAGATCGTGGAGATCATGAAAGAGCAGCACATGGGGGATTTCCGGCTGCAGCTGCAACTGCATAAATTCATCTGGGATCCGAATGAGCGGGGTGTATGATATGGAGTATGCTTTTTACAATCCGTCTGAAGAATCGCGGAGCTGCGTCGTGCGGACGATGACAAAGCTCAGCGGCAAGCCCTATGAGACGGTGAAATCTGAGCTGACCGCGATTGCAGCAGAAATGGAGTATCCGGAATACAACGAGCCGGAAGTTTTTGAAGCGTATATGGAGCAGCTCGGCATGCGCAAATGTATTGATGACTGCGGGCTGCGCGTCCGCGAGCTGAAGCTTGCGCGCGGCATATACTGCGTTTTCTGCACGAATCACGAGGACTTTTTCCACCTGATGCCGGTGATCGACGGCGTGATCTATGACCGCCGCAATGACAGTCAGGATTTGTATGTGCTCGCAGTCTACCGGAAAACAAAGGATGCGCAAAAGGACGGAATCACAATGGTTTTGAGACAATATCAGGCAGCGGATGCAGACATCATCTGCAAATGGCTGCGGAGCGAAAAGGAGCTTTATCAGTGGTCTGCCGACCGCTTCTGCAAGTTCCCGCTCACCGGCGCGGATATCAACGAAAACTATGCGCCGCAGATCGAAAGCGGCAGATTCTTCCCGCTGACGGCAGTCGATGATGCGGACAATGTGATCGGGCATTTTATTATCCGCTATCCGGATGCAAATGACGATTCATCGGTGCGCTTTGGCTTTGTTGTGCTCGATCCTGCGTACAGAGGAAAGGGCTGCGGCAGTCAGATGATGCGGCGCGGGATTGCGTATGCAAAGGAACATCTGCATGTGAAGCGGATTGACCTCGGCGTATTTGTGAACAACGAGGGCGCGCAGCACTGCTACAGCGCCGCGGGGTTCCGGGAATACAGCAGAAGACAGTGCGCGCTGCCGGTCGGCACATGGGAGTGCATCGACATGGAACTGTTCACGGAGGATGAAACCGAATGAGCGGACGCACACTCTATGTTTCGGATTTAGACGGCACACTGCTCCGGAGCGACGAACGGACATCGGCATATACAAACAGCGTCATCAACCGGCTGACGGCACAGGGCATGATCTTTTCCTATGCGACGGCGCGTTCCTATCACACGGCGCGAAAGGTCACGGAGGGGCTGAACGCGAAAATCCCGCTGATCGTTTTCAACGGCGCGTTCGTGATCGACAATCTGACCGGAACGCATCTGCTTGAAAATTATTATGATGATGCTGCTGACAGCCTGCTCGATGATCTGACGGCACACGGAGTTTATCCGATTGTCTACAGTTTTCAGGACGGCGCGGAGAAGTTTTCATTCGTGTCGGAGCTTGCGACAAGCGGAATGCAGTTCTTTCTCGACAGCAGAAAGGGCGATATCCGAAGAAATCCGGTCGCGGCGGCGGATGATCTGAAAGCGGGACGCAAATTTTACATTACCTGTATTGATACGCCGGAAAAGCTCCTGCTGCTTAATGAGAAATACCGGAACCGGTATCACTGTGTCTATCAGATTGATATGTATTCCGGTTCGCAGTGGCTCGAGATCATGCCGCCCGCAGCAACAAAGGCAAATGCGGTGAAACAGCTCAAAGCGCTGCTGCAATGCGACCGCGTGATCGCATTCGGCGACGGGAAAAATGACATTGATATGTTTGAGACCGCGGACGAAAGCTATGCGGTCGAAAATGCAGATGAAGAACTGAAACCATATGCATCTGCGGTGATTCCGTCCAATGATGCGGACGGCGTTGCACATTGGCTGGCAGCGCATTTTCATGTATAATTGAGGAGAGGTTCAGATGATAGATCAAAAGGCGATTGCAGAACACATCCGCGGCATTCTGCAGGCGCTCGGTGAGGATCCTGACAGAGAGGGGCTCATCGAGACGCCGGAGCGTGTCGCAAGGATGTATGCGGAGGTTTTTGAGGGCATCGGCTATACCAATCACGAGATCGCGGAAATGTTCGGCAAGACCTTTGAGGCGCCGAAAAACGCAGGTCCTGTGGTTGTGCGCGATATCGAGGTGTTCTCCTACTGCGAACATCACATGGCGCTGATGTACGATATGTCGGTCAATGTTGCATATGTGCCGAAGGATAAGGTGATCGGGCTTTCCAAGATCGCCCGCATCTGCGATATGGCGGCAAAGCGGCTGCAGCTGCAGGAGCGGCTCGGCTCGGATATCGCGGAGATTCTCATGGAAGCGGCAGGCACGCCGGATGTCGGTGTGGTGATCGCCGGTACACACAGCTGCATGACGGCGCGGGGCATCCGCAATGCCTCGGCGAGAACCGTCACGCAGACGTTCTGCGGCAGGTTTCAGGAGGACTGGAATCTGCAAAGACTGCTGACGGAGGGTGTCAAATGAAAGCATTGGTTTTATTCAGCGGCGGACTGGACAGCACAACCTGTCTGGCGCTTGCGATTGAGAAATACGGCGCGGATGAGGTGCTTGCACTGTCCGTCAGCTACGGACAGAAGCACACGAAGGAGATCGAGGCGGCAGGTGCGGTTGCAAAGCACTACGGCGTGAAACTGCAGACGCTCGATCTTGCGGAAATCTTTGCGGATTCCGATTGTTCCCTGCTCAAGGGCAGTACGCAGGAGGTCCCGAAGGAATCCTATGCGGAGCAGCTCGCGGAAACGGACGGCAAACCGGTCTCGACCTATGTGCCGTTCCGGAACGGGCTGTTTCTCTCCTCGGCGGCGAGCATTGCGCTCTCGCACGGCTGCGAGGTGATCTATTACGGCGCGCATGCTGACGATGCAGCCGGAAACGCCTATCCAGACTGCAGTCAGGATTTCAATGATGCGATCAATACCGCGATCTATCTCGGCAGCGGAAAACAGCTCCGCGTTGAGGCGCCGTTTGTCGGAAAGACAAAGGCGGATGTTGTCGCGGAGGGGCTGCGTCTGCACGCGCCCTATGAGCTGACATGGAGCTGCTATGAGGGCGGCGAAAAGCCCTGCGGTCTCTGCGGGACCTGCCGCGACCGTGCGGCGGCGTTTGCGGCGAACGGCGTTGAGGATCCGGCGCTGTAACAGGGCATCGCTATGAAGCATACATTCGAGATATACCGGCATATCGGAGCAATCGCAAAGCCGGATAACGGCTGGACAAAGGAACTGAATTTTGTCAGCTGGGACGGCAGAGAACCGGTCTACGATATCCGGACATGGAACGAGGATCATTCGGAATACGGGAAAGGCGTCACGATCACACCGCGTGAGATGCGGATGCTCCGGGCGCTGATTTGTGAAGCCGGACAAATTTGAGAAAAAGGAGATCACTATGAGTGAAGAAACACATTTTGAGGTGCAGCCCGATACGGTCAAGCTGATCGGCAACGTGATGCACGGCATTGCCGGAACCTATCAGGGCAGGCCGGTGACATTTATCTGCGATGTTCCGCAGCAGTCGATTCTCGTCCCGGAGGGGATGGAAGATGTCTACCATGAGATTCTGAACGCTGTTCTCCGGTATCTGCGGATTGTCGGAAAAATATAATAATAATCAGGAGAATATCACCGGCATAGGAGGAGAGTACAGAATGAACCTCGACAAGCACACCATCAGCGGAAACGGATCAATTTTAATGTGATGGGAGGATGAGCGCCATGTTTCGTTTTCTGACAGATGAAACTGACAACCGCGAAAAGAGTGCGGCGCGTATTGCATATCTCGAACAGAAATACGGAATTGTGTTTCCGGAGATTCTGAGACAGCTTTACGCGAAAACTGACAACGGCGAAATGAAAATGTGCGAAATGGAAATCGGCGGACGCACATTTGTTGCTGCAAATCTCGTGACGCTTGAGGAAGGCGACATGGATTTTGAATATGCTGCCGATGATGTCCGCGATGAGCCGATGTGCAATTTTATCCCTGCGGACTGGTATCCGATTGCCTATGACAACGGCGGCAGCTTTTTCTACTGGTGCAGCAGCACGCAGCAGATCTTTTTTGCTGACGCTGAAAATGTGGATGAAAAGGTGCTGATCGCCGAAAATCCGGAAGCGTTCATTGAACTGCTGAACAATTCGGTTGCAGACGGGGAATAATCCCCCGTATCTGCGCTTTTGCGGAAATAAGCGCGGAGACATCGGCGCTGAAAGGTGATAGAATGGACATTGTACAGCAATTTTATAACAATCTTGCGGGGCAGTATGACAGGCTGTTCCGCGACTGGGATGCATCCGTCGGCGAGCAGGCGGCGATCCTTGACCGGCTGTTCTCCGGATGCGGATTTGACCGCTCGGCGCGCATTCTCGACTGCGCCTGCGGCATCGGGACACAGGCAATCGGGCTCGCGGCGCTTGGGTATCCGGTCACTGCCTCTGATTTCTCGGATGCGGCACTCGCGCAGGCAAAAGAGCGCGCTGACAAACACGGTGTTTCCGTTCGGTTTGCACACGCGGATTTCTGCAGGCTCGCGGAAGTCTTTGCCGAGCAGTTTGATATTGTCATCGCAATGGACAACGCACTGCCGCACATGCTGACGGCAGCCGATCTCGAAACCGCCGTCCGGAGCATGACCGGCAGGGTGCGCAAAGGCGGCATCTTTGCTGCAAGCATCCGCGATTATGATGCGCTGCTCGAAAGCAAACCGCCCTATTCGCCGCCCTATATCCACGAGACGGAACACGGCAGGCGCGTCTCGTTCCAGACATGGGACTGGGCGGGCGAGAATTATCATCTCGTGCAGTATATCATCGAGGACGGGGACACGCTCTCCGTCAGCAAATATGACTGCGAATACAGAGCCGTTCGCAGGGTGGAGCTGACAGAACTGCTCCATGCTGCCGGATGCAGCCGTGTCACATGGAAAATGCCCACAGATACGGGATTTTATCAGCCGGTTGTCATCGCTGAAAAATAAAAGGAAACAGGAGGATATCACCATGAACGAACGCGACAGAGAACAGGAGGGCATTACGCTCCTCGGCAATCAGCACACGAAATATCCGCAGAACTATGATCCTTCGGTGCTTGAAACCTTTGAGAACAAGCATCCCGGCCGCGACTACTTCGTCAAATTCAACTGTCCGGAGTTTACAAGCCTCTGCCCGATCACCGGTCAGCCGGATTTTGCAACGATCTATATTTCCTATGTCCCGCGCATCAAAATGGTCGAGAGCAAATCGCTCAAGCTTTATCTGTTCAGTTTCCGCAATCACGGGGACTTCCACGAGGACTGCGTCAACATCATCATGAACGATCTGATCAAGCTGATGGAGCCAGCATATATCGAGGTCTGGGGCAAGTTCCTGCCGCGCGGCGGCATCTCGATCGACCCCTACTGCAACTACGGCATGCCGGGGACAAAATGGGAGCAGGTTGCATGGGAGCGCCTGACGCATCACGATCTCTATCCGGAGCCGGTGAACAACCGATGAAACAGCTCGAATCCTGCGGCAGAACGGTGACCGTCTCCGGCGCTGAACAGGCGGAAACCGTGATCTGGATGCATACCTTTTCTGATGAGGCACAGGCGGCATTTGCGCTGCTGCCGCCGGAAATGCAGGCGCGGACTGCGATCGCAGCGGTTGCAATGCCCGATCCGGACTGGAACGCGATGCTCTCGCCGTGGGCGGCACCGGCGCTGTTCAAAAAGGAGCCGCCCTTTGCAGGAAATGCCGATACACATTTGCAGATTCTGACAGACAGCATCATGCCGGAGATCACGGAGCAGTGCGGCTTTGCACCGAAGCGGCACCTGATCGCAGGCTATTCGCTTGCGGGACTGTTTGCGCTCTATGCGCTCTGGAAAACGGATGTGTTCCGCGGCGGCGCGAGTGTTTCCGGCTCGCTGTGGTATCCGGATTTTTCGGCGTATCTTCGAGAAAATCAGCCTATCCGAAAGCCGGACGCGGTATATCTCTCGCTCGGCGACAGAGAATGCAGAGCGCGCAATCCGGTGCTTGCAGCCGTGCAGGAGAAAACTGAAGAAACAGCTGCGTTTTTGCAGAATGCCGGCATCCGCAGCATTTTTGAGCTGAATCCCGGCGGACATACGAATCAGGCGGCGGAACGCACGGCAAAAGCGCTCATCTGGCTGATTTCGCAATACAACTAAGCACACAATTTCATGCACAGCAAGCCCGATTTCTCCGGAAATCGGGCTTGCTCTTTACATACAAGTATATTCTGCACTTGTCTGTAATTGAAAATACAAATTCAGCGCTTAGATTATATGTATTTTATCCAGTTTTTCTTGCGATTACACATTGTATTTGTACAACGGTCAGGTTATAATAAAAATAGAAATTTATATATTAGGGGGAATATCCATGAAATCAATCAAAAAGACAATCCGTATAGGCATTGCTGCCGGCGCGATGATCTGTCTTGGCGCACTTGCACAGACAAGCGTCCTCGATGCCTCCGCCCACAACCCGATTGTGCAGACAAGTTTCACGCCTGACCCTGCACCGGTTGTATTCGGTGATGAGCTCTGGGTCTTCACCGGATGCGACAAGGACGCTGCCAACAGCAACTACACGATGATCGGCTGGCAGGCGTTCTCCACAAAGGACATGCAGAACTGGACCGACCACGGTATGATCCTCAAGGATACCGACTTCTCATGGTGCAAGGCGAATGACGCGTGGGCTTCGCAGTGCATCGAGCGCAACGGCAAATACTACTTCTACTTTACAACCACAAACAAGTCCGGCGGCGGCAGAGCCATCGGCGTTGCGGTTGCCGACAGCCCGGAAGGTCCTTATAAGGATGTGCTCGGCAAGCCGCTCTGCGGTCCCAACTGGAACTACATTGATCCGACTGTCATCATCGACGACGACGGGCAGGCTTGGCTCATGTTCGGCAACCCGACCTGCTACTATGTCAAGCTGAAAGAGGATATGGTCACGCTCGACGGGAAGATTCAGGAGTTCCCAATGACACAGGAGGCTTTCGGCCCCGGCAAGAACGGCTGCGGCTACGGCGAAGGTCCGTGGATCTACAAGCACAAGGATCTCTATTATCTCGTCTATGCCTGTTTCTACGGCACTGACGGCGGTGAAAGTCAGGCATATGCGACCTCGTCCTCTGTCACCGGCCCGTGGAAATTCGGCAACCAGATTCAGAAGCAGTCCAACTGCTTCACCACACACGGCGGCATCATCGACTACAAGGATCACTCCTACCTGTTCTATCACAAGAACGGCCTCAAGGGCGGCGGAACCTTCAACAGAAGCGCAAGCTGCGAGGAGTTCACCTATAATGCCGACGGCTCCATTCCGATGATCAACTTCACGGATGCAGGCCCGAAGCAGCTTGAAGCGCTCAATCCGTATCGGCGCGTTGAGGCGGAGACGATAAACTTCGCATCCGGCATCAAGACGGAAAAGATTGACGCCGGTACACTGGCGATCGGCTTTATCGAAAACGGCGATTATACGAAGGTTTCCGGCGTGGACTTCGGCGAAAAGGGTGCGGCTGAGTTCTATGCATCCGTTTCCTCGAACGGCTCCGGCGGCAAGATCGAACTGCATCTTGACAAGATCGACGGTCCGGTGATCGGCACGGTTGATGTTCCCGTCACCGGCGGCTGGCAGGAATGGACAACAGTCAGCGGCAAGTGCGCAGGCGCAACCGGTCAGCATGATCTGTTCCTCAAGTTCTCCGGCGGCGACAGCTACCTCTTTAATGTGGACTGGTGGCAGTTCAAGGAAACCGGCGATACATCTTCCGTGGATCCGGGCGATCAGGTCGATGAATTCGGCGGCGTAATCACCAAGAATAAGGATTCCGGCATCCTCGGCGATGTCAACGGCGACGGTGTTATCACTCCGGCTGACCTCTCCTATGCAAAGGAGATGCTGCTCAAGGGCGTCACCGACAAGACCAAGATCAAGCCCGCAGACATCAACTGCAACAAGAAGCTCGAAGCTGACGATATCGCATGGTATGTTGACTTCCTGACATGCAAGACCGACAAGTATCTCGATAAGGTTGAACCGGATGAGCCGGATGAACCCGAGTACACACCGTATAACTACAATGCGAACGTGACCTTCCACAAGGCACCGGAGCAGAACGGCAAGAACTACTTTAAGGATCAGCCCGCGAACCACGGACAGGTCATCAAGGAGAACTACAACGGCATCAACGGCAACAAGACCATGTATGTCTATGTGCCTTACGGCTACGATGAATCCAAGAAGTACAACGTCTTCTATCTGATGCACGGCGGCGGAGAGAGCGAGGAAACCTGCTTCAATGACAACGGCATCAACATTGATGTTATGCTCGACAACATGATCGCAAACGGCGACATCGAACCGATGATCGTTGTGACCCCGACCTTCAACAAGGCTCCGGACGGCGCAGGCGATGTCTGGAAGGAAATGCGCGAGACCATCATCCCGTATGTTGAGAACAAGTATTCGACCTATGCGGAATCCACCTCGATCGAAGAACTCAAGAAATCGCGCTTCCACCGTGCATACGGCGGCTTCTCGATGGGCGGCGGCTCGACATGGAGAATGTTCTGCAACAACCTCGATATCTGCGCTTACTACATGCCGCTTTCCGGTCACAGCTGGGACGGCGCTGCAGGCGTACAGAATGCAATCGACAAGGGCGGCTACCAGAAGGATGACTACTACATCTTTGCTGCAACCGGTACCAAGGATATCGCATATGAAAACATGGTTCCGCTGATGAACACGCTCAAGAGCGACACCAAGCGCTTTACCTATACGAGCGACTTCTCCAAGGGTAACCTCTACTTCCTTGAGGCGCTGGGCGAGACCCACTGGTGGGGCATTGTCCGCCATTATGTCTATGACGCACTGCCTTACTTCTTCCACGAGGGCAAGTAATTCGGTGACACAGGCGGATCGCTTCTGATTCGCAGAAATACCAATAAAAGAACCCGCTCCGGTCTGCTGATCGAAGCGGGTTTATTCTATGCTCTGTTGGAGATATCGCTAAAAATGTATCCGCTGCGCGGATGCTATGCGCCCTAAGAAAAGCCGCCCCAATCAACGTCAATTGGAGCGGCTTCGTTCTATTTCAGCATAAATATGGGATTCTTAAGGGCTAGTAGCCCTTAAGCGGGGTTTGGGGCACAGTTTGCGCAGCAACACTGTAAGCCCCACATTATAATCCATCGGAGATACTGCAAAACGTAAAAAGAGGTATCCGCTGCGCGGATACTATTGAATAATGAGGGAAGATACCCCGCTCGCGCAGGGGTCTTCCCTCAAACTCCTATCTTCC
>CAMKLV010000026.1:0-42348 GCA_946413695.1 uncultured Ruminococcus sp. | reverse complement strand
TTTGAGGGCAGAGCCCTCAATATAAATCCGTCGGAGACACTTTATCTACAAGCTGCGCAGCGCCCCGCGGGGCGCTGCAGCTTTTTATCGCAGATTCGTTTGTTTTAAAATCATTCTTCGCAAAAGTACAATCATTGACGTCTTCTCCTCCGGTGTCAAAAATGGTATGAGAATAGAGTTCAAGCAAGCCGTTGGACTTTTAGATAATCTGAATCAGTCCAATGGACGAAATCAGAGTCATTCATACTGACAAAAGAAGAATCGGTATGCAATCAACAACCACAACAGCAGAATGCAGATATCCGGATTGAAAAGAACGGTCTGCCTGCCGGACAACAAGTTTATCTGATCACCGGCTATACCGGACTTCGCCGCTCGATCGGCAGACTCACGGAGTCAAACAATTGTCAAAGCTGCCGCTGCGGCATCGTCGCCTTCGCTCAAAAAGGGGAGCACTTCCGAAGCGTTTTCCCGTATCCAGTCTGCCAGCTTCGGACGCAGATGTTTCCGGTATTCTGTCAGCAGCACCGGAATTTTGAGCGCAGCCGGAATGTCCTTTTCATAGTCTTCCGTGCGGAGCATCTCACGGAGTTTCGGCATGTCTTTATGCAGCCGATTGGGATCATATTGATCAGTCGGAATCACAAAGCCGCGAAAAACAATACTTTGCAGGCTTTGGCAAAAATGAAACGCATCTTTGCCAATATGCATGACGCTCTCCGGAATGGTGATGCTCCGCAGGCTGCTGCAAAAAGCGAATGCCTCCGCGCCGATGCCAGTGACACCCTCCGGAATCGTGATGCTCTCCAGCTTATTACAGCTATAGAAAGCCATATCGCCTATTTTTTTGACGCCGTCCGGAATCCTGTAGTGTGCTTCTTGCTTTCCGCACGGATACATGATGAGCCGTTCCTGTTTTTTGTCAAACAAAACATCATCATCTGCGGTAAAATACGGATGATTCGGTGCAACGGAAATACGAAGTTTCTCGCAGTTCGCAAACGCTCCATAATCAATGCTTCTCACGGTTTCCGGAATGGTGATGCTCTCCAGACTTTTGCATTCATAAAATGCCGTCCACCGGATTCTTGTGATATTCTCCGGAATGATAATGCTTTGCAGGCGGCTGCAGCTAAGGAACGTCGATTTTTCAATGCATTGGATGCGCTTTGGAATAACGATGCTTTCTATGCTGCAACAACTGAACGCATGATTCTCGATGCTTTCCAGCTGCTCCGGAAGATGGATGTGCTGCAGACTTTCGCAGCCGATGAACAGCCCTTGTGCAATGCTTCGTATACTTTTGGGGATGTTGATGCTTTGCAGGCGGCGGCACCAGGAGAACGCTTCTGCGCCGATCTGCGTGACGCTCTCAGGAATGGTGATGCTCTGCAGCCTGCTGCAATAAGAGAATGCCTTCTCACCAATGCTTGTGACGCTCTCCGGAAGGGTGATGCTTTGTAAGCTCCGGCACTCAGTGAAAGCCTCTTTCCCGATGCTTGTTACGCCCTCCGGAATCGTGATGCTTTCAAGAAGTTGATTTTGATAGAAAGCCCTCTTGCCAATGCTTTTTACGCCCTTCGGTATTACGGCTTCCGTTTCTCCTATGTTCAGTCTGCACTTTTGCAGCACGCCGTCTTGTATCTCAAATTCCATCGTGAAATCTCCTTCTCAAAGCTGTCATTTATTATTTTTGCAAATATGCTTCATTGCGCTAAATGGCAGATTACAGCCGATTTTGCTGCGCCTTCTACGGGAAATGCTCTTTGACAGAAAAAGATGTATACTGCTTTAATTATAGCGAAAACGGGATGCTTTGTCAAGACAGCAAACGCCGGTTCTGCCATTTCATATTTGATATGCAAACAGACACCGCCTGACCGGAATCAGGCGGTGTCCGTGCAGTGGTATGAAGTTTATTCGCTGTAGCCGTTTGCTTTGCACCATTCGGCGGCTGCGGAGCCATCCGGTGCCGTGACGGTTTTCAGCTTGTCGCATCCGGCGAACAGGTCGCTGCCGATCTCGGTCAGCCCGCTTCCGAGCGTGACGTCTGTCAGCTCTGAGCAGTCCACGAACGCGAAGTCTCCGAGTGCGGATACCGTATCTGCAAGCACAACCTTTTCGAGCGTGCCGCAGTCATAGAATGCACCCGCACCGATCTCCGTGACGCCGCTTTCCACAATGATCTCCCGGCAGGAGCTGTTGTGCGCAAATGCGTCATCTGCAATGACCGTGTAGGCATCCGTGACCGTGTACTGCTCTGCATTTGTAAAGCAGCGGTACAGGATGGTTCCGATTTCAATATTGCGGTTCTGTTCCTGCGCATTCAACTGAAAACCTGTGCCGTAAAACGCCTGCAAACCGATCTTTTTCAGATTGCATTCGCTCATGTACATACTGACGCTTGTGACGCCGATACAGTTGAGAAATGCATAATCACCGATCTCGGTCACACTGGACGGCAAAGAGACCGTTCCGCTCATTGTCTCCGGAACACAGGGGGTTCCGCTGCCGAGCACGGAAACCGGCTTTCCGTCGATTTCCGGCGGGATATAGCAGGATGACTCGTTGTAATCCGCAGGCAGATCAACATAGTCGATGCAGACCGTGTCTGTTCCCGGGATCTCATGCCATGTCAGATTGGTCGGGGTAAATGTGATGCAGCCGTTCTTCATTTGTTCAGCAAGATTGTAGGTGAACATGCCCTTGAAATTGACGGGTGTTTCCGCTTCCGTGATGCTGCCTGCTTCGTTTTCCAGATAGCCGACAGCGTGCTCGCCGAAGTTGAGATATGACGCCTCATAGTTCACGGTTTTCAGCGCCGGGCAGTTGATAAACGCCTGATCGGACAGCGAAACCGAGCTTTTGGATTTCAGGGTCACTGTTTCCAGCGCCGTGCAGTTCGCAAAGCTTCTGGTAGAGACGTAAGTGAGCCCTTCCGGCAGATCGACAGATTCCAGTGCCGTGCATTCCTCAAACGCACTTTCATTGAGCGAGTTGAATTGCGCCGGAAATGTCAGCGATTTCAGCGAAGTACAGCCGAAGAAGCCTTCCTTGCTAATCTGCAGGCATTTGGACGGAAATTCGATGGATTTCAGTGCAGTGCAGCCATAGAATGCCTGCTCCTCAATATAGGAGATATTGTCCGGCATGATGATCTGCGTCAGGGACGTACAGCCCTTAAAGCAACTCCTGGAGATGAAGGACATGGATGAATTGCGCGAAAGCGTAAATTCGGTCAGCGCGGTGCAGTCCTCAAATGCGCTTTCGCTGAGATAGCTGACCGAATCCCATTCGGGAATATTCAGCGCGGAGCAGCCGCGGAATGCGTCGTTGCTGATGCTTGTCAGCTTTTGGGTCGGGAGCTTTGTCAGCGAGATGCAGCCGTCAAAGCAATGCGGGGGGATGTAATTGATCTGTTCACTGAATGCGATCTCTTTCAGCTTTGCGGCATCCATAAATTCTTTCTCCGAAAAGCTTGTGATCGAATCCGGCAACGTGATCTTTTCCAGCTCACTGCCTGCAAATACGCAGTTTTTCAGGCCGGAAACCGGCTTGCCGTCAAAGCTTTCCGGAACGGTCAGCTCTTTTCTTTCCGTATCAAATCCCGCGACATACAGCGTATTGTTGTAGGATTCTTCATATTCCAGACCGTTTTCGCTGTCGATGATCCGCGCAGCGGTGGTTGTTGTGACCGCAGTCGTTGTGACATTTGTTCCGGTTGTGACCGACGTGGTAACAGCCGGTTCCAGAAGTGTCAGATTTGCCTGCTCCCGTGCAGCGGTCTGTGCCGTTACGGAGCCTGCCTGTGCCTGATATTCGATGTTGGTTCTGTTTTTCGCATTGTAAAGCCGGGTGATATTCTGCGGCAGAAGAATCTGCTTGATCTCCGGGCAGCCTGCAAATGCGGTCAGGCTGAATTCCGTGACAGACGCTGGGATTGCAGGTGCTTTCAGCTTTTCGCAGTATGCAAATACGCCGGAGTCGATCCGCGTCAGCATGTTCGGAAGTGTGATCTCCGTCAGCGGTGTGTTCATAAACGCATTGCTGCCGATTTGTTTCAGCGCAGCCGGAAGCTTGATGCTTTCCAGCATCGTATCACTGAACGCATTGAAACCGATCTGCCCGACAGTGTCCGGCAGCGTGACCGTTTTCAGCGCAGTACAGCCGCGGCAGAGATTCGCCGGAACCGTACTGACCGAACCCGGAAGGGTCAGCGCTGTCAGAGCGGTGCATCCGTTGAATGCGGACTGACCGATGACCGTCACACCGTCCGGGAGCGTGATCTCCTTCAAGCTCTTGCATCCGCTGAATGCACCGGATCCGACGGAATGCACCGTCTGCGGCAGCGTGACTGTTTCCAGCGAAATACAGCCCGCGAGCAGGCCGTCAGACAGCTCGCTGATATGAGACGGAAGTGTGATCTCTGTCAGTTCTTGGCAGCCGTTGAAACAGTAGGTGCCGAGTGAACTGACATTTTCCGGAATAGAAAACGATTTCAGTCCGGTGCAGTTGGCAAACGCATTGCTGCCGATCGCCGACAGCTTTTTCGGCAGTTCCATGCCGGTCAGTGCCTTGCAGCCGGAAAAAGCATAGTCTCCGATTGCTGTGATCTGCTCCGGCAGCGTGATATCCGTCAGCGCCGTGCAGTATGAAAACATGTGATCCCCGATTCTTTTCAGCGCGGCCTGTTCCGGGATCGTGACTGTTTTCAGCGCCGAACAGGAAGAAAAGATGTTGGACTCCAATGTTGTGACACCTGCCGGAAGCTCTGCGGATTCCGCGCCCGTGCAATTGCTGAACGCATTGGAACCAATTGTCCTGACGGATTTCGGCAGTGTAATCTTCGTGATGTGCCTGCAGCTGTTAAATGCCTTTCCGGGCACGACCACGGTATTATCCGGCAGGCAGACCGCCGTCAGTCCGGTTCCGGAAAAGCAGCCCATACCGAGCACCGCACTTCCGGCGTAGCTGATCTCTTTGATGCCTGTGCAGCCGGAGAACGCATCCTTGCCGATTTCGCATTTATCCGGAATCTCTGCTTTCGGTCCGAGCGCTGTGCAGTTGTAAAATGCCTGCTCGCCGATTGATTCCAGATTGTGCGAAAGTTCCAGCTCCAGTGCGGAGCAGTTAAAGAAAAACTGTTTCGGAATGGCTGCCCATTTGCCGTGCCAGTCAAAGCGTTTCAGCTTTGTGCAGCTGCGGAACATGCCTTCCGGAAGATTGTAGTTCTCCATGTCATCCGTCATGCAGACATAGACCAGATTGCTGCAGCCGCTGAACATGCTGTCAGACAGCGTGATCTCCGATGAGATATACAGGGATTGTACAGAACCGAGATCGGAAAAGGCGCCGGCTGCGTATGCGGTATTCTTGTTCAGGGTCAGTTTCCGGAGTGACCGGATGTGATAGAATGCGCAGGCACCGACTTCTGTCAGCGAATCGGGCAGCTCATTCAGACGCAGTGCGGTACAGCCGGAAAATGCGCTGGTACCGATCTTTTTCAGTCCTGCGGGGAGCGTGAACGTTTTCAGTGATGTGCAGTGATAGAACGCGCTGCTGCCGATCTCGGTGATCTGCTCGCCGAAGCTGACCTCTGCAAGCTTTAGGCATCCGCTGAATGTTCCGTCCGGGATGGTATCCAGACTGTCCGGAATCGCGGCTGTTTCCAGCGCCGCACAGTCGAGGAATACATATTTGCCGAGGCTCTTGACACTGTTCAGAACCGGTGTTTTCTGCAATGCGGAACAGCCGGAAAATGCTCTGTCCCCGATGGCTTCGATCTCCGGCGAAAGCTTGACTGTTTCCAGGGAAGTGCAGCCGGTAAATGCAGAGCTCCCGAGTGCTTTTGTGCCTTCGGCTGTTACGGTTTTCAGGGCTGTGCAGCCTTTGAACGCTTCATCCGGAAGTGCGGTCAGCGATTTGGAAAACGCAACGGATTCCAGAGCGGTATTGCCTGCAAATACAGACGCGCTGAACGCAGTTATGCCTTCGCCGCATGTGACGGTTTTCAGCGAGGAGCACCCGGAAAACAGGCTGTTCCCGATGGCTTTGATGCTGTCCGGCAGCGTGAGCGTTTCCAGTGCGGCACAGCCGTAAAATGCGCTGTTGCCGACAGCTTCACAGCAGGACGGAATCCGGATGCTTTTCAGTGCGGTGCAGCCGAAAAAAGCACGTTCTCCGATTTCGCAGGTCTGCTCAGAGGCAGTGCTGTCCCCGAGTGTGACCGTTGTCAGGCTTGTGCAATACTGGAATGCCTGTTTACCGATCAGGAATCCTGCATGATCTGCTTTGACGCTTTCCAGAGATTTGCAGTTTGAAAATGCCATTGCTCCGAGGGACACAAGCTGATCCGGCAGCGCAATCTCTTTCAGCGATTCACAGCTTTCAAATGCATTCTCGCCGATCGCGGTGAGCGTTTTCGGCAGGCTGACGCTTTCAAGCGCCGTGAAGTAACGAAACGTATTCTTTTGAATCGTCGGAATGCTCTCCGGGATCACAACTGTTTTCAGCGTTTCCCGTACAGCAGCGAATGCATCCGGTTCGATCTGTGTGACCGGGCAGCTCGCAATTTCTGCCGGAATGACTGCATCCGGCTCCGTACTGTTCCATTTGGTGATGATCGCCTTGCCGTCCTTGATCTCATATGACGCACCGGATTTCGGATCGGTCTTGCCTTCCGGAGCGGAGACAGTTGTCTGCGCTCCGGAAGCGGTGCTGTTTGCCGGTGCTGTTGTTGCCGTCGGTTTTGCGGTTGATACGGTTGTATTGGCTGCTGCTGTTGTCACTTTGGCGTCTGTTGTTGTTTTTGCCGCTGATGCGGTTGTATTCACCGCTGTTGTCATGACCTTGGCTGCTGTTGTTGCTTTTGCGGTTGATGCAGTTGTATTCGCCGCGGTTGTAACCGCTTTTGCAGTTGTGACCGTACCGGAAGCCGCAGCCGGCGCCGTTGTTACGGCAGCGACGGCTGCAGAAAGGCTGACTGCCTGTCCGATCTGCTGCGGCATTTGTTCCGCCTGCGGGTACATCGGCAGACGGTCGAATGCCGATGCATGAAGTGATACCGCTGTCATCGCCGCAGCAGTCAGTGCTGCAGCGATCCGACGGCGCATTTGTGCGGCGCCTGGTTTATTCAGATTCATGTTTTGCACCCCCGTTTTGTTCCAGAGTTAAATATTCCTCAAAGGTTGCCGATGCGTTGCCGGCCACACAGTTGACGTAATATTTCAGGATTGTCATAGCGTCAATGACATCAATCTTGCCGCTCTTGTCAACGTCTGCTGCTTCCTGTGCCCAGTAGGTCAGTCCGGTATCATTCAGACCTGCAACCGACTTTGTATAGCATTTCAGCGTCAGCATGGCGTCTTCCAGCTCGACTGTGCCGTCCAGATTGAGATCGCCGGTCTTGTACGGATTGATGCCGCTCTTGGCCGCCCTGACTGCGGTCTGATTGTTATTCGGATTGCCGTCCGGTACATCGGTTTCCGCCGTAATCTCAAGGAAATCATTGTAGACGCTGCCGAGCAGATCGGCTGCATTGAGCCGCCAGTAGGCAACTTTGTGCGGTGCGATCTCATCGGAGAACAGCATCACAGTCTCCTCATCGCTGCGGTTCGGTTTCACGGAAATGACGGCAGAGGAAGGCACATTGCTCAGGTTCTTTGCGGAAATCGTCACGAATGTATTGTCACCGATGTATTCCACTCCGGTTTCTACCGCAATATCGGTTTTGCTCAGGTCGAGCTCTGCGGTATTGTTGTCCGGTGTGCGGTCGCGGTCAAATGCGCTGACCGAAACCGTATAGACAGCCGGTGTCAGCGTTTCCGGAAGTGCCGGTGCAAAGCTGACCTTCTCAGAGGCGCCGGAAACAAGGTGGACATTCTGCGTATCGGATGCTGCAACATTGCCTGCCGCGTCTTTGATCTGCAGGGTCACTGTATCCGCCGTGAGCGTGCCGTCATTCAGGATCTCCGCCGTCAGCGGGAGAACCGTTCCGGGCATGGCATCCTCGTAGGTGTATTCGATTTCACCGATGCGGACATCCGCAGTTTCCTGCAAAATACCGCTTGTCAGAGCTGTGCTGTAGGATGCGCTGTCTTCTGTCTTGGTTTCAGTTGTGCGCGACATCGCATAAAGCGTATCGCCGCCGACATCGGCAAGTGAAAGCGTTTCGTAGTAGAGGGTTTCGCCGGATTCGATGCATACCGGATTCGTAAAGCTGCCGGATTCTGCATCATACTGCGTGCTGAACAGTGCAGCCGCATTGTCAATATTGGAGAGGTACAGGATGCGGTCTCCTGCGATCGCAAAGCGCTCGGATATTCTGAAGTTCTCGCTTACGCAGATCTCCTCTGCTGCTGCAAGATCGGCGGATGCATACAGGTTGCCGTCCTGCGCCCAGACCAGACCCTCAGCGTCCTTGCCGGGGATTTTTGCAAACTGCGGGGAGCGGACCGTACCGGAAGCCAATTGAACCGGATCGCCGGAAAGTCCTTTCACATACAGCTCGGATGCAGTTGTGTTTTCCTCTGTAGGTGCGGAAACCGTATAGACGCAGACCGGTTCGCCTGCTGCGTTCTGACCGCAGATCAGCGATTCTACCTGCGGCAGATTCTCCGCCAGTACGGTCGGGGTATCAAAGCCTTCTTCGGTCTCTTTTGCGCAGAGAATGCGGTTGCTGCCATCACCGCCGAAGATCTGACCGTTCGCATTGGAAAGCCAGAACAGATAAGTTGTGCCGTCCGCAGCCTGTGCAAATGCCGGTGCGGAAGCGAATCCGCCGTCCGCATTGGCTTCGGTGGTGCGGAAATCCGTGAAGGCATCAGCCTCGGGGTCGAATTTCGCGGTCTTAAAGACCAGCTGCTTTGCGTAGTCCTCAAGCGACGGCGAATTGCCTTCCTCAAAGACTGCCGCGGATTCCAGATATGCAAGGCGGATACCGTCTGCACCTGCGAACAGCACCGGTGCGGTATCTGCATTGCCGTTGTCATCAACGGCTTTCGGCTCGGACCATGTTTTGCTTTCGCTGTCATAGCGCGACCAGACTGCATAGGATGCATTGTCGATTCCGCGCGCTGCATCCTTGAGAATCCAGACCATGACTGTATTCGTGCCGTCGGTCACAAGCGCAGGCGAAGAACCTGCGGAAATGCCGGATTGCAGCTCTGTGATGCTGTCGCCGAGCTGACCGTTCCATGCACCTGCCTGCGGAATCATGTCCGCGGTGAACGGCTTGTAGCAGCCTGTGTCCTTGATTGCTTCTGCAACGGTTTCGCCGTTCTCTGTCACAAGATCATTCGGCGTGATAAGCAGCGGACGGGGGAGACTGGGTGAATCTTCTGTTGTGCCGATTTCGGCTGCACGGTCATAAAGAATACGACCTGCCTTTATGAGTTGAATATCCATCCAGCGGTATTCCAGTACTTCACCGCGAACACCGATGGAACCTTCAAGGGCAAACCTGTCTACTCTGCCCAGGAGATTCACCGGCTGTCCCGTTTCCATGAATGTACCTGACACATTGAGCCCGATCGAACCGTATGCATAAATCGTGCCGACACACTTGACGCCCGCTCCGCCCTGCAGTTCGCAGCCCAGCAACGCATCTCCGCCGACCTTATAGTTAAAGAACGGATCACCTTTGACGGGGTCATTTGTATAATCAATGCCGCCGTTGATCTTGCCGGTAAGCGTCGGATTAAAGAATGGCTCGATGCCGATATACCAAGGCGGAATCCAGTGCTCATACAGCGTATGATAAAACGATCCCCACAAATACAGTGTCAGAGTACCGCTGATATACACCTGGCTTGTTTTGATGTCAATATTCGCGCCGCCTCCGATTATCAGTCTGAGCATACAGTTCTTTTTCTTCGTCAGGAATGAAAACTCCTTCGTCATGCGCATGAAGAATTCTGCTGAAACCTTATCCTTATTCACAGTATGTTTGATATCCCAGTCCCAGCCTTGTTTATCCATCTTCTGGCTTAAATCAATTGAAAAGTCCAGATCCAGAAATTTGCTGTCTTTATCATTTTTGTCCGTGCCGTTTTCATCCAAAGCGAGATCATCAATTTCATCATGATACTCGCCCGGAATCGTACCGACCATATCATTTTTTAACAGAAAATCGGAAAACGTGTCAGCCAGTTTGTCATCCATCTCTCCGGCAAGCTTCTCCGGTGAAACATTCACAACCTCCAGCCCAAGCGTTGTGTCAAAGGTATCACCCTTGTCTGTATAAACACGGATGAACACGGGGCGGTCTTCATGAAACATCGACGGGCTCAGCTCCATGAATGCAAAGGAACCGTAGTCGCCCTCTGTGGTCTTGATTGCTTTCGAGACATCCTTCTGCCGCAGTTCGTATTTGGCACCGGCATCCTTCGTGGAACCGATGATCGAGAATGGCGTATCATCTTTGATGTTCACAATGTAGTCTTTTGTGATGAGGTTCACAAAATCAGTCGAACTGCTGTAATTCGCATAGCGCACATGATAGTCGCTGTTGTTGTAATTGCCTTCCAGCATAAATGTTGTCAGGTATTCTTCGATGCGCTTCGGGAACTTGAACGGTCTGATCGCTTTGGCAAATCCGTCCGCCGTTGCCGCGACATAGTATTGCTTGTCTGCATCACCGCGCGGTACAACAAATCTGCCTCTTTCATCTGCAGTACCGGAAGCAAGCACGGTTTTGACGGTGCCGTTCAGTTCATAAATCTCTACCGCCGTATACGGAACGGCTTTTCCGTTCCGATCCGAGAACATGAGCAGATATTCCTTTTCCGGATCCAGAGCGATGCCGTACAGCGGGTCATCAATGCTTGTGAGTTTGACAGGCTTGATCTGCACAACCACGTTGGAACTGTTGGAATCATGCCGCAGCGCCCCGGATGTATTCTTATACACCCCCTGAAGCTCCGATTCGAGCACATTTTGAATGTCATAAACCACGCTGAGCTTCTGTCCCGGGTGCAGTACCTTGATGCTGTCTGCGCTGTCCACGAGCTGCATGATGCCGTCCGTATCAATGAAGCGAACCTGATAAACATCCGCTTTCGGCTTGCCCGCGGCATCTGTTCCGCCGCATTCCCGGATCACGTTGCCGATATCCGTGGAGAGCTCGTTGAGGTCACCGGAAGTGTTGTTTTCGATCACCATTTCCACTAACATATTCTTTTTGCGGATGACCGGGTCGAAGTTCACGGTGATCGAAGCTGCTTCCGCGCCTTCGACCGTGATCTGCTGCTCGGAGCCGAAGCGCATAGAAACCGGTTCGTTGAACGGCTGAAGGGTTCCGCTGAAGTCCGCGCTGAAATTGTAAGAACCGGCGCGGTCACCGCGGACAACCCAGCTGACCGTTTCCTGCTGGCCGCCCGGGATCGTGCCGATATTGACGATCGGCGAACCGTAGGACGCAGAATCCGATGCAAGGCTCAGTCCTTCCGGCAGATTCAGCGATGCCTTGCAGCCTGTCAGGGGAAATTCCGATGAAGCATTGTTCAGCACGATCATATCGACCTTGAAAAACTCTTTGAGGAACTGTGCCTTGGCAGGGACACGCAGCAGAACCAGCGTGTTGACATCGCGGGAGACTTCCTGCACCTCATAGCTGTAGCCTGAGCCGCCGCTGCCGCTGCCGCCGCCCTGGACAATATATCTTCCGCGGCCGCTGCCTGTTCCGCCGCCTGTTCCGCCGCCGGAACCTGAACCGCCGCCCTGATTCACATAGACTCTGATCCGATCCGTCACAGTCGAGGTGACCGAATACGAAAGCGAAATATCGACCTGCACGATATTGCAGTTTTCAGGGTCCTCGACGTCAATGCCTGCCGCTTTGATTTCCGCAAGCGACATGCGGCTGACCTGAAAGACCGCCTTGACGATATCATCCTTCATCAGCGTGAGATAGACATCCGTTGTCATATCCGGGGTCAGTGTGCAGTATTTCGTCACGGGCAGGCAGCCGGGCATATAGACGCCGAACTCATGGCCGCCGGCTGTGCATTTGACCGCAGCAATACCGTTTGCATCTGTCTGTGCTGTTGTCTGCATATTCGTTCCGGCGTCAATATAGACTTTCGCATAGGCAGCAGGACTGCCGTCCGACTGGGTGACATGCAGACGTACATCCCCGAACATGGCAGGCTCCGTAACGGAAACAGTTTTTTTGATGACATCCGAAACGTTGTTGCCGTTCAGCACGGTCAGCGTCACTTCATATTCACCGACGCTTGTATAGGTATGCGTAAACACGGCAGTATCGAGCGACTGTCTGACGATCTCCTCGGTTGCGTCACCGAAGCTGATCTTCACACATGTGATATCCTCTGCTTTTTCAGAGCTGCGTGCATCATAGGTATATTCCGCACCGACAAGCTGTGCCGGGGTATAATCCAGCCTTGCCTTCGGGATCGCCTGTACCTCGACCGGACCGGCAGAAGCAGAAACGGTGTTGCCGTTTTCCATGTTCGCCTCAATGCGGTAGTACATGGTGCCGCCTGCCGTGAGGTCTGTATCGGGAAAGGAATAGGCAGCAGAACCCTTTTTCGGATCTGCTTTTCCGATGCAGAACTCCTCGCCGGCCGCGCCGATCCTGCGGTATACATAAAACACAGTGACACCGGAAGCATCCGGGCAGTCCCATGTCACATTGATCTGTTTGCCGTCCAGTGCGGCTTTGGCATTTTTGATCTCTGCTTTGCTGTCATCGACCTGGAATGCAAACTCCTGAATCTTCTTATTTCCGACGGCGTCCTCAGCAGTCACCTGAACGGTCACGCCGGATTCTTTCAGAACGCTCTCCGGCAGCTCTGTGCGAACGAGCATCTGTGTTTTGTTGCTGTTGGTTTTGACGAGTTCCGTGGTGAGTGCGTTCCAGTCCGCATTCTCTTTGCAGCGGTAGGCTGCGGAGATCGACTTGACCGCAGTATCGTCAGAAGCAAGGATCTGCACCGTGCGGTGTGCTGCGCAGACTGTTCCCTGCACGGACAGGACGCACTGCTCAATGACCGGCTCTGTGGTATCCGGCACGCGCTTGACCGCGTCGGCGGAAACAGCTTTGCTCTTGTTGCCTGCGCGGTCGATAGCGAACACGCGGTAATAATAGGTGCCGTCCGGCTTTACATCGGTGTCTTCAAAGCGGAGTGCAGTCAGATTCGCTGCAACCGTGGTATAGCCGCCGGTTGCCGAAGTGACCGAACGCTCGACGCAATAGCTGTTCAGATCGCTGGCGGGAGATGCTTCCCATGTGACGATGTTGCTGAGGATGTCTGCTGCGGCAGTCACCTTGCCGGGTGCATCCGGTGGCGTATTATCCACGGTCAGGGTGACGATTTTCGCCTTTTCCGGGTCACCCGTATTGCCGTACTTGTCCTCTGCATAGGCACGGAGATAGAGCGCGCCCTCTTTCAGCGTGCTGTCAGAGAGGGTAAAATTGGTCTTGCTGCCGTTTGCAGCCAGCTTTTTCCAGTTTTTTTGATCCTGAGAATATTCCAGAAATCTCTTTGCGATGCCTGCATCGTCCGATGCTTCCACACCGACGGTCAGCGCGACCTTCGCAGATGCAAACTTTGGAACGCTGATGCTCTTGATGATCGGTGCCTTGTTGTCGCTGGTGGAAACAAAGCTGAATGTATCCGAAGGTGCACCGGCATTGCCGGCAGCGTCCACGGCATAGACCGTGACCGTATAGGTCGTATCCGGCGTCAGATTTTCCAGATTGATGCCGAGGGTCTTGTCTGTCTTCTGCTCCCACTTTTTGCTGCTGTCGGAGATGATTGCGTTGAAATATGCAAAATCTTCATCCGCAACATTGTCCCATGCAATGGCAGCAGTTTTCTCGGTGATGCTGACGGCACGGACATTTTTGACCTGTTCGGGCGGGGTGTTGTCAAACGCAAGCTCGATGATATGGGTATCGGCGCTCCGGTTGCCGTCGCTGTCCGATGCCATTGCGCGCAGCCGGTAGATGCCGTCGGCATAGTCCTTGGTATTGATCGTCCAGCTTCCGGTATCGCCTTCCGTCTCTCCGGCGGTTGTCCATGTCTCGCCTTCATCCGCAGAGAGCTCGCAGCGCACAGACGCAACACTGTTTTCGTCCTTTGCCTGCACCTTGACCGAAAGCTTGCCGGATACACGCTGTCCGCCCTTCGGCGTAAACAGAGTGATTTCAGGCGGGGTGCTGTCCGCTTTCGGCGTGACGGCCACGCTGGTGCTCTTCTGGCTTTCCTGTCCGTATCTGTTTTTGCTTGCGACCGCATAGGTATACTTCTCTCCTGCGGTAAGCTGTGTATCGGTATAGGAAAGTGTATTGCGTCCTTCGATCTCTGCGATCGCTTCCCATGTTTTGCCGTCTGCTTTCAGGCGGTAAACGGTATAGCCGGTGACAGAAGCTTCTTCTGCCAGCGACCATGACAGCACTGCGGTTCTGTCGCCGGCAGCACCTTTCAGCGTCACCTGACTGAGCGGTTTGTTCTCGACCTTGACGGAAACCGTGGCGGTATCCGAAGCACCGTCCAGATCGGTCACCGTGATGCCGAGCTGATAGGTTCCGTTTGTCAGTTGACTGACGTTCCAGTGATAATTGACGGTACTGAGATCCTTGTCTTCCAGACTGACAACCTCTGAGACGGTTTTTCCGTCCGGCCCCTTGACGTCCAGTTTCATTTCCTTGAGCGGTGCTGCCTGCTCAAGCCGGACGATCAGATCACTGTTTGCATCGGAGACTGTTTCTGCGGGGAATTCCGCGCTGCGGATCTTCGGGCCTGCTGTGTGAACCTTCACCGGCACGGACTGTGCCGTTTCGGTTCCGGCTGCGGTAAATGCGGAAACAGCGTATTCATAATCCGTGTCCGCAGTCAGGCCGCTGTCAGTATAGGCAGTATCCGTTGTCTCTGCGATCTGCTTGCCGCTGCGGTAGACATGATAACCGACAACCGGCTGATCCGCGAACGGCATATCCCAGATCAGGGAAACGGACTTGCTGCCGATGCCTGCCGCTTCCAGTGCGACCGGCTCAGTGAGCGGGTTCACCGTGATCTTCGCAGTCGGTCTGACCGGCGAATAATAGTTATAGTCCGAAGTAAAGACGTTGGCACCCTCTACTGCGACTGTGCAGTCCTCTTCATAGTCTTTGGGTACCGTAAATGTCAGAACGGCGATATCGCCGCGGTGCATCGCAGCATCCTTGTGCAGACCGGTCAGCTTGACCGTGCGTGCCGCCGGAATATATTGACAGTCATCTGCAAAAAATGCAACATTTTTCAGCTTCAGCGCGGTATCGAAGCCGACCGTGATATCATAGGCCGCAATATCCTTGGTCCAGTCCACAACTGAGAGCTTCAGGCTGACATCGTCGCCGGGGAAGCAGGTTTTGCTTTCCAGTGCGAGTGTGATCTTGTCCGCAAGCTTTTCACCGGGATTCAGCGGCAGTTCTTTTGCAGCACCGGAAACATACTGCGAAAGCGCAAGGGTATCCCGCGCATCCACAATGCTGTCGCCGGTAACATCATACGGTACGAGATCTTCGGTTTCAGCGACGATCGTATCCGGACGTGTTGCGAGCAGTGTTTTCAGCGCTTCCAGATCAGCGCTGTCTTTTTTTCCGTCGCCGTTGATGTCGCCGCGGCTTGCGGCTTCGATCTCAGCAGCGATTGCGGTTTGGGCGGTTTGCAGCGGAAGCGCATTCAGCAGCATGAATGCGGAAATGCCGCAGGCAAACAGCCTGTTTCGCCATTTTTTCATAGCAACTCCTTCTGAACAATTTGTTTTCGTTCGCACAGCAGTTCGGACTCTGCCGGAAAAGCAGAGCCCGAACTGGACGAACCTTCCTATTCTACCACAGATTCCGCCGGATGTCAATGCAGAAACGGCGCTTTTTGCACGATTTCACACAATTATTGCGGCATTTCCGGAGAAGGGCTGGGACATGCGGCTGAAAAGGGCGTCAGGCTCGGGCAGAAGCTGCTGCAGGATCAGCCTGAAATGTGTAAAATATGATCTGATGTCGCTGATGGAGCGATACAAAAAAGAACTTGAATCAAAATGATGATGACAGAAATATGGGGCATTCGTTGCTGTGTAAGCGCATGCCGAAGCATAAGACGAAAGAAGTTCAGGCACACAGCAGCACCCCGCGGGGCGATGCATGCATTTCAGCTTGATTTCCGGTTTCATACATATCACCGCTGAATTGTTATAGTAGCTGTCCGCTACGGTCTGAATGACGGCAAGGCTGAGGAGATCAGCGGAGAACAGACGATAAGCATAACTTATATTTAGGATAAAAAGTGATATAATCAGATTGAAATACGCAGCACATTGCACAGAGTTCATGTTTTTTCAAAATATTGCGCGTAGTTTCCTCCGTTTTCTTCGTGTAATAAGTGAAAGCACATGAAAGGGCTTTCGGAAAGGAGCTTGTCAATGGACAACGGTGCAAGTAGCTACCGCCGTTTCCGCGACAACGGTGACCAGAATGCGCTTGTCGAGATCATAAGGGATTACAAAGACGGTCTGATTCTATACCTGACCGGCATTGTCGGGAATGTTCAGACAGCAGAAGAACTTGCAGAGGATACCTTCGTTCTGATCGGTACGAAAAAGCCGAAAGACAAAGGAAAAGGCTCGTTTAAGACATGGCTTTATACCATTGGCAGAAATGTTGCGATAGACTATCTGCGGAAGCATTCAAAGCATATCGAGGTTTCCATTGATGACAACAGTGCAGACCTTGTCAGCGATGAAGACGCCGTTGAATCAGCGTATATCAAAAAGGAACAGAACATCACAGTTCATAAGGCTATGCGCAAACTTGCGCCTGTGTATCAGCAGGTATTATGGCTGATTTACTTTGAGGAACTGAGCAGCAAGGAAGCAGCAAGGGTCATGAAGAAAAGTGTCAGGAGCATAGAATCCCTTTTATACCGTGCGCGGAAGTCACTGAGAGCACAGCTTGAAACGGAGGGTTTTGACTATGAAAACTTATGAGGAAATGGCAAGGAATGTGCTGCATCGGATGGATGCCTATGAAAAAGAGCAGCGAGTGAAAAGGGCAAAAGTCAGAAAGGTACTTCCGGCATTCGCAGCGGTGACTGCGCTTGTTGTATGTCTGCCGGTCGGCGTTTATGCATACGAACTGTATCATAAAGAGTCTGTGCAGAAATATATCGGCGTCAGCGGCGAACAGATTTTGACGGAATACGGTTATTCTGCACCGCAGAGCTTTTCCAATGACAAGGCAACGCTCACGATTGACACAATGCTCTATGACGGGCATTCGGCACTTGCAGTTGTCACGATTGAAGCACATGATCCTGCATACACTTTCCCACATGACTACGGTTTTATGCCGGAGATCGTCTGCGATGCAAATGGTATTGCACTTAAAAGAGATCTGAAAGAACTGGAGGAAAGAACATATGACGGCAAGTTCCTTTCGGGCTACGGCTGCATGAGTATGTGGAAGGATGAAGATTTGCCGTCAAATCAGTGCCGGTATAAGATCAGTTTTCCCAACACAGAGGACTGGAACGGTGAAACACTTTATATGCGCTTTTCAAAGCCTGATGAAAAATATATTTATCAGAATGCAGCAGGCAGAGAGCTGCTGGACGGCATGATTGTTTCGTTCGATTTTACGCAGAACTGCGACTGCGTAACGCTGACCGCGGAAAACGGCGAACAAATATGGCTCTCAGATTTTGAACTGACACGCCCCTTGCCGGATAATTCCGAAACAGACAATGAACGCTCCGCGGCAGATGCAGAGAACAACTCGACATATAAACTGATCTACAATGACGGCACAGAAGAAGATTTGCGCGCTGTCAGCGGGTACGTCAGCACCAATATTACAGAGTATCTGGCAGCCGATGCCCCTTATGATGACGAAACCGCGACAATCATTCATAAGGTTTCGGAGATCGCTGCGATTGAGATTGACGGGGTTCGCTATACCAAATAAGGAATATTTGATTGAAGCGCTTGTATAGATTGAAACTGACGGCTCAGAGAACACTGAGCCGTCTTTCTTTGAGGTATCGCATCGCAGGCTATAACCCAAAGGTTCAAACCATATAACCAATTTGCTGTCTGACTGTGCACACAACAGCGGTTTTCCTGCCGCCGAATCGGTCTGCTGATCCTGATTTCGACCGCAAGCACAAAAAGCAAACCGGTTATTTCAAAAAGCTTAGACAAAACGCAGAAAGAGTGTGCGTCAGCATTGACAAATCCCGGGAAAAAACGTAGAATAGTATTGAATGTGAAAATGATACACAGTATCAATTTGTGAGGGGGCGTCGGCATGAAAAAGCACAGCGGACTGATTGCAGTTCTGATGACAATTCTGCTCTGCATTTCCGTGCTCGGCTCGGTCCTCTTCATTGCGGAGCATACACAGCATGACTGCGTCGGCGAAAGCTGTGCGGTCTGCATGGTGCTGGAGCAGTGCGATGCGCGCGTGCGTGCGCTCGGAACGGCTGTTTCCGCGCTTCTTATGCTGCTTTGCATCATGTTCACGGCGGTATCGCTGCCTGTCTCTGCGGTTCGCACTGTCAGCAGTCATACCCCGATTACATTGAAGGTCAAGCTTCTGGATTAAATATTGGATGCAAAAACGAGAGGGTTACTCTGCCTGTTTAGGGGTGAAGTATACCCTTTTTCTGTGCATCGGGTGCCGGATCAACGGCAGCCCTGCGCTTTGTGCGCCAATATTGGATTCGGAGGCTATTTTTATGTTCAAAAAAACAATCGCATATACAGCCGCAGCAGCAATTCTGCTCGGCGTGACCGCCTGCGGCGAGAGCAGCTCACAGCAGGAAACGGCAGAAAGCAGCGTGACAGAATCCCAAAACGATTCTGTCACAGGGGAGCAGCTCAGCATTGTCTGCACGATCTTTCCGGAGTATGACTGGGTGAAGCAGATTCTCGGCGATCATGCATCCCACGCGGAGATTACCTATCTGCTCGATTCCGGTATGGATCTGCACAGCTATCAGCCGACCGCAATGGACATGGCGAAGATCGCGGACTGCGACCTCTTTGTGTATGTCGGCGGCGAATCGGACGAGTGGGTTGCGGATGCACTTGCCGAAGCTGTCAATCCCAATATGCAGGTCATCAACCTGATGGAAGTCATGGGCGATGCCGCAAAAGAGGAAGAAGTCAAAGAGGGCATGGAGCATGACCATGACCACGAGCACGGGCATGAGGAAGACGAGCACGATCATGAGGACGAAGATCATGACCATGAGCATGAAGAAGATGAACACAACCACGACCATGAACACGAGGAAGGCGAGGTCGAATATGACGAGCACGTCTGGCTCTCGCTGAAAAATGCAAAGACGCTCTGCACGGAGATCGCCGACAGACTGAGCATTCTCGACAGCGCAAACAAGGACGATTACAAGGCAAATCTCGATGCCTACACCGCACAGCTTGACAAGCTCGACGGCGACTTCAAAGCGCTGGTTGACGGTGCATCGCAGAAAACGCTGGTGTTCGGCGACCGGTTCCCGTTCCGCTATTTTGTCGATGACTACGGTTTGGATTACTTCGCTGCATTCGTCGGCTGCTCTGCAGAGACCGAGGCAAGCTTCGATACCATCGTATTCCTCGCGGAAAAAACGGACGAACTCGGCTGCGGCACAATCTTCACGATCGAAAATTCCGATCACAAGATCGCGCAGACGATCATTGACAATACCAAAGCGAAGAATCAGAACATTGCAGAAATGAACTCGCTGCAATCTGTGACAAAAGATCAGGTCAGCAGCGGCGCGACCTATCTTTCTCTGATGCAGGCAAACTACGATACGCTGAAAGGAGCATTGCAGTGAGCACGGATTGGAGAGAGGGCAAAAAGCCCGTGATTCTGATTACCGGCTATCTCGGCTCGGGCAAAACCACGCTGATGCAGCATCTTCTTTCGCAGGAGCAGCGGAAAATCGCGCTGATTGTCAACGATATGGGCAGCATCAATATTGATGCGGGGCTGCTCGGCAAAACCGGAAACAAGGTCGCGCAGGTGGAAATGGTGGAGCTGCAGAACGGCTGCATCTGCTGCACGCTGCGCGAGGAGTTCATCGCGGAGATCGAGCGCATTTCCAATGAACCGGATATTGAAGCGGTCTTTGTCGAAGCATCCGGCATCAGCGAGCCGTCCGCGATTGCCGCATCGTTCCTCAACTATGAGGACGAAAAGCCGGAGACGAATGTCTACCTCAGCTCGATTGTTTCGGTTGTGGATGCAGACCGCATTTACCGTGAATATCTGCACGATCTGCAATCGGAGACGGAAGCAGAGGACGGCGATGTCATCAACCTGATTATCGACCAGATCGAATTCTGCAATCTGATTCTGCTGAACAAGAGCGATCTGCTGACGGAATCACAGCTTGACGAGGTGAAAACGGCGCTGCGCGATTTCCAGAGCCATGCGGAGATGATTCCCTGTGTGCACGGAAATGTGGATCCGGCTGTGATTCTGGACGGCGAAGCTTTTGATTATGACGAGGTGCTTGCGTCCTCGTCGGTGCAGCGTGCGCTGAACAGCAATGAGCCGGAAGCAAAGGAAGCCTGCATGGATGAATACGGCATCACCTCTTTTGTCTATGAGGAACGCCGCCCGTTCAACCGCGAGCGCTTTACCGATCTCGTGGAGCATTACCCGAAAGCGCTGATCCGCACAAAGGGCTATGTCTGGTTCTCTGATGATGACAAGCACATCCAGCTCTTTGAGCAGGCAGGACGAAATGCAAGCATCACCGAGCTTTCCGAATGGATGGCAGCGACACCGAAGGAGGATCTCGACCTGATCCTGTCGGAGTTTCCGGAGATTCAGGATGACTGGGATAAAACCTACGGCGACCGCATCAATCAGCTTGTGTTTATCGGCAAGGGCTATCAGAAGGCGGAAATTGTCGGGCAGCTTGCGGGTTGTCTTGATACTTAAGAAACCGCTGAATATAGTATCGCTTCGCGATGATTCATAATGGAGCTCCGCTCCAAACCTCGCCAAAGGGACACTGCCCCTTTGGAATCCCGCTTTTTAGAAAATGGCAGTAAGTACGTTCTTTTATCGCATCTTAAAATGGGATTCTTAAGGGCTGGTAGCTCTTAAGCAGGGGGTTGGGGACGGAGTCCCCATTATCAATCCGTCGGAGACACCAAATAAAGGGGAAGATGAAAATGGGCGCAGAGATCGTCTGCGAAAGGGTTTCGCTCGGCTATGAAACGGGTACGGTCGCGGAGGGACTGAATTTCACGGTTCACCGCGGCGATTACCTCTGTATTCTCGGTGAAAACGGTTCGGGCAAGAGCACGCTTGTCAAGGCGCTGCTCGGGCTGCATCCGGCGCAGAGCGGCAGCATCACGCGGAATGCGGAAGGCATCGGCTATCTGCCGCAGCAGACGGTTGTGCAGAAGGATTTTCCGGCATCGGTGCGCGAGATTGTCCGCTCCGGCTGCCTCGGTAAATGCGGATTCCGCCCGTTCTACACAAAAGCGGAGCGCGACCGTGCAGAGCAGAATATGGAGCGGCTCGGCATCACAGCGCTTGCGCGGCGCTGCTACCGGGAGCTTTCCGGCGGACAGCAGCAGCGGGTATTGCTGGCACGGGCGCTCTGTGCGGCGGATTCGATGCTGCTGCTTGATGAACCGGTTACGGGGCTTGACCCGAAAGCGCAGATCGACCTCTACGAACTGATCGCAAAACTCAACCGCAGCGGTGTCACAATTATCATGGTCTCGCATGATGTTCACGCGGCGGTGCGATATGCCTCGCATATTCTCCACATCGGCGGACAGACACAGCGCTTTTTCGGCACGGCAGCGGAATACCGCGAGAGCGAAACCGGCAGAGCATTTTTAGCGGCAGGAGGTGCGGAAGATGAATGAGCTGCAAACCTTAGTGGATTATTTTGTCAAATATCCGTTTGTGCGGTATGCGTTTGCGGTCGGGCTGCTGATTGCGCTCTGTTCCTCGCTGCTCGGCGTGACGCTCGTGCTGAAGCGGTTTTCGTTCATCGGCGACGGTCTTTCCCATGTCGCATTCGGCGCGATGGCAGTCGCAACGATCACCGGTCTGACGAACAAAATGGTGATCATTCTGCCGGTCACGCTGCTCTCGGCAATCCTGCTGCTGCGCACCGGACAGAATACGAAAATCAAAGGAGATGCGGCGATTGCGATGATCTCCGTCGGTGCACTGGCAATCGGCTATATGCTGATGAACCTGTTTCCGTCCTCTGCAAATATCACGGGCGATGTATGCAGCACGCTGTTCGGCTCCACATCCATTCTCACACTGAAAAAATCGGATGTGACACTCTGCGTCATCATGGCGGTGATTGTGATTGCAGTGTTCCTGCTGTTTTACAACAAAATTTTCGCCGTGACCTTTGATGAGAGCTTCTGCAAGGCATCCGGCGTCAATGCAAATGCATACAATCTCATCATTGCGATGATTACCGCAACGATTATTGTTCTTGCGATGAATCTGGTCGGTTCACTGCTGATCTCCGCGCTCATAATCTTTCCGGCGCTCTCTGCGATGCGTGTATTCCGGAGCTTCCGCGGGGTGATACTCTGTTCGGCGGTGATCTCGGTGCTGTGTGCGGCAATCGGGATTATACTGTCGATTCTGTTCTCCACGCCCGTCGGTTCGACGATTGTCACGGCGGATATTGCGGTATTTCTGATCTTCTGCGGCATCTCCGCTGTCATGGGGAAGGTGCGCAGATGAAGTGCAAAATTTCGGCAGCGTTCTCAGTGATGCTGCTGCTGACTGCCTGCGGGAATCCGGCAGAGGATTCGGTGCTGGATCTGACAGCGCTCAATCAAACAATGCAGTACAGTCAGGTAAACCAGATGCTCTATGAGCCGGACTCCTATCTCGGACAGACTGTGCTGCTCTGCGGCGAATATTATAAGGGCAGTCATAATGCGATCATACGTGTTCTGGACGAACAGGCCTGCTGTGCCGCGGAAATCACGATCTTTCCGGCGGATGAATCTGCATTTGACGGCATTGAAAACTTCTCGGAGATTGCGGTCAAGGGTGTGTTCGGCACATTTCAATCCTATGGTGTTGATTTCTGCTGTCTGAATCAGACAGAACGAATCTGAATCAAAAACGGAGGGGTAGATCTATGAAGCGAATTGTATGTCTGCTGTGCTGCGGACTGCTGCTGACCGGCTGCGGCAGCACAAATACCGCAGCGATTGACAATCTGACAGCATCACAGACCGATGCGGCACAGACCGACGCGCCGCAGACAACGGCGGCAGATGCCGGAGTATCGGAGCCGGAGGCTGCACAGACCACGGCTGTCCGGAACCGTCTTGGCATTCCGGATAGTTCAAACGGCGAATATGATGTAGACCTGACCAAACTGAACAGCAATATGGTCTATGCGCAGGTCTATGATCTTGTCTACGGTGAGAAGGATTATACCGGTCAGATGATTCGGGCAAAGGGCGTTTTTGATTATTATATTGATCCGCAGACGAATCAGGAATATTTTGCGATTCTGATTTCGGATGCGACCGCGTGCTGTGCGCAGGGCATAGAGTTTGAGCTGGCAGGAGAGCATACCTATCCGGACGATTATCCGGAGCTTGGCTCGGAGATCACCGTTCACGGCGTGTTCAATACCTATGAGGATGCATATGGCTCGTATGTGCAGCTGAAAGATGCGGTGATTGAATAAGCCGTTGGGAATAAGGAGTGTGTATGAAACTGAATATGCATGTATTGGCTCTGACTATTTGCGGGATGCTGCTGCTGAACGGCTGCGGCGCTCCGGTCAGCAGCGATTCAGAGCCGGAAATGATCTATGTAAAAAGCGTCTCGCTCTACGATACGATCACGGATATCTACGCCGATCCGGATGCGTATCTCGGCAAACAATACCACATGGTCGGCACACTTTATCCCTCAACAGATGACAACGGCAGCAAGTTTTATTCCATCTATGCCAGATCATCAGCCACCGGTCAGGGGATCGGACTAGAACTGGACCGGGATGATTACAGTGGCTTTGCAGATAACGATAAGGTAACCGTTGAAGGGACGCTTGAAAAGCAGATGCGCTCTCAGCACGGCGTCAGGGGCGATTATATCGTATTGAAGGTCAGTCTGCTGGAAAAGCGGGAATGATCCGGATTTGACATGGTTTCTTACGAAAGGGATAACACAGTGCCCCCGTGCCGGACGAAATATAAATCACGGCTGAACCAGTTCCGTGAAGACAGATGATATAAACAAACGAATCTACGATAAAAAGCAGCAGCGCCCCGCGGGGCGCTGCGTGTGTTTTACAGCCCGGTATTTACGTAATTCCCATATGTCGCTGCAGTATGTTCCGGTGTTCGGGAAGATGGAAAACAGCAGATGCGGATAAATTGCGATTCCGGAGAATGAAACAGTCATATCAGCGTTGCATTGTTAAAATCTAAACACAGAAATGCTGAATAATTCCTGAAGAATTACGCGGAAGAATTGACATGCTTTGACAATTGCGGTATAATATTATGCGGCTGATTTGTTCCAATCCGGCGCAACATCATCTGAATCAACATCCACCGAAAAAGGAGTATCTACATGAAAAACAGACATATGATCCTCAGAGCAATTTTCGCTGTCATCTGGCTGATCGCCGGTGTGGTCGCACTGCTCAAGCACCAGCTCGTTCCGGGGCTGATCTCGCTTGCGATGTGCGCACTCTTTGGCTACAGCGCATTCACGCTGTCCAGGAAGGCGTGAGCGGCGCGATGGGTACACTGCTTGAACTCCGGAATCTGAAGGGCTGGTATGTGCCGGAAACCCAGGTGCTCAAGGGGCTGGATCTCTCGTTGCCGCAGAACAGCGTCATCGGACTGATCGGTCTCAACGGCGCAGGCAAGACCACGCTCATGAATATCATCTGCGGACTGCACAAGGGCTTTTCTGCAGATGAAATACTCGTCAGCGGGAAAAGCGCGCAGTTTCAGGATAAAGCGTTCAAAATGAGCCGGTACATCGTCTTTTCGGAGGACGAATCCTTCGGCTATTTCAACTTCGATGAATACCTCAGCTATGTGTTCGGCTGCTACAGAAAAAAGCCTGATTCCGCATATGTGGATGAGCTTGTGGAGCGCTTCGGCTTCGGCACATACCGCAGCATGCTTATCAAAGATCTCTCGCTCGGCAACCGGCGCAAGGCGTATCTGATTGCCGGATTTGCGCTGAAATGTGAGCTGCTCCTGCTGGATGAGCCTGTCAACGGACTGGATTTCACCAGTACGGAGACGCTCTATTCACTGATTGCAGGCTATAAGCAGTTTGGCACGGTGCTGTTCTCCTCGCATATCCTCGAGAGCGTGACGCTGACCTCGGACAAGGTTCTCGTGCTGGAAAACGGCATGATCGCAAAGACCTATTCCGGCAGCGAGATCAACGCTGAGAGCATCCGCGCGTCACTCGGTACGGAGGGTGAGACGGACGATGTATAAGCTGCTTGCCCGTAAACTGCTCGGCGACCGTTATTCAAGTGCGCTGAAAACGGTGCTCATCGCGGCGATTATGGGATTCGGACTGCACGGGAGCGGGCTGTTGCTCCCGCTGGCACAGAGCGTGCTGATTATCACGGCGGTCTGCTTTACCGGCACGATCGTGATGCAGACGCTATCCTCAAAGGATAACGCGCGATGTCTCAGGGGGCTGTTTGCGATGCCGCATGATGACCGCAAATGCCTTTGGGCGTATGCGGCGGCGATCGGTGCATATGTCCTGCTCACGAAAGCCTCTATCCTGATTGCGCTGCTGTTTGCATTCGTGGAGCTTTCGCCTTCGGATATTGTGATCTTTATTCTCAGCTTTGTCTATGCGCTGTTCGGCGGTTTTGCCGCATTCGGACTGTTCCGGAGAATGCCTGCCGTATCGCTGCTGCTTGCCGCAGTCCCGATTGTGATTGCCGTACTGCTGCAGCAGCCTGTTCCGGCAATCACTGCGCTGGCTGTCGCGGATGTGGCGGTGATTCTGCTTTTTTCCGCGCTGCATCTGGATGATTTCTATGTGCAGGAATCTGCGAAGGTGAAGGCAAAGCACAGCAGCAAATCGCCGAAGCTGATTGTCCCGCGGTATATCATCCGCTACATGCTCTCCAACAAGAGCTTTCTGATCAGCACGCTGTTCATCACCGGATTCGGCTGCTTTTTCGCTGTGATGACGGAGAGACAGGGGTTCCCGATGGGCTGCGGGATCGGGCTGGCGCTGGTTTCGATGAATTCGCCGCTTGCCACGATTGTCAGCTCCAGCCGCAGTCTGGAACGAAAGCTGAAAGCGCTCCCGGACAAGACCGCACAGTTTTTCGTGCCATATGCCGCGGCGGTGTTCTGCTTTGATGTTCTGGTGTTTGCGGTGTTCCTGACCGTCTTCTCGCTCACGGGCGGACAGATTGACATCCGCGCATTCATTGCGGCAGGACTCTTTGCAGTGGAGAATGCGGTTTGCACGGCGTTTCTGGAGGATCGGTTTCCGATCACAAAATGGAAATCGGAGCCGGATCTCTGGCGCAATCCCAGAAAATATATTCTCCCTCTGATTTTTGTCCTCGAGGCAGGACTGATTTATCTGACCTGAGCAAATAATTCATAGAAACGGGTATGGCACTTTGATGTATCATACCCGTTTTGTTTCATCCGGCAACTATTTATTGCGGTTTTGCGTTTGTGTATATAAAACGGGCGCCGGTGATTCCGGTGCCCGTTTTGATTTTATGCGATTCGGGATACTCAGGTGTTTTTCATGACAACTGCTTCGACGGTGTCAGCAACATGCTCGCAGGAATCCGCACATTCCTCCAGCTTCGAGTAGATCTCACGCCATGCGATGACATCAAGCGGATTCTTTTTTTCAAACTTTTTCCGGCAGTTGTAGGAAGATTCCAGATAAAGCTGATCGCATTCCTCTTCGGCAGAATTGACCTCGATGATGAGTTTATGCAGCAGCTCGGATTTTTTGAAATTCGGCAGCTCTTTTACCATGTCCTTCGTCTTTGCTGTGCAGGTGCAGATCTTTTCTGCAAAGCTGACAGCATCCGCTTCGATCTTTTCAATGTTATTGATATAAAGCGCCTGTAAAACCTCCTCGATGCTGTCGATGACATGGTCAAGCTTCTGGCACAGCTCCGCCATATCCTCGCGGTCGATCGGCGTGACAAATGACTTTGCGAGTGCCTCTGTCATCTCGTGCCGCAGCGAGTCTCCTTTATGCTCGAATTCATGCATTCTGGTCAGCATTTCACGGATCTGTCCGATGTCATAATTCTGCACGCATTCCAGGAGATAATCGGCGGCGCGGCAGGCTGTATCCGCAGCTTCGATGTAATTGTTCCAGTAAAAATCATTCTTCTTGTTTGCCATAATTTCCTCCCGATCAGAAGATCATCATAAAAATCTTTGTTGTAATAAAACCAATCAGTCCGCAGCCGGGGAATGTCAGAATCCATGTCATCATGAGATTTTTTACGACGCCGAGATTCACCGCCGATGCCCGTTTCACAGCACCGACACCCATGATCGCCGTTGTTTTTGCATGCGTTGTGGAGACGGGAATGCCGAAAAGCGAGCTGATCAGCAGCGCAACAGAAGCGGCGAGATCCGCGGAAAAGCCCTGATATTTTTCCAGCTTCACCATGTCCATGCCGATGGACTTGATGATCTTTTTTCCGCCGATGGATGTTCCGACCGACATGATCACAGAGCAGAGCAGCATGATCCAAACCGGCATCTTCACGGAGCCGCTCTCGCCGCCGCCGTTTGAAAGCAGCAGGCACATCAGGATGACACCCATGAATTTCTGTCCGTCCTGTGCGCCGTGCATAAAGCTCATGGCGCAGGCGGCACCGATCTGTCCGAACCGGAAGATTCCTTCGGTTTTGCGTCTGTCAACATTGAAGAAAATCATCGTCACAAGCTTGCAGACAGCATAGCCGAGAATAAAGCCGAGAACGACGGAGATCACCAGACCGTAGATGACCTTGATCCACGCCTGCCCGTTGACACCGTCCAGATTGCCGTGCATTGCGATTGCGGCACCGGTCAGACCGGCGATCAGGGCATGGCTTTCGCTTGTCGGTATGCCGAAATACCACGCAAGGACAGCCCAGATCACGATTGCAAGCAAGGCAGCTGACAGTGCGACAATCGCGCTGTGTGAATTTGTGCCGAAATCGACCATATTGGCGATTGTCTGCGCAACCGTTGCGTTGACGGAGCTCATGATAAAAACGCCGAGAAAATTAAAGACGGCAGACATCAGGATGGCGGGTCTTGCTTCCATACATCTTGTTGTGACGCAGGTGGCGATTGCATTCGGGCAATCCGTCCAGCCGTTTACAAAGATGACGCCGAGCGTCAGGCAAACCGCAAGCAGAAGGAGCGGGTTTGCTGTCACCTGCGTCCAGAAATATACAAATGATAAATCCATAGTTTGTTCTCTCCGAATTCATAAAAGATGCGGTTGTTGATTCGCATCATATTATAGCACAGATTTTGCTGCATTGCAAGAGGTATTTTCAGTGTTGGGCAATTCGACCTGTTTTTTGCACGCGGCGGAAAACCTTACATGCGTATATACTATATTTGAGACGGTGCGGTATCTGAACAGGCAAATGCAGGCTCAGCCGATCTCCTTGTTCAGATATTGGATATTCATATCCACATCGCCTTCGATGCCGGGGATTCTGCCGTATGCGCTCTGCTGCCAGATCGCATATTCTCCCTCGTAGGTGGTTTCGCCGACATAGTGCGCCAGCCAGACAGGCGTGGATTTTTTCGTCCGCTCGCTCCAGATCGTTTCCAGAAAGATTTTGCTGCTGTAGAGCATCGGCTTGCAGCCCTGCTTGATGACTTCATCTGCGAATGCGGCGTAGACATTATTCAGGTCGCGGATGCTCATGCCGTATTTCTGGAAGTGCGAAAACTCCTCCCAGTCAAAGACAATCGGCAGATCGAGTTCCTGACCTTCCAGCTGCTCCGTGATCCAGCGCACATGTTCCCGCACAGCCTCCTCGGAATGATCGGTTGTGTAGAAGTAAACGCCGACATCCAGACCGGCTGCGGCTGCATTTTTGAGGTTCTGACGGAAATATTTGTCGAGTTTCGGTTCGTCATAGCAGTACCCGACACGGATGATGACAAAGCTGCATCCGGCATCGCGCACGGCATTGTAGTCCACATCGCCCTGCCATGTGGAAACGTCAATGCCGAACCGTACATCATCGCCCGCATAGCGGCTGATGAAATCGCTGTAATTGACGCGCGGGACTGTGTCGGCGGATTTCGGGAGCTCCTCAACCACGTTGACGGTCATCTCCCACCAGCAGGCGTTTCCGGAGCTGTCTGTGACGGTGATGCCGAGCGGATATGCACCGACCGTATCCGGATCGACCTCGCCGTCACAGGTGAGCGCCGGTGAACTGTCAAAATTATCCGCATATCCGATATATTGATTGAGGTCGAAATCGGTTCCGGCCTTGTGATAGGAATTCGTGCCCGGATTGATGATATACGGTTTTGTGGTATCTGTCACCTGATATTGCAGTGTCTGCGTGAATTCCGTTCCGTCATAAAGATACGGAATCTCAACCGAAAAGCTGCCGAGCGCGGAAGTATCCAGCAGGGCGGAGGCGTCTTTCAGTTCGACATTCCGGTCGGTTATGAAGTCCTCCAGCGTGAGATCGTCGCCTGCTTCGACGGTCTCCAGACCTTTCAGCAGCAGATCGGCAGGCGGCTCCGGTTTTGTTGTGGTGGTGGCAGCGGTTGTTGTGACGGTTGTTGTCACTTTGGTTGTGGTGACTTTTGCCGTTGATGCGGTTGTTTCCGCGGAGGTTGTGGTGACTGCTTCGGTCTGAACATCAATATCGCCGGTTTCAATCGGCTCGATGATCGTACAGCCTGCAAGCAGAAAGAGCGAAAGTGTAAAAATAAGCAAATAATAATATTTCATAACGATCCTTGTAAAGCGGCAGGGAATTGTGCCTTTTCAGTTTGTGCTTCGCGGTTTGTTCGGGATTCCGGCAAACCGGTCTTTATTGTACCATATTTCCGGCGCCGTGTCAACTGATCTGCGCTGCCTGTTTTCCGGATAAGGGCAGGGGAGACCGGCTGAATCCGTCCTGTGCGTTTTCTATCAGAATGCCCCTGCGGAACCGGATTTATCCGAAGGCATTTCAGTGCATTCAAGTTATGATTTCCTCATGAAGCTGTCGGCGCGCTCGTTGATCCGGTGCCGCTGATACCGGCGGTATTTTGCCCCGAGCAGGATCAGGGCAGGCAGCAGAAACAGCAGCAGGAAAAACGCGATTTCCTCCGGTGTTCTGTCTGTGAGGATCGGGCTTGTGATGATCTTCTGCGAGATCAGCCACACGGCAAGGCAGCCGAGCCCTGCGCACAGTGCGAGCAGCCCTGACCAGAGCGGCGCGCGCTTTTCCTCGTAATACCGGAAAACCGGAATCAGGGTCATGTAGACAGCTGCCATATAGATGACTGAAAATCCCGCGAACACCACGATGCCGCCGGAACAGAGCTGCTCCATGAACATTTCTGAGAGCAGAAATAATCCGCTGAGGTACAGCATGCTGCGTTTGATCTTTTTCATAACCGCAAGCTCATCCGATGAGAGCACGAGCGCATATTCGTCCAGAAGCTTCCGGCAGGTTTCCGGCTCATGTTTCACGAGCGCGGAGCAGCTCCGGAATGCTGACAGATACAAACATGCGGACAGAATTCCAAGCAGCCCCCAGACGGTCATATAGGCGTATGTTCCGGCAGGGCTGTGCAGGCGCAGCGTCACAAACCGCAGGGCGATCAGCGGCAGAGAGCAGCCGAATGCGATGCGCAGTCTGCGGCAGTAGAGCTTCTGGAACGGGGTGCCGTCCTTTGTGACAGTGCCCGATAACAGCACAAATGCCGCAATTCCCGCGAGCATCAGGAGAAAGATCGCGAATGCGCTTTTATACGGAATGGTTGTATCCTTGTATCGCGTGAACAGCATATAGGATGCGGCATTTGCAAGATACATGATGATGTTAAGCAGTGTGTAAAGCAGGTAGATTCCTTCGTAAAAGAGTGTGCTGCGTTTCATAGTGTGATTTTGTTCCTTTCTGCAAAGTATGCTGCCTGATTCTAATTATAACACAGATCAGCTAAGAATTCAACCGGTTTGTCCCTCTGAGATGCACGCTGCTCCGAAAATATATACATAATTGCTCTTGACAAGTTCACTTTTTTTGCTATAATGATTATAGAAAGCTGTTCTCAGTATGGCAAAGAAAGGATGATTTCTGCAAACAAAGATTTGCTGTAAGCCTGACCGTGATTTCAGTGATTCTGACAGGATCAGAAAGAGGGGGAACTTATGAAAAGAATAATAGCTGTTCTTTCTGCTGCGATCATATTCGGAAACGCGCTGTCTGTTTCGACTCTGAATGCAAAAGCGCTGCCGTCAGAGAGCCGCATTGCAGCAGAAACGCAGGACGTTTCAGATGATTTGGAAAGAGCGTATACACTTTTGAGGCAATATATTGCGTCGCAGAAGAAAAGCAAAAATCCGGTATTTGATCTTGCCCGTGCATACAGGCCGGATGAAAAAGCCGATGCGGACGGAAATATTCCGGAGCAATTCAGAGATAAAGTCATTGTTGAGCATAGCTACTCATGGGAGGAAACCTTCCTCGCAGCCATAAAAGACTTCATGGCACAGAATCAGATTGACGAAAGCCTTGTGGTTTATGTGGAAGTGGATGACAGACATTATGGTGATGATCTGCATTATTTCGGCATCACCGGCATGGAGTCTTTTCAGGAGATGAAGCGCCTTGATGATAAGGGGATGTTTCGGGAACATGCAGAGTATGTCAATAAATGGTACGGCACCGGAGAAAAATACGATATATACACTCGGGAAGTGAGCTACAAAGAAAGACAGGACTATGTCAATCGGTATCTGGATGAAATTCCCGATTCCAATATCCCGTCTTATTTGTGGGCGACCGCATCCTATATGGTGATGCCCTATGAAAGCAGACTGCAATTCCGGCTGCGCAGTGATGTGAAACCGGAATCAGCGGCAGAGCAGGCGGCTCTGATCGCAAAAAAATATTTTCCGGAATCGGAAAGCTGTCAGCATGGGCTTGACAGTGATCGGGAATCCTATGTGATTACGGAGCATGACGAGGCTGCGAGAAGTGCGGAGAAGGCAGCGCGAATGATGCGCGAGCTTGCAGCGGCAGGTCTGATCTCCGAATTCTACTCATGGGGGCAGACCGCATGGTACAGGAAGATGTGGAACGGCTACCTGACAGCATACAGTTCGTATAACGTGAACTACGGTGCATGGGCAGAGAAAGAGATCGACTGGGACGGAATCAAAGCGTGGGTGGAGGAAGCACATCCGGAGTGCGAATGCCGGTATATCGCATTGGACGAAACCGAGCTGCTGCTGAAACTCGGATATTATGATCCGGACAAAGGCGAGCTGAAATGCAAGGAACCGGTCTTTGCGGTGCTGGTTCCGGAGGATTATACGTCCCTCAGACATATGAATCTTGCGATGGAGATTTACGGGAAGTTTGATCTGGAACCGTATTTGTGCCTGACCGCGGAGGAATCTGACAATGAAACGCTGACAGGTCAAAATGCCCTTGCGGCTGCAGGCGATGTGACACTCGACTGCGCGGTTGATGTCTCGGATGCGGTTCTCCTTGCGCGCTTCTGCACGGAGGAAAGCACAGCCGTCATCACGGAGCAGGGCAGGCAGAATGCCGATGTGAACGGCAGCGGCAATATTGATCTTGACGATGTCACCGCGATTCTCCGCAAAGTTGCAAAGCTCGATTGACAAACAAATATGAACAGCCGCCGGTGTGCAACGGACACATCGGCGGCTGTTTCTGTGTTAATCCTCGGATTGGTTTAAGCGCTCCTTCTCGCTGATTACAACCCCGAGCCGCGAAGCCTTCGCGACCAGCGCCGTCCGCGAGTGGATGCCTGTTTTGTCCATCAGGTCATCGAGATAATCCTTGACGGTGTTCGGGCTGAGATACATCCGCTCTGCGATTTCGCGGTTTGAGAGTCCCTCGGTCAGATGCCGCAGCAGTGCGCGCTGCTGCTTTGTCAGCTCAGAGGCGGGGAGACACCCGAGCATCACCGCAGGCGCCTCCTCCGGATAAACCGATTCGCCCGCCACGGTTTTGTCCATGACATCGAGCAGCGAGAGCGTGGAATAGGTCTTGAACCAGAAGCTCTCGATCTTTGCAGCCTTTGCTTTCTGCAGCCAGTCTGCATCCGCCATAGATGTCACAAGGAGCAGCTTTGTCTGCGGATATTCCGCCTTGAGCTGTGCCGCAGCCGTCAGACCGTCGATGCCCTGTTCCATCATCACATCCATGATGATGAGATCGGGCGGCGCATTCTTCTGACACCAGAGCAGCGCATCCTTTGCAAAGGGGAGTGCCGCCATGACTTCATAGTGCTTTGAGGGCTTGATCAAAAGCTCCATGAATCCGCGCGAGATCATCTCATCGTCCACAATGATGACTTTATACACCCTGTCCATTTTTCATCTGCCTTTCCTGCCGGTATTTCGCAGTAATATTGATTCTATTATATCACATCAGCAGGCGCTTGTCACCACCCATATGGGGGGAATCTGTAAAAAATTGCTCCGGCTGAAAAATAGCCGGAGCAATGCGGCAATCTTATCTATTCGGGATCGTGACGGTCAGCCGGAAGACCGGTTCGCTTTCGATTGTCATGTCACCGCCTGCCTGTTCGGTATGCGTGCGGAGCATCGCAAGACCGCCGGTCGCTTTCACGGGGGATGCAGGCGGTCTGCCGTTGTTTGTAAACGCCGCCGTGATCTGTGATTCCTGCGCTGTGATCCGGACGGTGACGCGGTCTCCGCCTGCGTGGCGCACGGTATTTGCTGCGCACTGTTCGATCGCCTGCGAAAGGAGTGCGCGGAAACCGGAATGTTCGGGAATCGCGCCCTTGATGCTGATTGTCACGCCGATGCGTCCGGCAGCCTGCATGGCTTCGGATACCGCATCCGGCTGCTCCGGCTGCTCCGATGCGCCCAGCAGGAATGAGTTGTTGTATTTCAGCAGATTGAGCAGCTGCGTTTCATCCATATTCTCCGGATGATCCAGATAGTATTTTGCGGAGAGCAGCAGCCCGCCCATCTGGTTGTGCACCGACATTCGCGCATGCATGATCTCGCGCGCGGCGATCAGGCTGTGCTCGCGTGCCGCGACCGCTTTCATGCGCGCCTGCACCTCTTTGAGATGTTTGTTCTTGCCGGAAAGCTCCTGCCGGATCCGGTATTTTGCCGTCATATCCGAGGCGATGCAGCGCACAAAGGTCTGCACGGAATCGCCCTGCGGCAATGTCAGCGGCGCCTGCGTGAACAGATAGCAGCGGTCATCCTTCACGGGGACAATATAGCCGGAATCCTGCTGTTCGCCCTGTGCAGTGACCGTTTCCCAGAACTGCTGCAGATCGGTCAGCGGATTGCCGGTGATGCCCTGCACCAGATCATTCATCGCAAGATTTGAGAGCAGCACTGTCCCGTCTTGCTCTGCAATGCAGACAGCGACCGGCAGCCAGTCGAGCGCCTCCTTGATATCATCCGGTGAAAGATGCGTATTCCGGTAGCGGCGCAGGCTGTGTACCAGCCGCAGCAGCACGGTCAGGGAGAGCAGTTCCGCGCAAAGAAAGAAAAGCCACGGGACAGCGAACATCATGGCTGAGACCGGATGCACCGCGGAAATAACACCCTTGTGCAGGAGCAGCTGCTCCCAGTTCGCGTACATGAGCAGGATCAGCGCGGCAAGCCCGAACAGTGCATGCAGGGCGGAAAGCAGAATGAGCTTTCTGCTGCGCACGATCTGGACAGCAAAAATCAGTGCTGCAAGCTGCGCGGCCGTGAGCAGCAACGCGGCGGAATAGATCAGCACGCCCGGTGCTCCGGCATGGACTTCTGAGAGCGGCGTCATGGGCTGTCACCTCCCGCCGCGATCCGGATGACGGTCTGCCCGTCCGCATGATCGCAGGCTGCAGGGAGCGCAAGCGGCGGCAGCGTCACAGGATGCTCGGTATCCGCAAGCATCAGCAGTTCCGTATCCGAAAGCCGCAGCCAGAGCTCCTCTGTCTTGCCGCAGAGCGTTTCCGCGGCGGTTTCAAAGCTGTCATAGAGCGCCATCGCAGTCCGGCAGGGGAAATCCGATTTTGCCGTGATGCTGACCGCTGCATGCAGCCCGCAGTATCCGAAATAATGTGCGGATTCCTGCAGAGCGGCGGCAAGCTCCTCGATCATCATGGTTTCGCGCTCTGCTTCAATCATGACAAAATTCGCCTTGCGCTTGACATAGGCTGTCAGCGCGAGCGCACCTGCGATATCCCGCCGGAACGAAGGCGTCTCCGGCTGTGTGCGTTCGAGAATATCTGCGATCCGCATGCGCGCAGGATAGACCTCTTTTTCCGCCTTTGTATAGAGCAGATTCCGCTCCTCGATTGCCGCCTTTTCTGCAATCAGCTCCTGCTCGCGGGTGAGCAGCTCGTTTTCGAGTGCAAGCACCTCGTTTGCATCCTGCAGCTCCTCATTCAGGCGGTTGAGGATGCTTTCATCCTCGGTGAAAAATGCGTATCCGGCAGGCAGCGGCAGTCCCGAGAGCCGCGTATCCGGATCGGGATACACCGGTGCATCTGCCGCCTGACGAAGCTGCTCCTTTTCCGCCGTGACCGGAATCGCTGTGCGGTAGACCGGCGCAAGCTGCGAATCGGTCAGCATCAGCGGCAGATCGAGCTGCGGGAAAAACGCCGCATAGTTTTCATTGTGCGGCAGCAGCCGGTTCCGGATGCAGCTTTCCTGCACGGCAATCAGGCAGAAGATCAGCAGCTCCGGCATCATGTAGAAATTCGGCAGTCCGGAGTGCTCCAGAATCCGGTCAGTGAGCAGCACAGCCGCCGTCAGCAGCAGAAGCATCAGCGGACGGAGCATCTGCTTCCGCTTTCTGCTTCGCCGTGATATCGAGATCAGATGCAGAACGCCTGCCGCCATCATGCAGCAAACCCAGAATTCCGCTGCATAGAACAGCAAGCCGTAGGAATACTGTCCGTTTTCTATGACCGCTTTCAGATCCGTTTTTTTTATGACAAATGCCATGTGGTGCAGATCGTTTGTCAGGATGCCGCATGTCAGCAGCAGCGCCGGAACCGGCAGATATCTCCGGAACCGGCCTTGCTTTGCGGCGGTGTTTCCGCAGTCGAGACTGATCATCAGAAACAGCGTCGGAATCAGAATGATCGGCACATAATAGAGATACCAGCACATCCGCGACACCGTGAATGACCATGTTCCGATGCGGTATTTCATTGCCCGCATCAGCAGAAACAGCAGCATCAGCGTGCCCGAAATCAGCATGTTCGTTCGTGCGCGTGTCGGCAGAAGCCGCTTGCGGACGGAGATCAGCCAGAACAGAATCAGACCGGAATAGGTCATGAGATTTGCGATGAAACAGACCGTATTGCAAAAAATCAATGATTTCTCCGATGTTACCTGTTCCAGCGCGTGGAATATGCCGCCCAGAAGCAGCGCACAGAGAAACAGGATTGTTGTTTTGGTTTGCGGACGCATGCGTGCTGCCGCCTCCTTTCGTGCAAAGGTCTTTTTCATTATATCCGACTTCCGGCAGAAATGCAAGCCGTTTTGTCAAAATTTATTCGCAGACCGCTGAAATCCGGATTTTGATTCCGGATCATAAAAAGCCGCCGGATGCGCGTATTTGCGTTGATCCGGCGGCTTTTCATATCCATATGTGAACATCGGGTATCCCCTGAGCGAAATCCGGCGGTTTCGCTGCGGCAGGTGCCTCAGTCTTCCGCTTTGATTGTGACATTACCGGAGGTGGTATCAATTTTCATCTGATTGTTGCCGCTGCCTGCGGTGTACTGTGTGCCGTCCTTTTTCAGCGAAATGTCAGAATCAAAAGAACCGGATGTCATATCGACCGTAGCCTTGAAATCAGCATTTTTCGGGACAAACAGGCTGACCTTGCCGGATGTTGCAGAGACATCCACAGAGGCGGGCACGGTCTTGAGATGCAGCGTTTCATCGCCGCTTGTGCTTTCCGCAGAAACTGAATCGCTCTGCTGTGTGCTGATATCCTGTACGCCGGATGTCGATTTGACGTTCAGGTTTTTGACCGTTTCCGCAGTGATCCGGATTTTGCCAGAGGTGCTGCCTGCCTGCAGCGATTCCGATTCGCCCTTCTGCTCAACCGTGATATCGCCGGAGGTAGCGGCAATCCGGAAACTGTCGGCGGAGCAGCCGCTGAGCTGCAGGGCGCCGGAGGTGACTTCTGCCTGAAAGTCCTTTGCCGAAATATCTGCAAGGGTGGTATCGGCGGAGGTGCAGCCGCATTTCAGTGTTTCCAGCTCCATGCCTTCCGGCAGCTTGACTTCCAGCATCTTTTTTGCCTTCGTCAGCTTGAAGTTGACACCGGGTTTGCAGTACCGGATGTGCAGGGTTGAGCCGTCCAGCCATGTCTGCATCTGCTGCTCATTGTCAAGTTCAACATTACAGGTTTCGGTCACGGTGATGCCGGACTGATTGTGGCGGGAAACGGTGACATTTCCGGCAGTCCAGTCGATATCGAGTTCCTTGATTGCGCTGTCAGTTGAAAAATCACCTGCGGTGTATTGGTCAGCGTGATCAAATGCGGATGCGGGATTGATACAGCCGGTTGCGCAGAGCATTGCCGACGCGGTGAGGATCAGTGCGAGATTTTTGATAGCCTTTTTCATCGTTATTCTCCTTTTATTTCCGATTGTTTTTCAGTGCGCCGCATACGCCGAAAATGGCAGCGAGCGCGGTTCCGGTCAGCAGAATGCACCAGCTGACAAATCCGTTGATGCTTTCGCTTGTTGCAAAGCTCAGATCAAATACCGGCAGAGAAAGTCCGCTGCCGAGCATCATGCCGGCAACCGTATTGCCGAAGAAGCCGATCAGCGCTGTTACGAAAATGCATACAGCGGCTTTGAGAAGCCCGTTCCACTTCGGATAGCGGATCAGCAGGAACAGCAGCCAGACCCATGCGACCGGCATGAGCGAGCAGGCGAGTGCGATCCGGAAGAATCCCGAGGAACCCGTGCGGATGCCGATCATGACCATCATCAGAACAAAGGTCACCGTATCGGCGGCAAAAACTGCCAGTCCCTTCTGATTGCCGAGCAGCTTCGCGACCGGTTTTGTATGCACAATGAACGGGCTGAAGATCACACACAGTCCGAACAGCACCGCCGGACCTGCAATCAGGAACCAGCCGCTGCCGGAATAGATGCTGCATACGCCGAGCAGCCCGAGCAGGCTTGCCGTGAAGCAGCCGATTGTCCACAGGAACTTGTTTTCCGGCATCATCAGCGGTACAACGATCAGGGATGCCGGAATAAACATCGCAGCCAGCACGATGAAGAACCATGACAGACCGGCGCCGGATGCCAGATTGACGATCAGGCAGATCAGAATCGGGAGCGCAAAAATGCCGCCGATGATGCTGCCGGCAACGGCGCTGCGCCGTTTGAAGAATTTTGCCTGCGTGTCCAGTACGCGGCTGCGTTCCGCGTAGATTTCCTGATCCAGTATCGGATCTGCGGAGCTCATTTCACCGAGGAGCGCTGCACAGGCATTGCATTCGCGGATATGTTCTTCCACCATACGTGCGCTTGTCGGGGAGCAAACCTGATCGACATACAGCGGCAGCAGATCGCGGATCATTTCACAGTTATATTTCATGTGATTCCATCCTTTCTTTCAGTTTCAGGCGTGCGCGATGATAGGTGACTCTCGCCCAGTTTTCGGTTTTTCCGAAGATTTTTCCGATCTGTGCAAAGGAAAGTTCACCGAATACACGGAGTGAGAATACTTCTTTATAGGGTTCATCCATTTCATGCAGGAGCATGTGAATCCGGAATGATGTCTCTGCATCAATCGTGCTTTGTTCGATATCGGTGCTGCTGTCAGCGTAGGTTTCATCGAGCTCGCCCTGATTCCGCGATGCTTTGCGCGTGCCGTCGATAAAAATATTCTTTGCAATCGCGCACAGCCACGAATAGCATTCCGATTCGCCGCGGAACGTCTGCTTGGTGGATATCGCCCGGAAGAAGGTTTCCTGCGTGATCTCGCTGGCGGCATCTTCGTTTTTTGCCAGCGTCATCACATAGGAGTAGACTTTCATATAGCAGGAATGATACAGTTTTTCGGCAGTTTCCTTGTCCAATCACCGCACCTCCTTTCTTTGATTGATATTGTGTGTTCGCACTGAAGCTTCGGCGGAAAGCCCTGCGGTTTAGATTCCGTTTTTTGGCTTTCTGTAGGTTAGACGGATTCGCCCCCGATTCGTTACAGAAAAATTGAAAAAATTTTTTTGCCGCTTTTCAGGCGGAAAATCTGCGCAAAAGAATATCCCCGTTTTAGTGTTCGGGGATATCTGGAATCTTATCACATCGGGGGATGTCCTGCTGTGCGGGGTATGCATGTATCAGAGCCATTTCTTCTTTTTGAAAAACACAAGGCTCACAATCACGATGGCTATGCTGACTGCAATGACAACCGGATAGGCGGCTTTGTATTCCAGCTCGGGCATGTATTTGAAGTTCATGCCGTACCAGCCCGCGATCAGCGTCAGCGGCATGAAGATCGAGGAGATGATTGTCAGCAGCGCCATGATCCGGTTCTGCCTGACATCGAGCTGCGACTGGTAAAGATCACGAATCTGGATTGAGAAATCCCGCAGAGAGGTTGTCAGATCATGCAGCCGCGACACCCGCTGCGTAAACAGGTGAAAATAGCGTGTATTCTCCTTTTTGAAGAAATTGTTTTCGTTTTCCTCCAGCTCCTGACTGAGATCGAGCAGCTGTTCATAGTGGATGCGCATATCGCGGAGATCGCTGCGGATCCGGCTGATCCGCTGGGAGGGATCTTCGATCTCGCCCTCCATAATGCCGGATTCGATGGAATCGAGCTCTTTATCGAATTTCTCCAGAATGATCTGATCCCGTGACACGATCTGTTCCAGAAAATCATAGATGAACCGCTCAAGGCTCGGCATTGCCCAGCGCTTGCAGGCTGTAATGTGTTCGATCATTTTCTGCACATAGCCGCTGTCATCAATGAACACGATGCCCTTTTCGTCCAGCGCAAACGCAAATTTTGTATTGGGCTCAGAGATGTGGCTGCGGTCCGGCACACAGAAGCTGCCCGTCAGGGAATCATAGTTGACCTCCGCTTTTGTGGAGTGGATCGAGTCCAGGTCGATGTCCATTTCGATGCCCATATCAAACTGATCCTTGCACGCGAGCCATTCCGCCGCGGTCAGTACCGCGACATAGCGGCTGTTTTTCTTGGTGAAATTCAGATGCGCTGCTTTTTCCAGTGTGTTCCGGATGTAATAATACATAGGCTTGCTCCTTATGCTTGGCGGTTTTGTCCTATTATAGCACATTATCATGTAAAAAGCAACCGGAGAGAAGGAATCTTTTGTGAAACGGTCTTCTTGCCGGAGTGCTTTAGATCAATGCAGGCGGGCGCTGCCCGCTTATAGCATATTAAGCCGGATTTTTCAACCCTCGGCGCGAAATTGCGATGCTTTCCGGCAATTTCATCGGTCAGGTCTGCTGATTGGTCAACAACCGGTCAACTTTTATGTTCCTGAACGATGCAGGAAGATAGAATTATCGCAGCTTTTTGTATTCTGTCAGTCAGCTTCACGCTTCGGCATTTTCGGCATGACTTTCGTGACTGCCTCGCAGCAGTGCAGATCATTCTTTTTCAGCGCATGAGAATAAATCCGCAGGGTTACATCAGGTCTTGCATGACCTGCTCGCTTAGCAGCATCCGCAATGCTGATGCCTGCCTGAAGCTGAAGGCTAACCGATGTGTGCCGGAACATATGGGGATGAATTTTTTGCAGCCCGTGCTTCTTGGTAAAGCTGTTCAGAAACGCCCGCACGGTATCCGGATTGATACAGCCACCGTACCGTTTTTCGGCGTAGAATACGGCGTTTTCCTCGTTATTCCACTTGCTGCCGTAACTTTCCGCCTTTTTGAGATAGTAGACACGATACTCGCGGAGCATATCCATAATGCCGTCATCAAGCGTCAGCCAGCGATCACCGGCATTTGTCTTGCAGCCGTCCATAATTTGTGAGCCGGATTTGTCGCTGACAAAGTGGCGGCAGATATGAATGCGGTTACTCTCAAAGTCGATGTTGTCCCATGTCAATGCACAGATTTCCCCAATCCGGCAGCCCGTTGCAAGCATCAGACTGAACAGAACCTGATACATATAGTGCTTGTTGTCTGCGTAGAGTGCCGTGAAAAATGCATTGATTTCTTCCTCGCTGAGTGCCTGCACTTCTTTCGCATCACGCTTCGGCGGCATCGCTGCACTTGCGTAATTTCGAGGAATCAGATTCTCCTTGAATGCCATTGCAAGCATCGAATGGATGAACAGGTGATACTGATAGACCGTCGCCTTTGACACGCCCGCATTGAGCATATCCGAATACGCCTTGTTGATTGCCGCAGGGGTAAGCTGTTTGAGCTGGATATGCCCGATGTACGGCGCGACACGCTTTCGGCAGCCGGTGTAGCAGTAGATCGTCGAGGGAGAGAGTCCTGCCTGCTCTTTCATGCCGATTGCGTATTCGCAGTAGCTGTCAAAGGTGATGTGCGAATCGCTGATCGTATGCTCCTCAATTTGCTTTTCAAAGATCGCGCCCTGCTTCTCGGCATTCTTTCGATTCCACGCTTCGGATTTGGACATATCATATTTGATTGAAAGCGTCCGGAATACCTGCTTGTAGGTCTGCGTATCACGGTGATCGAACACGCGAATCCGATATGATGTGATCTTTCCGTCCTCGTTTCTACGTTCCTGAATATTCATCTGACCGCCGCCTTTCTTGTCATAGCGGTTCTTACTGTCTTAAACATATAACCTCCGTTTCCGACAGCGAATATATCACCATCATTATAGCACTTTCACAATTTAAAGTCAATAGTTTATTTCAGCCTTATGTAGCGCTGCGCGGAGCGACATTAAAGCGACACATTCTTCTTTCTGCACGACTTTTCGGCAGCCTGCCGCTTGCGTTCCTCCTCAACGAGCTTTGAGATATAATTACCTTGCGAGATTGTCCGGTAAGTATGCACGATGTCGCTGTATACATCAAAATGCTGCTTCGCTTTTTCATATTGATTTTGCAGTACGGAAAGCCGCTTTTCGGCATCGGCTGACG
>CAMKLV010000025.1:0-42921 GCA_946413695.1 uncultured Ruminococcus sp. | reverse complement strand
ACGGTCAAGTCAATAGAAATGGCATAAGTGGTCAATTTATGGCATAAGTGGTAGTGTAAAGTCGATCATGTAACTTGCATGCTGTGTATCGATCGTTCTCAGTATCATAGCAATGAACATCGACCGCCTTGCGGCGATGCTTTTGCACTTCATACAGTTCATGCTGAATTTCGTGTTCTCATATGGTCAGTTTGAATGCCTCTGAAAATTAGGCCTTAATGAGGAGAGGCTAAGTAAGTGCCGTCAAATAGGCTTACGATGTGATAGAGAAAGTGTAGAGGAAGAAAAGAAGAAGCGGCTGTGGATGACCACAACCGCTTTAAGGCGCTATTGATTAGGATTGCTTGTACACCACATCCGGGAACTCTCCAGTTGCCTTATAGGTACGTGTAATTCTGGGGATAATAGTCAATGCTAAAAAAATCCCGTTCTTTTCAGAAGATTGTTTTTCGATTTTCCAGGACAAGTCTTCTGCTGACAGTTCAATTATCCCTTCAAGGTGATCAGGATTGTCACCATAAGCATAAGTTACAGTCTTATTAGTTTCTGATTTTTTTACAGCTTTTACATAAATGCCCATAATGACCTCCTTAAAACCCCATTTTCGCAATTAGATCGTTAATGAATCCAGCCCAATCAAAGTAATTTGTCGTAAAATCGTGTGCTTGACGTAATGTACAACCATTAATAGGATGAAAATAATTGTAATATGTTGCTTCAAACAGTTCATGCTTCAACATAAGAATATCACAGTCATAATAATTGCCATCAACCAGACGTTGCCATGCAACAGCTTGCTCGTAAGAAGAATCCAAGATCGCATAGACACCATCATCTTTAAGGACAACATCATAGAACAAATGGTTTTTTATTGTAGTTATATCTTCCAAAGACCATCCCGTATTTCGAGAAATTGCAACAATATCATCAGATGAAGCCCTAATTGCCTCGTACATTTTATCTCCAAGTATATCAAGTTTTTCCAAATCCGCTGACATATTATACTCAGGCGAATATTCACCTTGGATAAAGTCATAATGCATTGTATCTTCCGAATATTGTTCTGAAATCTGATCCATATATTCATATGTGTCAAGTGCTTGGGTAAAACCTGATCCTTTTAGCGTTACAAGCAAAAAATCTTGATTAGCGGTTTCTCCATATTTCTCAACGAGTTTTAATAAGCTTTCGACCCCTTCTATTCCTCCATTATAATAAGCACATCCTAAACTCTTAGCAAATCCGCTTCCAAAGGTTCCTATAAAGCTGGAAATCAACTTTCCACTTGAAGGACTTACTCTATTGATTAGACGGATTGCGCCCTCAAATCCTCCTGGAGTACTTGCAAAAGCATCTGAAAAATATCCACCAATTGAATTTCCAAGATTTTGCAGAGCTGGACCAAACCTTTTACTAGCAAGCGCCTTAGAAAAACCACCGCCTACAAGTTTTGCTAAACCTATAGCGGCTCCCGCAAAAACTGCATGTCCGAGCGCACTATATTTAAGTTGTTCACCAGCAGCTATATCGCCATCAAGATACTGCATATATAGAAGCGTATCGTCCCTTAAATTTTCACCAATCGAAATGGTGAATTTTGCTCCTATTACAAACGAAGTCAGTCCAAGCAAGCCAACTATTAGAGCTGCTCCTCCGGCTAAAAACGGAACTGCACAAAACAGAGCCAGCCCCATCATAATTGCATTAAAAGCCCATGTACACTCAACAAAAAAGATTGCCAAATCACATATAAATGACAATGTCACCCATGAGCACAGGCTGCCACCATTCAAGTTGTTGTTGATAATGTATGTACTGGTGCCTGTTTGAGGATCATAAACGATGTACCCCGTTCCAGACCACTTATTCATTGTGACTTCTTCTTGTGGAACGGTAATAATCATGCCTTGGTTGGCATATTCAGTTATGTCAGCCTTATTGGTGTCACTTATCTTGCAATTGCCCAGTTCGTTTAGATTATCTTTTGAAATGTGGATAATGGCAATCCCTTGTTCTGCCGCTTGACTAAAGACTTCTGCTGTCGAAACAGAGCGAATACCTGTCATTTGCTCAAGGACAGCACTTTCTAAGTAAGATGAAAGGTAACCCGCCGAGTGGCGCAGCTTCGATTCATCATCTGAAATTCCGCTTCGGCTATAAAACAGCGGTCTGTTTCCAATAACATCGATCCCGATTTTGCCGTTACCCGTTAATCTGACATAGGTATCTGTCCGGATTTCTGGTGTGTAATCCACAACAGCAACACTGAAATTTCGACTATTGTACGAATTTGATGAATTTGCAAGGACAGAATTGTTTGTGTCGACCTGAGAATAATATGTTTTTCCAATCAAAGACAGTGTGTTCATCATTGTCTCTGAGCCGTAAATATTATTAGAATTCAGTTTGTTTTGTTCGGTTACTGTTTGTGGAAGCTTTGAATACAAGTCAGCAATCTCATATGGCGAAATGATCTGATAATCAAAAACAACACTGTACAATGCTCCGTATGTTAGTTCTTTATCAAATACAGCTTCCTGTCCGTTTGATGTGACCTTAATTTGTAGTTGTTCCTTATCGCCTAAATTTCCGGATGCACCGACAGCCACCTTTTGCCCATCGAGTTTAACTACAGCGTTCAGATACACCTGTTTTTCATATGTTCCTAAATCCTTCGTCAGATCGTCCACGCTATCCAAGCCCAAACTATCAAGGAGCATAGTATAGAACTCTTGGATCTCCTCATCTGCATATTCTGCAAATTCATACTCTATCGTTAAATTATGATTATACAGAAATGCGGATGGATAGGAAATACACTTATTGCTCCCAATGTATATATCAATAGTGTCTCTATACGAAAACGCAGTCTCAGAGTCGCTTATAATCGTATAGCTCGGCATACCGAATCCCTGTGGTATGATCCGATACTGTGGGAATGCATCGGCAATGGTTTGATCGCTGTAAGCCGATTGCAATTCCATCGCTGCCGTGTAGTAGCTATCCTGTTCGGTATTGAAATACTTTTGATCGATTTCATTTGATAACGATACCAAGTCGGTGGCATCGGGATTCTTTTCATACTTTTTGAATGCTGGATCTAAGAAATAGTTGCTGCCGTTATAATTCAGAACAACACCGACTCTATCTACAGTATAAGTTCCATCCGCCTGCTTGGACAGGGATTTGCCTTGAGATGTGTAGATGGTAATTGCAGAAGAGATATTATCGGTATATGTCATCGCAATGAGGTCATCAGCGGTAACAGATGCATTCACAGCCGCATATGAAGCATTATAATCCATGTAGTTGAGCATTGCAAGAAGCAAACTCGCCTGATCATAGTCATTTCCGCAATTCTGCTCGAATGTACCAATGGAGCCTTTACGAAGTCCATTGTAAAAGTCTGTATTGACATTGTTAGCAATATACTTATAGATTTCTTCGGGTGTCTTCAGTGATTTAGCCAGTGAAGCCATGTCGCCAGTTACTTGAATATCGACATAATCGCCCAATTCCTTTGAGGATATACTTTCTTTGACAATCGAACGATCCAGACTGCTTATAGATTTTTTCAAACTGCTGGTGAAGTCAGAGACCCGACACAGCAGATAATCCTGCAATTCGTAGACATCCTTGATGTCGGCAACTCCATCTGCATTGAGATCAGCAACATCCAATGACAAAAAAGTATTATTCAGCAAGGTCCGCTTATAAATCGTCAAATCCTTTGCGTTGATACGCCCATCGCCGTTGATGTCGCCCAAGATGGTAGTTGCGGCAGAAGCTGTCCATTGGCTTATGCTATCCTGATAATTGAAGCACATGTTGACGACAAGCATGACGGTGGTAACAATTACTGCGAATAGCTTTGTGAATTTAGTATGCATACATAACCTCCCAATGCATTAGATTGTATAGGTATATACCCTACCATTATAATAATATCCTGATGAAACGGTAACGTCAATTACCTATTGTGTCCACTTGAATGACTGTTTGTCACATATTTCCTGAGAAATGTAAGTGTTACTTATCGACACAATTATAATTTCCTGATTTGCCCTCGCATCAAGCGAGGGCATTGTGTTTGTCGGTAAGACCTTTGTCGATAAACTTGTAATAAACATGAATGCGTCTGGGCCGGTCTCTGTGACCTTTGTTATTCTCATCTACAGTCACATACTCGATCAGGGCAAGGCACATCCTGCGTGTAAGTTCTGTAGCTCCTGCGTAGGCTTTCACACGGCGAATATACTCGTCCACATCAGCTTCATCCTGTCGCTCTGCTTCGGAACGGAGCTGAAGCTCATCGTATTCTGCCTGCAAATCCTTCTTCTCAGCCTGATACTTGTTCAGCAGCTCGATACACACATCTTCGGGAACACGACCGAGAACTTTATCCTCATAGGCGCTCTGTATCAGCTTGACAAGCTCTGCGATACGGTTCTCAAGCTCCTGCTTCCGCTTCTTGTCCTCAGAGGTCTGCGCGGCATATAAGCCTTGCTTTCTGGAAAGAAAATATTGCCGGGCTTCTTCCTCATTCATCGCAAGCTGTGCCATAGACTGAATATTTGCAAGCACCGCCTTTTCGAGAATATGGAGCTTGATGTAATGTGTGGAGCATACATCACCGCCGTGCTTTGCGTGAAGCCACAAGTGATTGCAGGCAACACACCCTTGCCGCTGCCATGAAAACGCATCTTACTACCACAGCTATCGCAGTAGTACATCCCCGACAGCGGAGCAGTAACACCTTTCTTGGTGCGCTTGCCGCGGCTTACCGACGCATCGACCTCACGGCATCTGTCCCAAAGCTCCTGCGTGATGATCGGCTCATGATTATTCTCCACGATCGCCCAATCTGACTGATCCCTGTGTATGATTTTGTGATTTTTATAGCTCACCGTAGTCGTACGGAGCTGTGCAAGTTGTCCGAGGTAAATGGGGTTCAGAAGAATACGCTTTACATTGATATTGCCCCACAGGTGTGAGGAATGATGTGGATTCGGTCTGCCGAGCCGCTGATACTGATAGTCCGAGGGTGTCGGTATCTTCTCTGCATTCAGTATGTCAGCGATCTTCTTGTAGTTGTAGCCCTTTGCCCTCATCTCAAACATTCTGCGGACGATAGGTGCTGCATACGGATCAATGATCGGCGTACTGTTCGCATCATCACCCTTGAAATATCCAAACGCGCAGTAGGTACATTTATACTTGCCCGACTTTGCATTGCTTTCAAAAACAGCACGGAGCTTCTTGGATGTGTTTGCGGCATACCACTCATTAAAAACATTCATGATCGGCAGCATATCCATTGAAGCACTGTCGCTGTTGAGTGTGTCAATGTTGTCTGTCAGGGCAATGAAGCGGATATTGTACATTGGAAACAGATAATCAGCGACCTTAACCTTAAACATAATCGGGAATTGGCTCCTGATTGCTGCATAAAAAGCACTATACAAAAATGTACGGAAGTGAAAGATAAAGTGTAACAAGATATACTTTGTCATTCTGATCAAACGGGTATAACAAGATATACTCGTTTTCTTGTAACGAAACAGGACGCAGTTTTCACGCTGCGTCCTGTGTTCTTATATCGCGGTATACCCCCGCCCTACAATTTCGCGGAATTATGCGCGGGACGGGCCGACGGTCTCAGCCGGTTCGCGCTGATCTTTCCGTACCCGCCCCGGCTGCAAGTTACCGGCAAATAAGAAAAGCTCGATAATAGGCAGTTCGGTATATCTTGGTATACCGCTCGGCAAGTTACCGGCAAGTTACGCATCGGTTCTGATAAGCGGCCCTTCATATGTTGCGCCGCCGATCTCGACCTTCACATTGATGCTGTCCGGAGTGCTGCCGGTTTTTCCGCCGAGCTCGAATGTGATGCCGCTGATCTTTCCGTACCCGTTCAGCCCCTTTGCCTTGATCAGCGAGGGATAGTCCTTGTATGCGGTATCGAGATCCACATCGCCGCTGATGCCCGGCACGCTGCCCTTGCTCGATCTCTGCCACATACCGACTGCGCCGCTGTAATTAAGCTTGCTGCCCCACTCGGCAACCCACAACGCATAGCGCGTTTTGATGTCATCCTCGATATGCGTGCCGAGAATCGAACGGCTGGTATACAGCCCCGCCCAATAACCGGCGGCTTCGAGCGCGTCACAGAATGCGCGGATCATTGCAGAGCAGTTTTCCTTGCCGGTTGCAAACTGATCTTTTTCTTCCTGATCGAACCAGATCGGAAATTCAAACTGTTTGCCCTTGAGAACTTCGATGCACGCAGCGGCTTCCTGCTTTGCTTCCTCGACCGTCTTTGCGTAGCTGTACCAGTATGCGCCGATCGGCAGCCCGACTGCTTTTGCACCGGCATAGTTTTCCTCAAACCGCGTGTCCTTCTGCGATGTCAGGCGACCGTAACCGGCACGCAGAATCGCAAACTGCACGCCGCTGTCTTTCACCTTCTGCCAGTCAATTTTGCTGTTGTGTGCGCTCACATCAATGCCGTTCATTGGCTGTACCTCCTTCGGCTGATAAATGAATCCTTTGAACCCGTTATACCCTGCGCCGTTCCAGCATCCGTCATCGTTGTTTCGTGTTGTAAGCCAGAACGGATTATTGCATCCGTATCCTGATTCCGATGTCACGATTGTACCGTCTGCGTTGATTCCCTCAACGATCGCAACATGGTGTCCCCACACAAGCACAGCGCCGAGCTGCGGCTCGCTGCCTGTCCGGAGTCCCTCCGCCTGCGCCCGTGCAATCCATTGATCGGGATTCGGCGGATATGTCAGATACATCCACTTGCCCGCTCCGATGATCTCATTAAAGCGAGCGGCGGCATAGCCGACACAGTTTGCAAGGACATTGCACCCGGCATCAGTCGGCTTTCCGAGGATTGCCACGACAGCATAGCCGCCCGCTGCCGGGGTGTTGTAATACGGATTACCGTTTTCCGGTCTTGTTCGTCTTGGTACGAACATCTGCATCATCCTCCTCGCTCTTATCGCGGAGCTGTTCCAGAACATTCCGCAGCTTCTTCGGCATCGGCAGACCGAGCTTTCCCGCATTCTCCAGAATGCTCAACCCCTCATTTGCGATATACAATCCGCACGCCGCAGACCGGAACACGGATGCGCTGCCGCCGAGCACCTGCGAATCAATGATATGCGCAACGGCAACGATAATCAGGATCAGGGCTTTTTTGCACAGCCCGACAAAGCTGGTATGACTATTGAGGCGGTGCTGTGCCGCGCCGACTATCAGGCCGGTGATATAGTCGAGACAGATGAACGCGATCAGCGCGATCAGAAGCCCGTCGAGGCTGCCCCACAGCAGACCTGCAAGCCCGCAGAAAAATGCAGACAGCATTTTCAGAAAATTAGTCGTCATCGTCATCCTCCTCGGTCTCTGCTGCAATGCGAAGAAACAGCAGACAGTATTTCAAATGATTTCGGATACTGTTTTCAGCGCGGGTGAGCGTGCGGTATACTGTTGACGGCGCAAGACCGAGCTTTTTCGCAATCTGATTCCCGTTCAAATGCTCGAAATAATATAACTTCGCGGCTTCGCGCTGCCGTTCGCTCAGCTCCTGTTCGATCACGAGATGCAGGACACGATGCAGTGCCTTTGACTGCCGACTGTTCGATGTACCGGGATTCAGCTCCTGTTCAATGCGTGACGGATCCCAATCAAGCAATGATTCAGATACCCGGATATGTTTCCGGCCTCGATTGCGCTCACGCACGCCTTTCAGATATTGTGCGTTCTTCGCCCTCATACAGACTCACCCCACGCTCGCAGATATGAACTCATATCGCTGATGTCCCGCTTCAGTTCCTTCCGTTCTTCACGGAGCACCTTAAGGCGGATGTCAAGATCATCCCTGACCTTCGGGGAAATGTCAGGTTGCTTTTTGGCATCTCGCAGCTCAGCGATGCGCTGTACGATCATCGCAAGCGATTCCTCATAGCTTGCAATCCATTGTTTCATTGTCAGGGATTCCAATTTCATCACCTCATTTTTTGAATACAGTATCCCAATACTCTTGGAATGCGCGGACTGCTGCCCGGTACGCATCACTGCCCTGTGTTTTATAAATGTTCAGAAGCTCCATCGCCTCATTGAAGAAGTCACGCTCCGGAGTATACAATTCGCCTTGCAGATCGGTGATCGACCAGATGCACGGAATGAGTGCCGATGTCGATGTGCGGATATTCCCGGCATAGACGCCGACCTCCACACGGTCAATCCGTTCGAGCTTCGGCGTATTGCAGGCGTTGCCCATAATCGGAACATCAATCCAATGCCGCGCACCCTGCTTATCGCAGTACACAAATCGTGCGGTTTTCTCTGCAAATTCGTCCCACTCGCTGTCAAAGTCAAACTCGATGACATATCCTGTATTGCCGTTGACGATGTACGATTGCGTCATCAGCATAGCACGGCGATCCCTGATACGGATTACGATGTTATCCACACATCATCCCTCCGTTTCAGGCTCTGAGCTGTCAGTTTCAGGCTCGTCGGAGTGCCGTGCAAACATCAGCACGCCGAAATCCTCCCTGTCATTCGTGACATTCAGGATTCTGCTCCAATCCGACCAAGTGCCGGAAGCCAGCGTTCTGGCAAACAGGTATCCGGTCGAAGATGCCGCGACCTTGAAGCTGAGCGCTGTGCTGCCGCTCGTTCCGGTGACGGTCATGCACAGCACAGGTGCAGGTGTTTCATATTCCGCAGTCGGATTGTCGGTATCATCCGCCGCAATGACTGTGACGGCGATTCCGCCGACCGCGCCGGACAGCGCTGCGATTGCGGCATCAATCAGGTCGGCGTTGGTATTCAGCGAGGAGATGTTGATCGCATCACTGTCCGCCGGTTTATTCAGGTGTAGAAAGTCAGTCTGCGTCATGATGCACCTCCCGCATCGCCCCAAGTGTATTTCTTTGCCGTTGCCCATGTCATGCTGCGTGCGCTGCCCCATGTCGCAAGACGGCTGCGGTCAAGCTCCTCGACCTGTGCGGCGATCGCGTCAAGCTGCTTCTGCGCCGCGCTCTGCTCCGTGGTGACAGTGTTGCTGAACGGCTGCTTTCGTGCAATGCTGCGCTTCACATTTCCTGTCTCGGTGCTGATCCGCTCGCCGGTCAGCAGATTGGTCACGGTCTTCATGATGCGCTGCGTTGTGGAGATTCCCAGCTCGCTGTCATCAATGATGCCGCTGTCGCCGACCTCATAGCTTGCAAGCTCCCGAAACGGATCGTCCGGAGGAAGATCGGCGTATCTGACGGAGTAGTGCGCCTCGACTTCCTGAATGATGCTCATGTATTTGCTGAAATCGCTGCCGAACTGCGTGCTCCGCTGCTGACCGGTCATATCGTCAGAGTAGCTGAATGCTGCGTGCAGCGTCTTCTCAAACGGCAGTCCGTTATACGCGAGCGGAATGGATGCGTGCGCTTTGTTGCCGTAGTTGTCAGTCGCCACGAGCTGACTGAATGTGTTTGTGTAGTCGAGCGTTTCTTCTACATCGGTCAGATTCAGACCGTAAGCAATATGGAATGCATTTTGCAGACTGTCCTCCATGACCTTGCAGATTGAGAAGTACAGCCCGTTCACAAATAGCTCACCGCCCCAGCGGTTCAGGATGCAGTTGTCCTCGCCGATCAGAGCGCCGGTCATGGTCTTCCACTCGTAGTACGCCGTTGCAAGCGTTTCAATGTCAGAATAGAATGTGAAGTTTCGGAGCGGCAGCCTTGTCGCCGCCTGCCCGTATGGATCATAAGGATGGTCGAACAGCCATTGAATAGCGTTCTGCCCGTTCAGCTCTGTCGGGCGGACATCTTCGAGCAGCACATAGTTCATGTCATAGAACATATGCATTGCGTCAACGGACACGAGCGGCACGCCGTTCTGCCGCTTCTTGGCACGGCGGTAAATGCGGAAAGGCTGCCAGCGCACAGCGCCCCGAAACGGCACGGGTGCGCGGATGATATGCCCCGGAATGAGCGCCTGCCAGTCACCGTCACGGTCGAGCGGGTGCTCGACATGAATGCTGCCCGCCTCCCCGAATTCGAGCGTGTGTTCTGCGACTGTCGGCGTGAGCAGGCGCAGGCCGTTCGTTACGAACAGATTTTCGTCCGCAGGATAGACCATAAGCGGATCGCGCACCGTCAGAGCCATCGCTCATTCACCGTCACTTCCACCTTGCTGATGCCGGGATGCCATGTGATGACATTGTTTCCGGGTGTCAGCACCATTTTCCAAAATTCGCCGGAGGTATACTTCTGCACGATCGTCAGATCGCCGTTCGCTTCCTCCTTGTAAATTTTCCTGCGCTGAAGATCAATGACCAGTACGCCGGTATCGAGCGCGAGTGCTGCAATTTGCAGCATGATGCCGTTCACACCGAAGATCGCGAGAATGCAGCCGTCCTCGATCGTCAGGCGATAAACCGGCTCCGCATAGATGTTGCTCCATAGCCGGTAGTATGCCGGTGAAGTGTCGAAGGTGATCGGGCGGTTTTGTACTGTATATTTGAACGGCTGGAAGGTGAACGGGATCTGAAACTCGTTCGCCCGCGTGCCGATTCTTTTCGGAGTAATTTGTCCGGCTTTGCGGATAACGCCGTAAATATGCGGCTGTGTACTCATGACAAGCTGTCTGCCGTTCTGAATCCAGTCATTCAGCACCGCAAGCTCATGATTGTGCGGCGGTCTTGTGAGATAGCCTGTCAGCGTCAGATCGAAGTCCTTGTATTGCCCGGTATGCCGATCCATTTCGACCGGCACGCCGGGGAGAGCGGTGTTCTCGACTGTTTCAGCGGCAGTCGTCCAGAGCGGGAGCCGATCCATTTTCAGTCCGAAACAACTGCTGCTTTTGCCGTCGATTTCGATCCAGTTTCTCAAACGCTCCACTCTCCTTTGCGTGTGTTATTATCTGTTTTCAGGCGCTCGATTTCCTCGGACAGCTCCTCTGCGGTGCGGCGGACATCGGTGTCGCTGTCCATCCGCTCGACATTGATCGTAATGTTGTATGTGCTGCCGCCGCCGAATCCGCGCGGACTGCGGGAATCATCCGGATCCGGCTTCCGTGTCGGATAATCCGGCAGCTTCAGGCGGCTTGCGTCATACTGTGCGAGAGCCGGTGCAAGGTCATATTCAGGAACCATTGCCGCTGCAAGACCGCTGACAGCGTTCTCGACATACTTCATGTTCTTCGTAATGCCCTGCGCGAGTCCCTTCATCATGTCCGGCATCCATGTCGGCATATCCGTCAGCGGGCCCTCATCCGGCACCGAGAAGTGAAGGAAGGATTTGATCTTTCCGGCGACATTGGAAACTGCATCGGTCACGGCGCTGATCTTCGATTTGATGCCGGATACAATATTGCCGATGATGTCCTTGCCCCAGCTAAGCGCCTGCCCCGGCAGCGACTTGATGTAACTGACCGCAGATTCAAAGCCGTTCACAATCGTGTTCTTGATTCCGCTGATTGTTGAGCTGATAGACGATTTCAGGTTGTTCCAGATATTGGTGACGGTCGTCTTGATGCTGTTCATTGCATTGGAAACAGCGGATTTGATGCCGTCCCAGATGCTTGTAACGGTGCTGCGGATGCCGTTCAGCACACTGGATACCGTTCCGGAAATTGCGTTCCAGATGCTGGATACGACATTGCGAATCGCATTCATCGCTGCGCTGACAGCGTTTTTAATGCCGTTCCATACAGCAGATACCGTTGCACTGATTGTGCCGAGCACCGCGCTGATCGCGCCTGAGATCGCGTTCCAGATGGATTCAAACACGCCCTTGATCGCATTCATTACTGTGGAAATTGCGTTCTTGATACCGTTCCAGACCGCCGATACGGTTGCGCTGATACTGCTGAGGACACCGGAGATGAAGCCGGAGATCGCATTCCAAACTGTAGAAATAACATTGTGAATGCCGTCCAGAATACCGGAAATCGTATCCTTGATTGCATTCCACGCTGTCGAGATCACATTGCTGATCGTGTCGATCACCGTGCGGACGGTACTGCAAATCGCATCCCATACAGCAGAGAACACAGCCTTAATCGCTTCGAGGATTGTACCGAGTGTTTCCTTGATGCTCTGGAATTTATCAAAGATCGCGGCGCCGAGCTCTTGCAGTTTCCCGGACACAGCGCCGAACATGGCACCGATGCCGGAGACTACACTCTGAATAATGCTCTTACCCCAGCTAAGCGCCTGTGACAGCCCGCCGAGGATGGTCTCTCCGATGCAGGAGAGCAGTTCCTTCGCCTTGCCGATGAGCTTTCCGCGAAGCTGGAAAATACCCTTGATGAGCGTTACAACGATCTTTCCGGCGGCGACAAGGAGCTGCGGCAGGTTTTGCAGGATGCCGGTCACCAGTGCGGCAATCAGCTCAATCGCTGCGTCAAACAGCAGCGGCGCATTTTCGACCAGCGCGTTCACCAGCTTCTCAACAATGACGGGGATCTTCTCGATCAGCACCGGCAGCGCATTGATAAGCCCCTGCGCAAGCCCCATGATGAGCTGAATGCTTGCGTCAATCAGCAGATCAATGTTGTCGATCAGTGTTTCCACGATTTGCAGAACGACATCGACGATCGTCGGGATCAGCGTCGGAAGCGCCTGTGCAATGCCGATTGCGAGCTGTGCGATTACCTGCAAGCCGGTCGCAACGATTTGCGGCAGCATACCGAGCAGCGCATCCGCAAGCTGTAAGATAATATCTCCAGCGATTGCAATAATGGTCGGCAGATTGTTCAGCAAGCCCTGCGCGAGAGATTCCACGATTGTGACAGCCGAGCTGAGGATCATCGGCAGGTTATCCGTGATTGCATCCACAATCACAGGGAGAATCTGCGCGGCAGTCTGCGTGATCTGCGGAATGATGCTGCTGAGCGTTGATGTAAAGCCTTTCAGCCCTTGCGACAGCATCTCAATTCCGGAGCTGTCGCCGCTGACAATCGCGGAAATGCCGTCCATCATGTTCGTCAGAGCAGGCATGAACTGCCCGGACAAATTGCGCGATACGCCGCTGATTGCGGTTTTCATATTCTGCAAGCTGTCCTGATATGCCGCCGATGCCTTAACTGCTTCATCAGACATCACGCCGCCGAGATCATGCACCTGCTGCCGCATCGCCTCGGTATCCTCCGCACTGGTATTCAGCAGCGGCCCGAGCTCCATTGCAGACTTGCCGAGAAGCTGTGTCGCAAGCGCGGTGCGCTCTGCGCTGGAATCCATATTCTGCAATGCCGTAATTGTCGCGGAGAACAATTCCTCCTGCGACATATTCGCAGCATCCTCCATCGAGATTCCGAGCTTTTCAAAGGCAGCAACAGATTTGTCAGATTGATTGACAACAGCATCGGACAACTTCTTCATCGAGGTCGTCATGCTGTCGATACTGCTGCCGGAATGCTGCATGATGAAGTCCCATTCCTGATAGGCTTCTGCGCTCATTCCAAGCTTTTGCGAGGTCTTGTCGATATGATCGCCGTATTCAGCAGTTTTACTGGTAGCGCTTACAATACCGGCAATCGTGCCGACAACGGCAGTACCGGCGGCTGCAACCGCAGCAGCGGCAATTTTCGCCGATGCTGCAAGTCCGTTTTTCAGAGCCTCGCTGAATTTGCCTGTGCTGCTTTCCGTCTTCTGGAATGTCGCATCCAGCTCATTTGCGGCTTGCTCTGCGGCGTTGAGACTGCTCTCATTCGTTTTCAGATCACTTGACAGCGACTGAATCTGAGCGGCCAGAGCGCGGGCTTCGTCCGAATCCTTGCCCTTCGCAGCAGCGACATCAACATACTTCGATTTCAGATCATCGAGCTCTTTCCGCTGACTTGATACTGTGTCCGAGAGAGATTTTTCATCACCTTCCAGACCGGAAATCGTTGCATCAAGCTGATCGGCAGCTTTCGCCGCGCCGTCGAGCTGCTCCTGATTGTTTTTCAGTTCGCTGGAAAGAGACTGAATCTGCGATGCGAGCGCACGGGCTTCATCGGAATCTGTGCCCTTTGCAGCGGCAACATCAATGTACTTGGATTTCAACTCAGACAGCTCCGACTTCTGATCCGCAATCGTCTGTGACAGTGTTTTCACACCGTCACCGGCACTGCTCATGGTCTGGTCGAATCTGTCTGCCGCCTGCTGTGCCTCGCTGAGCTTCTGCTTATTATCACGCAGCTCGCCGGAGAGGGATTCAATTTCCGATGCAAGCTGCCGTGCTTCATCGGAATCTTCGCCCTGCGATGCGGCGACTTCCACATACTTCGCTTTGAGCTGTGCAAGCTCCTTCTCCTGCTCGGAAACGGTCTGCGTCAGCGTCTTGGTGCTGTTCGCGGTGCCGTCCATCTCCGACTGAAAAGCAGACTGCGCAGATGTGAGCTGTCCCATGCGCTGTTCGGTGCGGACAAGCTCCTCTTGGAAAGCGATGTACTGCTCGCGGCTGATCTCACCGGCATCAAACTGCGCTTTGACCTGCGCTTGCGCATTGCGCAGGATTTCCAGCTTTTCAGCGGTTGTCTCGACTGACTGTGCGAGAATCTGCTGCTTTTGTGCAACCAGCTCGGCGTTGCCGGGGTCGAGCTTCAGAAGCTGATTGACAGTCTTGAGGTCCTTGCCGAGTGCCACGCTCTGCGAGGTGACTTGTTTGAGCGCAGAATCAAGCCCTTTGGTGTCGCCGTTCAGCTCAATCGTGATTCCCTGAATTTTACCGCTCACTCAGTCACCCCCAAGTAAATCCTCGCATCGTTTCAGTGTCGCCTTGTACTCACGGTACTTGTGCTCTTTGATTTCTCCGGCAGCATAACGCCGATCCATTTCAGGCTCCATTTCCTTGAGAACCTGATAGCGCTGCATCTGATCGTGGACGACCTCACCGTTTGCTTTCCGAATCATGCGGTCGTACTCTGCACAGAAATTGAACAGCATTCCTGTGTCCCAATTATCAACCTCCGGCAGCGGAAACCCACGGCGCATCAGGTGCAAATAGAATTCCTCTGCACCGAGTAATGCGCCGCTGGTATCGCCGCTGCCGTTCAGCCGTTTTTTGCGTCAACCGACATTTCCCGCGAGAGCATCGGGGAGACCTTTGCCCAGACATCGAGAAATGCAAAGTCATCAAAGGTGTCGAGCCATTCGTCCACAGTATCGGGAATGTCCGGATCGGCTTCCTTTGCCATGCAGTAGAGCATATCGTAGTACGGATCAGAGTCGAACTGCGTGAGCGCTGCACTCAGCGCGAACACCTGCTGATCAGTCAGCTCTTCCTCTGCGTCCTTCTCGTCCTTCTTCCCGGACTTCTTCTTTGTGTCAGGCTTTTTCTTGTCAACCTCATAGCCCTCGGCTTTTGCCACTTCTGCCGCCTTACGCTGCATCCGTGCAATTCTGTCCAGATCGGCAAACCACTCACGCCCACACATCGCCTTGTACCGGCGCATCGTGCCTCCGGTTTTCTTGAATCTGACCTCGCGGCTGTCAATCGTTACGGTGATTTCCATGCGCTACCTCCTTACGACGCCGCGACCACAGTCACCGTGCAGGTGTCCGTGTAGGTCTGGCCGTCAACGGTGATAGACGCAGTTACGACCGATTCACCGGCAGCAACACCGGTCACAGCGCCGGTTGCGGACACGGTTGCCTTTGCTGTCGTGCCGGAAGTCCATGTGATTGCCGCATTAGACGGATTCTTGCTGATAATCGGGACATTCAGCACAGAGCCGACCGTGACGTTCATCGTCTTCTGGATGCGGATGTGACTGCCTGCAAGAGACGGCTCCGGCACAGAGCTGATCTTCGCCTTTGCCTTGATCTTGCGCTCGACGCAGCCGCAGTCCTCACGCGGCACAGCGCTGATCGCATACTCCGGGAACATCGGATCCAGAGCGCCGCCCTCGGAGGTCTTGCCGCTCTGAGACGGGCGCTGCGTCACATGGCAGTCGTAGAACACTCTGGTCTGACCGACACCATCCGTGGTGTCTTCGATAATCAGCAGAGCGAAGTGCGGATATTCGCCGGTATTGGCGTACTCTTCGGAATACTCGCCGTCCGGATCGACAACACGGTTCAGCCAGTCCTCATCGGTATCGTCGATGCAGGCAAGCAGCGTCAGCGTGATGTCATAGCCGGTGTTCTCCTCCTCAGAGTACACCTCCACGCCGTCTGCGTAGATGGACGAAACCTCGCCCTTCGGCTCAGCGGTGTATTCTCTGCCGCCCGCTTCGTTGTGGACAAGCCAGTTCACATCGCCGTATGTCGGCTTGCCGGTGTTGTTGTCAACGCTGGTAATCATTGCATAGCCGACATTCTTGATCGAACGCGGCAGCTTTGCTTTTGCAGCCATAGGATAGCTCCTTTCTCAGTCATCCGAAATCTGAAAATACCATGTGGTGGTATGCATATCCTGTTTCGGATCAAATTCATAATCGGGGCCGTCATAGTCAATTCCTGCCCCTGACAGTGCCGTTTCGACCGTGCGCTCCGTATCCCGGTCACGGTCTTTCGTAATCAGGGAGAGCGCTATCTCCGCCTCAAAATAGACGATTTCGCCGTCAGCGTAGATCGAGTTATTCGTGATTGCATGATAGGCGATGTAGGAGGCAGGCATCTGTTTATTGTCGTCGGCTTTCATGATGCCGTTAATAAACGGCAGCCCAACCGTATCAATGACACGGGCAAGGTCTCTCATGTCCACAATCAGCCACCTCCTAACGCCTGACGGATTCGCTGTTCCAGTTCCCGCTGCGCCCACGCATTGACCTCTCCGATGTGCGGCTGCGCGGCGACAGTCGCCTTTGTTCCGTAAACTCTGCCGTGTCTGCCGGTTCCGAGGCGGGTGCGATGTCCGTTTTCCAGCAGATGCGTCCGCTGGTAATGCTTTGCGCTGTAGACCGTGACCTCCATGCGATAGCCCCGGCGCTCGATCTTCACCTTCCAGCTCCGCCGGTATGTTCCTTTTCGGTGAGGGCTTGCCGCCTTGATCTGTTTCAGGGATTCATTGCCGACATCCTCGATGATGCTGTCAACCTGTTCAGATGCGAGCTTTCCGTATGCTTCAAGCTGTGCGGTTAGCTGCCTTGCAAGCTGCTCCGGCGTGCAGCTCATACCCTGCGATACAAACATTACACACCGACCTTTCTACCGAGATACAGCTCCACGCGGTCGCCTGCCTGATAGTGCCGATAAATCTCGAACCGCTCTCCGTTCCACTCGCAGATGCGCTGTCCGGTGTAGTCCGCAAAAAACACTTTCAGGCAGATCACGGCATCATAACCTCGCTGCTGTGCGCCGTCCCATTCCGTGCGGGTGATGCTCACCACTTCGCAGAGAATGTCATCGGATACGGTTTCCGCAGTCACATATTGTGCGCGGTCATTCTTGGTTCTGGTTTCAGCGATCAGCCGCAGCGTATCATCCATTGCTGCCACCGCCTGTCTTGTCATGCAGTACGCGATTATTCAGCGACCACCTGAGCCAGCGCGGAAATTCTGCATCGTCAGACTTGGATCTGCGATAGAGGTACGCTGCATAGCCGATCACGAGCTCACGGTCTTCGGCTGTGTAGTCTTCTTCCGTGTCAGGCAGTGCTGCGCCTTCACGGGTAATCATGTCCTTTGCCGCCTCGATCTTCTGCTGAAGCAGAGTGTTGTATGCGGCGGAGGAGATAATCAGTTCAAGCTTCAGCACCGGAAGCAGACTGCTCAGTTCGGCCATGCAGCATCATTCCTTTCTCAGCCCGTTCCGGAGGATGCAGGCGTATTCGCGGTATCAGTCGGGAAGGTGACAGTCGTCGCCGGTGCGGTCGTGGTAATGCTCATCAGGCCGAATGCCTCTGCAATGACCGGCTTGCCGTCATACCGTGCAGTCGCCTTGAACACGGTGCGGTCATCGAGGAAGCGGACGTGCTCAGAGGTTGCCGCCTTTTCACCGGCACGCTCAGCAAGGAGGAATGCCTCAAGATAGCCGAATGCGATGTTTCCGTCCGGAATGAAGGGCAGCTCAATAATGTCGCCGCCGATCACCGGCATCGTGGAGCTGATACCGGCAACGATCGACGCATTCAGGTTCTTGTCCATCGACTGGATCAGGAGATCCGTGTGCGTTCTCTTATTCATGAGCCACACGATGTTATCCGTGAAATAGTCGTTGATCGTGACCTTGCTGTTCGCTGCGATCTCCTTGAACAGCGCAAGACCGGTCGCGCCCGTTCCGGTGATGATGTTCCTGCTGTGGAGATCCGCCCACGCACGGGCAGTAGTGGGATAGTCCGAGGGCTGTGTAGTCTGCGCAAGGCGCGTGACGAAGCCGAGCGGCATCTTCGTGCCGACGCCGTAGATGATCGCCTTGTCAAGTGCCTTGCCGATTGCCTTACCGAGAGCGGTCAGCAGTTCAGACGCGAGGTTCAGATCGCTGTCCTCCAGCGTGGCATTGCAAACCTCGAAATAGCCGCCGACCTTGTAGCCGTCAACCTCCACATCGTTGAAGCCGAGCGACAGCTCATTCAGCGATGCGCACATCTCCGTCCAGACAGCCTCCGGAACCGTACCCATGATCGTCTGTCTGCCAGTGCCGGTGATCCGTGCGAGGTTCACACGGCTGAGCAGTTTAGAGCTTTCCTCAGCAGCGGTGCGCAGCAGCGGGAGCATAACCTCCGGGATCGTCAGGCCGACATTCGTCAGCGCACGCTTCTCGCGGATGCACGCACGGATATCATTCAGATATGCGCGGACATCCTCACGCGCAAGAAGGCGGTCACGCTCCTGATGATCCAGACCGAAGAATGCTCTGGTCTTCATACCCACAGTAAATTCACCCTTTCTTTCAGTTGCTTCCGGCGCAGAAGTCTGCGGGGCGGGAGCAGCTCCGCGATTTGCCTTCTGCTCTGCCTCTGCGAGCTCGCGCTCGGTATCTGCGATCTCCTGCTCCAGAGCGGAGACCTGTTTCTCGTTTTCCGCCTTGTCGTTCTCGAATGCGGTGACAGCATCCTCAACGGTCTGCTTTTCCTCATCCGTTTCCGCCTCGGTGATTGCCTGCTCCAGCTCGGCTTCGCGGGTTTTCAGCTTTTCGGCATCCTCGCGGAGCGCGGCGAGCAGCTTCTTCTTGTCATCAAGACGCTTTTTCAGCATCAGGGCTTTCAGTGCCATGCTCTGATTCTCCTTTCAGTTTTTTCAGCATATCGGCACGCCATTTCTCCCGCTTTCTGGTGCGGAGCTGCTCCGCGTCCTTCGTGCGGGCAGAGATTGCGGTCTGCTCGTATGCCGGGAATGTGCAGCAGGATACCTCGAACAGATTGACCTCTCTGATCGTCCAATGGATCGTACCGTCATCGCGGAAATCGGTTTCCTCGCTGACAATCTCAAAGCCGAAACTGCATTGTGACACATCCCCGCGCTTGACACGGGCATAGAGGTTCATCGCATCGGAATCGTTCGGATTGATCTCGATGCGGCCCCAGAGACCGTGCGCATCCTCGCGCAGTTCAAGCGTATGTGCCGCAGTGCGCCCCAGCACCATTGTCGTATCATGGTTAATCAGAGCGCGGATATCCCCCGAAATGGTCTTGCTGAATGCACCGGGCGCAATGCTCTCGGACATTCCGAAGCCCATTTCGTAATTGCTGTCAAAAACGGCGAAATAGCCCTCAATCGCAGGCTTGCCGTCGTGTTCCTCCGCACGGAATTCGGATGCAAAGGAACGCCGCTGCATTTCAGGATTCATGTTTCTTTGCCTCCTTCTTCGGCTTTTCAGGCGGATTCTTCAGAGGGCAGTCCGCTGCCTGCGCGGTCTGTTCCCACCAGCCGTATGTCCGGCAGAACTTCACATGCCCGCAGAGCTCACCCGATTGCCCGCATCTGATTCTGCCGTTGTCATGAAATGCTTTGTCACAAAGCAAAGCAGACGGTCTTGTACTCAATCCTCAGCACCTCCCTGAATCAATTTCTTTTGCAGCCCGCTCATGTCATTCGGAATGTAGTTTTCCAGAACACGAAGTTCGTCAAGACCTTCACGCGGCTGCATCCCGATCCGGTCTCGCCACTCATTGCCGGAAGTAAATCCTCTGTCCGCACCGGCGAGCAGAACGCTGGATACTGTTTTGATGTCCCAGTCAAGCAGAGACCAGAAGTTAAAGCGAATGTACCATTTCGGCGAGAGGATCAGCTTGCGCGTCAGCTCCTGCTGCAACCCGGTTACAATGCTTTTCACAGTGGTATTGACAAAGCTGTTCCATGCATCCTTGCTGTATTCACCGACACCAAGCAGGAACGGCGGAACACCAAGGATCGCGGCGACCATGCGCTTGTCAAGCTGTACCACATCAGATATGGCCAGATCTGAGAGGGAGAGCGGTCTGACCTGCTCGATTTGAAACTGCTCCGCCGGAATCATCCACGGCTCTCCAACCTTATTTGTGGCGATGTAGCTGTCAAGAAGTTTTTTGCGCCCCGCAGGGCTTGCAAATTCATCTGTCAGCGCATCGACCTTCACGATGATGGACGGTTTCCATTTGGATTCCATGAATGCCTTTTCCGTGGCAGCAGCTTGGGCGAGGTTCAGAGCAACATCTTTCAGTGATACACGCAGTCCGCGCCCCATCCACGGATAGCTTTCATCCGGGTTCAGCACGAAATGCAGCAGCTCGTCAGGATCATACGGAATACCGTCTACGCTGACACGATACCCGTATCCTCCGTCCGGCTGAAATGACACACGGTACGGTGCAACCGGTTCAAGATCGGAGAGATAGCCCTGATCGGTATGCACACGCACAATCGAATTGCCGTTGCCGTAAAGCAGCAAGTTCATGATCACAGCCTCAATGAAGGTCTTGCGTGACATGAAACGGCACGGTTCAATGTCGATCTTGCGGGAGAGCTCATTCGTGATGCGCTTGTCGCCGCTCTCCGTGTTTTCCATAATGTGAATAGTCAGCGTGCCGATCAGCTCCGCAATCCTGCGGCAGCCGGTCATGATCTCCGGATTCCGGTCGAGGGAGCGGTAACCGGGGAGACACAGAATGTCATGCGCCTCATCCGAGACCAGAAAAGCAACGCTGCTCCGCTTTTCCTGCGGGGTATCCCGTACCAGATTGTGTTTCTTTCTGCTCATTACTCACCAAACCATTTCTTTGCTTTTTCGCTGCGCTGCATATTGTCCAGATAACAGCAGCAGGCAAATACGGATGCATCAAACAGGTCAATGCGGTCATGCTCGCCAATCTTCTCATACTGCACCATGTCGTCCGTCTTTTCGATCGCGTGAACATTCGATACGCAGTATTCGTATGCCTGCGAGTGCAGGTAAAACAGCACGCCGTCCTTTGCGGACTTCTCAATATGCCGGAAGCCCTCTGATTTGCGCCAGAAATACTGCGGCATATCAATGATCGCAAACCGGGCTTTCTTCATCGCATAGAAGTATTCGCGGCAGAATTTCCGGTCGTGCGCGACCTGCTTGATCCGGAATCCCTTGTCCCGCATCATGATAAACCAGTTCACGATGTCGGCATGATTGACCGTCGGCGAGTTGCACAGCGTCAGCAGGCCGTCATCTGCCCATCCGAACAGCGGGATATGATCCTGCTCGGCTTTGATGTGTGCAGCCACAACAGGAAAGAAAGCGTGCGTGATGATGATGTCGATGCCCTTGTAATGCCCGAACAGCGCTGCGGCTGTCAGGTCGTGCATCTTCGAGAGGTCAGCACCGCCGTACCAGTCAATCGGCAGCTTAGCGAGCTGCTCCAGCTTCCATGTGTGCTGCTGATCGCTCGCCCTGAATTCCTTGATGTCAAAATAGGCGCGTGTTGCCGTCGTGTAGATGTTCAGCGACCGGCTCAGGAATTCGCCTCGCTTCTGCGGATCGTTCTGCGCCTGCAATGCTTCCTGCTGAATGTCATTCGGGCGGATCGTGATACCGTAGGAGAGGTTCGCTTTCTGGATCTGAACAGGATTCGTATAATCCACATTGCCGCGCTCATCCTGATCGGCGCGGGCGACAAACGCAAAGAAGGAATCATCTGTGACCGTTCCGTCTGCAACCTTGATCGCATACTCCATGTGCCGATAGCCGAAGCTGTTGACATTGTCGCCTGCGGTCGTGATTCCGACCATCAGCTTATTGGTATAGGCTTTCATCGCTTCCTTGAAACGGGCATACTGTGCCTGCTTCTTGTAGGCAGCGACTTCATCGGCAATCGCAAAGTTACAGTTGAAGGAATCCTGTGAATCGGGATTACTGGCAAGCGCCTGAATCGCAAGGGAGCCGGTGATCTGTCCGGCATCATCCCTGAATTCTCCGGTGATCGAATGCTCGAAACTGTTGTCCCGGATATGGAATGCTTTGTCAAGTCCCTTGTATTCCATGTTGAATTTCAGGAAATTGAAGCTCTCCATTGCCTGTTTCAGAGCGCTTGCAACAATATAGACCTTTGAGCCGGACTTCCGCTGCAAGAGGCTCACAGCCCAAGAGAGAGCAGCGATAAAGCTGGTCTTGCTGTTCTTGCGGGCGACCATGATAAACGCCTCTTTATACCGGCGCTCATTCGTGCCGGTATAGTAGAAGCCGAACAGATTGACCACGCAGAAGATCTGCCAGTCAATCAGCTCGAACGGTGCGCCGAGCAGCGGGGAGCCGTCAAGCCGTTCACCCTGAGAGAATACCAGCGTGCGCTCCATGACCGTAATCAGGAATTCAGGATCATGCCCGCGATATTCGATGTCTTTCCGCTTCAGATCATTTTGATAGCGGATGCAGGCATCGACAATCTCTTTGCCGACTATCCGCTTTCCTGATATGCAGTCCGCTGCAAACCGATCGGCAATGCGCTTGTACTTATCATCCGTCAAGCTGACTCAACACCTTCGAGAGGTCTTCCATGCCGGTTGCCTTCTTCGGCTTGAGGGCGGTTTCGTCGATTGCTTTCAGCCCCTTCGGAGTCAGACCAAGATCGCGCCAATATGCAAGGGCTGTGGAATTCAGCTTATCCCAGAGCGTGATGAGCGGATTCTGCACAGTATTCTCCGCGCCGCGATCGGAAACCTTCTTGACCATGAGCTGCTTGCCCTCTGCCCGAAACTGCTTCATTGCCGCGTCCCGCTGTTCCAGAATGGACGCGAGGTCAGCAATCACGGAATCGAATGCGGGCTTGTATGTGCCGATCTCAACGGTCTTTTCCCGGATCAGCTTCTTCCACCGTGCCGCCGTCATAATTTCACGCTCCTTTCAGCGGGGGGGTTTTCGCCGGTTTTCGACTCGTGTATATAAGGAGTGCCACTCACCGTTCTCCCCGCACTCAAAATTTTTTGCGCGGGACGGGGGGATCACCAACGCCTGCCGCCCTTTTCGGGGTGCATCTCATTGTGACAGGCATTGCACAGGCTCACAAGATTGCTCGGAGTCAGCGCCAGCTCCGGATGCTCGTCAAGGTGTTTGATATGATGCACCGTCTGCGCCTTCCGCGTGCGTCCGTACCTGCGGCAGTTCCTGCACAGGTAACCGTCACGCCGGAGGATTGCAGCCCGCACGACCTTCCATGCACGGCTGTCGTAAAAATTATTTTCGTTCATCATAATCCATAGAAAAGCGAAAGCACCCAGCCGATTGACTGAGTGCTTTCTGTCCAAACAGGAGGAAAGAATGATGTATGACTCTGTGAAACTCGAAAAAGGTATGCATCACCTCGCAAGCTGCACACCATCTTCACTATACATTGTATCACATTTTGCGGGGACACGCAAGGACATTTGGGGACATCTTTTCAAAAACCCCTTGACAAAATTATTTTGAGAAATTTGCAAAAAGTACTTGACATTTCCACGATTTCGTGGTATAATATAATCATGAAAGGAGGGAACGCAAATGCGAACCGGAGAGCTGAAACGAATCCTTAGCAAAGGCGGATGCTACATTATCCGGCACGGCGGAAACCACGACATCTGGTACAGCCCGAAAACCGGAAAGCAATTCTCAGTAGAACGCCACGACAGCAAGGAAATTGCAACGGGAACGGCGAACGGTATTCTCAAAGATGCGGGGCTGAAACGAAAGTAAGCCCCGCCCCCTCGGGGCGCATTTGCTTCCCCCTAATACGAAAAGGAGATGATCACATGGCAAAGTATGTTTATCCAGCAGTCTTTACGCCGGAGGAAAAAGGTCTGATCGCAGTCAGCTTCCCGGATGTTGCCGGATGCTATGCAAGCGGTATCGGTCTTATGGACGCGCTTGAAATGGCTCAGGACGCACTTGCACTGATGCTGTGCAGCCTTGAAAAAGACGGTCAGCCGATCCCGCAGGCAACACCGGTGAAGCAGATCGAAGCTGATGCCGACAGCTTTGTATCTCTGATTCTTTGCGATACCACCAATTACCCGATGACAGATGAACAGACAGCAGCGGTGAATCAGAGAAAATGAACAATCATATTAAGGAAATCCGTGAAGAAAAAGGAATGAGCCGCAAGGAGCTTGCCGAAAGCTCCGGCGTGCATTACAAAAAAATCACGGACTATGAAAACGAGTATATCCAGATTGAAAACATCACGATCGGCAACCTTTACCGAATTGCTCAGGCGCTCGGCTGCATTGTCGATGACCTGATTCGCTGAAATCAGTAACCCCCCCTCTCAGACCGCACAGAACGCGATTTGAGAGGGGTTTCTTTTCGCGGCACAGTTTTGCGCGGAATCCGTCAGACCATCCCGGAGCGCGAAGCGTGCGCATCCTGTGCGAGAATCCCGGCAACATCGTGAAGCGCCTCGCGGTGAATCCGTTTTGTCTGCCGATAGCTGTATGACATGATGTCCGCAGTCTCCACAAGAGAACGCCCTTCGATGTAAACCAGCGTCAGCAGAATGCGCCGGTCGGCATCAGTGACCATGAGAATAATCCGGCTGACTTCCTGCTGGAGCAGCTTCATGCGGTCGGTCTGACGCTCGATTTCCTCGTCAGTATCCACAAGATGTGCAACAGCCGCATCCAGACGGACACGCTCGCCGCTCTGCCGTTTCAGGCTGTCACACTCTGTTCGCAGCTCCTCGCGGTGATCTGTAAGCGACTGAATGCGGGCAACCGTTTCACGGTACTGTCTCAGGTAGTCTTTCGGATTCAAATTCAGTCACCCTCTCTTTTCTTTCTGCGGTCTCTGTTCATGTTCGGCAAAGCGCTGCGGATGTGATGCACCGGCGGCCTGCGATCTGTCCGGCGGTCGGCAGCGCGGATGTAACGAACCGGCTTCCAGCGTGTGCGAAGCTGCATCTCGTATTGCTCGGCGCCGTCATCGGCCCGTGCAATACAGATATTGGGTAAAGTATCCATAAAGTTCTGAATACTCTGTCTGATTGCTTCTGCGAGTTTGGAAAATGCATCCACAATGATCTTGACCGTTTCACCGACACATTCAACGATCTGAGTGATATGCAGCGGATACCAATAGCGCCCGATGTGAAGAAACAGATCGTCTGACAAGATCCATTCGGAGCAGCTCCATTCGGTTACTTCATTCATTCCGCACCTCGCTTCTGAGCCATTCAATCATACCGGCAGCACACCGTCTGCTCGGCCTTTTATTCCTGCATACTTCATCCCGGTGAATGCAGTAATCACATTCGATTGCCTTCGCCGACAGCGCTGTTATGATGAACCCGACAAGCTGAGCATCCGACATTGCCCGGATGCGGTCGCCGTTCGTAACCTTCGGCGGTTCAGGATAGTACGCTCTGGATGACGGCCTGAATGTCTGCATATCATCATAGCTGCCGCAGCTCAGGCAGATGTGCCGTCCTTCCGGGATGATGCGCCCGCAGCATACACAAGTATTATCCTGCATCGTCGTTACCTCCCGCATCGTCATTTCGTCCGGCAGCCGTCACAAGCCCCATGATGAAAACACCGACAATGCCGCCGACCATAAAGCCCAACATGAAATTCATGTTCTCCCTCCGTTCCTGAACGATGACGGAACCAGATTCCGGTCATTCCAGCGCTGCACAGCTTCGTGCTCTGCCCGATCAGCGGGTATTCCGTCGCTGATCATTGCGCAGGCTGCATAATCGCGGTGCTCACATTCGACCGATACGCGATCCTCCAGTCGGTGAATAGCACCTTTTCCGCCGCAATACTTGCAGGGTTCCAATTTGATTTCGGACATTCTCAGCACCTCCCTTCATACAGCATCTCGATTGCCATGACCGCCTGCGCGAATGCGACTTCTGACGCATTGTGCAGCGTGCCGATGATCACCGCGATATAATCATGAATTGTTTTCATGCTGTTCCTCCTTCTTTGCAAGCCGGACCGTGTTATACTTCCGGATGAGCTCAACCCGCCGGATTGCTGACTGATACATTCGCATCAACTCCTCCGGGTCATGCGTCACAAACATCCGGTTCATACAGCCTTTCAGCATATCGTATTCGTTGTCCGCCGTCTGCCTTTTGATCTCAGCGCCCTCGCAAGTGAGCTTTCGCATCTGCCGTCCGTAGAAGCTGCCGTCGCCGGTCAGCAAGCCGATCACCTTGCAAGCCTTTTCCGCAATCTCAAAAACAGATTGCGATTTCTCAATCTCGCTCATATGCAGCTCCGCAAGCCGGATCGCGTTCTGGTACTCGGCAAAGACCTCCCGCGCACGGTGAATCTCGCTGACCTGCTCGTCATACGCCTTTCGGAGCAGCCGCTTGCGGTTCTCCGCATCCTCCTTCGGCATCCCTTCAAAGCGGAATGCGCGGTATACGGCTTGCAGCTCCGAGAAATACTTGTAGGCGGGCGGCGGCAGAGGGAGCAGATTCACAGTCCCGTCATACGCCTGCCGTTCGAGTGCCGACCAGACCGTAGGGTCTCTCAGGTCGATTTTCATATAGACTCCTTTCCCAGAGGCTGACAGAGGGTTCAGAGGGTTTCCTATAGAGCTTATATATAATTACAAACATTTTTTTATATGATGGAATAGGAATAACCCTCTAACCCTCTGTAACCCTCTGTCATTTACTCCTGATATTCTGTCCTGTCAAGCGCTACACCGGTATAATACCGGCACCCGTCTCTCCCCATTCTGCGCCCGATGAAGTCCTTGCGCATCAGCTCTGTGCCAAATTTCGTGCTGCTCATCTTATACTCATTGTGTTCATCTGCCCATTTCGCATAGACGGCATACAGGCGAGATGCTTTCGCCTCTCCCTCGCCGGTCACGCAGCAGGCATCGAGGAACGCAGAGATGACATCCATTTCATGCTGATACTCCCGGACGGCTTCCAGCACCTTCTGCGGCATGGTAAGTCCTTCGTTCTGCCATTTCAGACAGCCCTGCACCGCCCATTTGAGGATGCCCTCGGCTTCCTTTACCAGCTTATACTTCAACTTCTTGTCAACACGGTCGAGCGGGATCTGAACCTCAAACGGGATCAGGTGAATGCGCCGCCAGATACCGGTATCGGTGCCGCGGATCAGCGGCTTGTGGTTTGTCGCCATCCATAACTTGAATTCAGGCTTAAACTCGAATTCCTCAGAGAACATCTTGCGGGCGGTTACAACATCGTCGCCGGTGAGCTGTTTCAGCAATCCCTCATCGAGTCGCATTCCCTCATTCGGTTCGACCGATGTCACCAGACGCGCACCTTTCAGCCGGGCGATGTCCGAAGACGGCGCATTGCCGGACTTCGGATTCACCATGATCGTCTGCGGCTGGATATTGGTCGCGTAGTCGCCGAGGATGCCGCGCACAATCTCCAGAAATGTCGATTTGCCGTTTCGCCCCGTGCCGAACAGGAAGAACGCACACTGCTCCGAAGTTGAGCCGGTCAGACTGTACCCGACGCACTTCTGGATGTATTCGAGCATATAGGGATCGTCGCCGAAAATGTCCGAGAGGAATTGCAGCCACAGCTTCGGCTCCGGTGCATCGGGATTGTAGATCACCGGGCATTGCTTGGTCAGATACGCCTCTCTGTCATGCGGGAGCAGCTCGCCGGTTTTCAGGTCAATGATGCCGTTTTTCACGCCGATCACCGCCTTGTTCCGGTCAAGGTTCTGCGGGAGGATCGGCGCATAGTGCTCTGCCTCGCGGATCATCGCGGTTTTGCCCGCAAAGCTGCGGGACTTTTTCAAATGCCGGTCAAATGCTTTCAGCATATCCTCATCATGTGCATACAGCACGCGCTCCTGCTCTTGCAGCATCGTTGCGCTGTCGGCAAGCTGCCGGATGTAGCCGATATTGTCGGTATACCATTTGCCCTCGAAATAATAGAGCCATTTTTTGTCGGTGTAGCAAAAGCGCAGCATTTCTCCGAATGCGTCAAACAGCCGCTCCGCATTGCCGGTATCATCAAAACGGTACATTTTACCGCGCACGCTCGGAGCGGCTGCCTCTGCCGCCTGCCTGATCGTGATCGCATAGTCAGAACCGGAAGAATCGCTGTGACCGGTATATGCTGTACTGAGATCGTCAACTGCCTTTTGCAGTGTGATCGCGCCGTAGGTCGTGCCGGACTGCTTTCTGTCCCATTTTTCACGCATCAGACCGGAGCTGCGGAAAATCTCATCCATAATCTGCGTATCGCCCTGACACCAGAATGCGAGCATATTGCAGAATGCCATATCCGCTTCGGAATTGGAATTGTAGCCGGTTGTATCGCCTGCATAGAGCGCGGAGAATTTCTGCCCCTGTCTGGAACGGGATGCGCGGTCAATGATTTCCTGCGCGGTTGCCGCGCACGGCTGCAAAGGGAACTGACGGGGAGTACCCGCTGACAATCCGGCAGCTTGCTTCTCCGCTTGCCCTGTTTTATACTGCGCGTAAAACGGTTTGACTGCTTCGGTGATGTTGTTGATGTCCACAAACTCTGTGCAGAGATTGCCGGTCATGACGAAGAACCGCGCACCGGTATACATTTCGATGCCGACATCGCTGTTTTTGAAATCCTTGTCCGGCAGCGTGCCGCGCCCGATGAAGTGAACGCCGTTGCCGCTCTGCGAAAATTCCATGTAGGTTTGCAGCGATTCATTCATCTGCCCGAAGATCGTGCTGTAATCGCCGTTCCGGTACGCATCGAGCTCCTCCGGTCGGTTGTCGATGTCGATGCCGATATAACCGGAACCGGCAAACATGAAGCCGATACCGGCATAATCAACGGACGCGGCGACTGCGGTATCAAAGTCTGTCCATGTCTGCGGATTGTTCGACTGTGCAAGCCCGCCCGTGCGGGGGTTGATCGGCTGTTTTGACAGCTTGGTGCTGCCGTCCTTCGTTGCTTTCGGGATTGCTCTCCAGCACACCCAGCGGGGCAGGGCTTTCAGTTCGTCGGGGATCAGTTCGTACATTGCGTCACTCCTTCCTGCGAAATGCAGGGGCATGATTTATGTTCATACCCCTGCGCTCGATCAAAACGGCACTTCACCGTTGCTGAGGATTTCCTCAAAATCATTCGGATTCAGATTCATCGGAGCAGGTGCAGGCGGAGCGGCTTGCGGACGCTGCGCGTATCCCTGCTGCATGGGCTGCTGTGCATACCCCTGCTGCATCGGCTGCTGGTAACTCTGCGGCGGCTGCTGATAGCCCGGCTGATGTGCATATCCCTGCGGCGGACGCTGCGCGTAGCCCTGATTCTGGCGCGGAGCAGGTGCGCCGTATGCGGGATTCTGCTGCATATTGGAGCCGGGCACTGCCCGGTGCTTCTGCACATGACGGCAGTCCGGGAACTTTGTCGGCTCGGTGCCGAGCGGATCGACCTTTGCAGTTGTTTCGCCGTTGTAGGTCTCATGCTTGACTGTCGCAAGCAGGCAGCGACCGCAGAGCGCCTGCAAAAACTGTTCCAGCGATTCAAAGGACTGCCCGCTCGGAATCTGCGCCGCCCGGCTCACCGCCATGAGCTGCGCGAAGTTGAAGCCGTCCACCTGCTCGTCCGCCGGAGTCGGTTCGCGCTTGCGCCAGATGTCGATGAACAGCACGCGGTTCTGACAATCCTGCTGAATGTCATTGCGGATCGTCAGCGTCAGACTGACCTTGTGCTTGTGGTTTTTCGTCTGCCGGATCTCCGCATTCGTGATGATCGTCTCGTAATTGCCTTGCGGCACCAGACCGCCGCCTGTCGGAATACCCTCGTAATTTGTTCCAAAAGCCATTGTTTAACCCTCCTGTATGAGTTTGATTGCTTCCTCCTCTGACCGCGCAACACCGGCAATCGCGCCGTATTCACGCATCTTTGCGAGGAATTGCTTTTGCTTTTCGGAAGCGCGTCCGCGCTTCGTCTTGACCTCGATGAATACTGCTCTGCCGTCAGATTTCCGGACACCGCAAAGGTCGGAAAAGCCCTTCGGCAGACCGTCAATTTTGCGGAGATTGATCAGCACTGTCTGCTTGTATTCTTTGGAATACACAAGATCACCCTGCCAGAAATCGCCGCTGTTTGTCCGGAAGATCGCGCAGGTCGGTGATACCGCTGCGCGGATGCGGTTCTGAATACTATGCTCCATGCAGCAGCCCCCTTTGCTTTGCCTGAAAATACGCCCAGCCCGGCTTATAGCCCATCATGCGGGCATATTCAAGCAGCTCGCCGTAGCTCCGGCATTCGTCCGGCGTCTTGGTGTTGACGGTGAAGCCCTTGATCTGCACGAGCTCTGTTTCCTTTTCCTGCTCGATTGCTTTGCGTTCTTTGCGCTCGACAGCCGCGCCGCAATATGGACACGCTTCAACCGGCTCACCGTCCTTTTTGAGCGGGAACACCGCATAGCATTCCTTGCAGGTGTAGAACTTGTCCTCCTCGGCAGCGGTTTCCTGCTTCATGCCTTTGCGCTTCGGTTTGCCTTCGAGTGTCCATTCCCGGTCATCGTCCGGCATCCCGTGCCGCGCGTAGTTTCCGACATGATCGAGGATCACAGCACGCTTTCCCCTCCGGTATCTCATGCAGCGCATTGCCTGCTGGATGAACAGTGTGAGGCTCTGTGTCGGGCGCAGCATGATGACGCAGGAGCAGTCCGGGACATCAAAGCCCTCGGAGATCAGGTCAACATTGCAGAGAATGTCGATCGCGCCCCGTCGGAATTCCTCAACAATTTTCGCGCGCTCCGCCTTTTTCATCTGCCCGTCAATGTGTGCGGCGTCAATGCCCGCCTCGCGGAACTGCGCTGCCATTGCCTGCGAGTGTTTGACCGTTGTGCAGTAGCAGACCGCCTGCTGCCCATTCGCAAATTTGCGGTAGTAGCTGATGACATCGCCGTAGACCTTGCTTTCGAGCATGATTTTCTCGGCGGATTTCGCATCGAATTCACCGCGCCGCACCTTGACGGTCGAGAGGTCAGCAACATCCGGCGCATAGTAGTCATACGGCGCGAGGCAATGATTTTCAATCAGCCATTTTGCGCTGACGCCGACCACCAGATCGTCATTGACATCGCTGAGGCCGCTGCCGTCCAGTCTGACCGGCGTTGCCGTCACACCGACACGGTATGCGTCACGGTAGTAGTCATAAATCTTCTGGTAGCTGCTCGCCTTGCTGTGGTGATTCTCGTCCGTGATGATCAGCGCGGGCGGGGGAATCTTGCCGAGCCGGTGGCAGGCGGTCTGCACCATCATGATGCGGACAAATCGCATATCGACACCCCACCAGAGGAATGTCCGTAGAATCTGCTCGCACAGCTCCTTGCGATGCACCAGAAAGAGGATGTACTTGCCGCCGTATGCTGTGCGCTTCGCCATTTCTGCAACGATTACAGATTTCCCGCCGCCGCACGGAAGCACGATGCACGGAGCACGGTGTCCGGTGCGCCACGAGCGCGACACACCGTTCACCAGATCAATCTGATAATCACGGAGTTCCGGCATTTTCCGCCTCCTTCCTCTGCTTTACCCGCTTGCAGGCACAGCCCCAGCAAAGCGGTCTGCCGTATGTCCGCGCCGTTCCCTCGGCAATCTCTCCAGCGGACTTATCCCGCACCGCCTTGACCGGCCTGCCGCAGTCCGCGCAGATGATCTGAGGCATCATGCCGTAATACTCGCGGATTGCCTCGTCCACAGCTTTGAGGTCATTGTCGATATACATCGCCGGGAACAGCCCCATCGGGGATTTGCAGGTGTCGCGGCCGTCGGTCTGCGTTGCGAAGTAGTAGTGGCCGTCCTGCACCGAGGTTTTCAGCACGATCGTGAACATTCCCTCGACAGTGATCTTCTCATCGAGCAGCTTGCCGATCGTCTTGATCTTCTGCCGCCCGTTTTCGTCCGTGTCGATGTGACTGAGGAAGTAGACCGTCACATCCTGCGGCAGACTGAACACGGAATGCACGAGCTGCCAGAAGCTCTGCCCGATCTCCGTGAATTTGTCATAGCTCTTTTCCTTTGCGCGGCGCATGAACTCGTTTGCCATGAGATACTGACAGTCATCAATGACGATGATCTTCGCGGTCACGCTGCGCAGAAATCGGTCAATATCGGGGTACTGATCGGAGCAGAGCGTCTGTGTAAACTGCGTCCGGAATGGGAGCGCCTTACCGTTGACATTGACCAGGGCAACTTCATCCGCGCCGAAATTGCGCATGGACGCGGATTTCCCGCTGCCGGAATATCCTAGAATCAGAATCGGTAATCCCATATCACACCTCACTTAATAATCAGCGATTCCGTGCGGCCGAGCGCCGCACCGTTGATCGTTTCGCCGGATTGCAGCGCCTTTTTGATTGCGGTCTTGTCGAGCTCCGGCGGCTTCACGCGGATCAGGTCGGAGCGTCCGAGTGCCGCGAGCTCGGCCGCAAGCCCGTCCTCATCGGCGACCTGCACGCTCTCGGCATTCTTCCGAATAGACAGCTTGCACTTTGCTGTCTCGATCTTCTCCCGGTGAATGCGCTTCATGCACATCATGAGATAGTCGGTCAGGCTCTTGACGCGCTTTTCCTTGGCCTTCCGGCGGGCGGAGAGTGCCTGTTCCTCCGCTTTGATGTCCTCCGCCTCGGCTTTCAGCGCCTTGATGTACTGCGCGACATTCTCCGCTTTCAGCTCGAATTCGCCCTCGACGCCTTCCAGCGTATCGAACCACGCCTGCTGCGCGATCTCGCGCATATCGGCTTCCTCGATCTCGTCAAACGATTCAAGCTGATCGAACAGCAGCGCGAAGTCGTTTGCGATCTCAAACAGTCTGCTCATGTGGATACCTCCCCGATCATTGTCTGAAAGAATTTTTCCGCCTGTTTGCGGCACGCCTCATTCGGATGCGCTGCGAGGAATGCGGTCATGCGCTTTGCCGCGTCAATCGCATTGGCGAGATATGCTTTGAAGATCTCCTTGCTGTCCGGCTCCGGCGCTTCGGCGGGTGCGGCTTGCGCTGCCGCAAGTTTCTCCTCATATTCCGCACGCAGGGCATCTGTCTCGGCGCGGTGCTGCCGGTTGATCTCCTGAACCTGCTTGATGTGGTCGTCCTGAATTTTCGCTGACCACTGCTCATGTTCCAGATTCATGCGCCGCATCGCGTCCTGCATATTCTGCACCTCGCGGGACGGCTCCGGCACGGCAACCTCGACCGGGCGGGATTCCAGTTCCTTAATCTGGTCAGCCTGTTCACCGACCTGTGCTTCAAGCTGTTCGATCTTCTGGCGCTGGAACCCTGCATCCGTTTCAAGAACGCTGACTCGCCCAAGCGCTTTCATTTCGCTCTTTTTGGCATCTGCGGCTTTTTGCTCTGCTTCACTGACCTGCTCGGTCAGCAGCTCATTGCTCTTTTCTGCCTGCGCGAGTTTCATTTTCAACTCGCGGACGGTCGTCTCGTTGAGGTCTGTGGTTTCCACAATTCCCTCGCGGGTTTCCTCCGACGCCATTGCGAGCAAATAGAGCTTTTGAATCCCAATTTGTCCAGTCGACTGGACAAAATCCGCTGAAAGTCTGTCCGCGATTGCAATGTATGAATATGCCTGCGCCCGACTCATTCCGAGTTTTTCATCAGAATACGCCTCAAAGGTATCGTATCCCAGCGCCTTGTAGAGCTTGCTGTCGCGCATCTGCTTGATCGCGGTACACATCCCATACAGCGACTGATAGATCACTTCACCGTAGCCGGTGATCTGCTTGTGCAGGGCTTCCGCCTGCTGCTTTTCGGTCAACATGATTTCCTCGCTCATGCTGTTTTCCTCGCTTTCTGTTGCTTGCCGAAGATTCCGGCAAGGTATTCGGTATATGCCGCAATCAGCGCCTTGACTGTTGCGGTCGGATTGCAGTTTCTGAGACCGCGCACCTGCACGATCTTCCCCTCCGTGCTGATCTCCATTGTGTAATACGGCACATCGGGCTTGTCTGCCGTCCGGATGAACATGATGTGCAGCGCACCTTTGGCGTGGCGCTCGGCATAGCCGCCGACGCAGTGGTGAAGCGCCGCGCCCTCCTGCACGATCTCCACAGCAGATTCCGGCGCACGAATCAGCAGATTCTCATACCGGAAGCAGAGCCGGTCGCGGAGCAGTTTCAGCTTCCGCAGCTCTTTATCGAGTTTTTTTGCATCGCGCAGACGCTGTTTCAGGCGCTTTGCCTCGGCTATCGCTGCCCGCTCCGCCTGAATTGCCCGCAGCGCTTCGGCAGTCCGCTCATGCGCCGCGACCAGATCACGCGGGAACCGGATCACCGGATCATTCAGGTCATAGTGCAGCTCTCTGCACTCCCGGAGATAGTCGGAATAGTCGCTCAGGTACATTTGCCGGTGCGTGCCGCGATTCTGCCTGTGCAGATATTTCAGGACGCGCCGCTTGTCCTCGGTGCTTTTTCCGGCGCAGCCTTCGAGCGTGCCCCAGCAGCTCCGGATCAGATGCGCATATTTCAGGCACTCGTTGACGGTGAAGCCGGGCATATTCTCCCGGATCATGTGCCAGTCCTCCGGCGTGATCTCCCGCGCTTTTGTCTCCCGCAGCTCGTAGCTGTCCATGCCGAGCATCCGGCGGACATCGTTCTGCTTCCAGTCAATCCAGCCCGGAACGCCTGCGCAATACCCTGTGAACCAGTGCCGCACCATATCCGTATAGCCGAGCTTGATGATGTACTCGATATTCGGATGCTTCATGTAGAATTTGATATAATCAAACATCGGGATCTGATCGAGCTTGTCGATCTCCGCATATTGCAGGCAGGTGCCTTTGAGCGGTTCCGCATCATCGAGAATCGTGTAGGTCTTGTCCTGAAAATATCCCATGCCCGGCTGATCCCATGTCGGCTCGGTCATCCGCGTGCGGTACTTCCAGTCTGAAAGCCCTGTCCGCGCATAGAATGAATCGGAGCCCGGATAGATCGGAATGAGCTGATTGACGCGGTCGCGCCCGAAGCGGTAGCATTGCCCTTCTGCGAACGCATAGCGCTGTGTTTCCTCGTACCGTGCGACCTCCTGTGCCGGTTCTCCGATTTCCTTGTGAAGATTCACCTGAATCCGAACGCAATGCGCATAGCAGACGCCATTTTCACCGGCTTGAAAGATCACGAAATTCTGTGCATACCGCTCGACCTCGACGCTGTAACGGTACTTGTCGCAGACAGCCGTCACCTTGCGTCCGCATTCCGGGCAGACAATATCCTTCTTGTGTTCGAGGACGAACAGGAAATCGTCATAGTCGTAATCGGTGAGCGTCTTGCCGCAGGCTCCGCACCGTGCGGATGAAAGATCGCTCCGGTACAGCATGAAGTGCGGTGCAAGCCGCTGGCATTCAAGCAGATCGGCTTTCGGAATCTCCGGAAACGATTGCAGCAGCAGCGCTGCTTTCTCTGTTTTCTTCATGCCGCTACCTCAGAAGTCCAGCAGCGAATCAAGCGAGAGCTGCATCGGCTCGCTCTTATGCTGCGTGATCGGCGGATCGACCGCTCCGTTATCCCCGCAGAGGTCAATCGTCATGTGAAATCTGACCGCCGCAACCGGGAAATAGAACTTGACCGCGCGGGTGTATATCTCCAGATCGCTGATCGACTGACCGATACCCTTCGTGATCGCAGACAGGCAGTCGTCAAAGGTTTTGCCGCTCTGCTCGATTGCCTGTTCAAATTCCGGCTCCTGCCGGCAGAACTCCATGAGCGCGTCGGCGGTCGGCTTGGCAAGCACCTGCGCGTGCCTGCCTTTCGGCTTCACATCAAAATAACTCTTATCCATTGACAAAACTCACTTTCTATGCTACAATGAGCATACAGACATTTTTGTTTGTGGCCGTGTCCGATGTGCCAGATCGGATGCGGCTTTTTCTTTTACTCGGCGCTTTCATGCAAGACCTCTTTTCTGCGCCTGTCCATTGCTTGCTTCATACCGGCACAAAACGCGCCGGACATCATTTCAGCGATGCGCTTGTATTCGCTGTCTGTGTTGCAAGGTTTCAGAAAGTTGTGCATCAACGAGGCGGTCATGCGGGCATATTCATTGAGAAGGCCATACATTGTCCCTTTCGCCTCAATTTCGACAACTGTCCCGTCGGCTTTCATTTCGAGCATACTTTGTCTCCTTTCGTATCGTCCACAATGCGCAGACCGACGCGCACACGGTACTGCGTTGTTGCAACCATCTCCTGATACTTGCGCTCTGCGAGGATTGTCGCGTAGTGCTTTGCATCCTGCTTTGCCTCCTTCTCCGCATCGTCAATGACGGTTTTGCAGGACGCATATATCATCAGCACGATTGCAAACATCGCTGCGAGCATCACTGCGTATCCTGCGATGTAGTGCCAGAGCGGCATGATACCACCTCCTTCTTCTTCCGAAGTTCCTCGACCTTGCGGTCAACCTCTTCCTTGTGTTCCTCATAGAAGCGCAGGAAGAACGCGCAGAGCGCACTTGCTTTCATGCTGCCGAGCTTTCCCGGCTGCTCGATCACAGTCACCTTGATTTCGCTCATGGTCTGCCTCCTCTCAGTCATAATAGGCCATCAATTCGCCGTTGACGATCTCCCACTGATTGCCGCAGACCTGAAAGCGGATGTAATTCCAGTCGGTCGATGCCCAGACCGGCAGACGGCTGAAAGTTCCGCTGACACGGCACTTGCCGTACTTGTTTTTGTCGAAGGTCTCAACTGTCTGCACAAGCTCAATGCAGGCCATATCGAAGCCGCATTCCTGCGTGATGCGACGGATCGCATCCAGCTCCGACATCGGCGCGGTATCATCCGCGAGGAGCTGATACTCGCGCTCGCTCATGTTCGTGCCGATATCCTTTGCGGGCTGCCAGTCCAGTTCACGATCGAGCTGCGCTTTGGTCTTTTCGAGCTGCTCCCGCAGGTGCGCGATTTCGCCGCGAGCGTTCTTCAGCTCGATCTCGTGATTGCGTGCCCGCTCCTCAAACTCCTTGTCGGCAAGTACTGCAATCATGCCAGCCATACCGTCCTTGTTCTCGACATAAGCCTTGCACCATTCGTGCTTGTCGAGCTTGCTCTCGTTGTAAACGCGGTTGATGACTGCCCAGAGCGCCCAGCTCGGATGAATGCCGGTCAGGGTCTTGAATTCACTGATCATCATTGTGGGTTTCCTCCTTCATCGGTTCGGGTGTCGGTCTCGGTGCTTCGAGCTGCGGGATACGCAGGCCTGCGTAAACCGTCAGCATCATGTTGATTGCCGCCGCGATCACCTGCTGATCGGGTACGGTCATGCGGCTGTACGCGGTGCCTGCTTCGCGGATTTCAGTCATGCGGTTCACTCCTTTCAAATTATGTTTAGGGTAAAGGACAAATAATAGCCGAAAGTCTAAACACAAGATATTGTGTTCTATTGTGCTCTGAATTATGTCAAATCACAATATATTGCGCTATCCACATTGACATACAATGTCTATCGTGCTATACTGTCATTAGCATTTCCCGATGCCGAACAGCACACCGGCAGGGAAATCAGGAAAGAGCGCCGCGATTTTTCGCATCTCGTCCAATGTCCACGGGACACGCGCCGTCAGTTTCCGGCTGAGTGATTCAGGAGCGATTCCGAGCATCGCGGCGACATCTCTTTTTTTGATTCCCTTTGCTTCGAGCTGTGCTTCCAGCTCAGGGAATGCAGCAGGGTGTTTGCGATTCATGCGATCACCTCACTTTGCAGGAAAGAGGATGAGAAAATGAAACAGGATGCAATGGATGTGCTGATAGACAATCTTGGCGGTGCTCATGCTGAATTTGAACGCGCTGTCTCTTGGATGTGCGAACGCATGAACAATGGCACAGAGCTTTCACAGGAAGAACTGCTGCACTTCATCGGCAATGAGACCGCCAAGTGTCTTGCTGATTACAAGACAGCAATCATTCAGGCTTTTGCTGTTCTGTAATCTCCGCGCCTGCCGCTGCATCGGGTTCGCTCTCCGGTGCGGCGGCTTCCGTTGACTTGAGAACATCAGAATCCCACAGCCTGATCTCGCGCAGCAATTCTTCCGCTGCGTTCAGATGATCCCGCATTCTTGCGATCTTGTCAAGTATGGATTCTGCGTTGACCTCAACATTCAGATAGATTCTCGGCATTGATATCACCTCGATTCATCTTCTAATTCTGCCTGCCGTTTCCCGCACACTTGTTCATGACTGCATGATACGCGCACCGTGCGCTGAATTACTGTATCATCTGCGTAAATATCAGACATTTCCGTACACAGATCAATGTGCGGGCATTCTTTGCAGCAGCCGGTCAGCGTCAATTCAATCATAAGCATTACTCCTTCCTTGACATTCGGCTCCGTTCTCTGCTATAATGACAGCAGGAAGGAGGTGAACAGCTATGCTCAGCTTCATTCAGTGGGTACGGGAGGTTCCGATGATCGGGATCCCGACCGCAGAGAAAGAAGTGCTTGATGAGATTGCACTTGATCCGGATTTTCCGCAGACAGTGCGTTTCCATGTGATTCTGGATTATCTTACATCCAAGAAATACGGAAAGCGAAAAATCGGGCTCATCCAGATCAATTACAACGAATACATCAAGTACATCAGCCGAGCGGCTGATCCGGACAAATAGCCACAATGGAAGTGCCCGCCGGAAGTGCCTTGGTCTGCTCTTCGGCACCGCGGATATGGACTCCCTGACCCTTTTCAAGCACTTTCAGCATTTTCACACCCTCCCTGCCGATCAGCTCTGCCACAAGCTGTTCGGTGGGGATATTTTTCAGATCCTGCATTTTTTCTCACCTCTTTCCATTTTCCAGTATGGGGAGACGGGATTGCTTTTGTATTGTGTCAATATGTCGTGCTGACAGTATTATTATACGACAGTCCGACACACTTGTCAAGGGGTTTTGGCGTAAAAATATGCACAAAGTGACACAAACAGCTTTGTGCAATATGACAAATCGGCACATTTTGATTATTCGCTATTGACAGATGTGTCATTCTGTCGTATAATGAGGGAAGGAGGTGAAGCCTATGTTACAAGATATTCTGAAAGAACTTAGGCAACAGCACAATGTTACTGCGAAAGCAGTTGCGGAAGCAGTCGGAATACTTCCGGACACATACCGGAGCTATGAAACAGGACGCAGAGAACCAAATCTAAAAACACTTGTGCTGATAGCAGATTATTTTCATGTATCCACAGACTATCTTCTCGGCCGCGCACCGCAGACCAATCCGTTTGCGATGCTTGATCTGCAAGTGGACATCGGCGAGGATGCTGTCATGGGGCAGTATATGCAGCTCCCGAAGCCGTGGCGGAAAATTCTGCTCGAAGTGATGAAGCAGCTCGGCGATGCGGCGGAACGCGGTGAGCGCGGGAATGTGATACAGAAAAGCCGCCCCTCTGTCTGGATCAGGAAGCACCAGAACAAAGCAGCGGCAGGATTCGGATATAATCTTTCAGAGGACGATGAATGGGAAGACATTGAAGTCATTGAAACGGAAGAAACCGGCAAGGCGGATTTCGCAGTCGAGGTGGACGGTGACAGCATGGAGCCGGATTTACACAGCGGTGACATTGCACTTGTGAAATTCGATCCGGATGTCCCGGTCGGCGAAGTCGGTCTTTTTGTACTTGACGGCATGGGATATATCAAAGAGCGCGGCAAAAAGAAGCTGATCTCCCGCAATCCGGAATACCCGGACATCGAGGGCGAGGCGCGGTGCATCGGTCTTGTGATCGGTGTCGCAGAACTGGTATAAAAAATCCGCCCGGTGTTGGCGCACCGAGCGGACGGGGACAAGCGGAGAATATCTCTACCTGAACCGCACAATTCAAGTATAGCATATTCTCCGCGAAATGTCAAATTTCAAGGAGGATTTTTTATGAAGAAAGTCGCATTCTACGGGCGGTATTCATCTGCTATGCAGACCGAGCAGAGCATTGAAGGTCAGCTTCATGTCTGCGAGCAGTATGCCGCCGCAAACGGTCTGGAAATCGTCCGGCAGTATGTGGACAGAGCCACATCCGGCAAGACCGATAACCGCCCGCAGTTCCAGCAGATGATCTCCGACAGCGAGCGCGGACTGTTCGAGGGCATTCTGGTCTATAAGCTGGATCGCTTTGCCCGCAATCGCTATGACAGCTTCATCTACAAGCACAAGCTGAAGGAGCAGGGGATCCGCGTCATCTCCGCGACCGAGCCGCTGTCTGATACGCCGGAGGGCATCATCTTCGAGGCTCTGATTGAGGGCATGGACGAATACTACAGCGCGGAGCTTGGCCGCAAGATGAAGCGCGGCAAGCGTGAGAGCGTACTCAAAGGAAGATACATCGGAAAGCTGCCGCCGTTCGGATACAAGGTTGTGAATCATCGGCTCGCTGTGGACGAGCTGACCGCGCCGATCGCACAGGAGGTTTTCAAGCGATATGCAAACGGCGAAAAGCAGAATCAGATTCTCACCGATCTGAACCGGCGCGGTATTTACAATGCGGCAGGCAGACCGTGGAATAAAGTCAATATGACCATGATGTTCAAGAACCGGATCTACATCGGCATCTACTCTGTCGCGGATTACGGCGAGGTGGAATGCCCTGCGATCATCGAGAAAGAGGTGTTTGATATGGTGCAAAAGAAAAAGCAAGAATCCGTCCATCGCGCCCGTGCGAATAAGACGGATTTTGATTATATCCTGACCGGACACATGACCTGCGCTCAGTGCGGAGCGTCGGTCTGCGGTGCGAGTATGCAGCAGGGCAAGTATCATTATTATCAGTGCCACAAGCATTGCGGCTGCCGTCTCAGGGCAGAGGAACTGCACGAGCGGGTGAAGCGTGCGCTTGCCGAATATCTCACCGAGGAAAAGATGCAGGAGCTTGCACGGGGAGCATATGAAGTCTATGTGAAAGAACAGACTGTCGATGAACGCCCGCTGCTCGAAAAGGAATTGAACGACATCGAGAAGCAGCTCCAGAACGCAGTACAAGCGATTTTAGATGGGTTTGCCAATGATGCGTTAAAGGACAAGATGAATGCACTGGAAGCCCGCAGAGATGAGCTGAGAGTGCTCATTGATGATGCTCCGGCACCGATGCCAAAGCTGACCTATGAAATGTTCCTTGCAATGCTGCAACTGATTGTGGACAAAGCAGCCGAGACCGATGATCTCACCAAGCTGATCAACACTGTCGTGAACCGAATCATCATTGACGATCAGGATGTAGTCATCTGCATCAATCTCACTGACGAAGACAACGAACCGCCTATGGAACAGATTAAGTTTAGAGTTAAGGATAAGTCCACATATTGACCTACTTGGATATAGTTTCTTCCGAAACGGCTCATATCCTTGCAGAGTATCAGATTGATCCTGCCTCCCTTTGCATCTTCAAGCAAACGCTGAACGCCCGGTCTATCGAAGCTGACGCCGCTCAGACCGTCATCGACATACTCATCGTAGATTGTCCAGCCCTGTTCCTTCACATAGTTGGTGAGAACTCTTCTCTGGTTTTCGATTGAAAGGGATTCTCCCTGACGCTCATCATCTTTTGACAAGCGGAGGTAAATCCCCACGATATAATTATCCTACTTTGGTAACATCGCAACTCCTTTCCTCCAAAGCAGCTAATATCAGCATAGTACAAGTATAGCGCACTATGCCGATAAAAGCAAGTCTTTTTTCAAAACTTTCTGCTCTGGATCTCAGGAGCGAGCATTTCACTCATAGCTCTGTCCACTGCATTGTTATAAAGCACTTCATTCAGGTCTTTCTTACCTGTGAAGTGCGCGACCACGATGACCTTTACACCGTCGATCTCATACTGGCTCTCACGAACGGGACAGTTGCTGAACCTCTCGTTCATAGCCTGCATTGTTTTATCTGCCTTATTTCTCTCTGCGGCAGTTTCTGTCAAATAACACTATCCTTTCCGACAGCTCGATCCATTTTCAAACTTCCTGCTGTCAATGTCCTAAAAAAATCGTCCCCTCGGTTACGGGGAAAATGCCTTGTGACCGTTCAGGCATTTTAGTCCGCATCGTTATCGGACTGATTCTGAATCTCACCTCCGCTCTCTCAGATTTTCCATTTCTCCTTATTGATTATAGCACTGAAACATCGAAAAATCTATTCGCATACCAGACAAACTTTTCTCAACACCGACCGAAATCGGAGCAAGCGGGTTTTCAGAGATTGACATTTATGGGGGTGTTATGATACCTTGAGTGCATAGAAACCCGCAACTGTCATTTTGACGAATACCCATTTCCCGATTCATTGACTTTTTGACATTTATCAGGTATATTTATCACAGAAACGGGCGCAAAGCTTTGAGCCGAAAGCGATACAGTGAAATATAGTCGCTGACGCTCCAATTCCTCACCCGAATGTGAGGAAACTAAGCAGAGCCGCAGGCTCAAATGCAAAATAGCCCCGCAGGGGCTAACACAAATCGCAAGCTCGGCAAATCGTGGGCGCACTAACGGCAACCCACAATTCGCACCGCTTGTCAGAGGGCTGCTGCCCCTGAAACCCTGCACAGAAAAAATAAAGAGAGCGGTTTACATCAAAATGAACGAGAAAGAAAACAAGAATCGCCGTGATCTATACCTGAAGATCAGGGTGAGCCGAG
>CAMKLV010000024.1:0-43071 GCA_946413695.1 uncultured Ruminococcus sp. | reverse complement strand
AAAATCGTCTATTTATTGCATTATTTGATTGTTCGTAAAGTGTTCTGGTAGGTTCCCCAAAGTGAAAACAATACTCATTTATTGCCTTTTCAACACTCGGGGAGCCTTTGATTTATTCAATTGTACTCCTCACAGGGCTCTTATATCGCGCCATGCATTGTGAAAGTAGATAAGGGAGTGACGTTATTCAGCCGGTTTCTTCCCAATCAGCCCAATCACAGCACTATCTTCACTATACGGATACCGCCCCTTCACATGGTCAATAATCCGCTGCCATGATTCCGCAGGCTCCTCACTGTAGGCGCTCGTCACAAGATCATACCCCCAGATCTTCTCCGGAGGGAACATCACGGATACGCTCATGCCATACTCAGAGCCTTTCTTGTTCTTGCGTCGCTGAAAGTCTGTGATGACAAGATATAGCTGCATTTGCAGTCCTGTGATGATGCCGGGATAGTTCTTCAGGCCGCCTTTGCCGAAGCCCGCCATCTTCTTCAGCTCGGTCGAGAGAATCTCATCCTGCTTCCACACCATATCACCGTTGCCATCCTCGCCGATATAGTGATCCATGATGACCTTCTCCCGGTAAGTTGCAAGTCCGTCCTCGTAGCGGGAATCAAAATCATAGCCGTTACGGCGATAGTTTGCAAAGTACGGGAGCCACTCTTTGCTGATGAATCCAGCCTTGCCGCCGAAGAACTTACCGTAGGCGACCTCGTGGCTTGCAGCGATGATCTCACGCCATTCCCACGGATCCTGCTCTTTGTCGCCAGTCCACCAGTAATTCGGGGAAACATGCTCTTCTGCCGAAAAGCCGGGGATATCATTGGCGAACAGCGGCAGAAAACCGATCTCGTTTACCCAGCTTACAAGTTCCTGCCATGTGCGTATTCTGTACGGATCATCCCAGGGCAAGCCTTGCATGATCCACTCTCCGTTTTCATTTGTCATATAGCTTTGCCGTCACCCTCTCTTATCATTCTCAACGATCTGCTCCGCGCACTTCGCCGCACTTGCATTCGTGAAGTAGCGTATCGGCTTGCCAAGCTTCCGGGCGGTGTTGACGATACTGTAATATGACCTGTGTGGGATCGCATTCGACTGAATCCAGATCACATCCGCGTACCGGACGAGCGATACATCTATCTTCATCTCTCTCGCAATGAACTTGATGTCACCCTTCAGCAGCGGCTTCAGAGCTTTCACCCAGGTTTCATGACCGCCGAACACGACAGTGCTTTTCTGAACTGTATAGGGATATGCAGCATTGTCAACAGCGACATCATCAGTTTCATCAACGATATCTTTATTAAACACGATCTCTCGCAGATCAGCAAGCTCTCTGTGTTCAGCCTCAGCCAGCTTTTGCTGCTGCTCCAGCTTTCTTTTGCTGTCCTCCGCTGATTTCTCGGCAGTATGCAGTGCAGAGCGAAGCTGCTGTATTTGCTTCTCAAGTGCCGCTTTCTGTTTTGCCCAATCCTCCGGTGTGGTCTCCGCAACTGGCTCCTCATCCGCAACGGGCTCCTCGTGCGATATTACTCTCATATAATCTGCTTCGAGATTATTTGGATTCACTCGCCGTCTCGCAGTGCTAAGTGCCAGCATACAGTACAGCATGGCGATAGCTTTATTCTGCTTGATCCCGTATTTTCCGAGATCCTTGAGCATGGCATCGTAGCGGTGTAAGTCTCGTGGCATCAGACAGCCGGTCGCTTCATAAACAATCTGCGCAAGACTCCGGGCATCGTACTCATCATCGCCCTTCCATGCAAAGTCCCGCTGATACCAATCCGGAAAGTCCGGTATCTTTGAAGCGATAGGCGGCATATCTTCCCAGTAGGGATCTTCCATCTCGCTATAGTCGGTTAAGCCCCACGGCAGACAGTCTATCACTTCAGACATCATTCCGATACATGAGCCGTAGAGCCACGGAATATCGCTACCTGTCTCCACAAGGTAGAGAAGCGCAAAGCACAGCTCGAATGGGTCTGTGATCGGCAGCGGGGTTATTAGCTTCTCATGCAGTTCTTCCGGGAAGTATTCTTCGACAAAGTCCCTTGTGAAATAGCCGCGATGTACTATCATATATAGGAACTTCCCGCGTTTGCTGACAACAGCATCCAGTTCATCAGCAGCTTTGTGATGACGGTCATCCAGTGATTTCAGACGGCTGAGAAGTACACCGATTTCCGGGTCTAAGCCGTTGTCAAAGCCGCCATTCAGGAGGGTTGTGATAGGAGATGTGGCGTATCCAGGGGTTGATAATGTCGGCAGGTTTGGCTGTTGGGGATTTCTAAGCAGCACATTGGCGGACTTTATATTCTCTTTCTTCGCTTTCCTAGCTTGTTTTCTCTCTGCAATGTACTGCTTCGCTTTCTTATCAAGCTTATCCTGTACCTCGTTGATTTCCTTACGGATAGCGTTCAGAGCATCCCGCTTTTCGATATATTGTTCCTGCCAGTATGCTATTCCGGCAAAGAAACGGTCTGTCCATACCTGATAGCAGGTCTCAAAATGCTTGACCGCTTCATCCTTTACCTGCTGTGGCAGCAGTGCTAGTAATGCCTCAAAGTTCTGTCGGCTCGGTACATCGGCGTGGTCTTTACCATCGGCAGCAAGATCGCTTGTGATCACTCGATATCCCTCTCCACCATTGCTTTCAAGCGGAGCGATATCCTGATTTCTGTAAAACAGCACATATTCGACACTGGCAACGAAGTTCTCGTCATACTGGCTGTCCCACACATCAACCTCGAATAGGTTATCCAGCAGTTCATCATCCCTCGGAAGCAGCTGATATATCTTGTCCAACGATGTATTCCGTTCGGTAAGCCTGTCCAGTATCCATATTGCGGCGGCTGTCAGGATATGCCCGTCATACTGCACCGGCGCGTAGCTTTCGCTGAAGATATTGAGCGTGATCCAGTCATCAGCGTATTTCTGGCGCTCCTCTGATAGATTTTCAAGCGACGACATCAGTGCGGCTGTCCTGCGTTTCTCCATTGCAGGAGTCAGATCGAGCAGACCGCCGCTGATGCGTTTATTCCTCTTCATTGCCTTAGCGTGTGCCTGACGAATATGCTGTATCTCCGCCCGGATGCGCTTCATCCAGTCCTTCGGCGCAACATACATGTCATTCTCAATCATGGTAAGGCGCTCAGTTATTGGCTTCATGATAATAGGTCACCTCCGTGGTGGCGTAATATGGAGAAAGGGAGCGTGGTTACACTCCCTTGTGAATAGCAAGTCACACACCCAGATGCTTCTCAAAAATCCTCATGATCTCCTCGGCTCGTTTCTCACCAATACCGCGTATCTTCTTGATATCGGCTTCAACGGCTCGGAGGTCTAATGTCTTGTCGTCATCGCCATCATCCTCGATATCAGCAACGATCACGCCGGCTTCAGCAAGCCCTTTCTTTCGACCACGCTCGAAGAGGTCGTTGAGCAAGCCTTCTAATGTGCTACGATCCATCTTCTTAATAGTGCGATATAGGTTACGGTCGAGGAGAGGGACAGCGTCATCGTCTGTGGTTGTAGGTGTATTCTTTTCGTCTGTGGACATCCATAGACTCCTTTCTGTTTAAAACTCTGTTGAAAAGCTGTTGATAGATGTGAAAAGCTCATAGATACATCGGAACAACAGAATCCAACAGCTCACACAAGTCATCATCCATATAATTATAATCATCCGGGATATTCAGGCAGATCACGGTCTTGCCGTCTATGATATCTGAGTATTTCTCTCTTATCCTCCGCATGTGCTTTTTCTCCATGCAGAAGATGATATCCGCCCAGCCAAGCAGTCCTGGCGTGACCTTGACTCTTGCATTGTTCTCCGTTCCTGCGGAGCGTGCGCTGTGACCTTCGTATCCGTCAAACAGCTTCTCCGCTGTCAAGCTGCGCCTTTTGTTTTGGCTGCATAAGAATAATAGGTGCATATAGTTCTCCATTTATGCTCATGATAATTTGTGCTATAAGTATGCCCCTGATACATTTATTATAGCATATCAGGGGCGCTTTTTCAATAGATAAAAAGTAACTATTACCGGATTATTTCTTCTCTATCTTCTGGACATCCGATCCCATACCTAACATAGGAGCTTCAGAGTGGAAATCCGCAGATAAAATATCTTCGTTCCATATTCTGATTACATTATTCTCGAAGATGTACTGTATCGATTTCATAATGCGAGATGGATTATACATATCAGTCTCTAAGACTAGTTGTGGGACTTTTGCAACAACCATCTTCTTTTTGCTTTTCTTTCCTTTAGTCTTACCATCAGAATGGCTCAAAATCGGAAGCAGTTCATTTCCCTTAGCTGATTCATAGCGTTCACATAATTCAGGCAAATGCTCTTTCAGCAAGGAAATTACGTCATCATATACAAACTTGTATTGCATACTCCATGCGTAATACGCGGTGAGTGTGCCGTCAAACGGATTCAGATAGATGTGATTGAGAAAATCGATATCCACAATGCAGCCGTGAATACTACCCCAACCACCAAATTTACGAACCTCATCTGATATCGCGGATAAAGCGTTTTGGAATGGTGTGACGGCTTCTGTAACTTTCTGCGCATACAGTTCCATATTGTCATAATAATATTGTATATCGTATTTTGCCAGTTTCTTACGTTGACCGCCAACAAGAAGACACAGACTTGAAGATGATTGAATAACAAACATATACAGTCCATTTTTCTTCAGCACATAAATCTTTCCCGGATATTTACACCCATTGCTATGTATGCCTCGTCCACGGTTAAAATCCATGTAGTCATCTGATGTGATCTCATGAATGCCGTTACACATATCCTTACGACCTATGAGATTCAAACGCTGAACGAAGCTGTGGAGAATCTCAGACCAAGCACGCACAGCCATGCAAATCTTGATGTGCTAAATGCTCTGACCGCGGAACTGCTGGCTGAATTGCAGGGACTTCAGCAGTTTGAGGACAGTACACAGTATGATATTCACGACATCCGAGAGGCTTTGCTGCCGATCAGTTCTGCGGCGCACACGCATAACAACAAGGATGTTCTGGATACCATTACAGAGCAGTATATCCGTGATTTGACAGCTTTTCAGGCATCGACCGCCAACGCTTTGCATGGTTTGTCCACCGGACTGAGCGAGGTTTCGGCACAGGCGCATTCCCATACCAACAAAGCTGTGCTGGATACGATCACGGAACAGTATATGCAGGATCAGGTTGCATTTCAGGCATCGACCGCCAACGCTCTGCATGGTTTGTCCACCGGACTAAGCGAGGTTTCGGCGCAGGCGCATTCTCATGCGAATAAGGCTGTGCTTGACAACATTACACAGGAAATGCTCGATGACATGGGCTCCATTTCGACTGTAGTCGGACAGGCGCACTGGCATCACAACCTCACAACGCTGAACAGTATCACGGAATCCCATATCAGTCGGTGGAATGAAGCATACACTGCCGCAATGAACCTCAACGAGCGTGTGGGTGTTAACGAGGGGGTTTTTGAGCGTTTCAAGACGGAAATCCTCTATGATATGCAGGGTGCAAGAACATCCATCAACGAAATCAATACAAGACTTGCTGCTGTTGAGGACGCTCTCTCCGGCGTAGAGGATGCACTTGCGGCAATCGTGGAGGTGACAGCATGAGCGTTGCAAATTATCTGACAGCTCTCGATGAACAGCGAGATGCTTTAGCACGAAATCTGACTACAATGGGTGTATCTGCATCGGAAACTGAAAAGCTGAATACGCTCGTGCCGAAGGTGCTGCAAATTCCGCAGACAAAGCCGGATATCACGCTGTTTAAGGCATCTATCGACACGCTTCATGACTACGGAGAGAAAGTTTATACGTTCTATAATGACGGCTACCGTTCTCTCGCAGGATTCACAGAAAACTATCCGCATTTCTGCTGTGAGGAGAACGGTTTTGCAATCTACTACAATCAGCCGGATTTTAACTGGGGACAGACCATTTACACGATGTGTGTGGAACCTGTTCACATCAGTTCTTCCAACAAGATCATGATTAGCTACAAGTCTGGCGCTACGGATATCGGCGGAATGTGGCTCGTGCCGAAAAGTAATGAGACGCTTTCCCCGGCGGATACAGCAAGGTATATCTATGAGTCCATTCAGAACAATACAGCGATTTCCGTGCCGTTCGGCTGGCTCGGCTCTGTGGGCAATTATATCAATGTGCTGCACGAATGCAGCGGCATCAATACCGGCGACTACTATCTTGCATACGACTTTACATCAAAGTCAACTGCTCAAAGGGTTCTGGCAGCTCCTGCAGATAGCGGAAGCAATCCTCGGGGCTGTGCAGGATGCCGTGTGCCGAACAGGTCTCATGAAACATCCGCATGAGGCGCGCGTGGTTCGGGCTGACGATTTCATATGTCTCGCCGAAGGTCTGCTCATAGCGCCTGCGCAGCGCAGGAAAGTGCCGGTCGAGCGCCCTGTAGAAATATTCGCGGCTGCCCTCGCGCAGCGTCAGCCCGATGCCGAAGCAGACAATGCCCGTGACATGCGCCTCGATGCAGTATTGCAGAATGCCGCGCAGATTCTCCTCGGTATCATTGATCCACGGGAGCAGGGGAGTGAGCCACACCACCGTCGGGATGCCGTTCTCATGCAGAATGCGCAGAACCTCTGCTCTGCGCGCCGTTGTGCAGACATGCGGCTCAATGATTCTGCAAAGGGATTCGTCAAAGGTGGTCAGCGTCATCTGCACAACCGCCTTCTGCTGCCGGTTGATCTGTTTGAGCAGATCAAGGTCGCGCAGCACCAGATCGGATTTCGTCAGCACAGTCGCCCCGAAATCATATTGCGCGATCAGCTCGAGACATCGCCGCGTCAGCGCGAGCACATCTTCCTGCGGCAGATAGGGATCGCTCATGGAGCCTGTCCCGATCATGCATTTGCGGCGCTTGCTGCGCAGGGCTTTTTCGAGCAGCTCCGGCGCATTTGCCTTGATTGCGATATCCTCAAAATCGTGGTTGATCTGATAGCAGGTGCTTCTGCTGTCGCAGTAGATGCAGCCGTGCAGACAGCCGCGGCAGAGATTCATGCCGTTCTGTGCCGAGAGAATCGACTTCACTTCCATCCTGTGCATACGCCGCTCCCCCTGTTATCCATCCGCCGATGACGCCGCGATATAGGCGCGGTAATCGGGGATTTCGTTTTCGGCGGTGACGCTGTCCTTCCAGATCGCGCGGCACCAGCCGTCCATGCACTGATAGACGAAAAGCTGTGTGGTGCGGATTCTGCCGAAGATGATCTTTTTGTTTTTGCACTTCGGGCAGACGATGTCCGTTTTCTCTGCATCGTCCAGTATCAGAAATTTCATGCCGCCCCTGTCAAATTCGGTTTCATCCGGCAGGCGGAGCGCTTCGGCATCATATTTGCGGTAATTGGAGATATGCTCCGGTGTCACGCCGCCGATCCATGCGGTATGGCAGCGCCCGCATTCGTAAATCTCGCGTTTGGAATGCGCGGTGATGCCGTGAATCAGCTTTTCGGTTCTGCAATAGGGGCAGTTGATGTCCGTGGTTTCCTGTGTGATCCAGCCGTAATAATCCTCGCGGCTGACCTCATGCGGCAGTATGCAGATGCCCTCATAATCAACGATGCCCTCGTATTTTGCGAAGTAATAACCGTCAACGGCTGTTTCGCGGCTGAAGGAACCAGCCCATGTGAAACCGTCCTCGCTGCAATGATACAGGAGCTTGATTTTGCCGTCTGCGGTGATGCCGTGCATCAGGCTCACCGTGCCCTGATTGCAGTCGGGACAGCGCTGCGCTTTCATGCGTGCCTGTTCCAGCAGCCAGTGGTAATCCACCTCGCAGTTCACGCTCCACCATGTTCTCAGGCAGCTTGCAGTTCTGCATTGATAGACTCTGAAATCGGTATTGTGGATCTTTCCGAAGAGGGTTCGCTTCTGTCCGCATTTCGGGCAGATGCGATCCGTTGTTTCCGATTCATCAAAGAGCAGAAATTTTAAGCCGCGGCTGTCGATCTCCGCTTCGTCCGGGGTGCGCAGCCCGTCCTTGATGTATCTGCGGTAATTTGCGACATGCTCCGGTGCAGCACTGCCGATCCAGATTGTTTTGCAGGCATTGCATTCATAGAGCATGCGTTTTGTGTGCCTGCTGATGCCGTAGATCAGCGGCTGATTTCTGCAATAGGGGCAGTTCAGCGCCGAGAGATGTGTCTCGTCCCAGCCGTAGAAATCGGCGCGGCTGATTTCGGGCAGGTCAGCTTTCCCGAGCCATTGCACATCCTCGATTTCCTCCAGCTCGAGGAAGCGGTCATAGAGGATTTCCTTTTCGCGGCAGAGTTCCTCCGCCCATGCGGTTTTATTGATATCGCAGCGGTAAACGGTGATGCATTCACCGTTTTTCTTCCGGCATCGAGCCTGATAGATTGTGCCTTGTTCGCAATCGGGACAGCGCATCGTGCTCCCTCCTTTTTCGCCATTACTTAGATTATACACAATCAGGTGCCGGTTTGTCAATATCACCGCGCAGTGCGCGGCTCCAATTTGTGCGGGCAGTGCCCGCCTCCAATTTGCTAAAGGTCTTTTTTATGTCTGCTGGTTTCATTATGTGTTCATGAATCAATCACAGTTGGCTGAGCCCGCATTCAATTTGCGGGGGCAGTGCCCGCTTCCGATTTTCCATAGCTGACCAAGGAGCATTTATAAGATCATCCGCGAAGCGGATACCGCATCTCCTCACTTCTCACTCCCGGCTATCCGGAACTTCTAACTCCCAGCTATCCGGAAACAGTTGCTTTTTACAGGAAAATGTGCTATAATAGAAATATCTATCGCACTGTCGAAAGGAGACAACCATCATGCATGAACCTTACTATCTGACAACCGCGATCGCGTACACATCGCGGAAACCTCATATCGGAAATACCTACGAGATCGTCATGAGCGACTCGCTTGCCCGCTTCCGCAGAATGCAGGGCTATGATGTATACTTCCTGACCGGCACCGACGAGCACGGTCAGAAGATCGAAGAAATCGCCAAAGAGGCAGGCATCACACCGCAGCAGCATGTCGATAAGATCGCAGGCGAAATCCGCGATATCTGCGACCTGCTCAACACCTCGTATAACCAGTTCATCCGCACAACCGACCCCAAGCACACGAAGATCGTGCAGGATATCTTCCAGCGCCTTTATGATCAGGGCGACATCTACAAGGGCGAGTATGTCGGCAAATACTGCACGCCCTGCGAGAGCTTCTGGACGGAATCGCAGCTCAAGGACGGCAAATGCCCCGACTGCGGCAGAGAAGTCCGCGATGCCAGAGAGGAAGCATATTTCCTGAAGCTTTCCAAGTATCAGGACTGGATCGAGCAGTATATCGAGGAGCATCCGGATTTCATCTATCCGGAGGCGCGCAAAAAGGAAATGCTCAACAACTTCATCAAGAAGGGTCTTGAGGATCTCTGCGTTTCACGTACAACGGTCAAGTGGGGCATTCCGGTTCCGTTTGATGACAAGCATGTGATCTATATCTGGATCGACGCGCTCTCGAACTATATCACCGCGCTCGGCTATGATGTCAACGGCAATCACGGCGAGCTCTATAAAAAATACTGGCCGGCAGATGTCCACATCATCGGCAAGGATATCGTCCGTTTCCACAGCATTTACTGGGTCATCATGCTGCATGCCCTCGGCGCACCGATCCCGAAAAAGGTCTTCGGTCATCCGTGGATGCTCTTTGGCAATGACAAGATGAGCAAATCCAAGGGCAATGTCATCTATGCAGATGAGCTGGTCGAAAAGTTCGGCGTCGATGCCGTCCGCTACTACCTGCTCTCCGAGATGCCCTTTGCACAGGACGGCTCCATCACCTATGAAAACATGATCGAGCGCTTCAACTCCGATCTTGCCAATACGCTCGGCAACCTCGTCAACCGCACGGTCGCGATGGTCAACAAGTATTTCGGCGGCATCATTCCGGAGGCAGCGCTGATCGTATCCGCACCGTCGGAGGACTGCGACGCCGATCTGCAGGCAGTTGCAGAGGGCACCGCGCAGAAGATGACCGAGCTGCTCGACAGCTTCCATGTCAGCGACGCCGTCGAGACCGTTCTGACGCTCGCGAGCCGCTGCAACAAGTACATTGACGAGACCGCACCGTGGGTGCTTGCAAAGAATCCGGAGGACAAGGCGCGCCTTGCAAAGGTCATGTATAACCTGCTCTCCGGCATCCGCATCATCGGCGGACTGTTAAAGCCGTTCATGCCGGAAACCGCGGAGAAGATTCTTGCGCATACGCCGGAAGCAGATGAGATCAGCGCGATCGAGTGCGAGCTGGATCGCTACAAGGTATTCGGCGGCGTCAAGCACGGCGCAGCTGTCGGCGAGGCAAAGCCGATGTTCGAGCGTATCAACGCCGAGCAGTTCATCGCCGAGATGATCGCAGCGCATCAGAGCGCGGCAGAAGCGGCAGAGCCGGAGAATCCGGTGGAGCCCTTCGCCGAACAGATCGAGATCGACACCTTTGCAAAGTCGGATATCCGCGTCTGCGAGGTGCGCGCCTGCGAAAAGGTCAAGAAATCCAGCAAGCTGCTCTGCTTCAAGCTGTTTGACGGCATCGGCGAGCGGCAGGTACTCTCCGGCATTGCAAAGTGGTATCAGCCGGAGGAATTAGTCGGCAAAAAGGTCTTCTGTGTGGTCAACCTCAAGCCGGTCAAGCTCTGCGGTCTGGAAAGCTGCGGCATGATCTGCTCGGCGGAGGGCGCAGACGGGAAGATCACTTTGCTCATCGCGGATGACAGCATTGCCGCCGGCAGTCGGCTCTGCTGATTCCAATATCTTCGCAAGCGGAATGCTGCCATACTGCACGATGACACGCCGCTTGATGCGATGCATAGCATCACCCCCGTTTCGTTCTACCTGAACCTATGCGAAAGGAACTTGAAATATGAAACGAATCGCAGCACTTTTTTGTTCCGCAGCCATGACAGCAGCAGCCCTGACACTCCCTGCCGATGCGGCAGACCTCATGACACTCCGGCTCGGTGCAGAGCAGACCGTGATCAACACGGATGATCTTGCATCCGGCGACAAAATGATCAAAGGCGGCCTTTATTTTGACAACTATACCGGCATCTCCAAGCTCCGGATGATTCTCCGCAGTGACGCGCCGATCCAGATTGAGAACGGCGGCTTTACGCTGGATCCAAACGGTGCACTCGATTCGGACGGCAATGTCCGCCACGCGCTGTTCGAGGAGCACAGCGAGGCGATGTATACCGCAAAATCCACTGTTGATGATGACACCAATATCATCGTCTGGTACGGCGGCCACACGGACGGCGTCGATCCGTATTATCAGAACGGCGTGATCCGCAATGCCGGCAGCTCGTTCCTCAGCTTTGATTACCGCATCCCACAGGACATCAAGGCAGGGGAGTACAAGTGCTATGTCAGCGATAAGGTTGTGACCACGCAGAGCGGCATGCTCGTGGAGGATCTGACCCTTTCGGATGAGACCCACCAGCTCGAGCCGAACAAGGAGTTTGCGCTCCAGCCCGTGACATTCACCGTGTACACACGCGGCGACCTCAACTGCGACGGCAACATCTCGACCGAGGACGCGCAGGCGGCGCTTGTCTGCTATGTGCAGCAGGATCTCGCAAAGAAAACGCTGACGGATAAGGAATTCTCGGAGATCGCCAAGACAAAGCTTGTCAATCCGGCGCGGCTTGCGGCAGATGCTTCCGGCGACGGCATTCTTGATGTCAAGGATGCGCAGGGCATTCTGCAGTATTATGTCAACAGCCTTGCAGGCAACAAACCGGATTGGAACACAATCTTCTGATTTTTCGCAGCACAAACAAAGCACCGTGGAAACAGGCAGGTTTTCACGGTGCTTTCTATATTCCAGATACAAAAAGGCTGAGCCCAAACGGACTCAGCCTTTTCATCATTTCAGATATTACTCGTCGATGGTGGTAACAACGCCGGAACCGACAGTCTTGCCGCCCTCGCGGATAGCGAAGCGGAGACCCTGCTCGATCGCGATCGGGGTGATGAGCTCAACGCCGATCTCGATGTTGTCGCCAGGGTTGCACATCTGAACGCCGTCCGGCAGCGTGATGATACCGGTAACGTCAGTTGTACGGAAATAGAACTGCGGTCTGTAGTTGTTGAAGAACGGCTTATGACGACCGCCTTCTTCCTTCTTCAGAACGTAAACCTGACCCTTGAACTTGGTGTGCGGGTGAATGGAACCCGGCTTGCACAGAACCTGACCTCTTTCGATGTCCTTACGTGCGATACCACGGAGCAGTGCGCCGATGTTATCGCCAGCCTCTGCGTAATCCAGAGTCTTGCGGAACATTTCCAGACCGGTAACAACAGTAGAGGTCTTCTCGTCCTTCAGACCAACGATCTCGACGGTCTCGCCGACCTTAACCTGACCACGCTCAACACGACCGGTAGCAACAGTACCACGGCCGGAGATTGTCATGGTGTCCTCAACCGGCATCAGGAACGGCTGATCTGCCTTACGGTCCGGAGTCGGAATGTAGGAGTCAACAGCATCCATCAGCTCAAGGATCGGTGCATAGACCGGATCATTGATATCGGTAGACTTGGAATCGAGAGCCTGGAAAGCAGAACCCTTGATGATCGGAATCTCATCGCCGGGGAACTCATAGGAGCTCAGGGTGTCGCGGATATCCATCTCAACGAGATCGATCAGCTCCTCGTCATCAACGAGGTCAGTCTTGTTCATGAACACAACGATTGCCGGCACGCCAACCTGACGAGCGAGCAGGATGTGCTCCTTGGTCTGAGCCATCGGGCCGTCGGAAGCAGCAACAACCAGGATTGCGCCGTCCATCTGTGCAGCACCGGTGATCATGTTCTTGATATAGTCAGCGTGACCAGGGCAGTCAACGTGAGCGTAGTGACGCTTGTCGGTCTCATACTCAACGTGAGCGGTGTTGATTGTGATTCCACGTGCGCGCTCCTCCGGAGCCTTATCGATCATGGAATAGTCCTCAAACTTTGCCTGCCCCTTCATTGCCAGCGTCTTGGTGATCGCAGCAGTCAGAGTGGTCTTGCCGTGGTCAACGTGGCCGATCGTACCAATGTTGACATGGGGTTTTGTACGTTCAAAATGTTCCTTTGCCATTGGAATCTCCTCCTAAAAAGAATTTTGGAATAAAATATAGGGTTCGGTCATCATCAAGATACGACAAAGACCTGACACCTTATATTGTACCAGATTTCCGAAAAAAATGCAAGCCTTTTTAGAAAAAAATTCCAAGTAAAGCGCATTTTTCGGAGTTTGGCACAAATTTGAGCATTTTGCAGCCGGATTCCGCCGCAGAGCGCGGAGAATCCGGAGACAAAATGATCGGAATGCGGAAATTAGTCCTCGTCGCTGTGACCGCGCTCGCTCTTGATCTTGTCCGCGATGCTCTTCGGGACTTCAGCAAAGCTGTGCGGCTCCATTGTGTAGTTGCCGCGGCCCTGAGAACGGGAACGAAGGTCGCTCGCGTAGCCGAACATGTTGCTCAGCGGAACGAGAGCGTCGATCTGTGCAACGCCGTTGTGGACTTCCTGACCCTGAATCTGTCCGCGGCGGCCGTTGAGGTCACCGAAGACATCGCCCATGTACTGCTCCGGCACGAAGACGGAAACCTTCATGAGCGGCTCGAGCAGAACCGGATCTGCCTTGCGCATTGCGTTCTTGAATGCCATAGAACCGGCGATCTTGAACGCCATTTCAGAGGAGTCAACCTCGTGATAAGAACCGTCATAGAGGGTGACCTTGACATCGACGACCTGGTAGCCTGCAACGGTACCTGCCTGCATAGCGGACCTGATACCTGCATCGACTGCCGGGATGTACTCCTTCGGGATTGCACCGCCGACGATGTTGTTGATGAACTCATAGCCCTTGCCCGGCTCATTCGGCTCAACAGTGATCTTAACGTGACCGTACTGACCGGTACCACCAGTCTGCTTCTTGTGCTTGTAGTCCTCGTTGACGGTCTTGCGGATGGTCTCCTTGTAGGAAACCTGCGGAGCGCCGACGTTTGCCTCAACCTTGAACTCACGCATCAGTCTGTCAACGATGATTTCGAGGTGAAGCTCACCCATACCAGCGATAATGGTCTGACCGGTTTCGGTATCAGTCCATGTACGGAAGGTCGGGTCCTCTTCAGCGAGCTTGGAGAGGGCGATGCCCATCTTCTCCTGACCGGCTTTGGTCTTCGGCTCGATTGCGAGGTTGATAACCGGATCCGGGAACTCCATGGATTCGAGGATGATCGGGTGGTTCTCATCGCAGAGGGTATCACCTGTTGTGGTGTTCTTGACACCGATAACAGCAGCGATATCGCCCGCGTAAACGACCTCGATATCCTTTCTGTGGTTGGAGTGCATCTGCAGGATACGGCCCATACGCTCATTCTGGTTCTTGCAGGAGTTCAGGACGGATGTACCCTTTTCGATCTTACCGGAGTAGACGCGGAAGAAGCAGAGCTTACCGACGAACGGGTCTGTTGCGATCTTGAAAGCGAGCGCAGCAAACGGTGCGTTGTCATCGGAAGGACGCTCCTCCTCCTCATCGGTCTTCGGGTTGATACCGGTGATTGCCGGAACATCGAGCGGAGAAGGCATGTAATCGACGATTGCGTCGAGCAGCTTCTGAACGCCCTTGTTCTTATAAGAAGTACCGCAGACAACCGGAACGATGGTGTTGTCGATTGTACCCTTGCGGATACCGCGCTTGAGCTCCTCGATGGAGAGCTCCTCGCCGTTAAAGTACTTCTCCATGAGCTCATCATCGGTCTCGACGATGTGCTCGATCATTTCGTTGCGGTATTCCTCCGCTTTTTCCTGCATATCAGCAGGGATATCCTCGACAGAGATGTGCTGACCGAGGCGATCGTTGTCATCATAGATGTAAGCCTTCATCTCCAGCAGGTCGATCAGACCCTTGAAATCGCTTTCAGCGCCGATCGGGAGCTGGATCGGGACAGCATTACACTTGAGACGATCCTTCATCATATCAACGACACGGTAGAAATCCGCGCCCATGATATCCATTTTATTGACATACGCCATACGCGGAACCTTGTACTTGTCCGCCTGACGCCAAACAGTCTCAGACTGCGGCTCAACACCGCCCTTTGCGCAGAAAACGGTTACGGAACCGTCCAGAACGCGAAGGGAGCGCTCGACCTCAACGGTGAAGTCCACGTGACCCGGGGTATCAATGATGTTGATTCTGTGCTCTTTCCAGTAAGCGGTGGTCGCAGCAGAAGTGATCGTGATACCGCGCTCCTGCTCCTGCTCCATCCAGTCCATCGTTGCGGTACCGTCATGGGTATCGCCGATCTTGTGGTTGATACCGGTGTAGAACAGAATACGCTCGGTCGTGGTGGTCTTGCCGGCGTCGATGTGAGCCATAATGCCAATGTTTCTTGTATGTTCAAGACTACAGTCTCTAGGCATTTGGGTTCCTCCTAATCAGAATATCTGCCGGTAGCCGGTAGCGCCCGGCAGATGCAAAAGTGCAGAAAATTACCAGCGATAGTGTGCAAACGCCTTGTTTGCCTCTGCCATCTTGTGTGTATCCTCACGCTTCTTGACAGAGCCGCCGGTACCGTTGACAGCGTCAATGATCTCGCCTGCGAGGCGCTCTTTCATGGTCTTCTCACTGCGGAGTCTGGAATACTTGGTAATCCAGCGCAGACCGAGCGTCTGACGGCGGTCCGGACGAACCTCCATCGGCACCTGGTAGGTCGCACCGCCCATACGGCGTGCCTTGACCTCCAGAACAGGCATAATGTTCTCCATCGCCTGCTCAAATACCTCAAGCGGATCGCGGTCGGTCTTTTCCTTGACGATATCGAATGCTTCATACACAATCTTCTGTGCGACACCCTTCTTACCGTCGAGCATGATGTTGTTGATGAGACGTGTTACGAGCTTTGAACCGTACATCGGATCAGCCAGAACGTCACGCTTTGCGATATTGCCTCTTCTTGGCATACTCGCTTCCCTCCTTCATAAAAGATGAATTCACAGGTACTCACTGGCAGCTTCAATGGCTGCCGGTGTCAGGCGCCATTGCAGATATCAGAGACAGCAAAGCGCATTCTGCGCGCCCCATCGGGGGATGCTATCTATAGATCCACAAGAGCCTTGTGGGTAAATGCGAATACGTTTGGTTGCAGGATGAAGAATATTACTTCTTGCCTGCCTTCGGACGCTTTGCGCCGTACTTGGAACGAGCCTGCATACGGCCGTTCACGCCCTGCGCATCGAGTGTACCGCGGATGATGTGGTAACGCACACCAGGCAGGTCCTTGACACGACCGCCGCGGATCAGCACGACACTGTGCTCCTGCAAATTGTGACCGATACCCGGAATGTAGGCAGTTACCTCATAACCGTTGGTCAGACGCACTCTGGCGATCTTACGCATTGCGGAGTTCGGCTTTTTCGGGGTGGCAGTCTTAACAGCAGTGCAGACACCGCGCTTCTGCGGAGAGCTGAGGTCGATCTGGGACTTCTTCTGTGCATTGTAACCCTTCTGAAGTGCCGGAGCGGTAGACTTCTCCGTCAGACTTTTTCTGCCCTTACGAACGAGCTGATTAAAAGTTGGCATGATTTTCCTCCTTCTTCAAAAAATAAATTTGTGCGCGACCGGACAGTACGCGCACATAACATTATATAGGAAAAAGCGCCAAATGTCAAGCGTTTGACAAAATTCTGTGCATTTAACAAAAATCACCTGCCGTTCCCGCTTGTGATTCGGCATTTTCACGCGCAGCGGGCAGAGGGATTATAAATCAAGGTGCGGCTGCGCCGCAATTTATAAATCCATCGCCGCAAGGCGATACCGCAACTCCTCACTCCTCACTCCTCACTTTCTCACTTCTAATTCTTAAAGAACATGATCAGGACTGCGGCGCCGATGATGAATACCGGAATGCGGACTGCATTCGATTCGACAAAGTACATAATCAGCGCGCAGCCGATCAGGAATGCAATCACCAGCAGCAGACAGAAAAGCATCAGCATGCTGTGCCGCCGCGTTGTTTCTTCAATACTTGTGTGCACAAGTCTGCCGTCCTCCAGGGTGATCTCGACCGTTCCGCCGACGTCAACGGTGCTCGTCGGCTCATCCGCCGATGTCACCTGCTTCCTGACGCCTTCATCCTCATATTCCAGCGTATAGACGCTGTGATATTTTCCGTCCTCGCGGATATGTTCCAGTTTGATGACCTTTGCCTGAAAGGTCTGCCGCATGATTATCCCACCCTTTCCGTATCCTCATAGAATGTGCGGATGATCTCCGAATACTCCGGATGCACCTGCTCAAGATGCGCAAGCGATTCTCTGCGGTACTGCATCAGCGTATCGTAGAGCCTTGGCTCCTGCGCTTTCAGTGAGGCTTCATACTCGCGGTTGTATGCGCGGACGGCATCCGCCGCCTTGGGATTGTTCTGCATCAGCCGGAGCGCCAGCTTCATGCGGCGCGCTTCGATGGCTTCTTCGATTGCGTTCTCTTTGAGATGCAGCTTCTCGGAAAGCTCGCGGATATGTGTCTGCAAATGCGTCAGCAGCTCCTCCTGATCCGAATCGCTGACATCCTTCCAGACGCCCTTTGCCCGCAGGATGCCGCTGAGCTGTTCCTCCGGCGCGGCGTCCTCATTGATGTTCTGCAGCAGCGCCCGTGTGTACTGTTCCATTTCCTCCTCGGCATGCGCACCGAACGCCCATTCAAATTCCATGCGCGTCGGATTGCCTGCCCGCTGCGGATCGGAATCAGCTTTGTCGCCGGATTCCAGCACATAGGGCGGCTCAAATCCTGCGTTTTTCAGTGCGGCAGGGATTGTGCGCCGGACATAGCCGTGCTCGACCCATCCCGCGAGCCCGAGTTCGCGGAACCGGTCATTCAGCGCCCCGATATGCGATGCGAAATAGAGCTCGATGCCTGCGCGGTTGAGCGTTTTGCGGTAGGCTTCGATGCGGTCGGCGGCGGTGATATCGAGATTGCAGACCGCGCCCGAATCCACAACGATGCACTTTGTATCCGGCTTGACCGCCTGCTCCAGATCGCTGATAAACAGGTTGACATTTGCGAAGTAGAGATTGCTCGAGAACCGGTAGAGGATGACATGCTCAATCGGGACAGCGTATGTATTGCGCTCGAGCGAGTGAAAGCCCTCGTGTCCCGGGATTACGCCGAGGAAGGAGCGCTTCGGGCTTGCCGTCTGAATCATCAGCGAGACAAAGGAAAGCAGCACACCGATCACAACGCCCGCGACCGTGCCGAAGAACAGCACCCCCGCAAATGCGCCGAGAAAGATCAGCAGTTCTCTGCGGTCCTGCTTCATCAGCCGGTGCGCCAGATCAAATTCGACCGCGCCGAGCAGCGCCGAGATCACAATGGCAGTCAGCACCGGCACCGGCAGATAGCCGATGAATCCCGTGCAGAACAGCAGAATCACGATCATCGTCAGCGATGCCGCCACAGACATCACCTGCGATTTTCCGCCGTATTGTTCGCCCATCGCCGTGCGCGAAACAGAACCGTTCACCGGACAGCATCCGGTCAGGCACGCCGCAAGATTGCCCAGCCCGTAGACGAGGATTTCGCGGTTATCCTTCAGCTTGTAGCCGTTTTTATTCGCAAAGCTGCCCGAGGCGAGCAGTGTCTCCGCCATGATGACCGCGGCGACTGTCAGGCTGACCGTCAGCAGATCACCGGCGCGCGAGAGCGTCAGTGCCGGCAGATGCCACGCCGGAAGTCCCGCCGCAACTGCATCGAGCTGCTTGATGCCGTAACGCTGTGCAAACCCTGTCAAACCGAGCACCGCGCCCGCCGCCATGATGAAAATCGCCATCGGGACTTTGGGGCAGAGCTTTTTGCCGAGCAGCAGAACCGCCAGCGCCGCGCCGCCCACCAGCAGCGACATCGGCTGAAAGGATGTGCGGCATACCTCTATAATATGTGCAATCAGCTCCGGCAGTTCACCGGTGCCGCTGCTGCCGCCGAGCAGCTTCGGAATCTGCATGAGGATGATTGTCATGCAGATGCCACTGATAAACCCGCCCATGACCGGCGTTGAGATATACGCCGCGATTTTTCCCGCTTTCAGAATCGAGAACAGCACGAGCCACAAGCCGACAAGCAGCGTAATCACCGGCACGATCTCAACCGCCTCAGCCGAGCCGAGCGCGATTCCCTGCGAGACGAGCCAGCTGCCGACCAGTGCCGCCGGTGCCGCATCCACACCGAAGATGAACTGCGGCGAGCTCGAGAGCAGCCCGAAGATCAGAATCGGGAAGATCGAGCCGTAGAGCCCGCAGACCGCAGGCAGACCGGCGATCTGCGCATAGCCCATAGAGATCGGAATCGAGACCAGCGCAATGATAATGCCCGTGAAGATATCACGCGGCAGATTTTTGACAGATATCTGTTTCAGCATCCGCAGATGCACCCCCTTTTAGATGTATATTTAGATGTATCGCTTCGCGATGATTTTGAATGGGGCGCTGCCCCAAACCCGCCAAAGGGGGCGGCAGTGCCGACATCCATTTTTCTAAAGCATCTTTCAGACGAAAATGCAAACCGCACATTCACTTCTTTTCAAAGACATCCAGCACTCCATAATCAAGTACCCGTATCCAAAATGGGATTCTTAAGGGATAGTATCCCTTAAGCGGGGGCTTGGGGGCAGCGCCCCCATTACAAATCCGTCGGAGACACATCTGTACTATCCGCTGCAAACAGCAGTGCGTACTGTTTTGCGACGCGCGCCGCGGCCTGCGCACGGAAAGCGGGCGGCCCGAGGATTTCGAGGACGGGCCCGAAGCTCAGCAGCTGAATGAGCAGCTCAGTTTCGTCCTGTTTATCGTACCAGAGCTGCACGGTGCAGCATCCGGTTTGTGTATCGAGTTCACTGTGCTTTTCGTATGCGGCGAACTCCATCATGAAACGCTCGACGCCGTTGCGCGCGGGCGTGACGCGGACGGTCACGGGCTCTTTGCAGCGCCGCGCGGCAAAGAGCTCTGCCGGACTGCGTTCCTGAGAGAGCAGAATGCCGGTCGGGATGATCTGCTCGACCCTGCCGAGATTGATGATACCGGCGCCTGTCAGATGCCCGCCGCGGAATCTGCGGCAGAACAGCCGGAACTTGCCGTTCTTCGCCGAATATTCCAGCGCAAACGGCAGAAACCTTGTGCGGATGCGTTCGCCGCTGCCGGAGCGGAACCGGATCTGCAGCACCTCGCTGCTGCGGATCGCCTGCACGATCTGCCGAAAGTGTGCGCGGTACTGCGGGTCGGTGACATCGTCGCAGTCGGTAAAGGCGTCCACCGTCCGGAACATCGCGGGCGTATAGAGCGGCTCAATCCCCGCGAGCGCATCGCCCAGTGCGGCGAGTGTCTCATCGGAGAGAAACAGCTGCATATTCGGCTCGGCGAGCTTTGCCTTGAGCCAGCGCTTCTGCAGCAGTGTCAGCGGCATCTGCGGGGCATGCTTTGTGATGCGGCGCAGTCTGCCGGAATCCGTGCGGCGGAGCAGACCCCAGTCGCTGCCGTCCTGCTGCGGAATCAGCTTCTGCGGCACGAACAGCACCGAATCCCGAAAGCCCTCGCGCTGCACAATCTGCCGGAGCGCCTGCTCGGAGATTTCCGGCTGCCCGAGCACCTTTGCCGCAATCCGGAAGTATGCCCCGTACATCTCATGAAAGATCGTCATGCGGCGCACCTCCGTACATTTTATGCATTCTGCGGATATCGCGGCGGAATTTTTCGCGCACGGCATCATTGCCGCCCTCGACAGAGACGATTCTGCCGATCAGCGTTTTTGCCCAGTGCATGACCTCATTCGGATCAAACGCATCGACCGTCAGCGTACAGAGCCCGCTGCCCGTGTATGTGAGCGTGCCGATCCGTTTTTCGCGCATCAGCCTGCCGAGGATGAAGTCCTCGGTCTGCGGATCATACCGGAATGTCAGGCGCATCGGCTCCACATTGCCGACATCCCTGCGCTCGGCAAAGGAGACGCCGAACACGCGCCGGAGATTGCGCTGATAGCTTTCAGCAAGATCGTCATAATCCGGTGCCGGCTCCGAAAGCTTCACCGAACGGATAAAATCGAGCCGGAATGCGTGAAAGCGCTTTTCCGCCGGCAGATATGCGGCAAGATAGCGCCGCCCGGTCTGCACGGAGCTGAGAATCTGCATCGGGACAGCCTCGAATGAACCGCCCTTTGCATCCGGATTTGCGCGGCTTTTCGCACTGAATGTCCGGAGATGCACCGCGCGCTTTTCCGTGACGGCTGCAAGAATCTCCGGCAGGAGAATGTCCTCCAGCGTGTGCACGATATAGTGATGCTTGCGCAGAAAGAGATCATTTTTCAGGTCGGCAGAACGGAGCAATTCTGTCCCGATTTCACCGAATGTATCATCGAGCGAGAAGAAGCGCACGGCATCCGCAAGCCCGTCAAACTGCGCAAAAAACTGCTGCGCGGTATCCGGCGAGCGGCGGTAGTATGCGGTCTTGCCGCGCTTTTCCGTGATGAGCAGCCCCTCGTCCGTGTATTCCTTCAGCTTGCCGCGGACGGTCTGCGGCTCAAAGGATGCATCATACTGTTCGAGCAGCCCGTCCACGATTTCATTGAGTGTTTTCGTGCTGCCGTCCGCGAGCAGATCGAGCAGCAGCATGTGCAGGCGGATATCGTTATCCGTAAAGCTTCTTGCGCTGTACGCCTGACAGAGCGGATTTTCATAGATATGGCCGCAGTCCACCGAAATTGAAATCTGCCTGCCGCGGACGGAATCATCGCAGCGCAGAACCTCGCCGAGCCAGCTTTCCGCGCGGCGCTTTTCGTCGTCATATGTCCGGCTGCTGCGGCGCTGAAAGTCACCGCGCCCCTTAAAGCCGTAGATGAAGAAATCGCGGATATAATCGCGCGTTTTCTCAAAGGATTTGATGAGCTCTGAGAATCCCGCCACGCGGCACACCTCCTGTCACGAAAATCGGGAACGGGGGAGCTGCCCCGTGCAGGATCAACTCCCCCGAATCATTTTATTGGACTGCTTCCGCCTTCGGCATCCACGGCAGGCGCACCACAACCGGCACGCGCATGACGAGCTCTGCGGGAACCTCCTGCGGCGGCTCGACGAAATCCGGCACCGTGACGCAAGCGACCGGCAGACCGATCTCCTGCGAAAGCTGATTGCAGAGCGGCATGCTTTCCGCGATCATCTTCGCGGTTGTCTCCATGCCGAGATTTGTATTGTTGACGATATGCGTTAGCTTCATGCGGCTTGCGTGTTCAATCCCGCGCAGATAGTGCACAGCCTCCTCAGCGGAGCGCGTCAGATAGCGGCGGAACGAGACCACGCCGAGCATATCGAGCTCATTGGTCTCGGCATAGCTGTTGAGCACATGCGAATATCTGCCGAGTGCGACGGCGCCGTCCTCATCTCCGCCGACATCAATGATCAGATAGCCCTCCCCGGCAGCGAGTCCGCCGAGATCAAACTGCACGCTCGGGATATCGACATTGGTATTCGCATAATCCGGTGCGCGCAGCGTGATGCCGCGTTTCGCGAACGCCTCTTTGAAGTCCGCAGTACGAAAATACGGGTTGACAAGGTCAAAATCGACAACCGTCACTTTTTTGCCCTCCGCGGCGAGGGAGAGCGCAAGTGCGGTGGAGAAATTCGTTTTGCCGGAGCCGAAATGTCCGGTCACAACAATGATTTTTTTCGGCTGATACATCAGGGACACTCCTTTATGCTGTATTATCCTCTATTATATCACATTTTTCTGAAAAGCACAACTGATTTCAGAATTAGAAATGAGAAATGAGAAAATAGAAATTGCGGTATGCGCTTCGCGCATGGATTTGTAATAGTGAGGAGGTAGGAGTGAGAAGTGAGGAGCTGTGGTATGCGCTGCGCGCATGGATTAAAAATGCCGAACCGGCATGGCGTCCGATTCAGCGTCCTTTCGTCCATATATCAAAATGGGGTCTGGGGTCAATGACCCCAGCGAGGGGGTTGGGGGCGAGCAGCCCCCATTACAAATCCATCGGAGATACCTTATTATACTGCAAAAAAAATGGACTGCCGGGGCAGTCCGTGTGTGCATCTGAAATCAACACATTGGGAAATAGGGAAATAGAAATTGGAAAATGGGGGTTGAAATCAATCCGGAAGCGGTGTTCCGCTTCACTACCTGCATTATATTGGAGAAACTTTAAAATAACCTGAAAAATTTGACATGATTGCTTTCAGAAAGCAATTTGAGCAAAAAATAAGTATTCAATCGCAAGATCTGGGGAGAATTTACATACATGTCAAAATGGCATATTCAGAAATTCCAGTTAATCTGCAAATTCTGCAATAATCATAAAGATTAACATGCCGCAAAGCGACCAATTGACGGCATTTTGACGGTACATTCCGTAAAACAGCAGCGCCGCGGTGCAGAGACTGAGCGCGAGCAGAACCCGGCGCGGACGCTCCGGCGCATGCGTCAGATCACGCTGTTCAAAGATTGCATGGAGCAGCGTGCCGCCGTCCGTACTGCGGAACGGCAGCAGATTAAAGCAGCAAAGCGAAAGATTCGCCGCAGCGGAATCCGGCATCCCGAGCAGATGCAGCCCGAGCGCCGCAGCAAGATTTGCCAGCGGTCCCGCGAGCAGAATCGCGGCAAAGCAGCGCAGCGGGATGAGCGCAGTGCCCTGTGTCTCGAGCCGCAGCCCCGCCGCCGAGATGCGCAGGCATGCGGGCTTCTGTCCGGTGACTGCAATTGCCAGCAGATGCGCGCTTTCGTGCAGCACGCATGCGGCGACGGTCCGGAGCAGCGCAGCGGGGGAGAGCCGGAGCGAAAGCAGCGCGAGCAGAGCAGGCGCAGTGAAATCGAGCGCGAGCCTCAGCCCGAACAGATCGAAGCAAACCATTCCGATATTGCGCGGATGATCCCCGCCGCTTCGGGGCTTTCCGCAGCGATGCGGTGCCATTCCGTCAGCAGATCGCGGCAGTATTCCGGTTTCCACAGATGCAGCGCGAAAACCCCGATGCAGATCAGCACAACAAGAATCCCCTGCGTGGCGAAAATATCACGCAGGGGCGCCTCTTTTGATTCATCCTGCGGTGTCATATGCATCCCTCCCGAGAGAGCATATGCGGCAGCGCAGCGTTCTATGCCGGAGTATATGGCGTATCAATCCTTTGATTGACTTTCAGTATCCATTTATGCTATAATATAAAAAATAGTGGGATGCTCCGGCTTCTGAATTGGGATTGTGAGCTGTGTTTACAGATGTTGTCAGATCGGAAAGGATGCTGAATTATGAAAAGAAAAGGGCTAAGAATCATCGCATGTATCATTGGACTATCCTTCCTTCTGTTTGTAGAAGGATGCGGCGCAAAAAGTATTCACGATGAATCGCAGCTTTCTCCATATGACGCAACATACAGCAATCTTGCTGACATGGAATCACAGGAAGTATTAAGAGCTGCGCTGGAAAACAACGGCGTTCAGCACGCCTGCGCGGATGCCCTGCTCGAAAATATTGTCAAATATAACAATGCTGCCGGAAGCATATTACCGGTTCAAACCGGATTTGAAGTTTTCACAAAAGATACGGCATATGCTTATAACTCGACGAAATTGGAGAGAAAGTGGAAAAAGGAATATCATGATTTGACAGGCAGAACAAATTGCCGCATAACAGCTTTTGAAGCAATGGGATCTCTGATTTCATATGATACAGCTTATCATATAACGAAGCAGCGGATGCTTGTTGAAACTGCTGACTTATCTGTTTTTCGTTCTGATTCAGATATTGATAAATTCTCTGCGCTGTTTAACGGCATTGAATCAGTTGAGGATATGGATGCTTCATCGCAGGCAGAAAGAATACGTGAATATTGGAAAAAGTGTGGTATAGGATTTGAAGAAACCGGGAATGTCAGTTTGATATCCGTATGGTTTAATTCGCTCGGGGGTTATGAAGATAACGACCGGTATATTCTGCACTGCGGTCATGCTGCTGTTATGATTCATACAGAAAATGACGGCGTTTGGCTGCTGGAAAAGCTGGATTATAATTTTCCGTATCAATTGATCAAATTCCCCTCAGAAGATATGGCATTGCGGTATATCGTCGATTTTAACTGCGGAGAAATTGAAGGAACGGATATAATACCGGTAGTATTTGTGAATGATCATGTGCTGCGAATGCAGGAAGGTTTGATTGTGTATTAGTATTGTAAAGCAAAACAAAAGCCGCCCGTTCTGCAAAACGCAAATCTGAGCGGCTTACATAAATTCCCGATATAAAAAGCGGGATTCCAAAGGGATCGTATCCCTTTGGCGGGGTATGGGGCAGCGCCCCATTCAAAATCATCGCGCAGCGATACCGCTATCGACAAGCAAAGCCGCTCCGAACGAAAGGAGCGGCTTTGTATTTTATGCGGATTCACGGACCGACTGTTCCGTGGTCTGGGGCTGTTTCCGTCTGCGTCTGAAGATCGCAGGCAGGGAAATGTGATACTTGTCGAAGTCACCGGCTTCGGCGCGGCGCCTGATATAGCCGTTCAGCTCCGCCCCGATGAACCAGACATACACGCAGGTGTAGAGCCAGATCAGCATCATGACCACACCGCCGAGCGTGCCGTAAACATAGTTATAGCGGTCGAGCGAGCGGCTGAGGAAGATCGCATAGAGCTCTGCGGCGCATCGCCAGACGACAGCGGTCAGCAGCGCGCCGGGGAATTCATAGCGGAATTTGGTCTTGCGGCTCGGCAGAATGACATAGGAGAGCCAGAAGACCAGCAGCAGAAGCAGCGGCGTCGCCAGATTCCGCGTCAGCTTGAGGATCAGCTCCAGCACAACAAAATCCGGTGCGTGTTCAAGAATCAGCGCGATCAGTCTGCTGCCGAGCGCATACATCACGATCAGCGTGACGAACATCACGCACAGCGCAATTGTATACAGACATCCGATCAGCCGCAGCAGCGTCTGACTCCGGCTCTCGCTGAGCCCGTATGAGGTGTTAAACCCGTTCATCAGCGCCTGAATCAAGCGCGAAGCCGTCCAGATGAGAAAGATAATCAGCACGAACTTTGCCGAGCCGATATTCTCATTGTAGTAGCCGTCGATCAGATCGACGCCGAGCGCGCGGTAGCTTTCCGGCACCAGCAGCCGGACGAGTTTCAGCAGCGTATCCTCATTGAGGAACGGCAGCATGCGGCTTGCCATGCAGACGAGCATCGTGAACGGAAAGACCGCAAGCATCAGATAGAATGTCGCCTGCGCGGCGTAGGCAGAAAGATGGTCGGCAGCAAATTTTTTGCCGGCATCCGTGAGAAACTGCCATGATCTGCGCAGAATGTGTCTCGGTTTCAAGCCGCCCCCCCTTTCCGGTGAGATCGCTGCGGCATGCGGAAAAGTGCTTATTCAAATTCGTATTTGTCACCGAACTCCTTGCGGAACTGCTCAAAGATGCGTGTGTTCAGTTCATTATCGAGGACGGCGTCATAGTGCTCGGATTCTGCACCGAGATCGACCACCTCGACGATCACAACGCCCATGTCCTCATCGCCCTCATCGAGCGGCAGCAGGATTGCATAGGGCTTTGCATCAACGGTGACGAGCTCCAGAAACTGGAACGTGACGGCATTGCCTTCCTCATCTTCGAGGATGACGATATCGTCATCGAGTTCTTCCTGTTCGTTCTGATTCAGCTTTTCATTGTCCATTTTGCAGGCTCCTCTCCCTGTATTGATAGTAAAGTTTATTATACCATGATTTCACGTATGTGTCAAGGATTTTCGCGGAAAACGCCGCAGCAACGGGCGGATTCTGCGCATGCCGTGCGGCATATTGGGTGTTGCTGCCGGAAAAGTCAATTTTTGCGAATTCCGCTCCAATTATTGCGAAATTCAAAAATTGCGAATGACTGCGCAAAAATTGCGGTCGGAAATCCACTTGTTTACGATGATATTGCACCGAAAACGACTATCTTGCACGAAATTTCGACCGGATGTAATGCACACCTGTTTTTGCACCGCGAAAATATACAGATAGTATCATATAAGTATTGAAATACCATATGTTTTTGCTTATGCCCCCTATCAGGAAAAACCTATTTGCAATTTATACAAAAATATGCTATGATTGAATCAAGGAAGTTCAACAGAGCGTTGAAATCCTGTGAACACAATTTCTGAGGACCGCAACCGGTAATCCGGCAGCGCGGTATGGATCCTGCCGATGGCAAACCGGATCGGATATCCGGCATCGGGCAGCTAACAAATGTTCCCCCTAAGTGGCAGCGTCGGCGCACGGTGCCGGTAACGACTACCGACCGGCGCTCCACTCTCTTTTTTTCAAGGCGGCGATTGCGCCGCATTCTTCATATATAATAATATAGTATAAAAACGCTGCATGAGACAGCGGAGTTAATAAAACATGGGGGCTCGGAAACGGGCATATGGGAGTGAATTCTAATTTTTGTAAAGGGGATGGCGTAATGCTGAACTTCAAACGAACAATCGCCAGAGCTGTCAGCGCAAGCGTGCTGCTGATGACGCTCACCGCAACATCAATTCCTGCAAGCGCAGGACAGACCTACCTCAACGCCGGCTTCGAGAACGGCTATGACGGCTTCGCTGCCAGAGCGCAGGAATCTGTCGAGCGCGTCAGCACCAAGGCGTATGAGGGATCCTACAGCCTGCTCATCAGCAGCCGTACCGAGGCATGGAACGGTGCTGTGGCATCGCTGGGAACAGATTTCTCCGCAGGCAAGTCCTATAGCTTCTCCTGCGCGGTCTATCAGGAATCCGGCAGCGCAGTCGATATGAAGCTCTCGCTGGAGTACACCGATTCGTCCGACAAGCAGAACTACGCGCAGATCGCAACGAATTCCGTCGGCAGCGGCGAGTGGGTTGTCCTCTCCAATACGGAGTACACGATCCCGTCCGATGCGACAAATCTGCTTCTTTATGTCGAGACCGATACCGATCTCTGCGAATTCTATGTCGATGAGATCAAGGGCGGCGAGGCAGGTTCCAGCTACACCGAACCGCCGAAGCCCGTCTTCCGCAAGGGTGACGTCAACCACGATGACAAGATTGACAAGGATGATATGAACGCATTGCTGAACTTCCTGCTGACGAAAGACAGCGGCAGCACGGTTTATCTCGATACTGCGGATATGACCGGCGACGGCGTGCTCTCCGCAGCGGATCTCGCAATGGTGCGCCAGCTCTTCCTCTATCCGGAGCTGACCAGAACCACCACCACAACAACAACCACAACCACCACGACCACCACAACGACCGCTGCAGGACAGAAGTCCCAGCGTATTCCGGGTCAGTGGACGAATGTCGCAGATGCACAGTGGATCAAGGACGCAGGCTACACCAAGGTCGTTGCACTGAGCTTCGATGACGGTCCGTTCTCTGCAAACACCCAGCAGGGACGCGCAGCAGCCAAGATTCAGCAGACGCTGACGAAATACGGCTTCCACGCAACCTTCTTCTACTGGGGCGAGCACATTGCAAGCAACACGCAGGAGATCAAGAATGCGGAAGCAGCAGGCTTTGAGGTTGCAAACCATACATGGTCGCACCCGCACATGCAGCAGATGAACTACAGCCAGCAGCAGGCAAATCAGGAGTACACCAGATGCAAGCAGGCGCTCGATCAGATCGTCGGCGAAGACCGTGAATACTGCACCCGTCTGCCGTTCCTTGAGCAGAGCCCGGCTATCTTCGCCGGTATTCCGGCGCCGATGCCGAACTGCGGTCTGGATTCTCAGGACTGGAACGGTGCATCCGCAGATTCGATCGTCTCCGCAGTCAAGAACAAGGCATCCATGGGTCAGCTCGACGGCTGCGTTGTGCTGATGCATGAGAATTACGATTCCACCGCAGCAGCGGTTGAGCAGCTCTGCCCGTGGCTGAAGTCTCAGGGCTATGCAGTCTGCACCGTTTCCGAGATGTTCAAGTTCCACAACAAGGAAGCAAAAGCCCACAAGCTTTACAACACCGTTTGGGACTGAGTTTCAATCCAAATTCATTTTAAGCTTTCCAATTCATTCCTTATCTCAGACAAGCATTTCTACTCCAGCGAAAGGCGCGCCCGTTCACCGCGGGTGCGCTTTTCGTTTGTCTGCACAAAATACAAAATCCTGCGAAAAACCGTAAGGATATTCAGCGTCCGGAGTTGTTGACAACAAAGGGCGCTTGTGCTATAATATAAGATACCGAAAATATATATAACAGGGCAGTCAGGCACACGGAACCGCTGAAATCCCATGATCAAAACGGGATTCTTAAGGGATAGTATCCCTTAAGCGGGGGATTGGGGGCAGAGCCCCCATTTTGAATCCGTCGGAGACACCTTATTACATGCGCGCCGGACTGCAAAAATTAAGGGGTAAACCGTTATGGCGAAAACACAGCAAGCGACCTGCAGCTGCGGCGGCAGCTATGACAGCAGCGGCGTCTGCACACAGTGCGGCAAAAAGCGTCCGCGCTCGGGCGGATACCGCTTCCTGCACACGCTGCTTTGCGTGATCGGCGTGCTGATTCTGTACTTCTGCTTCAGCAACACAACCGCACTGCGCAGCTACAGTGCATCCACAGCGCTGACCGACGCCCTGCGTTCGGCAAAGCTCTCGGATGTAGATGTGCCGTTTACCGGCAAAAACGTCTCCGATTACATCCGGAGCAAATATGTCACAGATGAAAACGTCCTGCCCGAGGATATCGCGCAGGCTGCGGACGGCATGGGCATCCCTGCGTTCCTCGCAGAGAAGCTGGACGGGCATTTCGCGATGCTCCGCGGCGATTCCGATACCCCCGTCCGGATCGAATCCGATGAGATCACCGGTCTGCTCGATCAGATCACCGAATCGCTGCACGAATCCTGCAAGCTCGTTATCGAGGAGAGCGACCGGCAGCAGATCAGCTCTGTTGCAGAGCCGGTTCTGAAAAAGGTCAATGCCGTGAGCGACGGCTTCGGCTCGACAAAGGCGGGCAGAGCATTCCAGCGCTTCGGCGTCAGCATCTGGGCATATGTGCTCGAGGTTGTGCTGCTCGCGCTGCTGATCTGGCGCTGGTGCGTGATCCGCAAAAACAGCGGCAAAGATATCGCAGGCGCATTCAAGGGCACCGGCATCACGGTCATGATTCCGGCGGCACTCAGCCTGATCCTTGTGCTGATCGGCGGCATCCATACGCTGTTTATCCGCGATGATGTGGTCGGGCTTTACGGCGTGACCAAAGTCCTGCGCGGACCGTACTGGTTCATCGCCGTGACGGGCGTCAGCTTTGCGCTGTTCATGCTCGAGCTCGCGGCATATATCCGCGCGAAAAAGCAGTATCAGGCGCTTGCACCGGCAGAGCCGGAAAAAGCAGCAAAGCCCGCAAAAACCGAGAGCAAGCCTGTTGTTCCGGTCTATCTGACAAAGTGCGTCAGCTGCGGCAGAGAGCTGGAATCCGGCGCGAAATTCTGCAAATACTGCGGCGCAAAGCAGGAACAGCCGCAGAAGGCTGCCGAACCTGCTCCGGCGGCATCTGCTCCGGCGGCGGACAGCAAGGTCTGCGTCTGCTGCGGCAAGGAGCTCGCTGCAAATATGAAGTTCTGCAAATACTGCGGAACAAATCAGGAGACCGGCGAGAACATCGTCGATGCCGTGCTCAACGGTACGGCGGGCTTTCCGGAAGCACCTGAGGATGACAAATAAACTGCAAACAGCCCCGTAAAGGGAAACTATACAGAGAAAGAAAACGCGAATACTCGAAATCAAAGGAGAGAACATGGCACAGCAATCCAGAAAGAAAAAGAACGGCGGCAAAACGGCTGCCGGCGTAATCCTTGTCCCGCTGATTCTGGCGGCACTTGCAGGCGGACTGTATATCGCAGGCAAGGATCTCCTGAACAACCGCGGCGAAAAGCCGGAATCCGCAGATACGGCTGAGCAGGAGAATCCGGATGTTACCGCTCCGGCGGAGACCGAGGCGACGGTCGTCACCACAACAACCGAGACCCTCCCTGCATATCCGGACAAGGCGGAACGCACACCCGAGACGCTGACCGTGACGGATACCACAAAGATTCTTGCACGGAACGCGCTGCTCATTGAGCTGGAAGGCAACGGCGGCAGAATCCTCGCGGAGCATGATGCCGATGCGGAAATCTATCCGGCTTCGATGACCAAAATGATGACTTTGCTGACCTTCTCGCAGCTCGTGGAACCCGAGGCGCTCGATGAGACCATCCTCATGGATGCCGAGGTGCTGCGTGCGCAGGAGGAGCAGATGGCATATGTTGCAGGATTCAAAGCGGGCGAAGCCTGCCGGATCCGCGACCTTGTCTACGCGATGATGCTGCCCTCAGGCGCAGATGCAGCCGTCATGCTCGCAACCTATGCGGCAGGCAGCGAGGAGGCGTTCATCGCAGAGATGAACAATCTTGCGGCGAAAATGGGGCTCGAGCATTCGCATTTTGTGAATGTCACCGGCTTGCACGATGACAGCCATGTCAGCAGCCTCAACGATCTCTCGCGCATCCTGATGATGGCGATCCGCAACCCGTTCTGCGCGGAGGCAATGTCCACGCTGCAGTACACCACAGCCGCCACCGCGGAGCATCCCGAGGGCATTGATCTTGTCTCGACAACGCTCTCCCGCATGGTCGGCAACGAACTCGAATTCCTGCCCGATCCGCTGCATGTTGTCGGCGGCAAAACGGGCTTTACCAATCCGGCAGGACAGTGCCTTGCAACATGGGCAAAGTCCGATTCCGGCAAGACCTACATCACCGTGGTTGCCGGCAGCACCACATTCCAGCCGCTCGATGCGGTCGGGGATACGCTGTCGCTCTACCAGCTGACCGGCATCCCCTACAGCGATGTGCAGCGGATTGTCCCCGATGAGGCGGATCTGCCGCTCTATGAACACTACTGAGAAGCGCCGCTGCGCTGCGGGCATACTCTCTATGCTGCTGCTGACCGGCTGCGGCGAATACAAACCCGGAACGCTCCGCGGCAATGTCTACCGCAATGCGAAGGCGGGCTTCAAAATCGAAACGCCCGAGGCATTCAAAATCACGGCTGAGGCGGATTATCAGGCATGGGATATCTACAAGGATGCCGTGCAGCAGGCGGAGGAGCGCGATGCGCTGGAAGGCTTCGTCTGCGAATATGCAGCGCAGTCTTCAGGCTGTGAGCTGCTGATCTGCAGCGAGCCGAACACCTGCGAAGACACCGAGACGGCATTTATGGCGCGCATCTGCAACCGGCTCCGCGATGAGAAATCGGGATTTGAAGTGCGCGATCTCCGGCAGCCGACCTACGGCGGCGCCGCGTTCAAATCCGCGACACTTGCGGCACATGCCCACTCGCTGATGCTCGAACAGGCGCATAACCACTCCCATGCGGATGAAGGCGGATATGCCGATCAGGTGTTCATCTGCGTCACGGAGGCAGGCGACAGCTTTGTCTATCTGCTGATGGAGATTCATGACTGCGCGGGCGCGGAAGACCAGAAACAAATGCTGCTGGACAGCATCCACAAAACATAAAAGGAGGGCGCCGGAATGCGCGCTGAAATTGCAACCGCAAAATCTGCCGGATTCTGCTTCGGCGTGGACCGTGCGGTCAAGCTTGTCTATCAGGCACTCGCCGAGGGCAAGCGCGTCGCGACACTCGGCCCGATCGTGCACAACGAAGCCGTTGTCGGCGATCTGAACGCGAAGGGCGCCCGCATCATCAGCGACCCCGCCGAGCTCGAACCCGGCGAAACGCTGATTATCCGCGCACACGGCGTTGCAAGGGCTGTCTATGAGCAGCTCGCCGCACAGGGCAATCCCGTGATCGACGCCACATGTCCGTTTGTCGCGCGGATTCATAAGATTGCAGCCGAGCAGTCCGCTGCCGGACGGCATGTTTTCATTGCCGGCGACCCGAAACATCCTGAGGTGCAGGGGATCGTCGGGCATTGTGAGGAAAATTGTACAGTTTTCCGCGATAAGACCGAGCTGATGTGTTTGATTGATAGAAGATTGCCGCAAAGGCTTGCAATTGTCGCGCAAACAACGTATAATAAATTATTATGGGGGGACTGTATAGCGCTTTTGCCTTCTGATCACCCCGATTTGCAGGTGTTTGACACCATCTGCAGTGCGACCGCTGCACGGCAGTCGGATGCGGATCTGCTCTCACGCGAATCCGATCTGATGATCGTTGTCGGCGGCAGACACAGCTCCAATACCGTCAAGCTCTTTGATGTCTGCAGCCGGAACTGTCCGGCGTGGCTCATCGAGACGGCGGCAGAGCTCAGCGCACATGCGGATGAGATCCGGCAGAAGGCTGCAGAGATTGCAGCGGAAGCCGGCAGCGGTCATATCCTGAAGATCGGCATCACGGCAGGAGCCAGTACACCAGCCCACATTATTAAGGAGGTTCAAACCAATATGTCTGGAATTTTTGACACCGATACCACAATCCCGGAAAACGAGGACTTCGCAGCAGCGTTCGAGGAGGAGCTTGATAAGACCTTCACGAAAAAAATCAGAAAGGGTGACCGGGTGGTCGGCATCGTCGCTTCCATCAGCGGAAACAACGAGGTCATGGTTGACGTAGGTGCCAAGCAGACCGGCTATATTACCCTCTCTGAACTGACCAGTGATACCTCTAAGAAGCCCTCTGACCTTGTCAAGGTCGGAGACGAGCTGGAGCTTGTCGTTATTCAGGTGAACGATGCGGAAGGTACTGTTCAGCTCTCGAAGCGCAGAGTCGATGAAATGGTCGGCTTCGAGAACATCCTCAAAGCCCAGGAATCGGGCGAGGTGCTTGAGGGTACCGTTCTGAGTGTTGTCAAGGGCGGCCTTGTCGCTGACTGCAACGGCGTTCACGTCTTCATTCCGGCTTCCCAGTCCGGTCTCGGCAGAGGCGCAGATCTCAATGTGCTCCTCAAGCAGCCGATCCGCTTCGTAATCATCGACGTCAACGAGCAGCGCCGCAGAGCGGTCGGCTCCATCCGTCAGGTACAGAAGGCAGAGCGCGATGCTGCTAAGGCAAAGTTCTGGGAAACCGCAAAAGTCGGTGATGTCTACACCGGCGAGGTCAAGTCTCTGACCAGCTACGGCGCATTCGTCGATCTGGGCGGCATTGACGGCATGGTTCACGTTTCCGAGCTCTCCTGGGCAAGAATCCACCAGCCGAGCGATGTTGTTGAAGTCGGCGACACCCTTGAGGTCTACATCAAGGCACTCAATCCGGAAACCGGCAGAATTTCCCTCGGTCACAGAAGACCGGAGGACAATCCGTGGGTGAAGTTCACCAACGAGTATGCAGTCGGCGATGTTGTTGACGCTACCATCGTTTCCGTGACTTCCTTCGGCGCATTCGCACGCATCACTGACGGCATCGACGGCCTGATCCACATTTCTCAGCTCTCCTCTGAGCGCGTGACCAATGTCAAGGACGTTGTCAATGTCGGCGATACCGTGACCGTCAAGATCACTGCGATCGACACCGAGAAGAAGCGCATCAGCCTTTCGATGCGTGCTGTCAACGATGAGGATGCAGCAGATGAGGCTCCGGAAGCTGACGAGGTTGTTTACTCTGATGAGGCACCGGCTGAGGACGCAGCAGAGTAATTTTCCCGAAAAACGAATGGTCTGAGCACGGCTCAGATTGGCAAAGGAGGACGGAGGAGATTCGTCCTCCTTTTCATTTTTGACCGAAATCCGGTTTTCCCGACGGTTTTTCCGCCTTGACAGAAAACGCCGGAAATGCTATCATGATAATACGCGAAACAAAGTTGAAAGGGGGCAGAGACCGTGCAAAGCAAGACCAAAATCGCGCTGCTGTTTCTGACCGGCTTAGAGATCCTCGTGGCACTGGTGCTGTTCAATCTGCTGGCGAAAACATCGTTCGCCGCGCGGATTGCGGTGCTGGTTGCTGTCGGACTGATCTCGCTTGGGGCGGATGCTGCAGTGCTGCACGGCAACAGTGCTTCGGTCATCAGCGATGCGAAAAAGCTCAAGGATGCGGATGACTACATCCGCGCGTTTGAGGCGTGGCTGAATGAGGAGACCCCGTTTGCAGAGTATATCAAAATTGCGGTCAAGCAGCTCGAATCCTTAAAGCGCAAGCAGAAGGCGCTGCGGGCGGTGCTCGATGATTCCAAGGACAGCCCGTTCCTCTCGACCGCAGATGAGGTCGATCAGTATATTCTCGCAAACAGCAAGCGAATCCTCAACCGTGTCATGATCTATGACCAGGGGGATGCGCACAAATATAATATGCATGCGGCGTATCTGCAGGAGATTCTCGGCGAGAACGCCCATGTGCTCTCTGATTTCGAGAACCTCATCCTCGAGGTCTCGCAGATCGGGGACAATGCAACGGCAGCATCGACACCGTGCCTCACGGAGCTGACCAACGCACTCCGCAGTGTCCGCAGCAGCGGCGCGGAGGGCTGGGAGCAGCCGGAGGACACAAGCGAACCGCCGCAGCAGATGATGATGCAATAAGACATTTGAACTGACACATTTGACGCCATGCATGGCGGGTCCCGTGAAAGGAGGGGGTTGTCATGCTCAACACAACAACAAGAAGATGCCCTGCCTGCGGTGTGATGCTGCGGCAGCAAGACGGAAATACCGGTGTGTGCCCGCAGTGCTACCGGAAATTCTGCTATAAAAGCGAAGCCTTCAGCGGCAGAACACCTGCCGCCTCCGCATGCGATGGAAGCCGCGAGATCAAGATTTTCTTTCTGGTCATCGCGATCTTTCTGAGCTTTCTAACCGGATTGCTTCCGATTACGATTATGCTGGTCTGCGGATTGGTCAGGCTTTGCAAGGAGGCTGACAATGCAGCAGCGGTTTCAAATCCGCAGGGCAGAGTGGTTCCGACCGGTACGTATCTGCAAAAGCGCAGCGATTATATCCGCGTGTTCCGCACAATGAACTTCGTCACGATGCCGCTCGGTGTCTACGGCGAGCGTGCGCTGCACCAGCTGGAGCGGCTCGAGCAGAAGCAGGAGGCACTTGCAGCGATGCTGGGCAAAAATCATCCTTTCATCCGCAGCGGCGATGACGCCGAAATCTTTATCCTCAAAAACTGTAAGCAGGTGCTCTACCGGCTGAAGTTCTGCGATCAGAGCGATCCGAATTTCTGCCGCATCCACGCGGAATACCTTGAGGAGCGGCTCGCGGAGAACGAGAAGGTGCTCGGCGACTTTGAAAAGCTCGTGATCGAGGTCACACAGCTCGATCTGGATACGCCGCAGACAGCACCCTGCCTTGATGTTCTGGCAGAAACCCTGCACGGTGTCCGCACACAGGACGGCGCCCTGCCGGATGATTTTGACAATCTGTTCAGCCGGCAGATGATGATGCACGGCTGATCCTGCTTTCCTTGATATGCGTCACGATATTCTTTCCAACATCTGAAAGGAGACCGAAATGGCAAACACGAAATCCAAAAACGCAGCGTTCCTCGCAGTCCTCGGCATTCTGCTTGCGGGCGGCATCGGCGGCGGCGTGCTGCTCAGCCGCAATCTGGGCAAATCCAAGCAGGAGATCTCCCGCGATGCCGCGGTGACACAGCTGGAAAAAAAGCTGAAGAATGTCAGCGTTTCCAATATCACGGCGCGCAAGGCGACCGTTGAGATCACCGGCACGAATCTGGCAGAGGAGCTGCCGGATATCACCAAGTATCCGCTGACCGTCACCGGCAGAGGCGAAGTAGATCTCGAGATCATCTCCTCGACGGAAAAGGCGACCGGCGGCACCGACGGCTGGCTGATCGACGTTGCGGAGGATTTCAACGCCTCGCATTACATGATCGACGGCAAGTGGGCAACGGTTTCCGTCCGCCCGATTGCTTCGGGTGCGGCGATTGACTACATCATCTCCGGCAAATATGTGCCGGAAGCGTTCTCGCCCTCCAATGTGCTCTGGGGCGATATGATCGCGGCGGAAAATGTCAGGATCGACATGGTGACCGACCGTCTCGCGGGCAACACCGCCGGCATCCTCATCAGCAAGGAGACGCACAAGAAGCTCAACGATACCTACGGCAAGGTCGATATCAGCACGATTGTCAATGCGACCGTCAAGAGTGAGATCACAATGGGCTACACGAACCCCTATGCATCCTCGACAGGACTGAACTTCCTTGTCGCGGCGCTTGAGGAGTTCGATTCCGAGGATATCCTCAGCACCAAGGCAACCGAGACCTTCCGCTCGTTCCAGCAGAATGTTCCGTTCGTCGCATACACCACGCTGCAGATGCGTGAAGCGGCAAAGAACGGCGTCCTCGATGCGTTCCTGATGGAGTATCAGGGCTACTACAATGCAACCGAGCTCCGCGATTATGAGTTCATCCCGTTCGGCGTCCGCCATGACAGCCCGCTCTATACGATCGGCGATGTCACCGCTGACGAGAAGGAGCTTGCAAAGGCGTTCGCAGATTACTGTCAGGGCGAAAAGGCACAGAAATCCGCGAAGAAATACGGCTTCAACTATCAGGAGGAATACAAGGATGCAAACTGGGGACTCAGCGGCAAGACGCTTGAGAGCGCCCAGAAGCTCTGGAAGACCGAGAAGGATGCAGGCAATCCGGTTATGGCAGTCTTTGTGGCGGATGTCTCCGGCAGCATGGGCGGCGCACCGATGCAGAATCTGCAGTCCTCGCTCATCAACGCTTCGCAGTATATCAACGATTCCAACTATGTCGGACTTGTGAGCTACAGCACGAATGTTGCGGTCAATCTTCCGGTCGGGAAGTTCGACCTCAACCAGCGCAGCTACTTTACCGGTGCCGTGCAGGATCTTTCGCCCGGCGGCAACACCGCAACCTATGACGCGGTGCTCGTCGGACTGGATATGCTGACGAAGGCGCAGGCAAAGGCAGAGGCAGAGACCGGCGAGCACATCAAGCCGCTGCTGTTCGTCCTCAGCGACGGTCAGCAGAATATGGGCTGCTCGCTCAAGGAGATCACCCCGATTGTCGGCGGACTGGAGATTCCGGTTTACACGATCGGCTATAACGCAGACCTCAGCGAGCTGAAGTCGCTCTCCGCGATCAATGAGGCGGCGAGCATCAATGCGGATAACGATGACGTTATCTACAACCTCAAGAGCCTGTTCAACGCGCAGATGTAATGATGCAACACAAACAATCCGCTCCGCGATGCATGATGCAAAGCGGGGCGGATTTTTTTATCAATAACTCCTCAACTGTATAAGGTATCTCCGATGGATCGGTAATGGGGGCTGCTCGCCCCCAAACCCCTCGCTGGGGTCATTGACCCCAGACCCCATGATATATGTCCAGAACAAGCCGCTGAATCGGATGCTATGCCGGTTCGGCGATTTTATTTATAAATCCATGCGCGCAGCGCACACCGCATCTCCTCACTCCTAACTCCTATCTCCTCACTTTATAGATTCATGCGCGCAGCGCACACCACAATTTCTCATTTCTAATTTCTCATTTCTCATTTTCATCAACTCCTCACTTCTCACTCCTATCTCCTCACTATTTATAGATCCATGCGCGCAGCGCATACCACAATTTCTCATTTCTATTTTCTCATTTCTAATTCACAAAACCCTGTTGCGTTTTGGCGCAAGTTGTGTTATAATGGACAATAACAAGAAACTGTGACGGATGCAGGAGGTGTCGGGACATGGAAATACTGATCGCAGTGGTTTTGATCTGGCTGGCTTCGCCGTTTGTGCTGCTGTTTTTGTGGCTTGCAGCGCGCGGCAAAGCGAAACGTCAGCAGCAATATCTGGAGGAGCTTTACAGGCAGCACCGGATTCTGCCCGAGGAGCTGGCACAGCTCGGGATTGCGATCCCGCAGCAGATGCCCCCTGCGTTCGATGTTCCGGCTGATCCGGCTGCCGCGCAGAATCCGCAGATTCCGCAGGTCGGTCTGCTGCCGCCGCAGGTCGGTGTGCCTGTGCAGCAGAGCTCTGCCGGATCGCTTGCCGATGCCGCCGCGCGTGCCGCGAAGATTGCGGAGGCGGAGCTTTCCGGCGAGACCGTGACACCGGAGATTCTTGCCGCGGAGATCGCTGCCGGACATGCAGACGCACCGCAGCCGGAGCAGATTGCTGTTCCGGAGTCTGCTGCAGCGCCCGCAGACGAAATACTACCCGCGGCGCCGGAATCCGAACTGCCTGCATCTCCGCAGACAGAACATGCAGAGGAACCGGTTTCTGCACCTGCCGCAGAGCAGTCTGCGCCGGAACATGCGGAACAGCCGGAGCAGCATTCTGCCGAGGCGCCGGAGTTCGTGACGCCTGCTGCCGCGCTGCAGCCTGTCCGGATATCGGCGTCACTGCCGGAGAATCCGCAGCCTGAGATGCGCCCCGCTGCCGCAGCGCAGGCGGGCGGCAGGCTTTCTGCAATCACAACGATGCTTTCCGTCGGCGTGCTGCTGGTCATTGTCGCCGGACTGATCTTTGTCAGGTCGGCGTGGAGCAGCCTGACGGACGGCGGCAGACTGGCGACGCTCGCTGCCGGAAGTGTGCTGTTTTTCGGTACCTCTGCGCTTGCAAGGCGCATCTGGAAGCTGGACCGCACCGGCATGGCGTTCTTTACGCTCGGCGCAGCGTTCCTGCCGATATCGGTCTGGGCGGCGGGCTATCTCAATCTGCTCGGTGACGGGCTTTCCGGCGCGGATAATCCGTGGCTGATTGCGCTTGCGTTTGCGTCCTTTACCGTGATCGCGCTGATTGCGGTGCGAATCTACCGGATGAAGGGCTGGGGCGCCGCATTCCTCTGCGGCGTGACTGTGACCTATGTTTGTCTCGCCGAAGCGATGACGCTGCATCAGGATATGACTGCGGCGCCGTTCATGATCGCGGTTGCGGTCTATGCGCTGATTCTGATTTTCGGCGCGCGGATGATCGCACCGAAGCTCCCCGCGGAGATCGGGGATATGCTGGAGCCCTTTGCATGGGTTGTCTCTGTGCTCTCGGCAGCGGGCATCTGGTGCTTTTCGCTCTACGGCGCAGGCAGTGTACTTTCTCTCGCCGGAAACTACGGCTGGAGCTATGCGATTCCGGCATTTCTGGCGGCGTTCCTGTTCTTTGCGCCGGTCATCACCGAGCGGCTGAATCAGTGGACGGCGCTGCCGGTCTCGCTGCTGACCGTTCCGGCATTTGTCATGCTGCTGCTGCCGCTTTACAATTCGGATAAAGCGGCGGGAAGCTTTGTCGCGCTGAGCCTGCTGATCACCGCGCTGCTCTGGCTGATTCTGCTGCAGACGAACAGTCTGCCGGATGAAACACGCGGCGGCTTTCTGACCGCTGCTGCACTGATGACGGTGCTTTCGATTCCGGCGCAGCTGTTCTCGCTGACTGCGGTCTCGCTGACGGTCAATCTGGTGATGCTCGCTGCCGGTGCCGTGATGCTTGCCGTGTGGATGTTCGTGACCCGTAAGCAGAACAGCTTTCCGCTGCATGTGCTGATCGGTGCGCAGGTCTGGATGCTGTGCATGACGGCGGCGTATATCACTGCGGATCGCTGCAGAACGGATGATTACGATATCCTGAACAGCGGCTATCTGCTTGCCGCGCTCTGTTTCCTCGCGGGATTTATCCTGCTCGCGGTGATGAAGAAGTACCGCACATTCGTCTCTGATCTGGCGCTGACGGTTTCGGCGGTGTTTCCGCTGCTTGCACTGGTCTACGATTTTCAGACGGAAAATACGCCGGTATATCAGTGGTGCGGACTGGCGCTGCTCGGCGGCATTGTGCTGCTCTATATCCTGCTTGCGCTTGCACACGATACCTGCAAGCCGCAGCAATATGCATTTGCATCGCTTGTCCCGATTCTGCTCAGCATGACATTTCTGCTTGCGGGCGACGGCATGCTCAGCTTTGCTGACGGCACATGGCTCGAAAGCTGCTGGATGCTCTGCTCCTTTGCAATCGGTGCGGCGGTCTATCTGACAACGAAAAAACGCTTCAACGGTGTTCGCAAAGAGCTGTTTGCGCTGACGATGGTGCCGCCGGTTGCGTATGCGGCGCTGATTGACACATTCGCGAAGACACGCTGGAATGTGGTGCCGCTCGCGATTGCTGCTGCGGCTGCATTCGGGCTCTGGAAGCTGTTTGCAAACCGCGGATTCCGGAAACTCTCGACGGCATCGTTCGGCACGGGATTGTTCCTGCTGCTCGATATGACGGTGCTGCTGGTGCGTGACGGCATCTATAACGGCAGCATGAACTATACCGTGCTGATGCTCGCGGCGGTCTGGATTGTGCTGTTCGGGCTGCTTGCGGTCTGCATCCGGCGCAGGATGGTGCTGCTGGTCGGCGGCAATTCCGTCACGGATGTGATGCAGGCTGCTGCGCCTGCTGCCGCGCTGATTCTGTCGCTTGTGCTGCTTATGCTGAAACCTGCGGATTGGGAATCGTTCTATTTTGTCTTTGCGCTCGGCATGGGTGTTCTCGCGTGGGTCTCGACGAAAAAATCGCAGATCATTCTGCCCGCGGTCAGCGCATTCTCGGTGCTCTTTGCAGTTGAGGCGCTGCGTGATCACGCTTTTGGTCCGACGAACGGCGCGGTTGTTATCTGGATTCTCGTGTTCTGCTGTCTGACGCTGCTGGTGCCGTATCTCGGCACGGTGCTGCGGGAACCGGAGACTGATCCGAAAATGATGCGGCGTTCCTATGTCCTGACGGCGTTCGGTTCGCTGATGCCTGCATGGCTTTTCGCCGCTGCATATGCCGGTACGTATTCCGGCGAATATACGCATGAACAGAGGCGCTGGATGCTGTTCTTTGTGCCGGTGCTGATCAATGCGTATCTGCTGCACTTCCTGCTCTTTGAGAAGGATGCTGTCCGCCGCCGCAATCTGATTACGGCTGCTGCTGCGTTCGGTGTGATCGCATTCTGGATGCAGCCGCTGGTCGATGTTTCGGATACATGGCTCGAGGGCAGGCTGCACATTCTGCCGCTGATTGCATTCGGGCTGGTGATCCGCAAGCTTTACGAGCCGCCTGTCGGGGGATATTTCCTGTTCGGCGTCGGTGTTTACACGATGGTGCGCTTTGCGGTCACTGCGATGATCTCTGAGGGGACTGCCGATCTGCTGACTGTGCTGATCACGGCGCTTGTGATGTTCATTGCCTCGTTTTATATCAAGCAGGGCAAGTGGTTTGTGCTCGGCGGCGTTTCGCTGGTGCTGACCACGATGTATATGCACATGGTGTATACGGAGGGCAAGCAGTGGTGGGTGTATCTGCTGCTGGCGGGTCTGGTGCTGATTCTGGTTGCGGGCTCGAACGAGATGCTCAAGCAGCGCGGTGATTCGCTGAAATCCCGTGCCGGCCGCTTCTGGGAGGACTGGACATGGTGAAAGCGGTATCGCTTCGCGATGATTATGAATGGGGGCTGCCCCATACCCCGCCAAAGGGTCACTGACCCTTTGGAATCCCGCTTTTTATGTTGGAATATAAGAAAGCCGCTCAGATTTGCGTTATGCAGACTGGGCGGCTTCGGTTTTTCACTTTTCATTTTTCACTTTTCTCTATTCACTTGGCTATAGCTATCTCTTTGTTCCTTTGTTCTTTATCTTTTGTCCGATGTTAAATTTCGCTGGGCGCGGGGCGGTCGGCAGTGCCGACATCCATCTTGCTAAAGGCTGATTTTTAGTTTGCTTGCCATTTATCTTTCGTTCAAATGTTTGATTTTACTGGGCGCGGGGCGCGAATGCGAGGGGAAGAACCATAGGGAGAGGGAAGTCCTCGCTGCGCTCGGGTCTCCCCTCTCCCTAAGGTTCTCCCCCTCGCGCTCCCTCTTTCCTTATCCTCTCCTCTCTGGGGCTAAGCCACTCGCTAGACATAAGCTGCTTGATAAGATGAAAGCCGCATGTCTAAGCGTTTCCGAATAAGCCGCTGTTTTATGACGCAACCAGAGCCCAACGAGAGGCTTACGCCCCAAGGGGGTCAAGGAATCAGGAAAGGGGAGCGCGAGGGGAAAACCTAAAGG
>CAMKLV010000023.1:0-43328 GCA_946413695.1 uncultured Ruminococcus sp. | reverse complement strand
AGCATGAGATCATGTTTGATAAGCCAGAAGAGTGCGGAAAAATCCTGAAGGATTTTCTGGAGGAATTAGACAGTTAAATTCTGATTTACAGCAATAAGCTTCCGAAAACCAGTGTACTGAAAGATGCGCATAACGCTTCCGGAAAGCTTTAGAATAACGGCTGTCGGCACTGCCGACAAATTCTGATTTAGCATAGCAGTCCAATAAACACAATGCCCCTGAGCGCTTTGAAATGCTCAGGGGCAAAACTTCTATATGGGTATCTTTCTAATGTACGGGAGCTTTTGTTATTTCTGCTCTTTGCCGCTGCGCTCCTTGTTCATCAGCAGCGCGGCAAGAATCGCTGAATTGCTGATCAGTGCAAGTCCTGCAACCAGCACAATCAGGAGCAGATTCAGCAGGAATCTGCCCTCAAATTTCGGCATAAGCAGGATGATCAGCACCGCAAGCACGGTCGAGATCACAAGCAGCAGACTGAGCCGTTTTTCCGTCTGCCGCCAGACCTGCTCGCTCATCTGCAGCGCCTCCGAAAGATTCTCCTCGGCTGCCTCTGCAAATTCCGCCTGACTGAGCCGCTGTCCGGCGACAATCTCATTGATGCTGACACCGTAAAGCTCCGACAGAATCGCAAGGCACTCGAGCGGCGGCATATAGGTTCCTGTTTCCCAGCGCGAGACGGTCTTGTTTGTCACGCCGACTTTTTCACCGAGCTGTTCCTGCGTCAGATTCTGCTCCTTCCGGAGTTCCTTCAGGAATGTTCCGATTTTGACTGTATCCATTTCCGGATACCTCCTTCCGTTGATCTGCCTGCATCATAACACAAAACGCCCAAAAAGTCTATCCCATAAACCGCGAATTGCCGGAAAATCGGCGATTTCCCATAAACAGCGAATGACAGAAAAGCCGCCGGCAGCACATTCATGCTGCCGGCGAACTTTTTACTCGGCTTCAAACATATCCTTGCCGACACCGGCGGGCAGTGCCCGCATCCATTTAGCACGAATGCAGACATCTGACATCGCAGTCAATTACTCGGCTTCAAACATGTCCTTGCCGACGCCGCAAAGCGGACATACGAAATCCTCGGGCAGATCCTCAAACTTGGTGCCTGCCTCGATGCCGTTATCCGGATCACCGACGGTCTCGTCATAGGTGTAGCCACAGACAGAACATACATACTTCATGCTGATTTCCTCCTTTCTGTTCATTATTTGCAAGATATCTGATACATCATTTCGCGGAGGTCTTTCCCGCCGATGTTATCATTCCGATATTCACCGGAAAAACGAAATCCGTTCTTTTCATAGAATAATCTTGCTCTGATATTATCTTCTAATACCCACAATAATAATTCCGTGAATCCAAAACGCTTCAGTTCTTCGATACATCTTTTCAGCATCTGCGTTCCGTAACCATTTCCGATATATTCAGGCAAAAAATATATGGAAACGATCTCACCGAAATTCTTGAAGTCTTCCCATCTGGAACGACAGATGCACGCCGTCCCGATGATGCATCCGTTTTCAATCATGACAAGCGCGTGCATTCCGGCTTTTGTGATACTGCCCGCCCATTTTCCTTTCGGAATGCTGTCAAGATAATCCTGCGGAATCATCCCTTTATAGGCATATTTCCAGCTTGCTTCATATACATTGCTGACCGCAAACAGATCATCATCCTGACGCAAAAACCGGATTTCCACTTCTTTTTCACCTCAAAACGGAAGCCTGACGATATTATCCTCAGCAGGGGAGCAGTTCATACAAAATGTGATTATCTGTGAATTGCGCTGCAATTCACTTAGGGGAGCCCTCTGTCGCAGGGGAATTTCGCTCATTGCGACGAGCGACCTAATGGTGCCGCACTTTGGAAACCTGCGAGCTTTTGTAAAAGCTCGACCAAAACTTTTGTATTCGCCTGCATCCGGCAAAAAATGGGGTCTGGGGCACAGTTTGCGCAGCAATACTGTAAGCCCCCATTCCAAATCCATCGGAGATACCGCTGTTATTCAATCGGCTCGAAGTCGGCGGCGCCGTGCTTGCAGAGCGGGCAGATGAAGTCCTCGGGGAGCTCCTCGCCCTCATAGACATATCCGCAGATCGTGCAGACCCAGCCCTTTTTGCCCTCGGTCTGCGGCTTCGGCTTGACGTTCGACAGATAATAGGTATAGGTCATGGTCTCGGCATCGGAGATCACGCGCGCCTCGGTCACCTCGCAGATGAACATGCCGTGCGTGCCGAGATCGACATACTGCTCAACCTTCAGCGACATCATTGCATTGATGTAATGCGGCAGCATCACAAGACCGTTATCCGTGCGGATCGGCTTGCAGTCTGCAAACTTATCCGTGTTTCTGCCGCTCTGGAATCCGAATGTCTCGAACACTTTGAACGGTGCCTCAACCGACAGGCAGTTCACATTCATGATGCCGGTCTGCTTGATGACATGATGCGAATAGTTCTCCTTGTTGATCGTCACGGCAACGCGGTTCGGGGTGTTGGTCACCTGCGTCACGGTGTTGACGATCAGACCGTTATCCTTTTCGCCGTCATTGGACGTCACGACATAGAGACCGTAGCCGATCTTGAACAGTGCGGTCAGATCGTTCTTATCTGCGGTGTCATCCTTCTGTGCAAGATAGTCGCGGCAGAGCTCGTCTGCAAGCGCCTGAATCTGCGCATTGCTCTCGTCATTCAGCGCGGATTTGATATGCACGGTGTTCTCGGCAAAGGTCAGATTCCTGCAGCCCTCGAGCATCTTCTTCATGACCTTTTCCGCCTGCGGTGCCCACGAGCCGTTCTCGATAAAACCGACGGTGCGGTTCGAGAAGTTGCGCTCGGTCAGCTCCTCGATGAATGTGCGCATGAACGGGAAAATCTCCGCGTTATAGGTCGTGGTTGCAAGGACGATTCTGCCGTAGCGGAATGCATCCTCGACGCACTCTGCCATATCCTCACGCGCAAGGTCATTGAGCGCGACCTTCGGGCAGCCGTTCGCCTTGAGCGCATCCGCGAGCTTTTCTGCAGCACGCTTCGTGTTGCCGTAGACAGAGGTATAGAACACGGCGATGCCCTCGGTCTCGGTGCCGTAGCTCGACCATGTGTCATAGAGGCCGATATAGTAGCCGAGATTCTCTGTCAGAACCGGACCGTGCAGCGGGCAGATGATCTGAATATCAAGCCCTGCCGCCTTCTTCAGGACAGCCTGCACCTGTGCGCCGTATTTGCCGACAATGCCGAAGTAATAGCGGCGGGCTTCGCATGCCCAGTCCTCCTCGACATCCAGCGCACCGAATTTGCCGAAGCCGTCAGCGGAGAACAGCACCTTGTCCGTGCTGTCATAGGTGAACAGAACCTCCGGCCAGTGCACCATCGGCGCACCGACAAAGGTCAGCGTATGTCTGCCCAGCTCGAGCGTGTCCTTCTCCTTGACAACGATGCGGCGGTCTGCAAAATCCGTGCCAAAGAAGTTCTGCATCATCTGGAATGCCTTTGCAGAGGAGACGATCTTTGCATCCGGATAGGTTTTCATGAAATTTGCGATGTTTGCAGAGTGGTCGGGCTCCATGTGCTGCACAATCAGGTAATCCGGCTTTCTGCTGCCGAGTGCGGCTGCGAGATTGTCGAGCCACTCATGCGTGAAGTTGCGGTCAACCGTATCCATGACGGCAATCTTCTCGTCCATGATGACATAGGAATTATATGCCATGCCGTTCGGGACATCATACTGTCCCTCGAACAGGTCGATCTGATGATCGTTCACGCCGATATAGCGGATATCATTGGTAATTGTCATATGCTTTTCTCCTTTTACAGTTTTTTGGACAGGGGATTGAAATCATTGATAGATCAATGGAATTCTAGTGGAACAGGGGAGTGTCTATGTATGTCTAGGGGAGCGCTCTATCGCAGGGCTCCCCTCTCTCAAAAAGCATCCACCGGATGTTTTTTGAGATTCACCCCTGCGGAGCTCCTTCGCCGGAGAGTTTCGCTCGTTGCGACGAGCGACCAGAGACTCCGCGCCTCTGGACTCCCGCAAGCTTTTAAAAAAGCTTGACCAAAACTTTTATTTTGGCGCTCCGGCAGCGTTTTTTCGCCATTCATACATAAAAATGGGGTCTGGGGATAATATCCCCAGCGAGGGGTTTGGGGACGGAGTCCCCATTACAAATCCATCGGAGATACCTTATTTCCCACCGTGGACGATTTCGCCGTCTTTCCAGATGAGCTCGTTTGCGCACTTGCCTTCATCGTGGAGCTGCACCATATTCAGCACGGTTGTTTCCGCGATATTGGAAAGCGCCTCCTCCGTCAGGAACGCCTGATGCGATGTCACAATCACGTTCGGCATCGAGATCAGCCGCGCCAGAATATCATCATTGAGGATGTGACCGGAGAAATCCTCGAAGAAATAATCCGTCTCCTCCTCGTAGACATCGAGGCAGGCTGCGCCGATCTGACGCGCTTTGATGCCCTCCAGCAGGCACTCTGCATCGATCAGTGCACCGCGCGAGGTATTGATGATCACAACGCCCTTCTTCATCAGCTTGATCGTTTCGCAGTTGATGAGGTGACGGGTTTCATCCGTCAGCGGGCAGTGCAGCGAGACAATGTCACTCTTTGCGAGCAGCTCCTCCAGCGAGACATATTCAATGCCGTTGTCCTTCGCCGGGAACTTGTCATATGCGATCACATGCATGCCGAAGCCGCGGCAAATATCAATAAACACACGGCCGATTCTGCCCGTGCCGACTACGCCGACCGTCTTACCGTGCAGATCGAAGCCGGTCATGCCGTTCAGCGAGAAGTTGAAATCGCGGGTGCGGATATACGCCTTGTGAATCCGGCGGACAATCGTCAGCAGCAGCGCCATTGCGTGCTCAGCGACCGCATAGGGTGAATATGCCGGAACATGTGCCACGCGGAGACCGCAGTTTGCAGCGGCTTTCAGGTCAACATTGTTATAGCCCGCGCAGCGCAGTGCAATATATTTGCACTCGAGATCGGCAAGCCGTTCCATGACATTTGCATCAAGGGTATCATTGACAAATGTGCAGACGCCGTCGCAGTTGCGCGCGAGATCGGCGGTATCTTCTGTCAGCTTGGTGTCATAATATTTGAACTTGATGCCGTGCTCAGCGCCGAAGCGATCAAAGGACGGCTTATCGTAAGGCTTTGCATCAAAAAAAGCAAATCTCATGTTTTTTCTCCTCCTGTGGCAATGGATGTGCTAAAAAAGCCCCCGCTCTGCCGGACAGCAGAACGGGGTGCCTTTTGTACGAACAGAATCAGTTAATGATGGTCTTTTCGGTTTCCTTATCGAAGAGGTGAATCTTCTCAGCATCGAATACAACATCAATCTCATCCTGCGGACGAGCAGTGGACTTCGGCGAAACACGAGCAGTCAGCTTGACACCCTGGAAGTCGAGGTAGAGATAGGTCTCAGCGCCCATCAGCTCGGTGATCTCAACTTCGCACTTGACGATACCGGTTGTTGCGTTTGCAAGATACTGCGGCTCGTCGTGGACGTTCTCCGGACGGATGCCCAGGATCACTTCCTTGTCGATGTAGTGCTCGAGATCCGGCGTGACCTTGGAATCCGGCAGGATAACCTCGGACTTGATGCCTCTGGAGACCTTGGTATCCTCAGAACCGAAGACAACAACATACTTCTGGATGTCAGGACGGTAGGTGAGAACTGCGTCGATGAAGTTCATCTGCGGAGAACCGAGGAAGCCTGCAACGAACTTGTTGCACGGAGTCTCATAGAGGTTCTGCGGAGAGTCGATCTGCTGGACATAGCCGCCCTTCATAACAACGATACGGTCGCCCATCGTCATAGCCTCGGTCTGGTCATGGGTAACATAGATGAAGGTTGTGCCGAGACGCTTGTGAAGCAGGGAGATCTCGGTTCTCATCTGTGCACGGAGCTTTGCGTCCAGGTTGGACAGCGGCTCGTCAAGCAGGAAGACCTGCGGGTTACGGACGATTGCACGGCCCAGCGCAACTCTCTGACGCTGACCGCCGGACATTGCCTTCGGCTTACGGTTGAGCAGCGGGGTCAGGTCGAGGATTCTTGCAGCCTCTTCAACCTTGCGTGCGATCTCATCCTTCGGCACCTTGCGGAGCTTCAGACCGAATGCCATGTTATCGAAAACCGTCATATGCGGATACAGAGCGTAGTTCTGGAACACCATTGCGATATCGCGGTCCTTCGGTGCGATATCATTGACCAGACGGTCACCGATATAGAGCTCGCCCTCGGAGATTTCCTCCAGACCGGCGATCATACGCAGTGTGGTGGACTTACCGCAGCCGGACGGACCGACCAGAACGATAAATTCCTTATCGCGGATTTCGAGGTTAACGTCGGAAACGGCGACAACACCGCCGGGATACTTCTTGTAGATACCCCGCAAAGACAAACTTGCCATTCTCATGTCCTCCTGAATCTTATCAAAAAATTTATCCATGCAGAGCCGGCAGCCGGAAGGAGAATCCGGATGTCTCATCCTGCAAGTATGCGCCTGACCGCATACATAATGAAACATGGCTTTTGTGGCTGTCAGAGGATTCCGTGAGGGCAGAATTCTCCCATTCAGCCGCTGATACAATCATACCAGATTTTTTGCAATCGGTCAAGATGATAATTGACCAAACTTATTTCCATTCCTTTATCCAATATGACGAATAATATTCCGCGCAAAACGCGCAGACTTCCGAAATATCCGAATTTTTCAACGCAGAATATACATCTTTGTTGAAAATGTTGATGTAGCTTCCGGGCGCCAGATCAGGCGGTAAACGGAGTGCTCCGATGCCCACGCGCAGCAGATTTTCAACATGGTTTCCGGCTGCAGCGAACATCCGCTTGACCTGATGATATTTTCCCTCATGCAGCTCCAGCACTGCAAGATGCTCTGAGACTGCTCTGCACGCCGCAGGCAGACAGACTTCTTCGCTGTCGCCCTCGCGCAGCATCATACCGGCGCGGAACATGTCAGTATATTCTGCGCGGAAAGGCTCTGCAAGCCGCACGAGATAATACTTTGCGACATGGTGCTTCGGGGAAAGCATCTGATGCGAGAGTGCGCCGTCATCGGTGATGAGCAGCAGCCCCTCGGTATCAATATCCAGCCTGCCGCTCGCGAACAGACCCTGCAGCCTGTCCTGCGGTTTGAGCAGGTCGAGAACGGTTTTCTGCTTTGGATCGCGCGACGCCGTTATGACGCCCGCAGGCTTGTGCAGCAGATAGTAATGATGCGCAGCGTAGGCAATCTGTTCGCCGCGGAGCGTGACGGCTGTCTGCTCCGGATCAATCTGCGTATCGGGCTTCCGGATGACAACGCCGCCGACTGTCACGGCGCCGCTGCGGATCATCGCAGTCAGCTCCTTGCGCGAATAGGCGGTCTGTCCGGAGAGAAAGCGGTCAAGACGCATGCTTTGTGTCTCCTTCCGCATATTGTCATAGCCGCGCCGCCGCATGCATATTATGCAAAGCGAGGGGGCTTGCATATGGTAATCAGAATCAGGCAGCTTTTGCTGCGCTTCGGAATCGTGCTTGCGATGCTTCTGCTCTTTGCCGGATTGTTCGTGCTGCTCAAAAAGCCGCAGCAGCCGCAGAAAGAACTTCTGCCGGATTCCGCAGAGGGGCGCGAAGCATGGCTGAATCTGCGCGGCTGGCAGGTCGGTGCGCCGGAGATCTCCGAAGCGGTGATGCCCGAAGAATGGCTGACGCCGAACGGTCAGAGCTGGCTGCAGCTGCAGCATGCGCAGGGGATTTCGCCGGAAGCTTTTGCAGGCGCTGAAATCACGCGCTGCTTATATCCGGTGACAGGCGACAGCGGGCACATTCTTTATGCAGAGCTTCTGCTCTGTGAAAATGCGCTCGCGGGCGCGGTAATCTATGATGCAGAGACGCAGCTTATGCGTCCTGTCCGTTAGAGCGCTGATCGGATTTCTGCTGCATCTCACTGATGACACGCACAAAATCCGCGACGTCGGAAAACGCCATATAGACCGACGCGAACCGCACATACGCAACGGTGTCGATCTTCATGAGCCGTTCCATGACCATGCTGCCGATCCGGTCGGGCGAGACAGTTGAGACCATTTCGCCGCTGAGTTCCGCTTCGATTTCATCGACAAGTCCGTTGACCTGTTCCATCTTGACGGGGCGTTTCTTGATCGAATTGACGATGCCGCCGATCAGCTTGTTGCGGTTGAACGGCTCCAGCGAACCGTCACGCTTTGCGACCATGAGCATCGGGCGCTCGACGCATTCAAAGGTGTTGAACCTTCTGCCGCATTTTGTGCAGCAGCGGCGGCGCTTCTTTTTTCCTTCCACTGAGCGCGAGTCGATGACTTTTGTATCTTCCTCGCCGCACCACGGGCAGCGCATAGGGCAGGCTCCTTTCGTTTTGTTGTTGTTCTACATTTTTATCCGGCTGAGCCGGTTTTCTGTTTTTCTGCAATACGGATCAGGCGTTCTATTTTCTGCCAGTCCTCCGCGAGCTCTGCGGTGCTGCCGAACGCCTCGCGGTAAAGCTCGAGCGTGACGGTGCCGTCAAAGCCCTGTGCATGCAGCGCGCTGAGGAACGGTGCAATCTGGAATCTGCCTTTGCCGATGCGCAGGCAGTCACCGAGATCGCCGTGATCGCTCAGGTGGACATGCACGATATGTTTGCCAAGCAGCCGCACGGCTTCATCAATGCTCATGCCGGCGCGGACCGCCTGTTTGGTATCAAATGTCAGCTTTGCCTCATCCCCTAAGATGCGGCAGAACTCCTTGAGAAAGCGCAGATGCTGACTCTCAAAGAGGTGGACGTTTTCCTGCGTGACGGTCACGCCGAATTCCTTTGCGGTCTCTGCAAGCAGATGGAACCGTTCGCAGTAGATTTCGGGCGTCACTCTGCCGGGATAGCAGCCGTGCAGGACATAATAGCTTGCGCCGACCTTCTGCATCAGCGAGAAGACCTGCTTTGCTTCATCGAGAAAATCCGTGCATCTGCGCGGATATCGCGAGAACAGCATGAAGCTTTCGTTCGGGGCAGTCCACGGATGAACGGAACAGCAGGAGATGCCGAACCGCCGCAGCATGGCACTGAGATCATTCGCGAACACCGGACGGCATTCGCTCGGTGCATTCAGGAAGATCTCAACGGTCTGGATTCCGTGCAGGCAGAGGTCATAGAGTGCATCCTCTGTCGGTTTCGGGAACAGACACGCTGTTGAAACTGCTGCTTTCATGTTTTGCCTCCGATGCTTCATCCCTTTCAACAATCAAACCTATTATTCCACATAGTATATTATAACACGAAGCACCCTGCGAATGCAAGGTGCTTCGTTGAATTTCAGTGTTTCACACAAGGAGCCGCAGGGAATGCCTGAAATTTTTGCAAATTCCTTGCAAACCGCCGCAATTTATGCATATTACTCCTCGTTTGTTGCGGTGCTTTCCTTCTTGACGCGCGTTTTCCATGCGGTCCAGAGCATCGGTGCGAGGCAGAGCGAAGAATAGCATCCGGAGATCATACCGACAGTCATCGGGATGCTGAAACGCAGGATCGAGCTGACATTATTCGTGACAGCGAGGATCGAGACAATCAGCATGGCAGTGATTGTGGTGATCGAGGTACGGATCGTTCTGCGCATGGTCTGGCTCAGGGAGATGTTGACGAGCTCAGGCAGCTTGGTGCCTGCCGGCAGGAGATTCTGGTTCTCACGGATTCTGTCATAGATAACGATGGTATCGTTGACAGAGTAACCGAGGATTGTCAGGATAACCGCCATGAAGTTCGAGTCGATCTCGAAGCGGCAGAGGATGAAGGTACCGAAGACGATGACAAGGTCATGCAGCAGTGCAACAACTGCAAAGATACCTGCGCTCCATCCGGAGATGCGCTTGAATCTCCACGAGATGTAAAGAATCAGGACAATCGATGCAAAGATTGCCGCAACGAGGCATTTTGCAAGGAACTTCTTACCGGATTTCGCAGCAACGTCATTGGTTTCGAGTGCCTGAATGTTGCTGTCCGGATACTTCTCCTGCAGCTTCGACAGCATTTCATCCTGCATTTCCGAGGAGAATGCCTTTTTCATGCTGAACGAAAGCGTAAAGGTCTTTTCCTTTTCGCCGGTGAAGGCTTCACCGGTCTGGACATTGACAGCCGTGCCGAGGTAATCCTTTGCGAGCGATGCGATATCGCTTTCATTGATGTCGCCGGTGTAGCTGTAGGTCGAGAGCGTACCGCCCTTGAATTCGATCGAGATATTCACGCCGAAGATGAAGCAGCAGAGCAGCACAACAACCATCAGAATTGCGGAAAGCGTGAAGAACACTTTGCGGGTTCCGTAGAAATCGCGGACCTTCACCTGCTCCAGAATCGACTGAATATTTGTATTGACAGCATTTTTCTTCTTGTTAGACTTACTCATTTCTCAGCACCTCCGTACAGTTTTCTGTTCTGGAAGCATTTGAACTTTGAAAGAGAGGTCAGCATCAGTCGGGAAGCCAGAACGCCCATGATAAAGTTGAACACAACACCGGTCAGCAGCGTGAAGCCGAAGGAGAAGATGGTACCCTCCGTCGAGACGCCGAACCAGCGGAACAGGAACGACAGCAGCTTTGCGAAGAAGCTGGACGAAACACCGAATGCGCCCATCAGAATGATTGCAACGATGATAACCGTCATGTTACCGTCAAGGATCGAGGTGAAGGAACGCTTGTATGCGGACTTCAGAGCGGAATCCAGCGACTTGCCGGTGTTCAGCTCCTCCTTGATGCGCTCGCCGGTGATGATGTTACAGTCAACGCCCATACCGATTGCGAGGATGATACCCGCAATACCCGGAATGGTCAGTGTGTTGGAATCTTCAAATCCGAACCAGCCGGAGATAACAGCCAGTGTACCTGCGACCTGACCGAGCAGTGCAACTGCTGCAACAAAGCCCGGCAGACGGTACAGAATCACCATGTAGATCATGATCAGAACCAGTGCAATGATGCCGGAGATCATCATGATCTGGAGCGCGCCCTTGCCCATGCTCGGGGAGATGGTCTTGAACTGCTCTGTGGTGAGGTTGAACGGCAGCGCGCCGCCGTTGATTTTATCTGCAAGTGCCTTTGCGCTGTCATAATCGAAATCGCCGGTGATGACAGCATTGCCGTCGCTGATGACGGAGTTGACGGACGGATAGGAAATGCAGTTGGTATCCATCCAGATGGAGATGACGTAACGGGACTGCGAACCGCTCGTATCGAGATAATCCGGCTCCTGATTGACAGCGCCCTGCGTTGCCTCACGGAATGCCTCCTTGCCGCTTTCCTTCAGTGCCAGTGCAACGGAATAGTTGCCGGTCTGGTTGCCGTTGGAATCACGCTCATAGGAAACATATGCCTCCTCGACATCCGTACCCTCGAGGACGATATCGCCCTGCGGAACGATTGTGGTGTTGCCGTCATCGTCAACCGAGCTGTCATAACGGAAACCCTTGCGGAACTGGAGCTGTGCGGTATCACCGAGCTCCTTGACAGCAGCCTGCGGATCAAAATTGCTCTCGCCGGTCTGCCACGGGAAGCGGACGATTACCTTATCGTTGCCCTCGTCGATGTACACTTCATAGTCATTGATGCCGAGCGATACGAGTCGGGCCTTCATGACTTCCTGCACAGCCTCAAGCTGTGCCTTCGATGCGTCGATGCTTTCATCCGCCGGAGCGAATGTGACATCGACACCACCCTGAATATCAATGCCGAGACGGATGTCCTTCAGGCCCTTGATATAGGTGGTTGTCAGATCACCGTATTGATTCCGAACGCCGAACACGGTGGAAGCCGCGAACGCAAGGATCAGAATGAACACGATGAAAAAGACGGATTTGTTGGTCTTCACTGCCAAGCCTCCTTGTTTATTGAACTAATCAGGCATAGCAGCTCTACTGACATATGCCGACAAGTAATTTTTATTATAGTGCATTTTTGAAAAAATGTCAAGAGATTCTTCACATTTCTCCCGATTTTGGATTCTTCGCTCAAACAGTCAGTTCAACGTCCGCAGCAGACTCCGCATCCTTGAGCACCGGCGCGATGAACTCCGCGAGGAACTCCTCGACCTGCTGCACACTTCTGCCGATGTAATTGGAAGGATCGAGATTTGCCTCGAGCTCCTCAGCGGTGACGCCGAAGATCGGGTCATTGACGATGCGCTCGCAAAGGTCGTTCTTGAGACCCTTCTGCTTGACCTCTGCACCGGCTGCCATCGAGTGCTGACGGATATGCTCGTGCAGTTCCTGACGGTCGCCGCCGCGTGCCGCTGCATCCATGATGACGTTTTCGGTTGCCATGAAGGGCAGCTCGTTCATCACGCGCTGACGGATGACTGCCGGATACACAACCATGCCGCTCGTGACATTCATCATGATGTTGAGGATTGCATCCGCTGCAAGGAATCCCTCTGCAACGGCGATTCTCTTGTTTGCGGAATCATCAAGCGTGCGCTCAAACCACTGTGTACCTGCGGTGAATGCCGGATTCAGCGTATCGGTAATGAGATAGCGTGCCAGTGCGGTGATCCGCTCGCAGCGCATCGGGTTGCGCTTATATGCCATCGCCGAAGAACCGATCTGACCGGATTCAAACGGCTCCTCCATCTCCTTGAAAGACTGGAGCAGACGCATATCATTTGCAAATTTCATCGCGCTCTGTGCAATGCCGGAGAGGACATTCAGAACCTGTGCATCGACCTTTCTTGAATAGGTCTGACCGGAAACCGGAACAATCGCATCCGGTGCAAAGCCCATTTCTGCAGCGATCTTTGCCTCCATTGCGCGAATCTTGGTGCCGTCGCCGTGGAACAGCTCCATGAAGGATGCCTGCGTACCGGTTGTACCCTTGGAGCCCAGCAGCTTCATTCTGCCGATCTGGAAATCCAGCTCCTCGAGGTCCATCAGCAGCTCGTTCATCCAGAGCGTTGCACGCTTGCCGACGGTTGTCAGCTGTGCCGGCTGACAGTGGGTGTATGCGAGGCAGGGCTGCGCCTTCCACTCCTCAGCGAATTTTGCGAGATTGCCCAGAACCGTCACAAGCTTTGTGCGGACGAGCTTCAGTGCATCACGCATGATGATGATATCGGTGTTGTCGCCGACATAGCAGGATGTTGCGCCGAGGTGGATGATGCCCTTTGCATTCGGACAGGCGAGTCCGTAGGCGTAAACATGGGACATGACATCGTGGCGGCATTCCTTTTCGCGCTTTGCGGCTGCCTCATAGTCAATATCATAGATGTGTGCTTCGAGCTCCGCGACCTGCTCTGCGGTCACATTGAGCCCGAGCTCATGCTCGGCTCTTGCAAGTGCAACCCACAGGCGGCGCCATGTGGAAAACTTCTTGTCTGCGGAAAAGAGATACTGCATCTCCTTGCTCGCATAACGGGTGCAAAACGGGGATTCATAGCTGTTGGTACTCATTTGAGATTCCTCCGGATCAGTATTTTAATATATTCACTGCAAATGCAGTTATAAAGCATAATTTGAGCGGTCAAAGTCTTCGGCGGTGCCGCATTCCTCGATCCATTCTTCGCGGCATTTGTCGTATTCCCACGGCGAAATCATATCAACGCTGCCAAGATAGATCAGGTCATTGTCTAATATGACCGCTTCAATGTTCGCGCGTTCTCCCCAGTCGCATTTGCCGAAGAGCCCGAAGCCGATCTGTGATTCATCCTTCGGAGTATAAAGCTCCAGCGTGTCGAAGTGGATATACTGCAAAATCTCCCCGGCGGGCGAATCTTCTGTCATCAGAACCGGACGGACGGCATTTGTTTCCTTCCGGTTTTTTGTGCGCAGCCAGTATTTCTTTGCCGCCCCGCAGATCGCATCGAGCAGCGCATCTGGCATATGCAGCAGCACATCCTGACAGCGGCGCATATACGGCTCTGTGACCTTTCTGCCCCATTGTCCTCCGCCTTCCACAATCAGCTCAGCGTTCAGCACCGGACAGAAAAACGGCTTCTTGGCAAAGCAGTACGGCAGCTCGGTCTGCACAAACTCATCCCACATCTCAGCGCCGGTGTAGTCATCTCTGCCGTTGTGCCATGCGCTGTCTCCGGAGCCTGTCAGTCCGTTCGTCAGCTTCGCAAGCGCGCAGGGGATCGCCACATATAAAGCTCTTCCCGCGTCTTGCAGCGCTCTGCTTTCGATCACCCACCAGTTATGGATGCCGTATTCATCATCGGTTTGTTGTGTGTGGTAGGAAATAAAGTAGATGCTGTCTTCTGATTTCAGAACAAAGCTCCAGACTCTGTCCAATGGGATATCAGAATACTGCTCCGGCGGTAAAATCCCGTCCTGATCCCGTAATTGCACTTCTATCTCATCCATGCGGATGCCTGTGCGCGCAAACTGCGGCAGTGCAAACAGCGCGTCCGTCAGTTCCTTTACAGTCGGAACCTTGTCAGACTTGGTGATTACATCAAATGAAGTGCTCATATCTGCGTCCTTTCCGATCAGTGAATGTCAGACGGCTTTCGCCGCATGATAAACAGGATCAGTTACTTGTCACAGAAGCGCCATTGGCAGTATGCCGGTATGAATAATGCCGGATGATCTTTTCTGCGGCAGTATCGGCAAGCACAACGTCCTCGCAATTGCTGCACAGGACTGTATACCGCATCACGGCATCCTCGAATTTCTCAAAGTATTCGGTTTCCACCTTCGCTGATCTTTGCATCAAAGCATAACAAAGCATATATCGCATGATGATTCTCCTTCTTTTTTCAAGTGTATCATTTCACTCAGCGCCTTCGAGCTCGCACGCGCCGGAATCTGTATTATGTTTTCATTACGATACTGCTTACAGCAGTGCAGAAAGTCTCAAAAAGCTTTTCATATCATCCAAAAACGGGATTCCAAAGGGATTGCATCCCTTTGGCGGGTTTGGGCGGAGCCCAATATCAATATCATCGCCGAAGGCGATTCTGCTTAGATTGCGGGCATCACTCTGCCGCCGGAGACAGGAATATAGGCACCGGTTGTGAACGATGCAATCGGGGATGCGAGAAATGCACACATCTGCGCAATTTCCAGATCGGTTCCGCGTCTGCCGAGCGGCACGGATTTCTCATAATCCGGCTGCGATTCGGTGTGATTGCGGCGGTCAGCTTCGGTGATCGTCCAGCCGGGCGCCACCTGATTGACCGTAATCTGATGCGGACCGAGCTCCTTTGCAAGCACACGCACCAGTCCGTCCAGACCGCGCTTTGCCGCCGTATAGGCGCCCCATGTCTCCTCTGCCATCGCCGCGCATTCGGTGTTGATGACAACAATTCTGCCGCCGTTGCCCTTGGCAATGATATCCGGCACGAATGCCTGCGTCATGTGGACAGTCTGCATCACGCAGGACTGATACTGGCTGTCAAACGCCGTCAGATCCTGCTCGATAATCGGCTTGCGGTCATACTGAATCACCGCATTGTGCACGAGAATATCCGGCACGCCGATGCGCCCCGTAATCTCCTGCTTCATGCGCTGCACATCCTCTGCCGAGGTGATATCTGCCTGCACGGTCATGACTCTGCGGCCGGTTTTGCGGCGCAGCTCACCTGCAAGCGTTTCGGCTTCATCCTTGCCGTGGAAATAATGCAGCACCAGATCTGCGCCGCAGTCGGCAAAGGTTCTTGCAATGACGCGGCCGAGCATACCCGACGCGCCTGTAATTACCGCGAGATGTCCGCGAAGATCAATCGTCAGCATAAAAAATCCTCCCTTTTTCAGCACCGCGCCTTGCAGTGCCGAAGATGATTCCTTCCGGAATCGCAATCTATTCATGCGAAAAATTCGCTGTTATATGCAATGTTGATATCGTCCCGCTGCGGGCAGCAGAGAGACACGATGCAGCCGGAGCGATCCGCAAGCTGTGCAAAACGGACTTTCCCTGCATCCGGATGATGAAAGATGATGTTCTCCCCGAGCGAAAACCCGAGCGTTGAAAAATCAAGCCCGATGCCTTCGCCGGTGTATTTTGCGTATGCTTCTTTTAATGTCCAAAGTTTCGTAAATGCGCGATTTTTGTCATTTGCTGCCTGAATCTGCGCGATTTCCTCCGGCGCACAGACCTTCTGCATCAATGCGTCTTTGACCGCGCGCGTTCCCTCCGCATCGACACCGAGCGGCATCCGCCCGACGGCTGCAACCGCAAGCCCCTTGCAGTGCGAGAGGTTCATATGAAGAAAATCGTGTATCAGCTCAGGTTTTCCAAGTCCGACACGGCGGATCACCGCATGCCGCAGCCCGAAATCCTCTGCAAGCGCTGCGCCGAGCAGATCGAGCGCCGCAAAATGTGCGGCTCTGTGCTTCTGCCGCTTTCCGCTCTCCGGAATCTCCGCAGCATAGACGCGAAACATCAGCTCCTGCGTCATTTTATGGTATCCGCTGAGCAGCGTTCTCATGCCTCGTCAAAGAGGATTCTTGCAGCGCTGCATCCGATGCGGTCGCAGCCTGCCTCGAGAAATGCGACCATCTGCTCTCTCGTGCGGATGCCGCCTGCTGCCTTGATTTTGACATTCGGTCCGATATGCTGCTTGAACAGCGCAATATCCTCCAACTGTGCACCGGCAGAGCCGAAGCCCGTCGAAGTCTTGATATAATCACCGCCGCCCTCTGTCACGAGCTTGCAGACGCGGATTTTCTCATCCTCCGTCAGACAGCAGGTCTCGACAATGACCTTGAGAATCGCCGAGCGACATGCCGTGCGCAGTTTTTTGATATCCGCGAGCACGGTTTCGTCATCGCCGTTTTTCAACGCAGCAATGTTGATAACCATGTCAATTTCACGGGCGCCGGCAGCGAGTGCGAGCGCTGCCTCCTGTGCCTTTGCCGCGGATTCCTCATAGCCGAGCGGAAACCCGACCACCGTGCAGATATTCAGTTCCGGATAAGTCTGCTTTGCTCTTGCAACATACCACGGCGGGATGCAGACCGATGCTGTGTGATACTGCAGTGCTTCTTCGCAGATCTGCGCAACATCCTCCCATTTTGCATCCGCCTTGAGGATCGTGTGGTCAATATGAGAAAGGATCTCCGCGTTTGTCATAAATCGTTACCTCTTTTCATCGTGATAGAGCATTGTCCGCGCCGCACCCGTCACAAGTGCAACCAGTGCGCCGAGAATCAGCTCAGCGATCGAAACCGTAAAATACAGCCCCTTGCCCCAGTTTTCGCTCAGAATATTCACATGCATTGTACCGACTGCAAAATAATAGATCAGTCCCTCCGCAATGCCGACCAGCACAGCCTGAAGCAGATACGGGAGATAATCGCCGCTGAACGCGCGCAGATTGCTGTGCTTTGCGGTAAAGCTGCGAAGCTGCCAGAAGGACAGCGCAAAATCTGCCAGCACCGTAATCAGAACCACGATAATCACGGCACTGCCTTCCATTCCGCCTGTTCCGTATGTCAGGAACAGGTGCAGGGGAAGCATCAGTAAAACCGCGAATTTACGTAGTTTTTCCGTCATATCCTGTCACACTCCTGTTCCGGAATGCTCTGTCCGCCGCCGCAAAGATCAGCAGCAGCACGCCGTTGATCATGAGCCGCGCCGCATAGAGCGAAACGGTTTCTGTCAGCGGAGAAACGCCGTCCAGCTCCGCGCTCAGCAGATTGAGATTCGGATGCCGGACAAGCTGCATCACCGTAATTGCAGTGCCGAGCAGCATCGGGGCGGGGATTGCCGCAAAAAACACGCTCCTGCGCGATAATCCGGTCTGCTCCTCCTTTTGCAGAAAGTGATAGAGCAGCGCCGAGACGATGGCGGAAAGCCCGCACATCCAGATGCGCATTTCGAGCAGCGAATATACCGCCCAGAAAAAGCACTGCACAAACAGGCTGCCGAGAAATACGCATATCCATTTTTTCAGCATCTGCGAAAACTCCATGCGGTTCATACGGCAGCCCCCTTATTTGTTATTCGTCCTGATCGGCGTCGGAATCCGGCTCGTCAGCCTCCTCCGGCTCATCGGGTTCTGCGGGCTCCTCGGGCTGTGCAGCCTCCGCAGATTCCTCCGCAGCAGCCTCCGCCTCCTGTGCCTTCAGCTCATCCTCGGAGAGCTGCTCGACCTCGGTGATCTCGGCGTCATCCTCGTGCTCGGTGCGCGTGAAGGACATCACTCTGCCCTCCTCGGAGACACGCATCACGCGGACGCCTTTTGCGATTCTGCCCATGATGCGGATATCGCTTGTCCGGATGCGGATGATGATGCCGTCGCTCGAAATCATCATGATATCGTCGGTTTCGTCCACAACCTTGATGCCGCAGACATTGCCGCGCTCCTCATCCGGCTTGTAGTTCGTCAGACCGAAGCCGCCGCGGTTCTGAATGCGGTAGCTGTCGATCTCGGTGCGCTTGCCGAAGCCCTTTTCGGTGACCGTCAGCAGTGTTGCACCTGCACGGGCGCGCGCCATCGAGACGATTTCATCATCGCCGCGCAGCTTCATAATGCGGACACCGTGTGCGCTTCTGCCCTGCGGACGGATGCAGTTTTCATCGACGCGGATCGCCATGCCGTTCTTTGTCGCGACAAAGAGCTGATCCTGACCGCATGTCATGCGGACACCCTCGATCTCGTCGCCCTCATCCAGCTTGATCGCAATCAGACCGTTTTTGCGCACATTTTTGTATGCGGGCAGCGGCGTTCTCTTGATCTTGCCGTTTCGGGTGACAATGACGATATAGCTTTCATCGTTGAACTCGCTGACCTTCATCATGGCAGCGATCTTTTCATTCTCTGCAAGCGGCAGCAGGTTGACAATATTCGTACCCTTGGAATCCTTGCCGCCCATCGGAATCTCAAAACACTTGAGATCGAACATGATGCCGCGGTTCGTGAAGAACAGCACATGATCGTGGCTCGAGCCGACAAACATCTCGGAGACAAAATCCTCCTCGCGCTGCTTCATGCCGGTGACACCTCTGCCGCCGCGGCGCTGCGATTTATAAACCGCTGCCGGAACGCGCTTGATGTAACCGAAATTCGTGTAGGTCACAACGCAGTCTTCGACCGGAATCAGGTCCTCGATATCCATTTCGCCGCTGACATTCTCGATTGCGGTGCGGCGCTCATCACCGAATTTGCCGCGGATCTCCTCGAGATCATCGCGGATGATGCCGAGCACGCGCTCTCTGTGTGCGAGAATATCGCGCAGATCGTTGATCTTTTCACAAAGCGACAGCACTTCGTTGAGAATTTTGTCGCGCTCCAGACCTGTCAGCTGACCGAGACGCATCTGCACGATTGCATCTGCCTGCGCATCGGAAAGACCGACCGTCGGATATTCCTTCTCGGAGGGATCAACTGTCATGCCCATTGCGGCACGGTATGCAGAATCCTCGAGCAAGGTTGTCAGATCGACATTTTTGAAGCGCTCGATCAGGCGCTCTTTGCCTTCGGGGATCGTTTTCGAGCTGCGGAGAATCTCCACAACCTCGTCAATGAAATCGAGTGCAACAACGAAGCCTTGCAGGATATGTGCGCGCTCGCGTGCCTTGCGCAGATCGAATCTGCATGCACGCTGCACAACCTCGGTCTGGTGATCGAGATAATGCGTGAGGATTTCTTTCAGCGAAAGCTCCTTCGGGATGCCGTTGACCAGCGCCAGATTGATGATGCCGTAGGTATCCTGCAGCTGGGTGTAGCGGAACAGCTGGTTCAGCACAAGATTTGCGTTTGCATCCTTTTTGAGCTCGATGCAGATGCGGACCTTTTCCGCTCTGCCGGATTCATCGCGGATATCATGGATGCCCTCGACGCGCTTTTCCTTTGCAAGCTCTGCGATTGACTTGATCAGCTCCGCCTTGTTGACCATGTACGGAATTTCCGAAACGATGATGCACTGACGGTTCTTGATCTCGGTGATCTCGGTTTTCGAGCGGACAGTCAGCTTGCCTCTGCCGGTCGCATAAGCGGCGCGGATGCCTGCTCTGCCCATAATGATGCCGCCGGTCGGGAAATCCGGTCCCTTGATGAACTGCATCAGCTGCTCAAGGCTCGCCTCCGGATTCTCAATCAGATAATCCAGTCCGTCAATGACCTCGCCCAGATTGTGCGGCGGGATATGCGATGCCATACCGACTGCGATACCCTCCGAGCCGTTGACCAGCAGATTCGGGAATCTTGCAGGCAGAACGGTCGGCTCTTTCAGACGGTCATCGTAGTTCGACTGAAAATCAACGGTTTCCTTCTGGATATCGGTCAGCATCTGCATGGACATTTTTGTCATCTTTGCTTCGGTATAACGATATGCAGCAGGCGGGTCGCCGTCCACTGTACCGAAGTTTCCGTGACCGTCCACCAGCGGATACCGCATCGAGAAGCTCTGCGCCAGACGGACGAGTGCCATATAGACAGAAGCGTCGCCGTGCGGGTGATACTCACCGAGCACGGAACCGACGATGTCCGCGCACTTTCGGTACGGCTTTTCCGGCGTCAGACTTTTCTCAAACAGGGTATAGAGAATGCGTCGGTGAACCGGCTTCAGACCGTCGCGCACATCCGGCAGCGCACGGGATGTGATAACGGACATCGAATACGCAAGAAACGATGACCGCATCTCCTCCTCGATATCGCGGTGGATCATAATTGCATTACTTGTGTCGTACAAAGGATTTCTCCTCCTTCATTCTCGTTATATTTATACGTGAAACAGTTTTTTCAGCGTTTCAATTTCATCGTCAGCAAAATCCTTTTTCGGGATCACATAGAAATTCCGCTTGACCAGATACACCATGAAATATTCCGGAAAATCGTGGATTTTCACATCCGGACCAAAGGTGATCTCGGTATCCTCAACCGGATCATTCTGCACCGGCTGATCCGGAAAAATCTTCCGGAATCCGCCTTCTTCAGCAGGGGATTCATCCGGTTCTTCATCGGTTTCCTGCGGTGCTGCCGTATCTTCGGCAGCGGGTTCAGCCTCCTCCGTATGAATGACAAGTCCGTCCTCATAGGCAGAGAGCTGATAGGTATCGGTCTCAACCTCTTTGAGCGCATCATGCACGGCGCGGCGCAGTTTGAAGGTTCTGTACCAGCGCACCAGAATGATTGCAAAGCAGGCGACAATCAGCAGATAGACCAGCGTGTTGCTGTTATCCTTGAATGCAGCGTGAATATACACGCCCGCAATTGCGAGCAGCACAACTGTCAGCAGGAGATTGCCTGGATATACGTATTTTTTCTGGAATTTCAGAAATGCATCGTCAAACATCGGCAGCGGAATGTGATAGCTGCGGCTGATGATCGGTTTTCCGGTTTTATTCATCCGCCTGTTCCTCCGCTTCTCCGTCATCCTCCGCAATGATGCGCCCGAACTCCTCCTCGACATCGAGCTCCGGCACATCCATGTATTCGGTGTGCTCCTCCTCGAGCGCGGCATCTTCGGCAGCATCGAATTTCCCGAGCGCCTCTGCTTCGTCCGGATCTTTTTCATCCAGCTCAACGCGGTGCCCCTCTGCATTGTAGAGACGCAGCTTCTTCGCGCCGTAATACTGATCGCAGATATTCGAGGTCAGCGAGGTATCGTCATCCTCCTGTTCCGGCATGGGAGCATCCTCATCTTCGAGCATGGATTTGCCCTCAAGGAGCTGATAGCCGCCGGAGCAGTTGTTCTGAGCAAAGTCCTGAATCGCCGCAATTGCCTGCCGCGAAAGCTCACGCTTCGGCACATAGACAAACTGATTGACAATCTTGCTCTCTGCAAAGAGAAAACCGCGGGCATTCTCATAAGCGGTGAGGCTGTTTGTGGAAAACGAGGTTGTTGCCTCCTCGATTTCGTCCTCATCCATTTCCGCAGCTTCGTTTTTGTCAAAGATTTCCATCGTTGTCAGCGCATGCGGATAAAACGTAATCTCACGCCATTCACCGAACTGCAGCTTATTGGCAGCGATGAACTTTTTGTTGACCGGCACGGCGTAATAGGAAATGCCGATGATCAGGCAGCCTGCGGCGTAGAACAGGAATGTGATGTTCTTTGTGATGATCGTGATGAAAATGCAGATCGCGATCAGTGCGCCGCAGGTGATCAGCCCGATGCGCTTATCACTCGTTTTCTCCGTCTCATTGTAGACGCGGAAGACATCTTCAAAATCCCCGTCATTCAGCTTGCACTGCACGGAGAGGAGCTTTTCTTCTTTCTCCATAGAATCCCTTTCGGATCAGACATCCAGATTAACAGCGTATTTTGCGTTTGTTTCGATGAATTCGCGGCGCGGCTGCACCTTGTCGCCCATGAGGATCGAGAAGATTTCATCTGCCTTCATCGCATCCTCCATTGTGACCTGAATCATCGTGCGCGATTCCGGATCCATTGTGGTTTCCCAGAGCTGTTCGGGGTCCATCTCACCAAGACCCTTGTAGCGCTGGACTTCGACCTTTGCGCCGTTCGCGGTCAGCTCCGCGATATACCGGTCACGCTCTTCATCGCTGAATGCGTACTTGTGCGTTTTGCCCTTTGTCACGCGGAACAGCGGCGGCTGTGCGATATAGACATTGCCGTTTTCGATCAGCGGACGCATGAACCGGAAGAAGAATGTCAGCAGCAGCGTGCGGATATGGCAGCCGTCCACATCGGCATCCGCCATGATGATGACTTTGCCGTAGCGCAGTTTTGTGATGTCAAAATCCTCGCCGATTGAGGTGCCGAGTGCGGTCACAACCGGCTGCAGCTTATCATTACCGTAAACCTTGTCGATGCGGACACGCTCAACATTGAGCATCTTGCCCCAGAGCGGCAGAATCGCCTGATAGCGTCTGTCTCTGCCTTCCTTTGCAGAGCCGCCTGCGGAATCACCCTCGACGATGTAGATTTCCGTAAACTCGATATCACGCTCGGAGCAGTCCGCAAGCTTGCCCGGCAGCGATGCCGATTCCATTGCGGATTTGCGTCTTGCGGTTTCGCGGGCTTTCTTCGCAGCCTCTCTTGCGCGCTGCGCCGCCTGCGATTTCTCAAAGATCGCCGCCGCAACGGTCGGGTTCTCCTCGAGATAATCCATGAGCTTTTCGCAGACCGTCTGCTCGACGAACGGCTTGATCTCCGGATTGCCGAGCTTGACCTTTGTCTGGCTCTCGAACTGGCAGTCTGTCAGCTTGACGGAGATGATTGCGGTCAGTCCCTCGCGGACATCCTCGCCCATGAGCTTTGCATCATCCTTCATCAGACCGAACTTTTTGCCGTATTCGTTGATTGTTTTTGTCAGTGCATTGCGGAAGCCGACCTCATGCACACCGCCGTCGATCGTGTGGACATTGTTTGCAAAGGACATGATCACTTCGTTATAGCTGTCATTGTACTGCATTGCGATTTCAACGGAATTGTCATCCTTTTTGCCGTTGAAGTAGATCACCTGATCGGAGAGCGGATCGAGACCGCGCGTCTTGTGAATGTGCTCGATAAACTGACGAATGCCGCCCTCATAGCAGAGCACCTCGTGGCGGTCCTCCTCCGGATGCCGTTTATCCTCGATTTCGATTTTGAGTCCTGCGTTCAGGAATGCCTGCTCACGCATGCGCTTGAGCAATACCTCGTAATCGAAAACCGTTGTTTCTTCAAAGATTTCGCCGTCCGGCTTAAAGGTGACGGATGTGCCGTGCAGATCGGTATCGCCGGTCATTTCGAGCTCTTTGGTATATTTGCCGCGCTCAAACCGCTGGAAGTAGCTGTGCTTGCCGTCCCAGACGGTCAGCTCAAGCCATTCGGAAAGCGCGTTGACAACCGAAGCACCCACGCCGTGCAGACCGCCTGCGACCTTGTATCCGCCGCCGCCGAACTTACCGCCTGCGTGCAGAACCGTAAAGACAACAGTCGCCGCGGAGATTTTCTCTTTCGGGTGCATACCGACCGGAATGCCGCGTCCGTTATCGGTGACGCGGATCACATCGCCCTCGAGAATCTCGACCTTGATCTCGGTGCAGTAGCCTGCGAGTGCCTCGTCGATCGAGTTATCCACAATTTCATAAACAAGGTGGTGCAGACCGCCCGAGCCCGTGGTACCGATATACATGCCCGGACGCTTCCGGACAGCCTCAAGTCCTTCCAGAACCTGAATCTGATTTTCGTCATAATCGCCCTGAACAGGCGTTGTCAGCATTTCTTCCATTTCCATAAGCTGTATCCTCTCTCCATATTGCCGCCTTTTATGCAGCCGGAAATCCTGTTAAAACATTGTCAGTGCGCGCTTGCGCAGAGTTGAAACGGAAATCGAGGAAATATAGGCAATCTCCTCGCCGTTTTCAATGCAGACAACAAAGCTTTTGGGCATCTCCGCCGAAACATTGACGGCTTTGCCCTCTTTTTCGAGCCGGCTCAGATACGCGCGCGTATCCGGACCGATCGTTGTATTTTCAATATCAAACACGCCGATCACTGTGGTATCGTTGATTGATATCTGTTCGCCGAGATGAATATACATCGCTGCTCTCCTTATTCCGGAGCCGCCTGATCGGTCAGGCGCCCGTTTTCCATGCAGAATACCGCGCCCTCGCCGAAATGCCCGACGGCCTCCGGCTGCGGCGTAGTCAGAAAAATCTGCATATCCCCGACAATATCATAGACGAGCTTCTGCCGCTGCGGGTCGAGCTCTCCCATGACGTCATCGAGCAGAATCACCGGTGTTTCGTCTTTTTGATCATAGAAAACCGCCGCCTGTGCAAGCTTCAGCACCAGTGCGGTACTTTTCTGCTGTCCCTGCGAACCGAACTCCCGCACAGAGAGTCCGCCGATTTTGCAGGAAAAATCATCTCTGCCGGCGCCCTTTGCAGTAAACCCGAGCCGGATGTCATCATCCGCAGATTTTCTGAGCTGCTCGTAGTAATATTCCTGCATCTCCTGCGTCGGCTTCTCCGGAATCTCAGAGTTCCGGAACAGATTGGAACGGTATTTGACGGAGAGCTTTTCTCTGCCGTCCGTGATGGTGCCGTAAAGCTGCTCGCAGACTGCCGCGAGCTTTTTGATATACGCATACCGCAGGCATGTCAGCAGACTGCCGTGCGCGGCAAGCTGCAGATCCCAGTCCGAAAGATCGCGCTTTGACGCGCCGCCGAACTGAATCTGCTTTAAGACAGCATTGCGCTGTGCGGTGAGCTGATCGAACCGCCGGATGCATCCGAGCATGGCAGGCGTGATCTGTGAGCCGCACAAATCCATGAAGCTGCGCCGTTTTTCCGGTCCGGAGCGGATCAGCTCGCGGTCATCCGGTGAAAAGATCACACACTGAAACTGCGAGAACAATCCGCCGCCGCCCTTGAGCGGCACATGATTGAGCAGAATTTTCTTCTGTTTTCCGTCGCCGCGCGCCATGTGAATCTGGATTTCCTGCACTCTGCGGCTGTTCTCGAATGTCATCGTCAGATGCATCGCCTGCGCCTTGAGCTGAATGAAATCCCGTTCCTTCGCGCCGCGAAAGCTCCGGCAGCCTGTGCAGGTCCAGATTGCTTCCAGCAGATTGGTTTTGCCCTGCGCATTGTTGCCGAAGATCAGATTCCGCTCCGGATGCGGTGTCAGCGCGACGCCGTCCAGATTGCGGAATCCGTCCGCTTTCAGTGATAATACACGCATTTACGTTTCTTCTGTCGGAGCAGAAACGATGACCTCATAGTCTTCGACGGTGATGCTGTCACCGTTGCGGATTTTCTTGCCGCGCATGGTGCAGACCTCGCCGTTGACCCTGACAGCCCCGTCCTGAATGATCTCCTTTGCAAGTCCGCCGGTATCTGTCAGGCCGGAGAGCTTCATGAGCTGATCCAGCTTGATGAACGGCGTTTTGATCGTAACACGGATGGTTTCCATAGCATTCTCCCGAAAGTTGATTATCTGCGGACCTGAACCGGCATGATGATTGCGACAGAGCCGTCGCCGTCTGCCTCCATGACCTTGACTGCACGGTCGGCAGCGGTCAGGAACAGTCGGACGCGGTCGCTCTGCACGGCACGGACAGCGTCGAGCAGATAACGGTTATTGAAGCCGATGACCATTTTCTCGCCGGTCATATCGCAGGGGAGCTGGTCATCAACGCTGCCGACAACATTCTGGCAGCTGATGAGAACTTTGTCCTCCTCAAACTGGAACCGGACAGCGGTCTTGTTTTTCTCGGAGATCAGCAGACCGCAGCGCTCCAGGCTGTCCATCAGCTCGCGGCGGCTGAGCGTGACCTCGGTCTTTGCATTCTCCGGAATGCTGCGGCGGTAGTTGATGAAATCGCCTGCAAGCAGTCTGGTGTAAACGATATAGCGCCCGACCTCAAACATCGCGTGATGCTGATCGAGACGGATTTTGCACGGATTTTCGTTCTTTTCGTCATCGCCGAGCAGATGCTCAATCTCGCGGAGCGCCTTTGCCGGCACAACAAACTTCATCGGCTCCTGTCCCGGCAGCGGCTCTGTACGGAGCGCCATGCGGTAGTTATCGAGCGCGACAATATTCAGCGCATCATCCGCCATTTCGATGAGCTCACCGGTAAAGATCGGTTTGGTTTCATCGAGCGAAACGGCATAGATGGTCTGGTCGATCATATTTTTCAGCAGGCTCTGCGGAATGACCGCGCCCTGTTCCTGTTCGATGTCAGGGAGATCCGGATATTCATCTGCGCGCATGCCGGGGAGCTGGCAGGATGTGCCGCCGCCGGTGATCGTGATTTTAAGGTGATCGTCGATATCAATCTGCAGGACGCCCTCCGGCATTCTGCGGACAAGCTCCGAGAACAGGCGGCTGTCGGTCAGGACAACGCCTTCTTCCTCGACGGCTGCCGGAATCTGTGTCCGGATGCCGAGCTCGAGATCATAGCCGGTCAGCTCTAGCTCCTGTCCTGCGGCTCTCAGGCAGATTGCACTGAGGGCTTCCATCGGGGTTTTGGCGCTGGCTGCCTTTGCAACATTCGGCAGGACCTCACAGAGATCCGATTTCTGACAGGTGTATTTCATATGCAGCATTCCCTTTCGTTGATGCGTCAGCGGTTTCCACATTCTGCATTTCACAGGTTGAGAATCAGCTGCGCATATTCATCTTCACATAATAGGTATTAAATAGCAGGAGTATTAGAGACGGTTGAAAAGTGCAAAACGGAAACGGGATGATGATAATTCCGCGTGGCTGCACCGAAACCGCTTCTTTCTGTTCCGGCAGATTTTTCCACCTGCGGAATTTGAAAGATTGTGAGAAAGTGGAATTCGATTTATGACAAAACGGTTACGGTGAAAAAAGTGGAATCAGATTGAAAAATTGTTGAAAACTCGGTTGAAACTGTGAATACTCGGAGTATATCAGCCGGTTTTCCACAATCTGACCACAGAAAAATGAAAAAACAGCGCAGATGCGGGATCACTTTTTAACGTAGTTTTCAACATCTGTTGAAAATGAGAAAAAAGAAACATATGCTCCCTGCAACCATTCTGTAAATTTTCCGGCGCGTTGATTTTTTTGAAATCCGACAAATTCTGAAGGTTTCGGACACTTGCACAAACAAGTGGAAAACCGGATAGAATTATTTTCCGGAACCGTCACGAATGGTCTTTGTGATGCTCTCGATCGCATCACGCAGGTTCGTATCCTTCTTCATATTCTTCTCGACATACTTGACCGCATAGACAATTGTGGAGTGATCGCGGTTGCCGAATTCCTCGCCGATTGCGGCAAGTGTCATCTGCGTGATATCGTGCACCAGATAGATCGCGACCTTTCTCGCGTTGGAGATCTGCTGCGAACGCTTCTTGGAGCGGATATCGTCTGCGGTCACGCCGTAGAGGTTCGAGACCTCCTGAATGATATTCTCAACAGTGACCGGTGTCGGCTGTTCGTCGGTCAGGATATCGCGGATGACGCTCTGTGCCATCGAAAGCGACGGTGCGGAATCAGCAAGGCTCTTGAGCGCCTTGAGACGCTTGACGGCACCCTCGAGCTGACGGATGTTTGTCTTGAGGCGGTTTGCGATGAATTCCGCGACATCATCCGGAATGTTGAGATCGAGCAGCTCTGCCTTGCGGCGGATGATTGCGACTCTGGTCTCAAAATCCGGCATCGAGATATCGGTGATCAGACCGGACTCAAAGCGTGTCCGGATGCGGTCCTCGAGGATCTTGATATCCTTCGGCGGGCGGTCAGAGGTCAGAACGATCTGCTTGCCGGCAGCGTGCAGGATGTTGAAGGTATGGAAGAACTCCTCCTGTGTGCTGTCCTTGCCGCTGATGAAATGGATATCATCGACGAGCAGGACATCTGCGCTGCGGTATTTTTCGTGGAACTGAGAGGTATCCTTTTTGCCGATCGCCTCGATCAGTTCATTTGTGAATGTTTCGCCCGTGACATAGATAATCTTCAGCTCAGGATTGCGCTTTCGCATCTCGTGCGAAATTGCCGTGAGCAGATGTGTTTTGCCGAGACCGGAAGGGCCGTAGATAAAGAGCGGGTTATAGGTGTTGCCGTTGCCGTCACCGCGGGCAATGCTGGTGCAGGCTGCATAGGCAAACTGGTTGGAGCCGCCGACAATAAATGTATCAAAGGTGTAGGCATATTCGCCGTCCTTTGCGGTTTTCTCGAGTGCCTCACCGGTCTGGCGGTCCTGTTCCGCAGCATCGGCTGCATCTTCTGTCTCCTGTACAATGAGACGCAGGCTGACCGGAAATCCGAGGATCTGCTCGAAGCCTTCCTGCAGCAAATGGGCATAGTTATTTGTGACGACGGAACGCTGAAAATCAGACGAGCAATAAAAAACAGCGTCTGTTCCCTCCAGACGCGCAGGTTTCAGCGTATCCAGCCAGAGATTCTTTGCAATATCACCGACTTTACCGTCCTTCGTGCAATATTCCTTAACGGCTTCAAACACTTCTTCAAAGGAATTCACGAGTCCATTCACATCCTTTTCTGTTAAATGAGATTACAGATCTGCACGCGTTTTTTTCTTTGATCTGATGGGGATTCGTGCAGTCTTATACACCATATATTATAGCATATTGGAGAGATAATTTCAAGCAAAACTCAGAATCATTGGAGAATTACACAAAAGCCATGTCCCCTCGCCGCAGATTGTTGATAAACCGCTCTCAGGCGGATTTTGCTATATATTTAATGAATTGGAACGGCTGAAAAAGGGGCAGAATACGGGGATAAAAATAGTTATTTTTTTGACTGTTGAAACTGACATAATTAAGTATATTATCTATATTGCAGCGCCAATCCGGAAAGACGGATTTTTCCCCGCTTGCATATTCAAATCCGCCTCTGCATAAGCATTAGCAGAATGTGTATAATATTGATGTTCCAATTAAATCTTCAAGAGAAAGTTGGGACATCAATAAAAAAGGAGATGTTCCGATGAACGAACAATTCAAACGAATTTCGCTGCTCTGCGCAACCGGCTGCGTCATGCTCTGCGGCTGGCGCCTGATGCCTGCGCTCGAATCCGTTGAGATCGGTGCTGCATCCTGCGCTGCTGCCGCCGATATACCCCTTGAGTCGCAGCCGGAGACCACCGCCCCGCCGGAGCCTGAACCTGTTCCGCCTGTTGAGACAGGCACCGTCACGCAGCCCGCCGCACTGGCACCGGCAGAGCCGCCCGCGGAGAATCCGCTGATTATCAACCACGAATCCGAGGGCTCAAAGGCGATGTGGCATGCGCGGCTCTATCAGCAGACGCAGAGCGGAAACGGCGGCGAGATTGTTGACCGGCATTTCGGGCAGCAGTCCGGCGATCTGTTCCTCACGCTCCCGAACGGCGGACAGGTCCGGAACACAACCTTCTGGAACAATGCCGATCTGCTCGCAGAAAGTCAGATTCCGCCGCAGCTTGACTTAAAACTCGACGGCACGCCGATGGTGCTGATCTATCACACCCACACAACCGAAAGCTTTGTCTCGCCGAAAACCGGAAACTATGACGAGAGCTTCAACTTCCGGACAACGGAGCCGGATAAAAATATGGTCATGGTCGGGGATGCGATTGCGGAACAGCTCGCCGCCGCAGGCATCGGCGTGATTCATGCGAAGGAGATGCACGATTTCCCCGTCTGGACGGGCAGCTACAACAACAGCGCCGAGACCGTCCGCGCCGTGCTGGAAGAATATCCGAGCGTCTGCATTGCGCTGGATATCCACCGCGATGCGATTGCAGACGGCAGCACGGTCATTGCGCCGGTTGCGGAAATCAACGGCAGACAGTCCGCGCAGATCATGATTATCTCCGGCTGCGATGACGGCACCATGAATATGCCGGATTACCGCGAGAATTTTCATTTTGCGTGCAGGCTGCAGCAGACAGCCGAGACCATGTTCAGCGGTCTGACGCGCCCGATTCTGTTCGATTACCGCAAATATAATCAGGACATGACAACGGGCAGCCTGCTGATCGAGGTCGGCTCGCAGGGCAATACACTGGAAGAAGCGCAGTATGCAGGGGAACTCGTCGGGCAGGCGCTCAGCGAGACCATCCGGCAGCTTGCAGAGAATCAGGAGTGATTTGATATGAAAAAGCGCATAAAAAAAGCCGCAGCAATTGCGGCTTTGGGATATTGTTCCGTCATGGGACTCGGCTTCGGCATGCTCAGAACGGCGCAGCAAACGCGCCGGACGCTCTATGGCGGAACGCCGGTCATGGCACAGGTGACGCAGCAGCAGTCTTCCGATACGGCGGAGATCACGCTCGGCGGCGGGGAATGGCAGCTGCAGCTCCGGCAGCCGGAGCTTTCCGGCGCGGCAAAGGCAGCCGGGTATCTGCCGCCCTCAATGGGCAGACTGCTTCTGCGGCTTTGTCAGTTATCCGATTACGCTGCACATCAGACAGCGGAAACCATCGGCATGTAGGAGAGCACCTCGTTTTTCTCCTGATAATAGCGGTTGAGCTCGCCGCGGTAGATGAGCTTTGCATCGGGCAGATAGCGCAGGTCATCCGGGGAGCAGAGACATGGCGGTTTATCGAGCCGGACGCCGCATTCCTCGAGCACATATGCGACAAACTGCGAACAGACAAACTTATAGCGCAGTTCGCTTTCGATCTGCAGCTTGACGCGCAGCAGACCGATCAGGCTGTAGGAATAGAGCTCACGGCAGGCGATAAAGTGGTCGATCATGCACTGAAAATGTGAATACTGTTCGTCCGTCAGCGGAATCTCATAGATTTCGCAGGGGATGTCAGCGAATTTGCCGAGTGTCCCCTCGCCGATCAATTCTGTGTTGAATGAAGCCGGAAGCGGCACATAGGTATAGTTCCGGCAAAAGCTGTAAAGTTGGTGCAGTGAGGCGTCTCCGGAGAGAGAAACATGCGAATACGGCATCCGCGAGATCAGCCGGATGGCTTTTGCAGGGCCTGTTCCGGTTCTGGTCACGACGACATAAATCGAGCGTTTTTTATCAGCAGTCGTATTCATATTTTCACTCCTTTCCAAGTGTTGTCAGGATAAATTGATTTTTCCCGGGCAAAATTGAAAAAAGGGCTTGCAAATTTTTCTGATATCTGGTATAATAAGGAATGTGCTCGTATAGATGCGCCCGTAGCTCAGCTGGATAGAGCGTCAGACTCCGACTCTGAAGGTCATGCGTTCGAATCGCACCGGGCGTACCAGAATCGCCGTTGGGCGATAAATCCCTGTACCGTTTGGTATGGGGATTTTTAATTGTGCTAATAAAGTTTCAGGTGGATTCACTTAGAAAAAGGTGGTTAAAATGAATAAGGTATCGCTTCGCGATGCTATTATGAATGGGTGCCTCACTTGCAGGCACCCAAGCCCGCGAACGCTTGAACGCCGGGGAGTTTCGCTCGTTGCGACGAGCGACGAGGGCTCTGCCCTCGACCCGCAAGCCTTTGAAAAGGCTTGAGCGAAACTTTTAATATGGGCGCCGTTCAAACTATTTTGAGTTTTAAAATATTCACCTGCGGAGTTTTCAACAAAATGGGATTCTTAAGGGATCGTATCCCTTAAGCGGGGGTATGGGGGCAGCGCCCCCATTATCAATCCATCGGAGATACCGAATTATGCCCCGTATTTATTCGCAAGCAGTTTCAGAATCACGATTATCGCAACCGTCGGCACGATCAGCACGATCGCGCCGGCGATTTTTTTCTTGCGGTTCTTTTCCAGAAATCCGACAAAGAGCGTGTAGCATCCAAAGAGCAGATAGATCGTCACTCCGAGCTTGACAAGGCTCTGCCAGACAACTGTCATGCTTCGTCCGCTGCCTCGGCAAACTGCGATTCGTGGCGCGTAAAGAAGTCTGTGCGCGGCGGCAGGAATTTCAGCTTGTGATTTGCGCCGGTGAAGTAGCTGACCGGCTCAAAGATTGTATCCCATGACCAGATGCGCTCATCCACCTGCAGATATTCACGCAGCTTCTCTGTGCCGAAGGGTGCCATCGGGTGCAGCAGCACGCCTGCAATGCGGATCATATAGAACAGATTTGCAAGCACCTGCAGGGTCTCCTCTTTGCTCTGTTCATCGGGCTTCAGTGCCTTGGACATATACTTGCTCGCATTGCGGATGTAGCCGTCCAGCACATAAGTGCACTGGTGGAATGCAAACTTCGACATATGCCGTTCATATTCAAGCACTGCCTTTTTCGCATCTGCGAGGATGTTCTCCTCCGGTGCGACATCCGGCAGAATGCCGTCCGTGATCTTCTGCGCGGTGTAGAACGCCGTGCGGATGATGCGGTTATAGACATTCGAGAGCAGCAGTCCGTCCTTGATAACCGGATCCTGTTCATTCGGATCGGCATCCGGATTGTAGGGCTTCGGCATAAAGCTGACCGAGCGCTGACCGAGTCCGAGACCGAGCCAGTGCATGCGGAGCTGTTCCGGTGTGTAGTGATTCAGCAGATCGTCAGCCATCGGCGGCTTGACTGCGCCGGAGCTCGATGCCTTCTTATCCAGGAACAGAATGTGGTGGTTTGCCACGATGACCGGCATCTGCAGCTCGCCTTCCGGCGGGTTTGCGACCTTTTCATCTGCCTGCTGCTGTGCCATCCACATGGCAGGTTCTGCAATGCCGTAGAAATAGATGTTATCCTGCCCGATGAACTGATAGACTGTCGCGTCCTTCGAGCACCAGTAATCCTTCCACTCGGCTCTGTCATGTCCCTCGGATTCAAGATATGCCTGCGTGAACGAGATCGGTGCCCAGAGCGATTCCGGCCAGACCCAGACGGTCAGACCTTCGGCGCCCTCCAGAACCGGCGCAGGCACGCCCCATTCGATGTTTCCGGTCAGGCGGAACGGCACAAGCGTCTTGCCTGTGCGGTAGCGGATGCCGTTTTCTGTCAGGATGCGGCAGGCTTCGTCGCAATCCGGCAGCTTTTCAAATTCGATTGTAAACGAGGGCTTTTTCGGCTCCTCCAGATAGTTGTGTGCGGGCATCTGATTTTTGAGCGTCAGATACTTTTCCTCAAATTCGCGCTTGATATAAATAACCGGCGGCTTCAGGAATTCCGAGATCGTTTTCCACACAACCGGACGGATCTTCTTGTCCTTCTGCATTTCGCCGACCCATTCCTGCATCAGCTTTTCGTAGTCGCGCAGCTTGAAATACCAGTTTGTGACGGGCTTCATGGTCGGGGTCTCGCCGGTCAGTGCCGAAACCGGATTCAGCAGATTCTCCGGCATATACTGATGCCCGAGGTCGCATTCATCCGCATAGCCTTTCTCAGAGGTGCATCCCTCTACGGGGCATTTGCCGATGACCTGCCGTCCGTTGAGGAAGACGCCTGCCTTCTCATCAAAGAACTGCATGGTTGTGATCTGGTTGAGCTGCCCCTTATCGTAAAGAGACTGCAGGAATTCGAGCGTGTATTCCGCGTGGATCTCTTTGGTTCTGCCGAGGCCGGATGCGCCGAACAGGTTGGGCGAGATGCCGTAGGCTTTCAGCGTGTCCTTCTGCTTGTTGTGGTTGCGCCGGACGAAATCCTCAAGCGAACCTTCAAATTCGCCTGCTTCGACCTTTTTGCGCCAGCCCTCCGCGATCGGGGAGCCGTAGCAGTCGGTGCCGCTGACAAAGATCACATTCTCCTTGCCGATTCTGTCCCGCAGGAAACGTGCATAGGTATCCGCAAAGACGAGCATGCCGCCGACATGGCCGAAGTGCAGCTCCTTGTTACCGTATGGCATACCGCCTGTGACAACCGCGCGCTTCGGAAATTCCGGACGCGGGATCTCAAACGGTTTTTTACTATTTGTATCATGATTCCTCGACATAATCTGATTCCTTTCTGTCACGGTATAAGAATTCACTATATTATAGCACATTTCACCTAAAAAATCAAGGTTTTCCGGTCATTATACGTATAGTTTATTTAATATAAAATATTATGGATATTTTCAGAAACTTTTGGATTGAATTGCAAAAATCAAAGCCGCGGAATCGGGTTCCGCGGCTTTGTTCTGATTACACTTTTATAATAGTATGGGCAGGATTACAGTTTCTTCTGCTCGTTATCAAGGAATGCCATGAGGTCATCGAAATTGGATGCATTGATCTGCTGCTTCTTGACGACTTTCTTGACAACCTTCTTGACGACCTTCTTTTCCGGTTCAGCCGGAGCTGCTGCCGATGTGACAGGCGCATCCGGTGCTGCAGGTGCTTCTGCCGGAGCGACCGGTGCAGCGGTGACTTCCGGAGCAGGTGCGGGTGCCGGAGCGGGTTCTGCCTGAACAGGTGTCGGCTTCACGGGTTCCGGATCAGCAAATCTGCTGCCTCTGATCTCCGGTTCTGCGGTTTCCTGCTCGCGGCGCGGTCTGTACGGCATGGTGAATGCTTCATCCTGAGCGGCTCTTGCGAGTGCCTGTGCCTGCTTCAGACGGCTCTCCTGTTCCTCGGCGAGCTGTTCTGCTGTCGGGATCTGGATGTGACCGGTTGCGGTCAGGCGCGGGATGTCCTCAGTCGGTGTCGGCTTCAGCGGACGCTGCTGCGTGGTGGTCAGCGGCTTATCCGTGGTCTTCGGAATCGAAAGCGTGTGTGTCTTTGTGATGATCTCGGTGGTATAGAGCGGAACACCGTCAGGGGTTTCGGTTGAGCGGCGCTGCTCCATGTGGCTGCGGACAGCTGCGATGCGCTCAGCGCGGCGTGCGGCTTCCTCCTCCTCCATCTGCGCGACCTCCTCATCGGTGAGGCGGTGCTGCGGTTTGAAGGACGGTGCATCCGGATCCTCATAGAGGGCATCATCGAAGGTCTGTGTCTTTTTGCGCTCCTTTGCGATGCGTTCTGCATCACGCTCAGCGATCTTCTGCTGCTTCTGCTGGATCGACTTGACGAATGCGAGATCGTTGTCCTCGTCATCGGGGAGCATATCGTTATCTTTTTTGCCGGAGAAGGAGAACACGAAGTAAACCAGCAGGATCACGAGCGGCAGTGCCAGACCGATGATCTTGCCTGCGAGGCTTGTCAGGAATCCGATCAGTGCACCGAGCTCCTTGCTTCTGCGCTTGCAGATACCGACGAGCGATGTCTCCTCGACCTGAACGGCGGTGGTGTTGCTCTCGGTGGTGAGGTAGTAGGTCTTGCCGGTCTGATCCGGGACATTGGAATCGGTATCGACGATCAGGCTTGCAACGGCGATGCGGTAGGCATCCTGTGCATCGCGGTAAAGGACGATATCCTTCTGATTGATTTTATCGGTATCTTCGGCAAAGACGAGCGAACCCTGCGGAACACGGTTCGGCATATCGTCGCCGGTATAGTAGACATATCGCTTGCCGAGCAGGCTCGGAGCGGCGCCGTTGCGGAACAGCAGGTTGACGGCTGCGGTCAATGCAACGATCAGCAGCATGCAGAAGATCAGCAGTGCGCCAAGGCACGAGACATGTTTTTTACGTTTATTGTTTTTCGCCATAATTTCTGTAGCAGTCGGGTGAGACTGCGCTCCTTTCTGTATAGATCAAACAGGAATCCCCTGAAATCAGAACAGTGGGGTGTGCGAGTTCTATTCTAGTATAGCACACTTTCCTGAAAATTACAATTCTTTTTCTGTCTTTTTTACGCAAAAAATTTTTTTCTATTCTCCCACTTGACTTTTTTATGAAAATATGCTATAATAACTAGGCATTGGTTCAGTTGCTGGTGTGGCTCAGTTGGTAGAGCAGCGCATTCGTAATGCGCAGGTCGTCGGTTCGAGTCCGACCACCAGCTTAAACCCGTTCTGTTTATTCAGGACGGGTTTTCTATTTGCAGTTGGCAGAGCACACGGCTCCGGCACCGCAGCTTCAAAGAAATCTTCCGTAAACCCTCATGAAATCTTCATGTTTATTTGCTTGAAACCGCCCTTGCTTTATGCTATAATGATAGCATCAGAAAAAAGTGAGGAGATTACATGAAAGGAATCAAGGAAACCGGCAGGCTGTTTATGGGCACATGCTGTCTGGTCTATATCATTCTGATGGTGGTGCTGCTCTATGTGAAGGGCGTTTCTGCCTGTGCCTACCGTCTCTCGCTGGCAAAATCGCAGGGCTATTGGGAAGTGGTCCTCCGGTATACCAATCTTGTGCCGCTGAAATCCATTCGCCCGTTTCTTTCGCTGGTATCGTCATTTTCGCTTTATGATAAAATCATGAATCAGATTGTGGGCAATATCCTGATCTTTATTCCGGCGGGGTTCTTTCTGCCGTTCTTCTTTGAAAAGCAGCGGCGTCCTCTCACATGTTCCGTTACCTGCCTGCTGCTGATTCTGTTTATCGAACTCTCGCAGGTGCTGACATTCCTCGGCTCCTTTGATGTCGATGATATCCTGCTCAATCTCTGCGGCTGTGTGATCGGCTGGCTGCTGTTCACTGTTCCGTATCTCATATTCTGTTTTTTCCGCAGGATCACTTCAAAATGAAAAAGCCGCTCCAATCCGTGCTGATTGGAGCGGTTTCTTTGATTTACAGATCAATATGGGGTCCGGAGATATCTCCCCGAACCCCATGATATTTTTTTTGCGCTGCGGGATATCAGTAATCCATGCCGCCGGCAGGCATTGCGGGTGCAGGCGGGAGCGGCTCCTTGATATCGGTGACAAGGCTCTCGGTGGTCAGCACCATTGCTGCAACGGATGCTGCATTTTCCAGTGCGGAACGTGTAACCTTGGTCGGATCAACGATACCGGCAGGAATCATATCAACATACTCCTCAGAATATGCGTTGAAGCCGTAGCCGGGCTTGTTTGCGCGCTTGATGTTCTCGATGATGACAGAGCCCTCGAGACCTGCGTTTGCAGCGATCTGACGGATCGGCTCCTCCAGTGCGCGGAGAATGATCTTTGCACCGGTCTTCTCATCGCCCTCGAGCGAATCAACGAGCTTCTGGACAGCGTCAGCCGCATTCAGCAGTGCAACACCGCCGCCTGCGACGATGCCCTCCTCGACTGCAGCCTTTGTTGCAGCGAGTGCATCCTCGACGCGGAGCTTCTTTTCCTTCATTTCGATCTCAGTCGGTGCACCGACCTTGATGACAGCGACACCGCCGACGAGCTTTGCAAGACGCTCCTGCAGCTTCTCGCGGTCGAAATCGGAAGTGGAGTTCTCGATCTCTGCGCGGATCTGTGCAACTCTTGCCTTGATTGCCTCAGAATCGCCTGCGCCGTCAACAATGATTGTGTTCTCCTTGGAGATGACAACCTGACGTGCACGGCCGAGCTGTGTCAGCTGGGTATCCTTGAGCTCAAGACCGAGATCAGCGGTGATGACCTCGCCGCCGGTCAGCGTTGCGATATCCTTGAGCATCTCCTTGCGGCGGTCGCCGAAGCCCGGTGCCTTGACCGCTGCGCACTTGAATGTGCCGCGGAGATTGTTCAGGATCAGCGTGGTCAGAGCCTCGCCCTCGACATCCTCAGCGATGATGACAAGGCGCTTGCCGCTCTGGACGATCTGCTCGAGCAGCGGCAGAATCTCCTGAATGTTGGAAATCTTCTTATCTGTGATCAGCAGGAATGCATCGTCATAGACGGCTTCCATCTTGTCGGTATCGGTGACCATGTACGGGCTGACATAGCCGCGGTCAAACTGCATACCTTCCACAACCTCGCTGTAGGTCTCAGCGGTCTTGGATTCTTCAATCGTGATAACGCCGTCCTTGGAGACCTTCTCCATTGCCTCAGCGATCAGCTTGCCGATGGTCTCATCTGCAGAGGAGATCGTTGCAACTCTTGCGATATCTGCGCTGCCGTCAATGGTCTTGGAGTTGGACTTGACGGTTTCAACAGCGGTGTTGACAGCCTTGTCAAGACCCTTCTTCAGGATCATCGGGTTTGCACCTGCTGCGATGTTCTTCATGCCCTCGCGGACGATCGCCTGTGCGAGCAGGGTAGCGGTTGTGGTACCGTCACCGGCTGCATCGTTTGTCTTGACGGAGACCTCCTTGACGAGCTGTGCGCCCATGTTCTCGAACGGGTCCTCAAGCTCGATCTCCTTTGCGATGGTCACGCCGTCATTGGTGATCAGCGGTGCGCCGAACTTCTTATCGAGGACAACATTTCTGCCCTTCGGTCCGAGCGTGATTTTGACGGTATCCGCCAGCTTATCAATACCGGCCTGAAGCGCCTTTCTTGCTTCCTCGCCGTATTTCAGATCTTTTGCCATGGTGTATATGCTCCTTTCAGAATCAATCAGTTATCAGCCGCCGATTACTCGACGATTGCGAGAATATCGTTCTGCTTGACAATCGTGTATTCCTGACCGTCCAGCTTGACCTCAGTGCCTGCATACTTGCTGAGCAGCACCTTGTCACCGACCTTCACATACATGGTGACTTCCTTGCCGTCCACGACACCGCCGGGACCGACTGCAATGACCTCTGCGACCTGCGGTTTCTCCTGCGCAGATGCGGTCAGAATGATGCCGCCCTTCGTGGTCTCCTCCGCTTCAGTCATGCGGATCACAACTCTGTCTGCCAAAGGTTTAATAGTCATGATAGGTTCCTCCTGTTCTATACTCGGAAGCCTCCGGAGCGGCGGTTTCCGGTCAATTAGCACTCTATGCGAGCGATTCTTAGCACTCTTTATCTCCGAGTGCTAAATCTATTGTATCATGTTTTGGAAAAAAATCAAGGGTTTTCTTCATCTTTTCACATTCTTTGTATGGATGCATAAAATTTCGCGGGATTGAAAGAAAATTATCAACAGTTTTTCGTCTCATCTCTGCCGGAGACTGTCTGATTCCGCCTTGCACGGCGCCTGCCCGCAGCGGCTTTGCATCCCAGCAGAATCCCGCGCGGGATGCGCGCTGCGCCGTGATGCCGGCGCTTCGGGAGCGGCAGCTTTGTATTGACACCGAGAACGCCGCCGAGCATTCCGCAGGGCAAAGAAAGAATCAGCAGCACCGGCAGAATGCTCCTGCGGCAGAAAAAACAGGCGGCGGCATACCAGATTGCCGTCAGCAGGAGTGCCGCAGCAAAGCCGTTCTGCCATCCGTTCCGGCGTGCGGCTTTGCCGGCGCGGTATCCGGAGAGCAGACATCCGCAGAGCAGCGGCAGCACCGCAATGACATGATAACAGGAAAACGGCAGATCGGCAGCGGTCAGCAGCGCCGCAGCCCCGAGCATCCCGAGCACGGAAACCGGTATACCGCATAAGAATACGGAACAGAAACACGTTCGCATTGCAATCCCCCCAAAAAGGATATGCGGCGGAATCTGACGATATGTCCGGTGCGGCTGATTCGACAATTTCTGCATATATTGTGCGTAATTCGACATATCTGCGCAAGATCGTCCCTTGACACGGCAATTATACATCTGATATAATAGTGAACGCAGATAAAGAAAAAAAGAAAAGGAGAAGCAAATGACAAAACAACTTCGCATCATCATCGGCGACATCGGTGATGAATTTGCATCAAAAATCGCAGCAAGCTTCGCCGGAGAGGGAATATGGGCAGTGACCAGACTGCAGCGGCATGATGTTCTGACGCATGCTGTCCGCATGGAGCATGCCGATGTCCTGATCCTCAACCTGACCGCAGAGACCGTGCATGTCCCTGTGCTGACCGAGGAGATGCTTCGGCATTCGGAGATTTCGATCCTCGTGCTTTACCGTGAGAAAAATGACGGACTTGCGCAGATTCTGACACAGCAGGGCGTCCACTACATTCCGTATCCGCAGAATACTGCGGATTTTATTGCCTATGTGCAGCGGCTCTGCGGTATTCGCGCAACCTCAAACAGCTGCATGCAGACGGATGATCCCGAGCTTGCCGTTACGCATCTGCTGCACAGCTTCGGCATCCCGACCAATCTGCGCGGGTTTCATCATCTGCGCTGCGCAATCGTGACCGCCTATCAGCGGGATATCCGGAGCGGCTGCATGATGAATCTGATCTATCCTGTTGTGGCGCAGATGCACCACAGCACACCTGCGCGCGTGGAGCGCTCAATCCGGCACGCGATCATTCAGGCATGGGAGAATGCTGACAGAAAGATCGGGCTGGAATTCGGCATCCGCGACGGGCACCGCATGACCAATTCCGAGTTTATTTCCTTCGCCGTCGATTGGCTGCGTACCGAGCAGAATTCCAGACGTTACGGCTGACCGCTGATGTACCGCAGCGGGCTTTCTCAATATAAGATGTAACTGCGCGGCACCGGGTTTTATCTGCACCGGTGCCGCTTTCTGCATAAAAATCAAAAAAATCTCAAAAAGGGGTTGACAAATCCGGAATCTTGTGTTATAATAGGTTCTGTTGTGAGGGTGTAGCTCAGTTGGTTAGAGTACCTGCTTGACATGCAGGGGGTCATCGGTTCAAGTCCGCTCATCCTCATCCGAAAAACCGCTTCTGAAAAGAGGCGGTTTTTGTTTTTTATATAAACATGATGAATCGGGAATTTGAATATCTGTGATTATGCATGAATAATTGCGTGATACGGCAAAAATGCTTGATTATTCAAATTGAATGTGCTATAATACATTATATATAGATGGAATCAGTCTATCATTTGTCTGAATCTGGAAAGGAAGTTGGTTATTATGAAGAAAAAAATCGCAGTCGGCTTTTCTGCCCTTGCAATGTCGATGCTGCTGCTGACAGGCTGCGGCTCGAACCTCAAAAATAATGTCCACTCGATCGAGGACCTCAAGGGCAAGGTGATCGGCGTGCAGCTCGGCACAACCGGCGATACGCTCGCGGGTGATATCGAGGACGCAACCGTTGAAAAATATAACAAGGCGGCTGACGGCGTGCAGGCGCTCAAGCAGGGCAAGATCGACGCCGTGATCGTGGACCTCGAGACCGCAAAGGCATTCACCGAAATGAATGCGGATATCGAGATTCTCGCCGAGGAATTTGCCGATGAGGAATATGCAATCGCACTGAATCTCGAAAACACTGCGCTTCAGCAGGAGCTCAATGATGCACTCAAGGCGCTGACCGATAACGGCACGCTGCAGGAGATCAAGGATAACTACGAGGGCGACGAAAAGGGTCAGCACCCCTATGTTCCGCGTGAGGATCTCGACCGCCCGAAGGGCAAGCTCGTTATGGCGACGAACGCGGAGTTCCCGCCCTATGAGGAGCGTCAGGGCAGCGAAATCGTCGGCTTTGATGTGGATATGATGAACGCTGTCTGCGATTATCTCGGCTATGACCTCCTGATCGAGGACATGGCATTTGATTCGATCATTCCGGCTGTGCAGTCCGGCAAGGCGGATGTCGGTGTCGCAGGTCTTTCCGTTACACCGGAGCGTGAGAAGAACGTCCTCTTTACGGAGAATTACGCCGTGACACATCAGGTTGTCATCGTCAGAAAGTAAACACAACAACAGAGGGGCTGCAGCGTCAGCCCTGCTGTTTTTTGGAGGAATGGAACATGGGCTTTGCTGAAAGCTTCCGGCAGAATTTTATCGAGGCGGACCGGTGGAGATACCTCTGGGACGGCCTCTGTACAACGCTGCTGATCACTGCGCTTGCCGTATGTCTCGGCATGATACTCGGATTTCTGGTCGCGATCATTCGCTCAACCTATCTGCGCACGAAAAAGCTGCTGATTCCGGATCTGATCTGCCGGCTGTATCTCACCGTGATCCGCGGAACGCCGGTTGTTGTGCAGCTGCTCATCATTTATTTTGTCATCTTTGCAAGTGTGCCGGTCTCAAAGACATTTGTCGCGGTGATTGCGTTTGGCATCAACTCCGGCGCATATGTCGCGGAAATTGTCCGCGGCGGCATCATGTCCATTGATGTCGGACAGCTCGAAGCAGGCAGAAGCCTCGGTCTCAACTACACTCAGACCATGATTTACATCATCCTGCCGCAGGCGTTCAAGAATGTCCTGCCCGCACTGGCGAATGAAGCCATTGTGCTGCTCAAGGAAACTTCCGTCGCCGGATATATCGCCATTGCAGACCTGACAAAGGGCGGCGATATCATCCGCTCGCAGACATTTTCGGCGTTCCTGCCGCTGCTGGCAGTCGCCGTGATCTATCTGGTTATGGTTGTTGTGCTGACAAAGCTTGTCGGCATTCTCGAAAGGAGGCTCGCAGCAAATGATCGACGTTAAGGATCTGACAAAGGATTTTCACAAAACCAAGGTGCTGCGCGGCATTACCGAGCATATCGACAAGGGCGAAAAGGTTGTCATCATCGGACCTTCCGGCTCGGGCAAATCGACGTTTCTGCGATGTCTGAACCTGATGGAGACCCCGACAGGCGGTGAAATCCGCTTTGACGGCAAGGAGATCACGCACCTGCACGATAAGGAGATCAATCAGGTGCGGATGCGCATGGGCATGGTGTTCCAGCACTTCAATCTGTTTCCGCATCTGACCATCAAGAAGAATATCACACTCGCGCCTGTCAAGCTCAAGCGCATGGATGCGGCGCAGGCGGAGAAAAAGGCAATGGAGCTGCTCGAGCGTGTCGGGCTGCCGGATAAAGCAGATGCCTACCCTGCACAGCTTTCCGGCGGACAGAAGCAGCGCATTGCGATTGCGCGCGCACTGGCGATGAATCCGGAGGTGATGCTCTTTGATGAGCCGACCTCGGCGCTTGATCCGGAGATGGTCGGTGAGGTTCTGCAGCTCATGAAGCAGCTCGCGGATGACGGCATGACAATGGTTGTTGTGACGCATGAGATGGGCTTTGCAAAAGAGGTCGCCTCGCGCGTGATGTTCATGGCGGACGGTGTTGTCATGGAGCAGAATTCCCCGCAGGAGTTCTTCCGCAATCCGAAGAACCCGCGCCTCAAAGAATTCCTCTCCAAGGTGCTTTAAGAGGTATCTCCGATGGATTTATAATGGGGCGCTGCCCCATACCCCGCCAAAGGGCTATTAGCCCTTTGGAATCCCATTTTGATATGATTATTGATGTACCAATTAAATCTTGAAGAATAGATGCGCAGGATTTTTGTCATG
>CAMKLV010000022.1:0-44092 GCA_946413695.1 uncultured Ruminococcus sp. | reverse complement strand
AGGACTTCCCTCTCCCTATGGTTCTTCCCCTCGCATTCGCGCCCCGCGCCCAGCAGAAATAAACATTTGAACGAAAGATAAATGGCAAGCAAACTAAAAATCAGCCTTTAGCAAATTGGATGTCTGCACTGCCGACTGAAAAACGAAAAATCCTTTCTCCCTCCTACTTCCTACTTCCTCCCTATAAAATAATCGCCGCCAAATCAGCGCATTAACGCTGATTCAGCGGCTTACTTATATACCAATATAAAAAGCGGGATTCCAAAGGGTCAGTGACCCTTTGGCAGGTTTGGGCGGAGCCCATTCAGAATCATCGCGAAGCGATACCTTTTTTCACGCCTCTTTCTTCTTGCTGTAAAGCAGAATCTTTCTAGCAAAGAAGTTCCAGAGGAACGAAACCGCCGTCGCAACCAACTTTGCAATAATCTGGAACAGCGAGGTCTTGTCGCCGAGCCACAGCTCAAACAGCTTCGTGATGCCGATCGTAATCAGCAGACCAACCACGCCGATCGCAGCAAAGCTGATAAACTCCACAAACTTGTTCTCAACCTTGGAATTCTTGAAAATCCAGAACGTGCTGATGACATAATTCACAGCCAGTCCCGCGATGAACGAGAGCGAATTCGCAACCCATCCAAAGGACTTCTGCTCACCGAACACAAACCGGAACAGCAGCCATGAGACGGCAAAATCCACCAGAAACGCCAGTCCGCCGACAAAGCAATAGCGGAAAAACTGAATCAGCGTGTTTTCCGTATCCCCGACAAACAGCTTCTTGAACTTGCCCGTCTTGCAGATATCCAGAACCTCTTTCAGTGCGTCACTCATTTTGAATCTCCTTTAATGCCAGAATACAAACATGGATTCCGCGTTCTGATAGAGCAGCGGATAGTTTTCGTGGATTGCGCCCTCGCGGTTTCCGATCAGCAGCAGCACAACTGTCAGGACAGTTGCCGCGCAGGATATCGCGGAAAGCCGGTAGCGCAGACCATCTGTCTGTTCTGCCGCCGTCACAAGAACGATCGCACCGCAGACACACAGGATCGGTGCCAGATCAAAGATATACTGCAGACCGTTTCCGGCAAGACAGAAATCCATCCAGCCGACGATGCACGCGACTGCAAAACCGGTCAGCAGGACAGCTTTCTTCTGCAGCGCCGTGACCGCTTTCTGCGGCGTCTCGGCACAGCTGCCGGTGCAGGCAGTCCGGAGCAGAATCAGCGCAGCGGCAAACATCGGAATCCAGAGCACGCCGATGTTGCTGTAGGTGAAGCGATAGCGCTCATAATTCTGCAATCCCTGCCACGAGAGCTTGATAAACGGGAAGGAGCCGTTGAACTCCGGCGGCTGCAGCATGTAGTGATAGATTCCGTCCGGAATTGCGTAGAGCCGCAGTCCGTTCGCATTGACATTGCTGACCGTCAGCTGATAGGTCGCGCCGAAATCGGTATAAGAGCCGAACCGCGCGTTGTTGTAGATCAGCAGCCCGATGACAACGGCAAACAGCGGCAACGCAAAGATGCCGGCTTTCAGCAGCTTCTCCTTCCACTTCGCCTCGCGGTTCAGCACAACGCCGAGGAACAGCGGAATCAGAACCGCCGCCGAAATCGCGACACTCGGACGGCAGCCGGCACAGAGCCCGAGCGCCAGTCCGGAGATGCCGAAGTGAACATAATTCTTCCAGATTTTCTTCTGCTCCCTGCAGGCGGCAAAGCCCTGCCAGAGCGTCAGCATCAAAAAGCAGATTGCCGAGATCACCGGCAGCACATACATGCCGTAGCTCTGCAGCGTGTAGAAGATGCCGACCGCAAAGACCGATGCCGGCAGACTCAGGCACAGCATCAGGAAATTCGGCTTTTTGACCAGCAGCTCCACGCCGGAGATCACAGCCATGCAGGTGAATGCCGCCGTGAACAGCGAGAAGAACATGATCGCCCAGCGCAGCGTCGGCAGCTTGTGCGTCAGCCAGTAGGTCGGATAGTAGAGCGTCACGAGCGGCGTGATGCCGAAGTAGGAGTAGTATTTTCCGTCCTTGTAGGCATGATCCCAGGCGTAGTAAATGCCTTCCTCCTCGCGGACGGAGTTGTCATAGACCTCGGATTCGGAGAGCCCCTTGAGCCCCTCGCTCGCTTCCATACGCAGTGCGGTCTGCCCGTGCATCAGCGCATCAAAGGTCTGCACGAAGATATCCTCGCCGCCCGCGCCGTATTCCGGATCATATTCGATCAGCTCCTGATGGGAATACATCAGCAGCGGCGCACAGATGCAGCAGCATGTGATCACGGCGAGCACGATGCGGTGACTGTATTTTGTTCTGTCATAGGTCACGCGGTGCAGCGCAAAGCAGTGGATTGCCAGCACTGCGGTGACAATCAGCAGCAGCAGCAGATACCGGAGCACCATGAACCGGAACGGCTGCGCAGTCGATTCGGTGATATGATACACAGCGATCTGATCGCCGATGTTTTCAAACACCAGCCGCACGGAATAGAGCTTGCCGTAGGGATCAAAATTCAGCGAGAATGATTCGCCGTTGCCTGCAACATAGCGGCGGTCCGCCTGCTTGTAGACGCGCGAGAAGTTTTCGTCCTTGATGTCAGCCGTCACCTGAATCATGCGGTTGACATCCTTCTTTTCCATGGCGATTGTGACGGCGCGCGAGCCTTCCGAGAGTGTCAGTTCGACCTCTGCGCGTTCACTGTTCAGCAGCAGTTCGGTTTCGGGATCATCCGTAAACTCCGCATTGCTCCCGAGCGTGATCTGCTGCACATTGCCGGATTTCGGGTTCGCGGTCAGGCTCTTTGCACCGAAGAAGAAGCATTCGAGCAGCAGCAGCGCGGCACCGGCAGCGGCTGTCCGGCTGAGAAACCGGTTCAGACGTTCCTTTTTGGTATAGCGCGTGACGATCAGAGCGGCAAAGCCGAGCAGCGAGCAGAGCAGCATGGCAATCCAGCTGATGCCGGTGCTGCCCTTGACCGTGAAATGCGAAACGAGCGCATCCGCGATCAGATACAGCACGATCTGCAGCGCCGCCGTAATCCCGATCAGCGTAAATGCGAGCCTGTTGCCCTTGCACTTTCCGAGGATACGCTCGGCAAACCGCCCCGGCAGATTTGCCGGAGCGGTCTTTTTCGTCAGTTCAGCTGCGGTCGCAGCCGCGATCAGTGCAGTACAAAGCGGAATCAGAAAATCCGCAGCCATTGTTCTCATGACGGTTCTGTACTCCTTTGATTATTTGGGCTAATAAAATTTCAGGTGGATTCTCTTAGAAATAAGGTGGTTCAAAACGGTTAAAATGAATAAGGTATCGCTTCGCGATGCTATTTTGAATGGGTGCCTCACTTGTAGGCACCCAAGCCCGCGAACGCTTGAACGCCGGGGGAGTTTCGATCTCTGCGGAGATCGACCAGAGGCTCCGCGCCTCTGGACTCCCGCAAACTTTTGAAAAAGTTTGATCAAAACTTTTGATATGTGTGCCGTTAAACAGATTATTTAACCATAATTTACCAGCCGCCTAAAAGTTACATACCCGATTATTTCGATTCGTGATATTCCTTTTCCGTATTGACATTCCAGATATTGGACTTATCGGTGCTGCCCGCCTTGATTGCAGCAGCAGCGTTGATTGCCGTCAGCATGGAGTGATCCATGTTGTTGTATCTGTGCTGACCGTTTCTGCCGACGCAGAACAGGTTATCGTAGCCGTCGAGGAACTTGACAACCTTATCGAATTCGCTGTAGGTATCGAAATATGCCGGATATGCCTTCTTGACCTTTTCGCGGTGTGCATCGAGGCAGACGCCCTTTTCGATGACGCCCATCTTGCGCAGCTCCTTGACCGCGAATGCGATGCACTCCTCATCGGTCATGTTCCAGAAGTCATCGCCCTCATCGCAGAAGTACTCCAGACCGATCCAGACGGTCTCCTCAGGCTTCTGCACCATGTACGGCGACCAGTTGTTGAAGATCTGGATTCTGCCGAGCTTGACGCCCTTATCCTGCACATAGATCCAGCAGTCCGGAACGATGTTTGCAAGCGTGCGCTTGTCTGTCTGGTTCTTGAGGTTGAGCTTCTTGACCAGCAGACCGACGGTGACAAAATCGCGGTAGGGCAGACCGCCTGCAATGCGCTGAATCTCAGCATTTGCATCCGCCATGCCGCCGACCAGATTCTTGATCGGCATCGAGGAGATGAAGACATCGCCAGCGATCTCCTCCTCGCCGTCTGCGGTCTTGCAGACAACCGAGGTCACCTTGCCGTTTTCGGTGTTGATCTTTTCCACAGCGCAGCCGAAGCGGATCTCGCCGCCCATTTCCTGCACCTTGCTGCCGACCAGCTCCCAGAGCTGACCCGGACCGTACTTCGGATACCAGAACTGCTCGATCAGCGAGGTTTCGGCGTTCTTGTTGTTCTTTTTGCCCGTCAGCTTGCTGAACATATCCTTGATGATCGCCATGATCGAGAGACCCTTGACGCGCTGGCTGCCCCAGTCCGCGGAGATTTCGCGCGGATGGCGTCCCCAGAGCTTTTCGGTGTAGCCCTCAAAGAACATCGAATAGAGCACTCTGCCGAAGCGGTTGATATAGAAGTTTTCGAGGTTATCCTCCGGCAGCTTGCTGATCGTCGATTTCAGATAGCTGAAGCCTGCCTTCATCGTTGTCAGGAAGCCCATGTTCTTGATGGTGTTCATGTTCATGCTGACCGGATAATCGAAGAAGCACTTATTATAGTAGATGCGGGAGACTCTGTCACGCACCAGCATGACAACATCTTCCTTCTGCGGATCCGGACCGCCCTGCACGAGCGGCTTTTCTCTGCCGAGCATCTGGTCATCGAAGGAGGGCTTGCCCTGCACCGGCATGAGGTCGCTCCACCACTTCATAATGGTATCATCCTTGGAGAAGAAGCGGTGACCGCCGATATCCATGCGGTTGCCGTGGTAGCGCACTGTCTGCGAGATACCGCCGAGCACTTCGCTCTCCTCGAGAATCGTGACACGGTATTCGCCGCTGCCGTCCTTCAGCAGCTCGTATGCAGCAGTCAGTCCGGCAGGACCGCCGCCGATGATAATGACATTCTTCATTTCATGTTCCTCTTTAATCAAAATTTTGTATCAATTTATTCTGCCAAAAAACAGAATACACTGTTTTATTATATCATACAATATGCAGGTTGTCAAGAATCTGCACGGTTGCGGTATGGACATTCGTGGATTTTATTGTTTCGCATCCGGCGATGTCAATATGAAAGTTTTGGTCGAGCTTTTTCAAAAGCTCGCGGGTTTCCAAAGGGCAGAGCCATTTGGGCGCTCGTCGCAACGAGCGAAACTCCCTTTGCATATCAAGCGCTCTGTTCCAGCCGCTTCCCATGATGATACAGATATCACTGTCTATTGAGACCGCATCTGCGGCAAAAGGATTACAGCATTTCGCTGATTTCGTCCGATTGCACAGTTTGCTCCGGCTGTTTACTCCGGAATCCGGACGGCAGCCGCAGTCCATGTCATCGGCTCATTGCGGAACTCTGCGGGCATCGGATAAAGCCCCTGCCCGATCGGGACGAGCGCCGCCAGCCGCAGACCGTTATCCGCAAGCTCCTTCTCGATGGCACGGCGTGTCCAGAAGATATCGTAGATCTGATACTGTCCCCAGCCGTTGCTCTGCCGATGCGGAATCTCAAAGCGTGCGTTCGGCACATCAAAGAGCAGCACGCCGTTTTCGCCGATCAGATTCCGGAGCTTTGCCCAGAGCATCTTCCGCGTGCCGTATTCATAATGCCGGATGAAGCGGAAGATCGTCACCGCATCATATGTTCCCCCGATTTCATCGGAGAGCAGATCCAGCTGCCGGATATCAACATTGCTGTACTGCGATTCAAGCAGCCGCAGCATCGCCGGAGAGGCATCGCAGGCGGTGCAGTCGCCGTAAGAGAGCAGCTCGTGCAGGATTCTGCCGGTGCCGCTTGCCAGATCAAGCAGCTGCGGATTTTTTCTGCCGCGCAGCAGATGCTCCAGCAGAACCGAAACGCTCTGACGCTCCATGAGGTCAAAGCAGTTCTGCGGATAGGACGAGAACCGCGTCTCCTCATAATTTGCGGCGACATCCTGCCGCTGATAGTAGGCGCGCAGCGGCGCCGTGCCCTTGATCAGGTGCAGATTGCGCAGCTTGAGCTGACGGTCCCACTCATAGAGCGTGTGAACACCCTGCGGCATCGCTTCGGCAATGCAGTCCTCAACATAGCGGACGAACTCCTTGCCCGAGAGCAGATCGCGCAGCTTTTCAGTCCGCCACGGCTCCTGAAATGCAGACGCATATTTCGGCAGCAGACGCAGTGCTTTTGCAAGCGCCGCCGCATCGTTTCCTTCGGCGACAAGTCCGATGCCGCAGGCGTCGATCAGCTCTGAGACACCGGCGCAGGGCGTTGCAACCGTCGGGATGCCGAGCAGCATGCCCTCAACCGCCGAAAGCGAGCACGCATGATTATAATTCTCCTCCGCGTAGGGAATCAGCACGCAGTCGATCTCGCCGTAAAACGCGGTCATATCACAGGAGCCCGTGCGGATCTCACAGTTCTCCGCATCGCGCAGAATCTCCGGCACCGGAACAGCATCCGCATCCCGCCAGAGCACCAGAAAACGGATATCCGGATTCTGCTGCACCAGCTCGCAGAGCGCCGGAATGCCTCTTGCATCCGTCTGCTCCGTGCCCATCGGCGAGGATGCAAAGCCGACTGTCATCCGCTCCGGATCCAGCGCACGCGGCCGCCGCGTGAACATCGGCTTTTTGATGTCGATATAGGGATACATCACCGCGGGGCGCCGGAAGCCGTGCTGCTCCATGATATCCGCGGCGCGGTTCGAGGCGACGCAGTAATGCTGCACGCCGAAATCACAGAGATGCAGCAGCTCCTGCATCTTGCTACCGCCGAGCGCCTGCGCCGGATTCTGTCCGCTGAGACGCAGCACCGCATTGCGCAGCAGCATGCACTGATCGCCCGCCGTCAGAATCGCAGTTGTGCTCTCGCAGAAGATCAGCAGCGCCGGATCGTACTGCCGCATCCAGCCGCCGAGCAGATCATCGGGGACATAGTGCACATCGCCGCTGACGGATGCTTCGCCGCCCGCCTGCTCAATCGAGACAATATAAACCGGATGCCGGCAGGAATCGCGCAGCAGCAGATAGAGATCCCAGATCTCGTTGCGGATCGCTTCGATGCGCCTGCCGCTGCCGAATGCATTGCATACAATCGCAATCGGCTTCATCAGCTTCGGGTCGGTCAGGCGCTCCATAGATTCCGAAAGCGCTCTGCGGTAGGCGGCGCTGAGGTTTTCCAGCGCTGTTTCGGTCTCCTCCTCGGAGTTCGCCTTCTGCACCGCATGGAATGACTGAAACAGCAATTCTGTCCCGATGACGGGCAGCTTTGTCAGCGGCGGCTCTCCGACCCCGCTGCGGCTTTCCGGTGCAGCGATGCAGAGACTGCGCTCCAGCTCCGCCGACACCGCCCCGATTGCCGCCTGCTCCTGCGTATGGGTGCGCGCGAGGGTCTGCCGCGTCTCCTTGCGGAAATCTGCGATCCGCTGCTTGCATTCCGCGCGGACAACCGCGATTTCGCCCTCAAACGCCTCCACGCGCTGATACAGCGCTTCGATCAGCTCCGCAGATGCCGTGTTAAACTGATTCTGCGTCTCGCCGAACGGCGCAACATACCAGTATGTCAGCTTTCTGCCGAGACGCTTTGCCAGCTTGAATTTTCCGGGCGGCGCAGGCTCAACCGTAAAGCTGCCCTTTGCGGCACGCATTGCCCGCAGTTTTTTCTCCAGTACATCCCGTTCCATTGAACCATCCCTCCGTCTTATCAAATTTCATACGGAAACATGTTTTCCTTCGTATTATGTGATATCCCATGTGTGGTCGATCCGCGTGACGCCGGTTTCGTCAATCGGATCGTAGACCGTAAACCGCACTGCCTGTGCGGCGTAATCATAAGCGAACATATCCATTCTGCGCAGACCGACATCAAACCAGTATGTGCCTGCGATCAGATTCATCGGGGCGAATGTGCAGCGGATTACACCCGATTTCTGCAGCCGCACCGGCTGCATGCGCTCGCGCTGCGTATTCGTGCCGTAGCAGAGTGCCTTGTCCGCGCGGTAAAGCGCCAGACCGACCAGAGCCTCCTCCGCCGTTTCCGGATCGGCTTCATAGGTCATCTGCAGCGTGACGGTGTCGCCTGTGCGGAACTTGTCAATGCGCTCGCCCTGTTCGTTGAGCAGGCAGATATCCTTCCACTTTGCAGGGGATTCCGCCGGTTCCTCGCGCGCCTGCTTCGGCGCCGCGGATGCGCTGAGCTGCCGCCGCTTTCCCATGTCCTCGAGATAAAGCGGATGCACCTCATTCGGGGCGCCCTCCATGCGGATCTTTCCGTTCTCGATCCAGACGGTGCGGTCGCAGATGCGTTCAAGCTGCGCCATGCTGTGCGAGACAATCACAATCGTTGTGCCGGATGCCTTGATCTCCATGAGGCGCTCAAAGCATTTTGCCTGAAACGCCGCATCGCCGACGGCAAGAATCTCGTCGATCAGCAGGATATCCGCGCCGACATGAATCGCGACCGAAAATGCAAGCCGCATATACATGCCCGAGGAATACGTCCGGACGGGCGTGTCGATGAAATCCTGCATCTCTGAAAACCCGATGATCTCATCGAGCCGTTCTTCAATCTCCTGATGCGTCAGACCGAAGATCGAAGCATTCGTGAAGATGTTTTCGCGGCCGGTCATATCCGGATGAAACCCCGCGCCGAGCTCAATCAGCGAGGAGACTCTGCCGCTGAGCTTCACGCTGCCGCTGTCCGGATACAGGATCCGGCTCATCAGCTTGAGCAGCGTCGATTTGCCGCAGCCGTTTTTGCCGACCAGACCGATCGCCTCGCCGGGTTCGACCGTCAGCGAAATGCCGTCAAGCACCGTGCGCTCCTGATAGCGGCGGCGCTCTGCAGAGAGCAGCTTCTCTTTGAGCGACTGTCCCCTGTCGGCATAGATCCGGAAGGATTTTTTCAGATTCTCGATTTCGATTGCAGCCAAATCTCCGCCCTCACTTCTCCGGCGCGCGGCTACGCTGCATCCGCCGGTGTATTCTCGACGCGCACGGAAAGATCAAACAGCCGCCCCTCCGGCAGGTTGAGCTGATTGCCGTTGTGTACGTCCTGATAGTAAAACGGTTGTCCCTCAGTGTCATAGAGGGTGATATCGAAGCCCTCCGGCACAAGTGTGCGGAAGGTCAGCGTCTTTGCGTGCAGATTGCTGTCCGCTTCGCCGGTGACGGCAAATGCGTAGTTCTCCGGCATCCGCATGCAGAGCGTCTTTTTTGCAGCATCCAGCTCCGCAGGATCATGAATGAAATCGACCTGCTCCGGATTGTAGATTTTCAGGAAATCCTCGGTGTAATTGCGCGCATAATGAATGCCGTCATTATCCGGCGCGCAGAGCTGCCAGCCGGAATCGCACGCCGGCAGAACCTTTGAAACAGTATAGTCAAAATTGCGGTAGCGCAGCGAAAGCTGTGCAAACGCCGGCTTCCACATGCTCGTGACGGCGCTTGCGGAAAGGCAGATGCAGAACACGCAGCCCGTCAGGATCACGCGCGCAGCCTTCTTCCGGTTTTCTGTCGGTGCACTCTGATAAAGCCGGATTGCGGCAGCCGTCAGGAACACAACCACGAAGAAATAGCTGTAAAAGGACGGCAGATAGCCGTCGGTGCCGCGGCGCGTCCATGCCATATATTTTTCGCTGACCGCCGTCAGCATGCAGGGCAGAAAGATGCCGAGCCCCGAGAGCAGCAGCAGATTGTGCAGCTTCTCAGCCCGCAGCCGGATGCGCGGCAGCAGCAGATAGCAGGTGCCCGCCGTCAGGAGCGCTGAGACCCATGCCGCAATATGCATCAGATGCCCGAAGAACTGCGGCAGCGTGATCGGATGCTCCTTTGCAAGCCGCAGCAGCTCCCAGAGCGGGAAGAAGGACAGCGCATAGGTCTTGACCGAAACAAGGCTCATGAACGGCTCTTTCAGGTTCATCGCAATGCCGTCATAGGCAGGCGGATAAAAATGCTGCCACGCAAAATAAATCATGCAGTAGCCTGCAACGGTCAGAAGCTGCGGCGTGATGCGCTTTGCACTGCGCCGGAGCCACGCAAAGAACGAAACCTCCCGCCGTGCAGGCACAAAGAGCACCCAGAGCAGATAAATCAGCAGCATCGCGGAAAATGCTTCGTAGATCATCAGCGCGAGCAGCAGCCAGAAGCAGCTCAGAAATGTCTCCTTTACACTTTGCTCTTTCAGGCGGTTGCCGAAATGATAGAGCGAAAGAAAACAGAACCCGATCGGAATCTGGTGGCAGAGCGCATAGGAAATCAGCAGATTGTGATACGCGGAAATGCTCGCCCATGAGACAAAGAGCACCGCCGCAAGATCGGCAAGCCGCCGGTCAGCATGCGCTCTGAGCAGTTTCCATCCTGCAAAGATATCAAACAGCAGCGATGCATACTGCACAAGCTTATAGAACCAGACCTTGTTCGCACGGAACGGCAGCGCCAGCAGATGATGATTCCAGAGATGCGAGATTCTGCCGGATTTCGCGGAGCGGAGCGCATCGGCAAAGACCATGCCGCGCCGCGCCAGCGTATAATTCCGCATGTCGTCATGTGTTGCGAATATAATCGGATAGATTTCCCAGAACAGCCAGAGCACCGCGCAGACAAACGCAATCTGCGGCAGGTACATCCGGATTTTTTTCAGGATTGAGTTCATCAGAGCACCTCTGCAAAACGGCGCTGCAGCTTCTCAAACAGCAGATATCCGAGCAGCAGGATCAGAAGGCTGATGCCTGCCGCAATCGCCAGATGCATGAGATGCGGCGCGCGGTGATAATATAGAATGTCGCGGTAGGAGAGCACAAGCGGTGCCATCGGGTTGAGCAGATACCACTTGTGCCAGTTTTCCGGCACAAAGTCAATGCCGTAGACAACCGGCGAGAGATACATCCACGCCATGCTGACAACGCCCATGATGTGCTCCAGATCGCGGATATACACCGTGACCGCGGATGTGATGAGATTCATGCCGAGCACCAGCACAAACTGAATCGCCATCACCGGAATGAGCCACGGGAGCGCTGCAAAGCTGACGCCGAGCCGCATCACCGCGATCACCAGAAAAATGATGATGAACGAAAACAGCATATTGCAGAAGCTGCTCAGTGTATATGCGACCGGCAGCACCTCGCGCGGAAAATAAATCTTCTTGATCATGTTCTTCTGATCGAGGACAAGCTTTGCGCCTGTTGTCAGCGAGGATGCAAAGAAAATCCACGGCACAAGCGCCACGAACAGATGCAGATAATAATTCGGGATACCGCTTTTCAGAATCACCGAGAACACCATTGTATAGACAAGCAGCTGCAGCAGCGGATTCAGAAAGGTCCAGAGGAATCCGAGCACACTGCCCTTATAGCGCCCTTTTAAGTCCTTGCGCACAAGGCTCACGATCATTTCGCGGTATTGATAGAGTTCACGCAGCTTTCGGATCATGCTTCTGATTGCTCCTTCAGTTTCTGCCGCCAGAATGCAAGCGTATCGGCAACGGTCTGCGCAGTCGCGATCTCCGGCAGCCAGCCGGTATCCCTGTGCAGCTTTTCCGGATCGGCGGCGATGTGCGCGGTCTCTGCCGGACGCAGCTTTGCCGGATCAATTTCATGCCGGATTGCCGTTTCGCTGCCCGCAAGGATCAGACCGAGGATTTCCGAGATCGCAGCGGTCTTTCCGCTGCCGACATTGTAAATCTCCCCTGCCCTGCCGGATTCCAGCAGCATCGCATAGGCGCGGACGATATCGCGGACATCGGTGAAATCGCGCCTTGCATCGAGATTGCCCGTCCGGATGACCGGTTCACGCAGCCCCAGTTCGATTTCCGCGGTCTGTTTGCAGAAATCCGAGACAACAAACATTTCGCGCTGCCCCGGTCCGAAGTGATTGAACGCGCGCGCACAGATCACGGGCAGCCCGTACGCATTGTGATAGACAAACGCAAGCTGCTCTGCGGCGGCTTTTGTCGCGGCATAGATATTCACCGGATGCAGCGGCGTCTTCTCCGGAACGCGGATTTCCGTCTCCTGTTCCGCGGTGATTCTGCCGTATTCCTCCGCCGAGCCGATCAGCAGAATCCGCGGCAGTTCCGGCAGACTGCGTGCAGCCTCCAGCAGATTCAGCGTTCCCTTGATGTTGAGGTCGGCGGTCAGCTGCGGCTGCTTCCATGAGAGCGCAACCGAGCTCTGCGCCGCAAGATGCAAAATCCCCCCGGGCTGAATATCCCCGAGCAGCGCTGAGACGCCTTCTGCATCGAGCAGATCAAAATGATGCACGCTGCACAGCGGCAGCAGTTCCGCCTCAAGCTGCTCCTGCGGCAGAATCGCGGCGTGTACATCATGGCCGCGCGCTGCCAGCTGCCGGATTGCATATGCCCCGACAAAGCCCGCCGCGCCGGTTATCAGTATCTTCATGCTGTAGTGCTCCTTATTTTCCGTTCAGCAGTACGCTGCGGGTTTTCTCCATGACGGTTTGCAGCGAAAACTCGCGCAAAACACGTTCTTTCGCCGCTCTGCCGTACTGTACCCGCAGTGCGTCATCGGTCAGCAGCTTTTCCATCGCGGCGGTCAGCGCCGGTGCATCCGAGGGCGGCACCGTCAGACCGGTTTCGCCGTCAAGCGAGACCAGCGGCACGCCCGTCGGCAGCGATGTATTGATGACCGGCTTGCCGTTGACCATCGCCTCGAGCTGCACAATGCCGAACGCCTCACTGTTTGCCACAGAGGGCAGGACGAACAGATCGCAGTCCGCGAACATATCCCGCAGCTCCGGCGTCATGCGCCTGCCGAGGAAGTGTACACGCGCCCGGATGCCGAGCGCCTCTGCACGGGCTTCGAGCTCCGGTTCGAGCACGCCTGTTCCGGCAAAGAACAGCTCCGCGTTCGTCTTCAGGTTTGCAAACGCTTCGAGCAGCACATCTGCACCTTTATAATAGACCAGTCTGCCGGTGAACAGAATCTTCGCGGCAGATTTATCATGCAGCTGCGCCGTCAGCGGCTCCAGATGCGGACGCTGTTCGTAGTCCGCGGGGTTGATGCCGTAGGGCACGATCACGCATTTTTCGCGGAACGGCTGCAGATAGGGCGAGCTGTCGATATGCGCTTTTGTCGCCACAAGGATCGCATCCGCACGGCGCAGCAGCCACTTCATCAGCGGCTTGTAGAAGGTCAGCATCGCCTTCTGCCGCACGACATCGCTGTGCCATGCGACGACGACGCGCCCCTTATATCCCGAGAGCAGCAGCGCCAGATCCGCAAGCGGAAACGGCAGATGCAGCTCAACGGTATCCGCAAGCATCACCTTGCGGCGGAATTCTCCGAAATAGGAAAACGAGACCGGACATGAGGCAAGCGTCCCGAAGCTGCCGGCATAGGTCACCGGCACGCCCCCGATCTTTGCGCGCTTTGTCATGCCGAAGTCATCACGGCAGCAAAGCACCTTGGTTTTTGCGTATCTGCGCATATATTCCGCAGTCTGCTGCATGACGGTCTCGATGCCGCCGATATGTGGATCATACGCCTTGCCCGTAATCAGCAGACGCGGGCGGTTATTCTGATTTGCCATGCTGCATCCTCCGGTAGTCTTCGGCAAGGATTCCGTACCAGACATCGTCAAAGACTCTGCCGCGCGCAAAGCCGTGCTGCCGGAGCGTGCCCTCATACTGCATCCCGATCTTCTGCATCACTCTGCCGGATTTCTGATTTTCCGCATCATGATTTGCACAGACGCGGTTCATCCCGACCGTTTCAAAAAGATATTGCAGAACGGCTTTTCCGGCTTCGGGCATATAGCCTCTGCCCCACCACTGCGTCCCGAGACACCAGCCGAGCGCTGCGCATTTTGTCTCCTCATAAATGTGCACCACTGAGATATTGCCGATCACGATGCCCTCTGATTTCAGCTCGAGCACCCAGTTATAGCAATCGGGCTTTTCGTAGTCCGCGACCCAGAGTTTCAGCAGACCGGCGGTCTCCTCCGCATTCGCATGCGGCGCCCATGTCAGATACTTTGCGACCTCCTCCGAGGACGCCCAGTTTTGATACATCTCATCCGCATCCGAAACGGAAAAAGGCCGCAGAATCAGGCGTTCTGTTTCGAGTGTGACGGTTCCCTGACGGTGCATTGCCTCAGTTCCTTTCGTCCTGCAGTTCGCTGTAGACCTGATGCAGCTTTTCCGCGGCAGATTCCCAGCTCATTTCCTTTGCGCGGCGGAATCCGCGCTCGATCAGCATTTCGCGCAGATTCTCCTGCGTCAGCAGCAGCTCCATGCCCCTTGCAATCGCCTTGATTTTCAGCGGATTGCAGAGCAGTGCCGCATTCCCGACTGCCTCGGGCAGCGATGCCGCCTTTGCAGTCAGCACCGGACAGCCGCATGCCATTGCCTCGAGCGGCGGCATGCCGAATCCCTCATAGAGCGACGGAAACACAAATGCCAGCGCGCCCGAATAAACCGCTGCCATATCCGCCGAGGGGATATAGGACGGAAACAGAATATGTCCGCGGACATCCGAAGCCGCCGAGGCTTCAAAAATCCGCTCATACTGCCAGCCCTTGCCGCCCGCCAGCACCAGCGCCGGTGCATCGGGATATTTCTCGCGCAGCATCGCATAGGCGCGGATCAGCCGCACCAGATTCTTGCGCGGCTCAAGCGTGCCCAGATACAGAAAATACCGCTCCGGCAGATGGTGAATCCCGCGCACGCGCTCGATCTCCTGCACGGATGCAGGCTGAAAATGCGCTGTATCCACACCGCAGGGCACCACGCGGATTTTTTCCGCCATATCCGGATAGTATCTGATGATCTCCGAGCGCGAAAATTCGCTGTCTGTCACAATCCGGTCGGCGCGCTTCATCGAGCGTTTCAGACCTGTCTGCAGCAGCAGCCGCGTCCGCGTGCGCATCGTCTCCGGATAGGCATGCAGCACCATATCATGCACCGTCACAACCGTTTTGCCGTGGACAAACGGCGGGACGATGTAATTGAAAAAGTGCGTAATATCTGCCCATTTGCCCTGAAAGGCGCAGTACGGCACCGGCACGAAATTCGTCATCAGCCGGTAAAGCAGCGGCGAGAACCTCGCCGGATGCAGCGCCGTATTTTCGCGTACAAAGGGCTGCATCCGCCGGACCTTTTCCTCCGGCGAACGCAGCGTGAAATATTCAAAACGATATTGCTCCTCCGGATGCAGCCGTGTCAGCGCATCCGTCAGATTTGCCTCGCACCAGCCCACGCCGGAAATCTGGTCTCCGATCAGCGGGCTTGCGTCAAATGCAATTTTCATGTTTCATATGCCTCCGGCAGAGTTTAGATGCCGAGCTCCTGCCTGACCAGATTGAGGTCATTATTTGCCATGCGCGAAACCAGCTCATCAAACGGAATCTCGCGCTTCCAGCCGAGCTTCTGCTCTGCCTTCGCCGGATCGCCGAGCAGCAGCTCGACCTCCGCCGGACGGTAGAACTTCGGGTTGACCTTCACAACCGTCTTGCCGTTTGCCTTGTTGATGCCGACGGTATCGACGCCTTCGCCCTGCCATTCAATCTCGATGCCGACTGCACGGAATGCACACTCCGCAAACTCGCGGACAGAGCGCGTCTCGCCCGTTGCGACAACATAATCATCCGGCTGATCCTGCTGGAGCATCAGCCACATCGCGCGGACATAGTCCTTGGAATGTCCCCAGTCGCGCTTTGCATCAAGATTGCCGAGCTCGACATATTCCTGCTGACCGAGCGAAATTCTCGCGGCGGCATCGGTGATCTTGCGCGTGACAAACTCCTTGCCGCGGCGCTCGGATTCGTGGTTGAACAGAATGCCCGAGCAGGTAAAGAGCCCGAAGCTCTCGCGGTAGTTTTTCGTGATCCAGTGGCCGTAGAGCTTTGCGACGCCGTAAGGGCTGCGCGGATAGAACGGGGTGGTCTCGCTCTGCGGAATCGCCTGCACCTTGCCGAACATCTCCGAGGTCGATGCCTGATAGAACCGCGCCTCCGGCTTGACAATCCGGATTGCCTCGAGCAGATTCGTCACGCCGAGTGCGTCGATCTCCGCCGTTGCGACGGGCTGCTCCCAGCTTGTCGCGACAAAGCTCTGCGCCGCCAGATTGTAAACCTCATCCGCCTGCGAAATCCGCATTGCGGAGATCAGCGAGACGAGATCGGTCATATCCGCGTAGATCAGGTGAATCTGATCCTTCAGATGTGCGATGTTGCCGTAATCGACAACGCTCTTGCGGCGCCAGATGCCGTAGACCTCATAGCCCTTTTCCAGCAGCAGCTCTGCAAGATAAGAGCCGTCCTGACCGGTGATGCCGGTAATCAATGCATGCTTCATGTTGTTCGTTACTCCTTTTTCTCTCAGATGGAACGCTCCGGCTTGATCTGCGCCTCGGGAAGATACTCGCGCAGAAATGCCAGAACATCATGGAAATCCGCGACAGCAACATAATAAAGATGCCGCCGCTTTTTGATATCCCAGAGGCAGAGCAGATCAAACTGCTCGGTCTCGGGGAGCGGATGCTGTTTGTGATAGCGGCGGTCCTTGCCGGAGACGCCGAGCGCCTTTGCCGCAGAAAAGCTGCGGGCGCCGAACAGAACGCGCAGATATCCCGCGCCGTGCAGCATGCAGCGCTGCACCGTTGTGATCGTTTCAAGCCCCATATAGCTCTGCACCTTCTCCGGACATACGATGTACTCCTCGGTGATGATCAGCTGATGCTTGCGGTAGGGCGGTGTGTGCCAGATTGCGAAGGTACCGCCCGCGCGGATACATCCCGCGAGTGCAATCGCGCTGCCGAACTGCTTGATCAGCGGATGCTTCTCGATGAAGATCACCCTGTAAAGCGCGATCAGGAAAAAGACCAGCGCCGCAGCCGTCAGCACTGCGAGAATGATCGTGACAGGATCCCGAAAACCGCGCAGATATGCCGAAACGCACATGCCTGCTGCCGGAATCAGGAGCAAAATTGCCTTGCCGAACGCATTGCGTCCGTAGTCTCTGCGCATTTGTTCAAGGATCAGATCGCCGGTGAGCTCTTCCATAGCCGTACCTCCGTTTCATTTTCGTGCAGAAATCAGAGCAGTTCTCCTCTGCCCTGTTCCCGCAGCATTTCCGTGATTTTTTTGATATTCTGTGCAGCGTCGATGTCGCAGACAAGCAGTGCGTCCGCTGTGTCCACTACGATGATATTTTCCAGACCGACAGCCGCAATCAGCTTTTCTCTGCCGGTGAACACACAGTTTTTCGTTCCGATTGTGAGGATGTCGCCGTCGCGGTAATTGCCGTTTGTATCGGTTTTCGCGACGCGGCGCAGTGCAGGCCAGCTCCCGACATCATCCCAGCCGAAGCTGCCCGGAATCGTGCAGATGCGCTCCGCCTTTTCCAGTATGCCGAAATCCACGGAGATGGACGGCATATCGGGAAAGCGCTTTTTCAGCACCGTGTCGAAATCCGGCGTATCGCAGGCTGCCTGCAGCTCCTCCGTGACCGCATATGCCGCCGGAAGATACTGCTTCACGGCATCCAGAAAGACATCCGTCTTCCAGACAAACATGCCGCTGTTCCAGAGATAATTGCCGGAATTGACGTAGCTGCGTGCCGTTTCGACATCAGGCTTCTCCTTGAAGCTGTCCACCTGATAGACGCCGCGCGGCATATCCTTTGCGCGGGAAAACGCGATATAGCCGTATCCGGTTTCCGGATAGGTCGGCGTGATGCCGATCGTGACAAGCGAGCCGGTCTCCTCTGCGGCAGAAGCCGCCCTGAGCAGTACATCGGCGCAGATTTCCTCGTGCCGCACCAGATGATCCGCCGGCAGCACGATCATCGTCGCATCGCCGAAGCGCTTTTGTATCACCGCGGCAGCCAGCGCGATGCAGGGCGCCGTATTGCGCGGCGCGGGCTCTGCAAGCAGATTTTCCGCCGGAATCTCCGGCAGCTGCTCCTGCACCAGCGGCATATATTCCCCGTTTGTCACGATGAAAATACGCGCCGGCTCCACAATGCCGCGCAGACGCACAAAGGTCTTTTGCAGCATGGTCTCCCCGTCGCCTGTCAGCGAGAGGAACTGCTTGGGACAGCGGATGCGGCTTTTCGGCCAGAAGCGTTCGCCCTTGCCGCCTGCCATGATCACCGCTGTCAGGTTCTGATTGTCGTTCTGCATTTCGTGTTACTCCTTATGATCGCTATCGTTATGGTGCACCGAAAACTCCTCTGCGTTTGTTTCCGGCGGAAACAGCGCGATTTTCAGTGTCTGCAGCAGAATCTGAATATCCAGCAGCAGCGAATACTGCTCGATGTACATCAGATCCATTTTCAGCTTGTCGATCGGTTCTGTATCGTAGGTACCGGTCACCTGCGCATAGCCGGTAAGCCCTGCCTTGACCTGCAGCCGGTACGGGAATTCGGGATATTTTTTCGCATATGCTTCTGTCAGCGCGGGGCGCTCCGGACGCGGTCCGACAAGCGACATCTCGCCGCGCAGGATATTGAGCAGCTGCGGCAGTTCATCGAGCCGGAATCTGCGGAGAATTCTGCCGGTTTTTGTGATGCGCGCATCGTGATCGGCTGCGAGCACCGCTTTGCCGTCTGCCTCGGCATCGGGGATCATGCTGCGGAATTTCAGTACATCGAACTCTGCGCCGTCTCTTGTCAGGCGCTTCTGCCGGTAGAAAACCGGTCCGCCGTCCTCGAGCCGGACAGCCGCCGCACAGATCAGCATCACCGGCGAAAAGATCAGCAGCAGCACCGCCGAAATCAGCAGATCAAAGCTGCGCTTGACAAACCGCTGCTCCGGCGAAAGCCCCTCATTGCGGCAGAGGATCAGCGGCGTATCAAACAGCCGCAGCTCATCGCCGCCGCGCATCAGGATATCGGAAATCTTCGGCGCAATATAGGCGCGCAGACGGTGTCCGCAGCAGTATTTGAGCAGATCGTTCCGCAGCTCGGCGGGCACATCGCAGAGGATGACGCCCTCAAAATCGCTGAGCAGCTTTGTGATCTCGCGCAGCCCCGCCGCGCAGCTGATGCTCTCGCAGATCATATATTTATCCACGCGCGCGCTCATTTTCATGACGAGCTCCGCTGCCTTTGCAGAGCCGTAGACAATCACGAGCTTTCGCGGCGGGAACAATCCGAAATATACCCTGCTGACCAGCAGCGCCCAGAACAGCACTGTCGCATAATCAAGCCCCGCCAGCAGAAACAGCGGCGAAACCGGCATGAAATGACGTCCGATGACGCTGATCTGGAAATAGGTGATGAAATTGACAATCGTGATGCCGATGAGCTGATAGTAAATCAGATCGCTGCGTTTGAGGTATCCGAATTTGGTACATCGGTATGCCTTGAACACGAGTAACGTCAGCACCAGATAAATCAGGACGACAACCCAGTTGCCGCGCCGGAAAAACGGTGCGATGATGACATCTGCATAATAGTTCTCCCAGATCAGCGCAAACCAGAATGTCAGCATTCCGAGCAGCAGCGCGCCGAATCCGGTCGAAAACAGATGCCGGTATTTCCTGTGATTCATAAAGCAAAGCTCCCTTCCGGCAGAAGCACTCTGCCGGTTCGCTTTTGTTCCTTCTGCATCGGCGCCGCAAGGAGATTGTTTCCGCAGCAGCGTCAAACATGCAGACATTTCTCTGTTTATGCAGTCCTTCCGGACTGTTTCTGCCGGATCCTGTCGGGTTTCGGGACGGAGGTGATCAGGCTGATCTCCGGCGGATTGAACAGCCGCAGCTTGCCGAGCCCGCCGCTGACGAGCATCTCCGAATCCCCGATGCGGTATCTGCCCTTGTCATATTGCGGGAAGAATGTTCGCTCCGGTGAGAGCAGCCCGCCGAGCAGCGGCAGCCGGACGGCGCCGCCGTGAACATGTCCCGAAAGCGTCAGCTCCGCACCCCATTCCGCATAGACCGGAAAGCAGAGCGGATTGTGCGCCAGCAGCAAAGTATGCTGCGGGCAGGCGCCGAGCAGCAGACGCATCGTCTTTCTGGTACAGCTCCGCGCGCCGGTGAAGCCGAAGGTTCCGCCGCCGCGGTAGTAATCAGAGGAAAGCGCCAGCCCTGCAACGGAGATGTCACCGAGCCGGATGATCTCGTTTTTCAGATAGCGCGCACCGCTCCGCCGGACTGCCGCACGGAATGCCGCATAGGGCACCGGCGGAAGATCCGCCTCGTGATTGCCCTCTGCCACAATGACCGGCGCCAGCGCGCCGAGTCTGCGCAGGAATTGCTCTGTTTTTGTGAAATCCCGCACCTCGCGTGAAATCAGATCGCCGGTGATCAGGATATATTCCGGCCTGCATGCAGCAACCTTCCGGATCAGCCGCCGCTGACCGCTGCCGAACTGCTTTCTGTGCAGATCGGAAATCTGCACGATCCGCGGCAGATTCTGCATTGCGACAGCGTATCGCCGGACGCGGAGCAGCGCGGTATTTTCAACCGCCGCCCACCCCAGCAGCGTACCCGCCGCCGCTGCAAGCCATGTCCAAAGTTTCTTCATATGCCCTCCTCAGGGAACAGGTGACGGTGCTCAGACCGTCACGGGAACGCGCGCCGGTGTCTCCGCCGGATGCTCCTCCATTGCCGCAACAAGCGAGCGCAGGCGGATCTTTGCCGCACCGAGATTGTTGATCTCGTCGATCTTGAGCTGGGTATAGAGCTTGCCGCCCTTTTCCAGAATCGCGCGGACTTCATCGGTTGTGACGGCGTCGATGCCGCAGCCGAAGGAAACAAGCTGCACCAGCTGCATATCCGGCTGCTCGGTGACATATTTCGCCGCGCGGTAAAGCCGCGAATGATACGTCCACTGATTCAGCACGCCGAGCTTGCCGATCCGCACGAGCGATGCGACTGCATCCTCGCTGACAACCGCCATGCCGAGGCTCGAAATCAGCTTGTGAATGCCGTGGTTGATCTCCTTGTCAATGTGATACGGTCTGCCGGCGAGCACGATGATCTTTTTGCCGGATGCCCGCGCCTCTGTGATGATGCGCTGTCCCTCCTGCGCGACCTTCATGCGGTAGGCAGTCTGTGCGTCATACGCCTTGATGACAGCAGATTTCAGCGTATCCGCCGGAATCTTCCACGGTGCCAGCGCCGCTTTCAGCGAGAGGAACACGCCTTTTTTGCGGTTGAGATCCATATACGGCGTGATGAAATTCTGTTCGGTGAGCTTGCTGTTGTTTGCGCGCAGCAGCTCCGGATAATATGCGACAACGGGGCAGTTGTAGTGATTGTCGCTGCAGCCCTCGTCAAAGTTATAGCTCATGCAGGGCCAGAAGATGAAATCGACGCCCTGCTCCAGCAGATCCTCAATGTGACCGTGCGCGAGCTTTGCCGGATAGCAGACGGTATCCGAAGGAATTGTGTGCTGTCCCTTATAATACATCTCGCGGTCGCTTTCGTGCGAGAGCTTCACGGCAAATCCGAGCTTCGTGAAAAGCTCTGTCCAGAACGGCATCTGCTCATAAAAGCTCAGTGCGAGCGGCAGCCCGACCGTTCCGCGCGGCTTGCCGAAAACCGGACGCTTCTCCTGCTCCAGAATCAGCCTGTACTTGAAATCATAGAGCGACGGAATCTCCTCGGTCTGCTTTTTGCCGGCGCCCTTTTCGCAGCGGTTGCCGGAGATGTATCTGCCGCCGTCCGGAAAGATCACGATGTTCAAAGCGCAGTGTGCCGTACATCCGCCGCACTTTGCGCTTCTCGTCTGATAGCTGAAATCCGCGAGCTTTTCTGCGGTGATGGTTTTCGTCTGCTCCGGTGCATGCTCCTTTGCGTAAAGCGCCGCACCGAATGCGCCCATCAGTCCCGAGACCGCCGGACGGATCACATCGCGCCCGAGCTCCATCTCGAAGGAGCGCAGCACGGCATCATTGAGGAATGTGCCGCCCTGCACAACAATATTTTTGCCGAGCTCATCCACGGATTTTGCGCGGATGACCTTGTAAACTGCATTCTTGATGATCGACGAGGAAAGACCTGCCGAGATATCCTCGACCGTTGCGCCGTCCTTCTGCGCCTGCTTGACCGAGCTGTTCATGAACACCGTGCAGCGCGAGCCGAGGTCCACCGGATGCTCCGCGAACAATCCGAGCTGCGAGAATTCGGCGATGTCATAGCCGAGCGCCTGCGCAAAGCTCTGAATGAACGAGCCGCAGCCGGACGAACATGCCTCATTGAGCATGATGCTGTCGATGCTGTGATTGCGGATTTTGAAGCACTTGATATCCTGACCGCCGATATCCATGATGAAATCGACATCCGGACAGAAATGCGATGCCGCCTTGAAATGCGCAACCGTCTCGACAATGCCGAAGTCGATGCCGAGTCCGGCGCGGATGAAGTCCTCGCCGTAACCTGTGACCGCCGATGCACGGATATGCAGATCGGGGTTCATTTCCGCATAAATCTTCCTGAGCTGCTTGACAATCCGGTCAAGCGGCTGACCGCGGTTTGCGGCGTAATACTGATACAGCAGTTCGCCCTTCTCCGTGATGAGCACGAGCTTTGTGGTGGTCGAGCCCGCGTCAATGCCGAGATAGGCGTCGCCTGTCACGGTGCGCAGATCGGCAAAGGGCAGATCATGCGCCTTGTGCCGCTCGATGAACTGCTCATATTCCTTGCGGTTATGAAACAGCGGCTCGCCGGTGACGGTATTGCCGCCGGTCTCCGCGTGCTCGAGCTTCTCCTGCGCCTCTGCAAGCGACATCGCCCCGACGGACTGCGCTGCGTACATCGCGCAGCCGTATGCGACGAATACCGGCGCATTTTCAGGGAAAATCGCGTGTTCATCGTCAAGCTTCAGCGTCCGGACAAATGCCTGCCGCAGACCCTTCAGGAACGAAAGCGGTCCGCCGAGGAACAGCACCGTGCCCTCGATCGTTCTGCCCTGTGCAAGTCCCGAGACGGTCTGATCGACAACCGCCTGAAAGATACTTGCGGCAATATCCTCACGCCGCGCGCCCTGATTGAGCAGCGGCTGAATATCTGATTTTGCGAACACGCCGCAGCGCGATGCGATCGGATAGCGCTTTTCCGCTTTCAGGGAGATCGCATCCATCTCATCCGCCGAGATGCCCAGCAGCGTCGCCATCTGGTCGATGAAAGCACCGGTTCCGCCTGCGCAGGAGCCGTTCATGCGCTGCTCCACGCCGCCGGTCAGGAAGATCATTTTTGCATCCTCGCCGCCGAGCTCGATGACAACATCCGCCTGCGGGTAATCCGCCTTGACTGCGAGAAACGCCGCATGCACCTCCTGCACGAACGGGATCTCCGCGCTCTGTGCAAGACCCAGTCCTGCGGAACCCGTGATGCAGATTTTGAACAGCACATCGGGGAACTCTTTGCGAAGATTCTGCAGCTGCTCCATGACCGTTTCACGGACGCGGGACAGATGCCGCTGATAGCATCGGGACAGAATCTCGTTCTGCTCATTTATGACCACTGTCTTGACTGTCGTAGAGCCGACATCAATGCCGAGTGCGTACACCTTCTGACTCAATGTTTTTGGACCTCCTTTGCCGCGATTGCATACTGCGGCATAATACTGTACTATTATATCACAAAAAATCAAAAAAAGAAACCCCTGCAGCCCGATTTTCATAATTTATTTATACTTGCCGATTCCCGTGCTGTGCCTTTCACCCTGAACTTTTTTCATGCACCCCATTGAAATTCATGCAATCATGTGTTATAATGGCAATAGAAAAACCGTTTTTCGGAAAAGAAAGGAGCATTTCCATGAAAGCAATCGTGATCTACTATTCCCAGTCCTGCGGCAATACGCGCAAAATCGCCGAAATGATCGGTCTGACAACCGGCGCGGAGCTCTGCGAAATCCGGACCGCCGAAGACTACGGCAGCGACTATGAAGCCGTGATGGCAAAAGCGCGCGACGAGATCAACAGCGGATTCGTTCCGGAGATTCAGCCGCTCGATGCCGATCTTTCGCAGTTTGATACGGTCATCATCGGCACCCCGACATGGTGGTATACAATGGCGCCGGCTGTCCGCGCTTTCCTGCGGCAGTATGATCTGACCGGCAAGCGCGTCTACGCATTCCAGACACACGGCGGTCAGCCCGGACGCGCGCTCAAGGATATCCGCATGCTCTCCAAGGGCGAGAACATCGGCGATTTCTCCGTCGAATTCGATTCCATGGGCGGCTCTAAAATGAAAACCACACTCGATGATCTGCGCGCATGGATCGCGGGCATCCAGTAAGTCAATCATGAAACGGCATGTATGCTGCGCGCCGCTGCTTCTGGCAGCCTGCCTGCTCGGCGGCTGTGCGGAATCCGCGCCGCCCGAGGAATCGGTCGCACTGTTTTCCGGCACCGACAGAAAACAGCTCTATCAGGCGGTTTACAGCGCGCTCACAAAATATCAGGATCATGTTCAGGTTGTCGGCGACCCGAACAACTTTACGCTCACAGAGATCTGTCAGCAGATCCGGATGGAGCATCCGGAAATCTTCTGGTTCAACGGCTGGTACAGCACTGCCACGGACAGCGAGCATCCGACCGTCTACTACATCTCGTTCAATACACCGACTGAACTGACCGCGCAGCAGTGCAGCGATATGCAGAAGGACCTGACCGACGCTGCCGCGGAAATCTGCGCGCAGATTCCGGCGGATGCGGATGACTACGAAAAAGCGCTGTTTGTCCACGATTATCTGATCGCGAACACCGTGTATACCGGCGAGGGAGACAACGCCGGAAACGCCTACGGCTGCATCATGAACCACGCCGCCTACTGCGAAGGCTATTCCAGAGCCTTTCTGCTGCTGATGCAGCAGCTCGGGATTCCGGCAGGCTATGTCAGCGGCACCGACGTCAACGGCGGCAATCACATGTGGAACTATCTCGAGCTCGGCGGGGAATACTACTGGGCGGATGTCACATGGGATGACACCAGCGTCGAGGGCACCGACGAGGAACAGCTCAATCACTACTACTGCTTTCTCAACGATGAGATCATGCTGAAAACGCATCATGTCAACATAACGGAGCCGTTCATCCCGACATGCAGCAGCATGGAGATGAATTACTTTGAAAAGAACGGCTGGCGCCTCGAATCCTATGACTGCGATGCGCTGTGCGGAATCATTGCGGATCAGCTCCGGAGCGGCAAGGAACCGATCGAGATCATGTTTGATTCGCAGGAATCCTATGACACTGCGAACAGCGATCTCTTTGACAATAACCGGTTCTGGCAGCTTGAAAATCTGCCGGACGATCTGGACTATGTCACCTGCTCCTGCTGCGAGACGCCTGCTGTCCTGCGCATTGATATCGCGCACAAAGATGCTGCGGATGCGCCGGAACCCGAGGGCGAAGCAGCTCAGACGCCCGCAGAGGAACCTTCAGCATAACATAAAAACAAAAACCGCTGTATGCAGCAAGCTTTCTGCATACAGCGGTTCTTTTATGTTTCCGGTTCAGCCCTTTGCCCAGCCATAGGCAATGCCGTCTGCATAGCCGCCGACGGTTTTCGTATCGACAAGCTGATCGCAGACCTGATTCAAGTAGACATAGTACGCCTCCGGCGCAAGATGCACGCCGTCGCCGCCGTTATAGGCAGGATTCAGCGAACCGTCCCATGTTTTCAGATTCGATGCAACATCGACAAATCCGGTGGATGTTCCGGCGAGATGCTCGCGGAGCGTCTGGTTCAGTGTCTCGATCTTCTGGTTCGTGCTGAACGTGGCATCCGCGGTGATCGGTGTCACCGAAGCGACAAAGAACACCGAATCCGGCATGACGCTGCGGATGGTTTTCAGCAGAAAATCATAGTTCTGGCAGTAGACATCCGGCGTTGTCATATTGACATCGTTCATGCCCATAGAAAAGACGATGTAGCGCGGTTTGAGAACGGTCAGCGCATAGGCGACGCCGAACTCGTTTCCGCGGACATCGAAGGTGTATTCAAATATATTCCGTGCGCCGACACAGCCCTTGGCAACCACATTGTCATCCGGCAGAATGCCGTAAACGCGCAGGCCGCTGCAGATACTGTCCCCGACGAACACCGTATCATGCAGGAAGGCATAGTCCTCCGCCGTCAGACCGTGCGCATCCGGTGTGATATCCACAACGGCAGGCGTTGTCGGAATCACGGGGAGCTCGCCGATCGTTACGGGCGCCGTCGCCTCCGTTGCAGCAGTCGTTGTGACAGTGGTCGTAGTGGCTTCGGTCGTCGCAGATGTTGCGGCAGAAGTTGAAGTGGTTACAGTCGCAGTTGTCCCGGCGGTTGTTGTGGTTTGCTCCTCTGACAGCAGCGTTACCTCCTCGAGACGGTCCTCCGTTGCAGAGGAGTCCTCAAGGCCGCAGCCCGTCAGACAGATCACAGCAGCAAACACGGCGCCCCGGAGGAGCGTGCGTCTGTGCAGATGCAGCATAAAAACAGTCACCGCTTTCTTTCATCTATCTATATACAGCTATTTTACCACGAAAGCGCGAAATTGTCAACCTCTCCGGACGAATTTTCAGATTCAGCAGATTCGCGGCAGCAGCTCGCCCTTCGGCTGCGGCAGAATGGTCTGCGTGCCGATCTCGGTCTCCATGATGACCTTGCCCGCGTCCTCAGCGGTCACTGTGCCGATGATCGCGGCGTTCTGCGAATATTTACCCTCGCGCAGCTTTGCGACAATCGCCTCCGCATGTGCCTGCGGTGCGAAAATGACCAGTCTGCCCTCGCAGGCAAGATACAGCGGCTCCAGACCGAGCATGCCGCAGACGCCCCTGACGCGCGGATCGACCGGAACGCTTGCCGCATCCAGACGGATGCCGACGCCGCTCTGTCCTGCGATCTCATAGAGCACTGTGCCGACGCCGCCGCGTGTTGCATCGCGGATGACATGGATTTCATCGGTGACATCATAGAGCGACTGCACCGTGCCCCAGAGCGGTGCGCAGTCACTATCCACATCGGATTCAATGCCGAAATCATTGCGCGCGATCAGAATGGTACATCCGTGCCGCCCGACATCGCCCGTCACGATGACTGCATCGCCGGGCTTTGCAAGTGTGCCGGATGTATGCGCCTGCGGCATGATCTCGCCGATGCCGGTTGTGGTGATGAACACGCCGTCGCACTGCCCCTTGCCCGCGACCTTTGTATCACCCGCGACAATGCGCACGCCGACCTCTGCGGCGGTTTTCTCCATCGCGGATGCAATCTCCTCGAGCGCATCCATTGAGAAGCCCTCCTCAATGACGAATGCGCAGGTCAGATACATCGGCTTTGCACCCATGCAGGAAAGATCGTTGACCGTGCCGCAGATCGACAGCTTGCCGATGTTGCCGCCGTTGAACTTCCACGGCGAAACGATGAAGCCGTCTGTGGAAGTCGCGATTTTTCCGCTGATCTGCGGCAGAACGGCTGCATCATCGCCCGTGAACATCGGGTTTGCAAAATGCGCCTTGAATACGCTGTCAATCAGCTCGTTTGTCTGTGTGCCGCCCGCGCCGTGCGCAAGCGTAACTGTACGATCATTCATTTTTTATACTCCTTTACAATCAGCCGGCATCCGGCTCGTCATATGTATCACTTCGCGATTATTTTCATTGGGCTCTGCCCTCTCAATTCGCAGCTGTGGCAATCTGTGAATTGCGCTGCAATTCACTCAGGGGAGCCCTCTATCGCAGGGCTCCCCTCTCTCAAAAAGCATCCACTGGATGCTTTTTGAAATTCACCCCTGCGGAGCTCCTTGCGCAGGGGCATTTCGCACTCTGCGGAGTGCGACCAAAGGGCGCCGCCCTTTGGAAACCTGCGAGCTTTTGAAAAAGCTCGACCAAAACTTTTATTTTGGTCTGCTCATCAGTCAATCACTTCAAACATGCCCAGCCGGCAGTGCCGGCATCTATTTTGTGCGCCGCATTTCTCTGCTCCGGCTGACGTCAATCTGCTTTATCAGTCGATCACTTCAAACATACCCATAAAGCCGCGCAGCTTTGTCCCGATATCTGTTTCGGGCGGCAGCAGCGCCATTGCAACCTGAAACGGCTCTGCGCCCTCTGCATCGGTCTGCTGCAGATAGGCGTAATCGCCGCCGATCTTCGTGACAATATAATCATGCGGTTCCATTGTTTCACCTCGCTGTATTCTTTGGTCATGCACGGTATTCCGTGACTTCTTCCGGCGTTTTCCGCGGACGCGCCGCCGGTGCTTCGTCGGGATATCCAAGCGAAACCGCGCAGACAAGCTGCGCATCCGTTTTGAGATATGCCGTCAGCTCCGGATAGGCAAAGCAGGTGTTCGCAATCCAGAGCGTGCCGAGCCCGAGCGCCGCCGCTTTCAGCAGCATATTCTCCACCGCCGCGCCGATCGAAAGCGTATCTGCAATCTCCGCAAAGCGCGAAACCGGATTCTGCGGCTCAAACGGCGAGCCTGCATCCGGATTCAGCACGAGAATCAGCACCGGCGCCTTGTGCATGATCTGCATGGTGTGGAACGCATCTGCAAGACCGCCGCGCACCTCCGGCAGCAGCGCCTCGCCCTCGAGCTCGCGGCGCAGACCTTTCTCCATTTCGCGGAGCAGTTCCGTCTTTGCCTGCTCCGTAAACACAACAAATCTCCACGGCTGCCGGTTCTTTGCAGAGGGCGCGGCAATGCCTGCGCGGATGATCTCGTCGATCAGGGATTTCTCCGGCATCTGCGGCAGATACTTCCGGATGCTTCTGCGGTTATAAATCGAATCCATGTATTCCCCTTTCCGGATCAATGGGCAAACGGTTTATTGAATGAACCGATCTCAATCAGATTGCCCTCGGGATCCGCAATATAGCAGGTGCGCTGTCCCCACGGCTCGGTGACCGGCGGAAGAACCGGCTCCGCGCCCATTCCGACAACACGCGCATATTCGGCATCGACCTCATCGAATGTGTCCACATACAGCGCGAGCTCAAAATGCCCGTTCAGCCCTTTGAGATACTGATATTTCCGGTTTGTCATCTGCTCAAAATCCTTTCTGCCGTAAAGCAGAAACAGTGTTCCGTCCTTGATAAGGTAGACGTTGGAAGTATCCTCATCCTCTTTGATTGCAAAGCCGAGGACATCCCTGTAAAAGCGGATCATTCTGCCCATATCCTCGACGAACAGTCCAAAGCCGTCCAGTCTCATAGTTTCCTCCTGTTCAGCTGTACTGATAATACGCGGCGCAGGCGCCCTCATCGGAGACCATGCATGCGCCGACCGGATGCAGCGGCGTGCAGCCCTTGCCGAATACCTTGCAGTCGCAGGGGCGGATTTTGCCCTGCAGCACATCACCGCAGCGGCACGCCGGATTCGGTTTGCCCGTGATCTGCGGCATATCAAATTTAATCCGCGCATCGAAATCCGCATATTCCGCACGCAGCTTCATGCCGGAGCCGGGAATCATCCCGAGCCCGCGCCATTCGCTGTCGCAGGGCTCCATGACCTCCTGCATCATGCGGATTGCCGCCGGATTGCCCTCGTCCTTGACCACACGCGGATAGCAGTTGCGGAAGAACGGCTTGCCCTCATCAAGCAGCTTGATCGTCACCGCAAGCGCCGTCAGCAGTTCACTCGCGGTGAATCCCGCAACAACGCCGGATACGCCCTGTTCCTCGCAGAGTTTGATGCAGGTTCCGTTGCCGGTGATCGCGTTGACATGTCCCGGATAAAGAAACGCATCTGCCGAGCCGACAAGCGCCTGATAGGCATTCGGCATCGTTTTGTTCGCCGTCAGCAGCGAGAAATTGCTGAGCCCCGCCTCTTTCGCCTGCTTCGCCGCAAGACATGCAGAGGGCGTTGTCGTCTCGAATCCGACGGCAAGAAACACAACCTGCCGCTCCGGATGCTCCTTTGCAAGCTCTACGGCATCGAGCGGTGAATACACCGGCCGAATCTCCGCGCCCTTTGCACGCGCACCGGCAAGGCTCATCTCTGTGCCGGGGACGCGGATCAGGTCGCCGAATGTGCAGATAATGCATCCCTTTTCGAGCGCAAGCCAGATTGCCTCGTCAATGAAGCCGACCGCCGTCACGCAGACCGGACATCCCGGTCCGGAGATCAGGTCGATCTGCGGCGGCAGCAGTCTGCGCAGTCCGAGCCGGAAAATCTCATGCGTATGCGTACCGCAGACCTCCATGATCCGGAGCGGTCTGCCGCTGTATCCGGTGATGATATCTCTTGCGCGCTTTGCACTCTCGTTCACAGCAGGTCCTCCATGACTTCATCCGCCTCGGCTTCATCGTCCTCCGTGATCTTCGCGATCGCGACACCCGCATGCACCATGACGAAATCGCCCGGTTCGAGATCATCGAGCACGCCTGCACTGATCTCTCTCTGTGCACCGCTCGCGTCGATCAGCGCGGTGCCTTCCTCAACTCTCACAACTCTTGCAGATAATCCGACACACATAGTTATACCTCCATCAAAATTTCAGACTGAAAATATTGTTCCTGAAAGCGGATCAGCTCCGCAATCTCCTGCTTTGTAAAATGCTGTCCCTCCGGACAGACCACCCACTTTTCCTCGACATCATCCGCGCGGCGGACAATCGCGATGATTCTGCCGGTGAACCGCTCCACCGGCTGCGAAACGCCGAGGATATAGGCATCCTGTTCCTCGCCGTCCGGCGCCATGATGCCCTCAATATAGCCGTAGTTGACCGGGTAGATCATCTCCGGATAATCCGGATGTGCGCTCCCGAGCGGACGGTCAACCGTCACTGTCACTGTTTTGCCGATCATACGCTGCCTCCTTCATAATATGCGCCGTACATCGCCTGCCCGATGCAGATGCCGCCGTCATTCGGCGGAATCAGGCTGTGCAGCAGAACGTTGAATCCGGCGGCGGATAACTGTTCGCGGCACATCCGCGCCAGCAGACGGTTCTGAAACACGCCGCCGCTGAGTGCGCATGTGGATATATTCGTATCTGCGCGCATTTTCAGACATGACTGACAGAGCATATCCGCAAGCGCCGCATGAAACTGATATGCAAGATACTGCCGGTTTTCGGGCTTGCAGTCATCGAGATACCGCTTTGCAATCTCCGCAGCAAGCACGGTTGTCTGCATCGTGATGCTGCCGTTTTCGCAGATGATCTCCGCAGGCAGTTCGCAGGCAATATCGCCGTGCGCCGCCGCATACCGCTCCGCTTCATACATCAGCGCGGTGGATGCTTCGCCCTCGAATGTCACTGCGCGGCGAATCCCCAGAATCGCAGAAACAGCGTCGAAAATACGCCCGCAGCTCGTGGACTGCACACTGTTGACGCCCATGCGCGCCATATTGCCGAGCACCGTGTATTCCTGCGCGCTGCACACGCCGAGCCGCTCGCAGATCTCCTGCGCCGCATCCGGATCAGCATCCCGCAAAAGCGCCGCCGCGATGCGCCAGCCCTCCTTCGCGGAAAGGTCGCCGCCGGTCTGCGTGAACGGCTGCACTGAGCCGAGCCGCTCAAATCCGGATGCATCACAGAGCAGCAGCTCGCCGCCCCAGATCGTACCGTCGGTGCCGTAGCCGGTGCCGTCAAGGCTCAGCCCGAGCACTCTGCCGGTGACATCATTCTCCGCCATGCACGCGAGGATATGCGCATAGTGATGCTGCACCTGAATCAACGGAATTCCGCGCTCCTGCGCGATTTCCTGCGCGACTGTCACCGTGTTGTACATCGGGTGCATGTCGCAGACAATCAGCTCCGGCGCCGCCTCGAGCAGACCGCACATCCGGTCAACCGATTCGCGCAGCGCCTGCACCGTCCGGATGTCCGCCATATCCCCGACAAACGGCGATGCGTAAAGCAGCCCGCCCTTCGCGATGCAGAACGTGTTTTTCAGCTCGCCGCCGATCGCAAGCACCTGCCGGTGCCGCTTCTTCGGAATCATCACGGGCAGCGGCGCAAACCCGCGCGAGCGCCGGATCATATAGGGCTTTCCGGCGAGCCAGTCGCAGACCGAATCGTCCGCGCGCAGGCGGATTTTACGGTTGTGCGAGAGGATCAGGTCGCAGAAATCGCCGATCTCTTTAACCGCGTCCCCGTCGCTCCGGCAGATCGGTGCGCCGCGCGCGTTTCCGCTTGTCATGACAAGGCAGTCGGTCATCGCGATGCCGTCCGGATAATCAAAAAGCAGCATTTGCACCGGTGCGTAGGGCAGCATCACGCCGACTGTGCGGTTATCCGGCGCAATATCGTCACAAATTGACATCTGCGGACGCTTTTCGAGCAACAGAATCGGCTTCTGCCAGCCGGTCAGCATCCCGCGCTGACCGTCCTGCAAAATGCATTCGCGCTCCGCCGTTTCGGCATCTTTCATCATGACCGCAAACGGTTTCATCGGGCGATGTTTGCGTTCACGCAGCCGCCGCACGGCATCCGGATTCTTCGCATCACAGCAGAGATGAAACCCGCCGATGCCCTTGACCGCCGCGATTTTGCCCTCCATGATCGCTTTGCGCACCGCCGTGATCGCATCGCCGCCGCGCAATTTTGTACCAATTACATACACCGCAGGACCGCAGTCATTGCAGCAGTTCGGCTGCGCATCAAAGCGCCGCGTTTCGGGGTCATGATACTCTGCATCGCAGGCTTTGCACATCGGGAATTCATGCATACTCGTGCGCTCGCGGTCATAGGGCATTGTGTCAAGAATTGTCAGCCGCGGACCGCACTGCGTACAGTTGATGAACGGGTGCAGATACCGCCGGTTGTGCGGATCAAAGAGCTCCGTGCGGCACTGATCGCAGGTCGCGATATCCGGTGAAACGAAGATATCGCCGTATTCCTTTTCACTCTCAATGATCGTAAATGCGTCGAAATCAGGATGCTCTGCGACATCATCGAGCGGCTCGCTGTCCATCGCAAGGATCATCGCGCGTTCCGGCGGATGATTCCGGATCTCCGAGGCAAATGCGTCCAGTGCATCCTGCTCACCCTGCGCGATAATCTCGACATAGGAGCCCTTGTTCGCGACCGTTCCGCGGATGCCGAACCGCGCCGCCGTCACCGCTGTAAACGGGCGGAACCCGACGCCCTGCACGATGCCGTAAATATGATATTGTACCGTCATGCAGCCGGTTCACCTCCGCTTGAAATTTGTCTTTTCTTGCTCATATCAGAGCCACTGGATAAACGCCGTTTTGTCCGTCCGGTTATAGCCTGCCTGCTCATAAAAATGCAGGGTCGGCTCATCCTTCGCGCCGGTCATCAGCATGAGCTTGTAACAGTTCTCGCGCTGCGCGAGCTTTTTTGCAAATTCCAGACAGGCGCTTGCCAGACCGCGCTTGCGGTAATCTGCATGCGTCACAACGTTCTCGATGAGCGCGTAGGGGCGCTGATTGTGTGTCAGATTCGGAACGATCACGCAAACGCAAGATGATACTATTTTTCCTGCAATCTCCGCGACAACAATGTGATGCGCGGGATCGTGAAGAATCTGACGCCAGACAGCGGCAACTTCGTCACATTTCTCCGGTATCGGATTGTCATGCAGATGCGTGTATAACTGCATCAGCGCATCAAAATCCTCCTCTGTGATCTCACGGATCACCGGCATGAACTGTTCCATTGTATCCTCCGTTATATGATCGTCCAGTTCGTTACCGCACCGTAGTCATCCGGTGCGGCGTGCTCAACCGTATGTGCTGTCCACGCAAGCCGGAACTGAATTTCCGGCACTGTACCGTCCAGCAGCCGGAAACGGTAGCCCGACCAGTCCGGCAGCACAAAAAGCAAGTATCCGCGCATTTCTGATGTATCAAATGCATCCGGATAGTGCCAGCCCCGACGTTCGCCGTTCACAATATCCGGCACCGCCTGACGGTTCTTTTCATCCTCATTAAGATCGCAGGCGCCGAGACTGAGCGTCACGTTATCTGCCGTGACAAGGCTTGCAATTGCGCATTCGTCACTGTCGCCGTATGTGTAATTGTAACCACCGTGGAGACGCATGACATATTCAGTGCCGACCGTCAGGTCACCCGCTGCTATGCGCACTGTATACTGATTCTGCGCATCCAGCGGTACCCATTCTTCCGCAATATCATCATAGACAGCAGCTTTCTGCTCCCAGATCTCCTGCCGGATCTGAAATGAAAGAATATTGCCCTGATCATCGCTGAACCGCAGCACACCGCAGGGCGTTGCAAATTCTGTGACCGTTTTCGATTCCGCGGCTTTCAGGATATCCCGAAAAGCACGCAGCTCCGTCGGATTCTCGTGCCAGTCCGCGGGTTCCAGACGTCTGCAGACCTCGAGCAGATCGCCCGGAAAGAGACTCGCCTGCTTCAGCGGATTCTTCTGCAGAATCTCAATCGCAAGCGGCAGCAGATACCGCAGCCCGACCTTTTGTCCGATCAGCAGCCGGATTTCCTCTGCGGACAAATCCTTGAGCGGCAGCCGCATGGCACGCGCCGCCGTCCGGAGCACATAGGTATTGAGCGCCGGTTTCATCGGCTCCAAGCCGTAGATTTCGTTGAGTGATTTTTTACGTATATCCATACTTTTTACCACTTTGCAGAGCCGCTGACGGCGTAGTGCGGGAAGTCAATCCATTCGCCGCGGAAACAGGGTACGGCGCGCCGCAGCATCGGGTCGGCGATGACAGCATCCATAGACTCTGCCGCCTGACGGAACCCTTCCTCATCGCGGAATGCAAAATCTCCGTCAGATTCGTAACGCGCATCGTGCATGAACCATGTCCCGCAGTGCACCTCGCAATTTGTAACGATATTGCGCAGTGCATTCGCGGCAAACTGCTGATGCGCGATCAGGACACGTTTGCCGGAAAGTGCCTTCGCGCGCGCCGTCACATCCTCCGGCAGAACCGGATATCCGACCGAAAACGGCGTGCCGAATTTCTCGTGCAGATACTCCGCCGCTTTCAGTCCGGACGGCGAAATTACAAGCAGATGCGTACATTCCGATGCACGGCAAATCTCATCCAGACCGCTGTCCAGTCCGAAACAGACAACCTGCTCATATCCCTGCGCCCGCACTGCCGCGATGATGCTGTCCGCGCGCGTCAGACTGGTGTTCAGCGGCGTTGCGCCGAGCACGCCGCATTTGCCCGCTTTCACCGGATACTGCTCCTTCGCAAATGTGCGGAAAAGCCGCGAATAGCTGAGCATTTCACCGAAATCATAGCCGCGGGTTCCGTCCGTTTCGACGGTGATGCACGGCAAGCCGGTTTTCTTTTCCGCCATGCGTTTGAGCGCCTGATAATCCGTCGCAATGACCGCCGGAACGGGTGTCCCGACGATCGCCGTGAACGCTGCCGGAACCTGCTCCGTGATTTTCGTGAGCTTGCGGATCAGCAGCTCATCTCTGCCGAGGATTGCGTCCATATCGCGCAGACCTGCACTGAACAGCGCCGAGGATTTCTCGTGCCAGCGCGGCTCGTCAAATCCGCAGACATTGCCCGCACAGCCGCCCGCATCGCAGATCACCGTGATGCCGCCGAGCTCATAGAACACGCCGCATGCGCCGGAATCATCGGGCGCTAAGGGCGAAAGATGCGTCAGCAGGCGGCTCATGGCATCGCTCCTTCTTTGTATTCAAACAGCGGCTTGTTATCTGAAGTATAGCTGATACTGACATATTCTGCGATGCCTTCATGCACCTGATCCTGCAGCCATGCCTGCAGCTCCTGCATTTTTTTCGTATCAAAATCCCGTTCTTCGATGTCGCATTCGAGCTGTGCCTTGCTGCCGTATGCGTAAATCAGACATGTTCCCTCGCGGTATGCGCGGTCAAACCGGACTGTTTTCATATGCACCGTTGCGCTGCGGCGTTCTGCAAAATATGCATCCAGATCCAGCGCATCGGAGTATGTGAAATCGCCCTTTTCCGCCGCATAAAAATGCGAACGCGCCACCGTCTCCCCGCTCATGCCGAGCGTTTCGCGCAGCAAGCCGCCGAGCTTTCTGACCGAGATGCCGTCGAGTGTGATTGTATAATATTCCTTTGGTTTCCAGTTTGCCATATTATTATTCCTCCGAAAGTGCCGCACCGAGCTTTTCAAAGAGCAGCGTCACGCCGCGATAACCGAAGGGCTGCGCCTCCTCCTGAAAGCCGATGCCGGGCAGATCTCTGTGATAGTACATTGCATCATTGCCGATGACCGCGTCGATCTCTGTCTCGCGGCGGTAGGTCAGCATGGTCGGCGAAAGATTCGAGTAAATGCGCGTTTCCGGCGAGACCGCCGCAAGCCGCTTGATAAACACAAAATTGCGCTCGCCGACTGTGCCGTAAATCTCCGGCACGCGGAATCCGTATTCCGTCAGCGCGAGTGCGAGCTCAAAGCTGTCCGCATTCAGACATTCGCCGACCGCAAAGCGCAGTGCGCCGTATTTTTCACGGAACTGCGTGATTTTTTCCTGTGCCGCATCATAATACGCCGCATCATCGAGTTCCGCTCCGATCGCCTGCCCGAGCAGCCGGTACTGATTGCGGATCTTGTCCAGACGGTAAAGCCGCGTCAGCTCGATGAACGGGATGCCGAGCCGCTCCTGCATATCCTGCGCGGCGTGGCGCGTCTCCGCATTGAGCACGAGATTGAAATTCGCCTTGGAAAGTGCCGCATATTCGTCAAATGTCTGACATCGCCCGATCTCGCCGATCGTCCGGATGCCGGCAGACCGCAGCAGATCATAGAGCTCGCAGCCGTCCTCAAGCGCGGAGAAAAATCCGAGCAGATTGCAGGCGGTGGAGATGCGCTTCTGCGGCTTGAGCAGCGAATACACCGATTTGCGCACGAGTGCCATCGGCGGCAGGCGCTTCTCCCGCGTCAGCGCGTACATATATGCGGGGATTGTCGCGACGCCGGTCATCTCCTCGCAGCTCCGGCAGACACGCTCCATATCCGTGCCGAGCAGCGCATCGACGCAGGTGATGCAGATCACAACCGCAGAGGGCGGCGTTTCGCATTCTTCGAGCAGCTCCGCGCATGCCTTCGGGATTTTTTTGAGATAGCGCCCTGTGACGATATCAGTATCATCGAGCATCAGATAGAAAAAGCGCTCGCTGTAGCCGAGTTCGTTGAGCAGCGCGGTATTGCGTCCGCAGCAGCCCGGTGCGACCAGCAGCATCACAGAGCCGGGGATTGCAAGTCCCGCGCGTTTGACGCCGAATCCCTTTGCGCCGGGAGAATTATAATCGAGGGTTGCCGGTGAGCTGTAGATCATGTGCTTTGCCGAATTCAGCTCCTCCGGCAGATCGGCAAAGCCGCGCTCCGCAAGCGCTGCCGCCGTGATAAAATATGCGTTGTTCATGTTCATTGTTTCCTTACTTTTTCAGCGCATTATCCAGTCTTGTTTGCAGAAGTGCCTTCCATGCCGCGCTGCCGCATTGTCCGATCAGCGCCTGATACCGCGCAGGCTCCGCTGCATAAACCGTTTCGACAGCATGCAGCAGCGCCCAGTTCAGATCATTGCTTTCGTCGGATATATCATCTGAATCGCCGTCCGAGAAAAGTGACATCAGTGCTGCCGCGTCCTCATAAGTCAGCGCATCCGCCGTTTGCAGCAGTGTATCATATTGCTCAAACAGTTCAGCGGATATTTCGTCCGCCGGGATTCTGCCGAGCTTCAGAAGTGCAGCCACATTTTCATGCATGATACTTCTCCTCATTTCTGCTTCTGATACAGCAGATTGCTGACCTGCTCCGTAATCAGGATTTCATCGCCGGTCTTCTGAATCTCATAGCTTTCGGCGACAGCATCCGGATACTGTCTCAGCAATGCGTCATAGGCGGCGCTGTACTTTCGCGGGAACCGGATTCTGCTTTCAAATCCGCCGATCCTCTGCATATGCCGTTCGCCGCAAAGCATGTCCCATTCCGTGCATGTATAAAACCGGATATGCCCGTCCGGCTTCATCCGCATGAACGCATCGACGAACCGTTCCGGATCATCTTCATTCGGCGCAGGATCGGAGAGAAAGAAGCAGCCCTCCGCTGTCAGTACCCTGCTGATTTCGGCAATGCTGCCGCGGATATCCGGAAAATGATGCAGCGCATAGCGCGATATAACCAGATCAAACGTACCGTCTGCAAAGGGGAACCGCGTGCCGTCATAGGTCACAAAGCGCAGATTGGAAAGCTGCTCCTGCGCTGCTTTTTCGCGGTTGACATCCAGCGCGGTTTCGACAATATCGAGTCCGGTGACGGTGATTTCCGGATGCATCTCCGCGATCGGGAAAGCCAGATAGCCGGTTCCCGTTCCGAGATCCAGAATATGCATGCCGCTCCGGAACGGCAGAAGCGCGAGAATCTGCTGCAAATGCTGTTCATCCTGCGTCTGCCGGTTATAGAAAGTGCCGGAAGCAAAGCTCTGTTCAAAGCCCTGCTTTGCCGCCCTGATCCGCTCGTCCATGCTGCGTTCCTTTCTGTGTTACCGCTTTTCGTCCTCCGCAATGAGCAGATCCGCCAGCGCAAAGAACCGCTTTGCGGTCTCGCATGCCGGATCGCCCTCAATCACGGTTTTGCCCATATCCTCGTACTTTGTGATATCATCGGAGCGCGGAATATCCGCCGCGATCTCGAGCCCTGCGGATTCCGCAAACGCCCGTACCTTCGCTTCCTCATCGGTGACATTGCGCCGGTTCATGATGATGCCGCGGACTTTCGCATAGCTTCTGTCCTCAAAGTTTTTGACGGCATTGTTGATATTGTTCGCGGCATAGAGCGCCATTTTCTCGCCCGAGGTGACAATCAGCACCTGCTCCGCGTAACCCTCTCTGATCGGTGCCGCAAAACCGCCGCAGACCACATCGCCGAGGACATCATAAAGCACCACATCCGGCTGACATCGTTCAAAGAGCCGCAGCTCATTGAGCAGGCTGAATGTTGTGATGATGCCGCGTCCTGCGCAGCCGAGTCCCGGTGTCGGACCGCCCGTCTCAATACAGAGAATATCGCCGAAGCCGCGCTGTGAAATCTGTTCAAGCTGATCGGGTTCGTCATCGTGGTCGCGGAGATAATCCATGACAGGCGTGACCGGTACACCGCCGAGCAGGTTGATTGTCGAATCCGCCTTGGGATCGCAGCCGATCTGAATGACCTTTTTGCCGCGCATCGCAAACGCCGCCGCAAGATTCGCCGTGCAGGTCGATTTGCCGATGCCGCCCTTTCCGTATATCGCAAGTTTAATCATATTGCTCCCTCTTTGTCCGTCTGATTTTGCAGCCAGAGATCAAACCGGTTTCCGGTGAGATCGGGCATTTGTGTTTCAAAGCATCTGCCGGAGAACGCATAATGCGGCAATCCGATATGCTTTGCCGTTTTCGGCAGGATGAAGCGGTAAAGCGGATCGGCTATGACCGCGCTGGGCTGCATCTGTGCAAGGCAGCGCTCGATCTCCTCCTCTGCGGATGCGTCCGAATCGCCTGCCGCGAGCAGATGTTCCGCATGCGGCAGTGGGCAGATCAGTTTTGCATCACAGCCGATGCTCCCGAGCTGCGCTGCAAGCGAGCCGCCGGTGATATTCTCGCCGATCACCGCGACCGTTCTGCCGTTCCCGCCGCGATATGTACACGGCATCTCCGGCTGACCGCTTTCCGCCGCAGCATGGAGCGCCGCCGCGAGCTTCTGCGCAAACGCCGTACCGGTCGGCACGCCGCAGACATACGGAATCCCGAAGCAGTTATACAGATATTCCGCCGCTGCAAGTCCGCTGTAGGATACCACCAGATTGACCGCGGCTTTCCCCGCCTGTGCGAGCGTCTCAAGCGAATCGCCCATTGCAAAGCAGGAGATCACGGAAAAGCCGTTTTCTTTGAGCCATGTCCGGATGCTGAGCATCTCCTGCGGATTGCCGAAATCGAGCGGCAGTGCACCGAGGATATTGACGCCGTTTGCGGTTTTCTCCGTCTGCGGCAGGACATATTCCTGTGCGATTTCCAGCAGCGCCTCAGAAGCGCCCGCAGAGTAGGCATGCATCCCGTTTGTGTGCAGCGGAAATGTCCGGATGCCGCTGCGCTGTTCGATCTCCATCGCGACTGCGTCGAAATCCACACCGATCATCATCGGCATGGGCGAGCCGCAGACCGCTATAAACCGCGGTTTCTGATCCGCAGCCGCAGAGACAACGTCCGCGATGAATTTTTCATCGTTGCCGAGAATTGCATCGAGCTCGGTCAGTCCGGAGACATAGATCATGGACTGCACTGTCTCCCAGCGCGGTTCATCGTGGGTTGCGTAGGTCGAGTTGACGCCGGAGGCATCGTGCACCGCGATCATGCCGCCGAGCTCATAGAGTGCCGCGCACACGCCCGATGTATCAGCCGCATAGCACGGAATAATTTTCGCTGTTTGTTTCATATAAGTTCCTTTATATCCGGCGGCAGATACCGCTTCAGTCTGTCAATAAAGTGCCTCCGGCGGATTGATAATGGGGACGCTGTCCCCAAACCCCTGCTTAAGGGATGCTATCCCTTAAGAATCCCATTTTGAACATAGAAAATCACATGTTTTCTTGCGTTATATATCATGCAATTTTCGCAAGGCATGTGCTCCGGCGGATTTCCTGCGTTCCCCTGCAAAGCCGGGACAACGTGCGCGAGGGCACAAGATCAATCATCACAAGCCGAGCCCTCACCAGTTTACAGGCAGATACGCCGCGAGTACCGCAAGGAGCACCGCGGGGAGCATATTCGCCGCGCGGATCTTTTTGCCCCACACGAGATTCAGCCCGACGCAGAAAATCAGAATCGAGCCGATCAGCGAGAGATACGCTTCTGCAGTCTCGGTCATCAGCGGCGCGATCAGCCTTGCAAGCAGCGTGATGCCGCCCTCAAACAGAAAAATCGGAATCGCAGAAAACGCGCAGCCCTTTCCCATCGAGGATGTCATCACCGCGACAATAATCAGGTCAAGCACGGATTTGACCGCAAGCGTTGAATAATCGCCGGAGACGCCGTCCTGAATGGCGCCGACAATCGCCATCGCCCCGATGCAAACCGTCAGCGACGCGGTGACAAACGCATTGACAAACTGCGGATCGCCGCTGTTGCCGGTCCTGCGCTTGAGCCATTCGCCGAAGTGCTCAAAGCCACGTTCAATCCCGATCAGCTCCCCGATGACCGTTCCGAGCGCCAGACACAGCACCACCAGCATGGATTTTCCGCTGATGAGCGCGCCGCCGTCAATATGCAGCATCCCCTGCATGGCGCCGGAGAGCGCGATAAACAATACACTGACGCCGCAGGCTTTCGTCAGCGCATCCTGCTGCTCCCTGCGGAACAGCTTTCCGATCAGCTGTCCGGAAAGTCCGCCTGCGACGATCGCCGCACTGTTGATGATCGTTCCAAGCCCGATCATGCCTATGCCCCCTTATGCGAGTAAACAGGAATCGCAGCCGTAGCCTTTGTGCCGCAGCAGCGGTCTGCGATCCTTCGGATTCAGAAAAGCGTCCTGCATCAGCTCCGCAATTGCGCGGATGCCTGCAAAGCCGTAATAGCCGCCGTTGACCACAAAATTGACAAAACGGTCGGTTGCAAAATAATAGGCAGCCTTCTGCCCGACGGCAAGCACCGGCTCTGCCGCCTTCTCATGCTGATGCAGCATGTTGACATTGGTCGGCGACCAGAGCTGTATCTCCGGCTGATGCTCCTGCAGCCACGCAAACGCTTCGCCGTCCTCGCCTGCCGCATCCGCGATGATATGCTTCACGCGGAAACCGTATGAGCAGAGCAGCTTTGCAAGCTCGAACGGTCTTGTGACAGCGGTGTAGTCGATTGCGACCGCCGTATCGCCGATCACCTGTTTTGCCGCACGGAGCGCCGCACCGGCAGCCTGCTCCTCTGCAGCAAAATCCGGCAGCGCAAGCCCGAGCGTTTCGCAGAGCAGCCGGTAGTTTTCGCGCAGGCCGTCAAAATCAAAACGTGCAGGCAGATAAATCTGCGGAATCCCGAGCTTCTCCCCGAGTGCATCAAGCGCCGCATGCGCCGTCGGCAGATAGGCGATATTCAGCCGGCTCTCCGCCATTTGCAGATAGTCCTCATAGGTTTTGCAAAGCGGCAGATCCCGCAGCGTCAGACCGGCGCCGCGCAGAATCCGGATCAGCTCCGAATTCTCATCCGTCGGGCGGTCGCAGCCGATGATACTGACAGACCGCGGATTCTGCGGCAGCGGTTTCAGTCCCATATAAAGCTGCCTGCTGCACTGCGCGACCGGCGAGATCGTTGTGCGCATGGTCGGCGTCATGTAACAATCGACAAAGGTGATATCGGGATAGCGTTCGCTGAGATCCGCGAGCACGCCGTCGAAATCGCAGCCCGCAAACAGATGCATACAGCTCAGAAACAGCGGGATCATCGGCGGATGAAACCCGATCTTCTCAATGATTTCACTGACGCCCTCGACCAGACTGGTTTCCAGCGTGCCGTTGAACATATCCTCCTCGGTCAGCGAGATCCAGCTCAGGCGGTCGAGCAGATTCATCTCCGCCGCCGTGAGGATGACGCCGCGCAGACATCCCTGCGCGCACGCATAGACCTGATGCGCCTCCGGCACGAGCATGCCCATATGGACAATATTCCACATGCCGCGCACCGGCGGATTGTATTCCAGTCCCGAGGCAAATGCGCCGTTCGGATCGGCGTCCGCAATGCGGCAGACAGGCGGTTTTTCAAGCTGCTGCATCATCACGCCTCACATTCTTTCAGCATCGCATCGGCAAGCGCCCTGAGCTGCTCCGCCGCCTGACATCGCGGATATTGCAGGATGAACGGCACGCCCTCTGCATCCGCCTGCTGAATCTCCTGCGAGCGTGCAACCGTCCCGATGATCTTGGTATCAAAATCCGCCGCGAGTTCCTCCGTCAGCTTCTGCTCCTCGGGGACATTCCGGCAGTTGAGAATCAGACCGCCGAGCGAGGCATAGCCGCGCCCCTGAAAATTCTGCACCGCCATGCAGATATTCGCCGCAGCATAGCGCGCCATTTTCTCGCCGGATGTGACCACGAACACCCTGTCGGCGTAGCCCTTGCGCATCGGCATGGAAAATCCGCCGCAGACCACATCGCCGAGGACGTCATAGAGCACAATGTCCGGCTGATATTTCTCGTAGGCACCGAGCTTTTTGAGCGTCTCGAGCGCATTGATGATGCCTCTGCCCGCGCACCCGACACCGGGTACCGGACCGCCTGCCTCCACGCAGATCACGCCGCTCTCGCTGACGGTGACGATATCCTCGAGCGCGATTTTGTTCCCCTTTTCGCGTTCAAGCTGCAGAACGGTCGGGATGCGGCTGCCGTGATGCAGCAGCGCGGTGGAATCCGCCTTCGGGTCGCACCCGATCTGCATGACACGCAGACCGCGCGCGGCAAACTCCGCCGAAAGATTGCCCGAGATCGTCGATTTGCCGATGCCGCCCTTGCCGTAGATCGCAATTTTAATCATGTTGATTTCCTTTCTGCGGACGCAAAAAAGCCGTATCTTCTTCCGAAAAAGAACATACGGCGGCACTGTGGTTTCCGGCAGCGTCCGCTTCACGTACTTTTGCCGCAAGACAGCGTGCGCTGTGTTTTGGCATCAGAAGAAAGCGTATTGTAATTCAGTTTTCCGGCGTCCTTGCCGGTGCATAGACGGTTTTTGCGCTGACACCGCTGAGTCTGCCGATGCCGCCTGCGAGGCGGTTGATCGCATCCTGCGGCGCATCAATCGCAATGTTGATGATGCTGATTCCCTTTGAGCGGTAGGGAATCCCCATGCGCCCGATGATATACTGATCGTACTCGTGCAGCAGCGCATTGATGCTGACCGCTGAGCTGCTGTCCTCCACGATAATCGCAATCACTGCGACTCTCGATTCCATATGCAAAACCCTTTCCGGATTCCGGTTTCCTTTCCGTCAAGCGGAATCCTCAGATCTATTATACACCATCTGTGCGCAAAAGTCAACAGGATATGCAGCGGAAAGGCGGCAGGGGTGCCAATGCTAACAACTTAAGCAGTTGCATCAGCCGGTGAATTGCTTTGCAATTCA
>CAMKLV010000021.1:0-44205 GCA_946413695.1 uncultured Ruminococcus sp. | reverse complement strand
GGGCTCTGCCCCTCGACCCCGCAAACTTTTGAAAAAGTTTGATCAAAACTTTTATATTGACGCTCAGGCAGCGCGATGTATATCTGAAACGAAATCGCTCCAATCAACGCCAATTGGAGCGGCTTTGTTCGATTTCAATATAAACATGGGATTCTTAAGGGCTAGTAGCCCTTAAGCGGGGTTTGGGGCGGAGCCCCATTATAAATCCGTCGGAGACACCGCTATCCCGCGCAGGAAAGGGCGCAGTTGGCGGTTGATTCACCGCAGCGGAGCGTCAGGATGCCGCGGAACGCATAGGGCGGCAGCGGCAGAATCAGCTCGGGCGGCACACCGGCATCCACCTCCGCGGGGATCACCTCACGCGGCTGCATGATGTGTCTGCCGTTTTCATCGTCAATGCTGTAGATAACCGGTTCGGTCAGGCTACGCGCGGCGTCATCGGTCAGCAGCGGCAGACGGATCACCGCACCTGCAGGCAGATACAGCAGCGCCGGAATATTCAGCACCGGTTCGCCGTCCGCTGCCGTCAGCAGAAACTCCGGCAGACGGCCGTAACGGTCGCGGTACATCTCGGTATAGGTCTGCATGGCGGCATGCTCCGCGCGCTGCTTTGCAAGCTCAGCGCTCCAGCGGCGAATCTTCTCCGCCGATTCCCGCGCGTGCGACTCCGGATCATACTCCTTCGGAAGTCCTGCAAATACGCGGTTTTCATCATAGAGCGCGTCATAGAAATTCTCGAAGACCAGTGATTCCGGCTCGCACCAGAGCTGCCAATCTGAGACAGACCCCGGCCAGCACGCGGAACAATAACGCCGTGCCGCAAAGCGCGCCGGATATTTCGCGATGCACCAGTTGAAATAACTGCTCCATTCATCGAGCCCGCTCATCTGAATATCGGGATTCGCCGCGAGCATTTCCAGATACAGCTTCCGGTCGATGACCTGCGGCTGATGCGACGAATACTGCAAAGCCGGAAGATGCTGCGCGGCAAGGAAGTCGCGCGTCCGGAACATGCTGCGGTCATAGGATGTGTAATTGCCCTGCGTGCCGCGCCACTGCCGCAGATCGTAGCAGTAATACGCCTGATATCTGCCGGCGTTCAGGAAGAAGTCCTCTGTTACCGGCACCAGCGGACGGTAGTCATCGTCTGTCATGATGAACACATCGTCGAGCGGCGCTTTCTGCATCAGCAGGCAGCGCAGATAGAAATTGCGTGTGGTGTGATCCTCCGGCAGCGATTCGCCTGCGAGCAGCTCCTCGTCCGTGAAGAAATCGAGGCGGATTCTGCCCTGCCAAGCGGCTTTCAGTTCGCTGACATTCCGCTGCGGACAGATCACCAGCAGGCGCTCAACAAACGGCATGTTCGCGTCCAGATACGGCAGTGTGCGCAGCAGATCCTCATTGCGCGCGGTCAGCACAACCATCTGCGAAATGCGGATATCGGACGAAAGTGTGCCCTGCATGCTGCCGCAGGACTTGAGCGCAGCCGTCATTTCGGCGGCGGCGGTGTCCCATGTCCGCGGACGGTACGCTGCGATTTCCGCGCGCTTCCGCTGATAAGCCGCTTCATCGGATGCGAGGCGGTCAACCGCAGCGAGCAACGAGTCAATGCTCGTGTTATCGAAATAATCCGCGAGACTGCCGCCGACCTCCCGCAGCACCGGAATATCCGAGGCGAGCACCGGCGTGCCGTTCATATAGGCTTCGACAATCGGCAGACCGAAGCCCTCGTTTTTCGTCGGGAAGGCGACCGCCAGCGCATTGCGGTAGAGCGCCTGAATCGTCGCGTCGGTCGGCCCCTGCGCGAAGAAGAAATTTTTGTCCTTTTCCGGATGCTTTGCCATTTCCTTTGCAAACGCATCCATGTTCCAGCCGATTCTTCCGGCGAACACAACCTTGATGCCGCGCTTTGCAAGCTCCGGCACCGCATCGAGCAGCAGGCGGTGATTCTTGCGCGGCTCAATCGTGCCGACCATCAGCAGATAGCGATACTGCGGCAGCTGTTCCAGCAGGGCTGTATCGGCATCGTCTGCATCGGCGGCTTTTTTGGCAAAGTCCGCACCAAGCGGCACAACCGAGCATGCGGGTGTCCGCAGTTCCAGACTTTCGCAGAGCGTATGCAGTGCGGCTTTTGTCGCCTCGGCATTGCAGATGATGTGGTCTGCATACTGCAGAACCGCCGTCACCCACGAGAGGAACTGCCGCATGGTCTGCTCGTGGAAATACTGCGGGTCGGTCACGGGGATCAGGTCATAGAGATGCGGCACAACCGTGACGGCGCGCGCTTTCAGCTTCGGGAACAGCCAGCCGCGGTGCATCGGCATGTTCCATGCGCTGTCGATATCAAAGAACACCGCGCCGGAAGGGATATCCTCCGGCGTCAGAATCTGCGGTCTGCCCTCGCCGTAGGGACTGCCCGTTTTCTCCGTATAATAGCGGATGAACGCCTCATGCGGCAGAACCCGCCATGCGGTCTGTGAGGGGAGCGTCGCGAGCAGTGTCACCGAGACAGAGGAATCCTGCAGCATGCGCAGGACGATCTCCTTTGCAACGCGCTGAATGCCGGTTGTGAAGGGCGTCAGGCAAAGACGCGACAAATCAATGTAGATATTCGTCATTTGCGTCACTCCTTTCCGGCGATCTTCTTCGCGAGCTTCTGCAGAAAGCGCGGCATCCGCTGATAGATGCGGACAAGGCGCTCCGGCATAGCCTGCGAGGAAATCAGCAGATTCTGGTCGGGTTCATCATCCGAGAGCTTCAGCGGACATCCCGTCAGCGGAATGCGCCGCTTCTGATATTCCGCGGACTGAATAATTGTTTTCAGCACGGCTGTCCGGAAATCCGGCTCCGGCAGTGCAAGCTGCGCCTCCCAGACGCCGCGCGAGGGATCGTCAAGCGGGCGCCCGAGCAGCAGCAGATAGGCGGCTTCGAGAAAATCCGCATTGCCGAGCTGCGCCATTGCAGGATAGCTGACCGCATCGGGCGCTGCAGCCGTCAGGACGGAAAAGACCGCCTCCGAGCAGGGCATATTCCGGTTTGCAGCCTGCATCCGCTCCGCTGCGATGCCGTAGAGCCGGCGCGCCAGTTCGTCATCTGTATAGGTTTTCATCTGTTATCTCCAATCTCAGGGTGTTTTGCATTCAGGCAGGCGCCATGTCGATATTGCCGCTGTTGATATCCGCGCGTGTGATCTGAACGCGCATCGGCATGCCGAGCGTATAGGTCACGCCGCTGCCCTCTGCATGCATCGAGAAGAATCCGTCATAGGTATAGGCATCGGTTGTCAGCGCATCCAGCGGAACCATGCCCTCCGCGGTGTTCGGCAGCATCACATAGATGCCGAATTCGGTCAGGCCGGAAATCACGCCGTCAAAGGCTTCGCCGAGATGCTGCTTTGCCCACTCTGCGCGGTAACGGTCATCGCAGTCGCGCTCGAGCTGCATCGCACGCTGTTCGGTGCTGCTGCCCGCAATCGCCGCCGCCTTTGCAAACTGCCGCACATTCTCCGTTTTTTCGCCTGCAAGATACGCCGTCAGGATGCGGTGAATCGCAAGATCGGGATAGCGGCGGATCGGCGATGTGAAATGTGCATAATCCGCCAGCGCCAGACCGAAATGCCCGAGCGGATCGGTTTCGTAATCCGCCTTTGCCATGCTGCGCAGCACCATCTGATGCACAGCGGGCTTGAGCGGGCTTTCCGCCGCATTTTTCAACACCTGCGCGTAATCCTTCGGCTTCGGTGCATCCAGTGCCGGATGCTTGATGCCGAGCCGGTCAAGCGCCGATGCCAGACGCAGCGCCTTTTCCTCCGGCGGCTGCGCGTGGACACGGTAGACAAACGGCAGCGACTTCGATTTTGCCAGACGCGCCGCCGCTTCATTCGCGAGCAGCATGCATTCTTCGATCAGCTCCTCGCCCATGCCGCGCGTCCGCGGTGCGACCTCGGTGCAGATGCCGTTTTCATCGAGGACAAAGGCACTCTCCTCCGCCTCAATCGACGGTGCCCCGCGCTCCGCACGCGCAGCGAGCCGCTTTTCGCGCAGTTCGTTCAGCAGAATCAGCGACGGCTTGACCGCTGCATATTTTTCTTCAATCTCCGGCGATGCCGTGCCCGCAAGCACCGCATTGACCTCGCGGTAGACACCCTTGACCGCCGACCGGATCACGGTTTTCTCAAAGCGGTAGCTCCGGATTTCGCCGCTTTCATCGAGCTCCATCAGTGCCGAAAACGCCAGTCTGTCCACATCCGGATGCAGCGAGCAGATGCCGTTGCTCAGCGCCTTCGGGAGCATCGGGATGACCTGATCGGCATAGTAGATGCTCGTGCCGCGGGAGATCGCTTCGGTATCGAGCGGCGAATCCTGCTGCACATAGTGCGAGACATCCGCGATGTGTACGCCGAGCCGGTAGCCGGTTTCCGTTTTCGCGATTGAGATCGCGTCATCGAGATCCTTTGCGTCCCAGCCGTCAATCGTGAAGATGATGTCCTCCGGATTGCGCAGATCGAGTCTGCCGTTCAGCTCCTCCTCCGGAATGCCGCGCTGCTCCAGACGCTCCGCCTCTGCGAGCACATCGGGCGGGAACTCCGTCGGCACGCCGCTGACAATCACCAGCGCCTCTGCACATGCGCGCGCAGATTCCGCGCTGCCGAGCGAGACATCCACGCGGACAATGTGCTCGGAATGCCGCGCGCCGCGTGTTGTCACAGTCGCGAGAACCTTGTCCCCGAGATGTTCGCGCCAGTCCTCTGCGTTTTCGATCACGAGCGGCTGACGGCAGAGCGAATCGGAAAGGAAACGCACCTCGCCGGATTCCTCGATGAGCATGCCTGCTGTCTGCACAGAAGCCGGTGTGATGATGACCTGCACGGCGGCTTCCGGCGTACCGTTGCGTTCGCCGGTCGGCATCAGCAGGACGACGTCGCCGGGCATGGCGCCTTTTAAGTCTCTGCCCGCGATAAAGACCTCTTTGTCGCCGGTTTCGGGCTTTGCAAACCCGAACGTCCGGCTGATGCGCGTCACAACGGCGCGGTACATGCCTGCGGCTGATGCCATCGCATAGCCGCTGCGGCGCTCGGCGATCACGCCCTCGGTGATCAGCTTTTTCAGTGCGCGCAGATAGGCAGCCTGTCCTCTGCCGCGGCATTTTGCGGCGAGATCAGCCCGCGAGACCGGTCTGCCGTTCGCTTTGTTCAGGAAGGTTGTGATGCGGTTTGCAAAGTGTGTGATCTGCTCCTCGGAGACCTGCACCTCAGCCTTCTCCTCATATTCCTTTTTGGAACGCACCGCGCCCTTGCGGTCAGCCTTTTTCATGCTGCTGCGCGGTTTCGGATGATGGGAATGTCTGCGTCCTGCCATGATGATACTCCTTTCCGGTTTGTATTCGGGCGGCATAAACCGCATTTTCTTTATTATATCATATTATATCTGAAATAGCAAGATAAGAGAATCCTGATTTCTGCCGTAAATTGCCTTCCGGAGTGCTTTAAGGAACCACTGAATGAAGTGCCTCCGGCGGATTCTAATGGGGGCGCCGCCCTCAAGCCCCTGCTTAAGGGACAAATATCCCTTAAGAATCCCATTTCAGGATGCAATCGAAAAAGCCCGTTTTTCTTTTCTAAAAGCGGGATTCCAAAGGGACAGTGTCCCTTTGGCGGGGTATGGGGCGGAGCCCCATTTTAAATCCATCGGAGATACCGATTTGATCAGTGATTCCTTAGATCAGTGCATGCGGGCGCCGCCTGTAAAACAAAAGCCCTGCACTCTTTCGAGCACAGGGCGTGTTCTGTGTTGGGTCATCACTTGAGATAAACCGGAACGATCGTAACAACCAGTGTCACAACAAAGAAAATGATTGCGAGCCACTTGGTCCATCTTTTCAGGATCGCTTCTTTGGTGTTGCTCTCGTTCTTGCTGAAAGCGGAATCATAGCTGCCGCCGGTAATTGCGGAAGTCATGTTCTGATCCTGCTTCTGATCCTGCATCAGGCAGAAAAATACGATCAATACAGTTGCAAGCAGCAGGACAATGCCGCCGATGATTTCAATCACGCTCATGGGTTCAGACTTTCCTTTCTTCTATATTACTTTCTCTGCGGCGGAGCTCCGCCGGCAAACGATTGCTTTTAGTATACCATACTTTCCGGAAAAAAGCAAGTGTTTTTTCAAAAAAATCCGCGATTCAGGCGGTCAAATGCAAAAATGCACCGCCGGATGCGTCAGAATCGTGAAGAATGCATGAAAAAGCCGCCGCCGGACTTGTAAAACCGCGGAAGATGTGGTAGAATATAGGCAATGAATCCGATCTCGAAAGGCGGGAGTATATGCAGGAATATGTCGGGCAGCCCTGTATCGTCTGCGGCAGGCCCTTTGACGAACAGGATGACATCGTGACCTGTCCGGAATGCGGCACGCCCTATCACAGGGCTTGCTGGAAACAAAACGGCAAATGCATCAATGAAGCGCTGCACGAAAGCGGTCAGAGCTGGATCAAGCAGTATCAGGAGCAGGAGAAGGAAAAGCGCGCCGAGGAGCGCCGTGCCGAAGAAGCCGAGCAGGCTGCCGCACGCGAATCCGGCGAGGCACCCGGGCTGAATCCGGAGCTCTATGACGGCATCCGCATCAATCTGGAGGATCCCTGTCTCGGGCTCGATCCGGAGGAGCAGCTCGATGGCATCTCCGTTGCGGAAGCCTCTGATTTCATCCGGACAAACCGCTTTTATTATCTGCCGCTGTTTCGCCTGATGAAGCGCACCGGCAAAAAAATCTCGTTTAATTTTCTGAGCCTGCTCTGTCCGCATTTTTATTTTGCAAACCGCAAAATGTGGGGCAGCGCGATGCTTGCACTGGTTCTCAACTCGCTGTTTGAGATTCCGACGATCATTCTGCTGCTCAAGCAGCAAATGGATATCAGCATTCCGTGGGCGGATGTCACGACCACGACATTCCGTGCGGTCTATACGGTTTCGTTCGTGCTGTATCTGATCTGCTCCGTGATCTGGGGACTGCGCGCAAACTATATGTATTATCGCTTTGCGCAGCGCCGCATCCGGCAGATCAAACAGGATACCGCGACGCCGGAGGAATCCAGAGCGAGAATCCGCACCGCAGGCGGCACCAGTCTGCTGAATGTCATGCTTGTGCTCGGCATGCAGTTTGCGATCACGCGCGTGCTCAGCTTTGTCCTGATGATCGCCCGCTGAATCGGCATTATAATCCGAAAGCTGCTTTAGAACCGCATTCTGAAGCAGCTTTTATTTTTGGATATTTCCTGTAACGAATCCGGCAGGTCATTCGTCCAATAAACAGAAGGGGAGGTGAAACGCAATGGCACAGAATGCGGATTTTGACGAAATCTACCGGCGATACGCCGCCGATGTCTACCGTTATCTTCTGCGGCTCTGCGGCAATGAACAGCTCGCGCAGGATATTCTGCAGGATACCATGCTCCGCGCGCTGACCGAATTCGGCACATTCCGCGGCGGCTGCACGATCAAAACATGGCTGTGCACCATTGCGCGGAATCTCTGGCTCGACCACTGCAAAAGAGCTGAAACCCGCAATCTGCCGCTGGATGCCGTGCCCGATGCGCCGGATACGGAGAATCTCGAAGCGCGGCTCTCTGATAAAATGCAGGCGCTGGAAATCCACCGGATGCTGCACCGCCTTGCGGAGCCCTACAGAGAGATTTTTTCGCTGCGCATCTTTGCGGAGCTGAGCTTCAAAGAAATCGGCGCGGTTTTCGGCAAAACGGAAAACTGGGCGCGCGTCACATTTTTCCGCGCCAAAAAGCAGCTGATCGAACTGCTGGAACAGGAGGGTGTCATATGAACGAAGAAAAACTGAGCTGCAAGGTCATTGAGGATCTTATTCCGCTTTACTGCGAGGGACTTTGCTCAGAGGAGACCCGCGCACTCGTTGATGCACATATCAAGGACTGCGATGCCTGCCGGAAGCTCTGCGAGGCGACACCGCAGGCGCCGCAGCCTGAGCCGGAACAGATTCCCGATGAAGCAAAGGTGTTCAAAAAAGTTAACCGGAAGATGAAAAAGAACCGGCTGCTCAGCTGCGGGCTGCTGATTCTGCTCGCGCTGCTGCTTCTGCTGCTTGCCAGAATGAGCGCCGCACAGCTTCACCGCAGCATGGATGATACGTTCCCGAGCTTTGAAACGGTCTTTGAGCAGATGCATGTCCGGCATCTGGTCAAGCCGATACAAAACGGCGATTTCTCAGAAATCACGCCGCTGCTCAGTTCTCTGCGCAGCCGGAACGAGGATTACGCCGCAGACCACACCTATCAGGATTCCTGCCGGACTGCGGCTGACATGCTGAACGAAAGCTACGCCGCCGAATACGGCGATCTCAAGCTGAAATCCGTAAAAACGCTGTCCGGATACGGCAATTACGGCAGCGCCGCAGGCTATGATCCGACTTTTCTGCAAACTTCGGTCAGCCTGATCTATGAAAATGACCGCGCACTTTTTCTCTACTTCATCCGTTCAGCGGACGGCAGCTACAATATCATGGCGGATGACAGCGCAGACCATCCTTCCGGCGAACAATATACCGATGCCGATACCAATATATTCTGCCGCACAATGCACTATCTGAATGAACCGAATCTGCTTTCCGGCGGCAGGTTCTGTTCGATGCTGCATCAGCTTGGAGAACCTGCAGAATCGCTGCCGCAATTCGGTGACAGGGAGACAAAACCGTGGACACGGGCAGAAACGATCGCATCCTGTTTTTCCAAAGCATATCAGGAAAGCATCTGCGAAAACCTCACGGCATTCGCGGAGCAGTATCAGATCACAAACTGTACGGTAACGCCGATGTATTATGATGAGAAAACGCAGCAGTTCTGCTGGGATATGGTTCTCAGAGCAAAGGACGATCAGGGCTTTGCTGTTCTCTTTATCACTTTCACCAGAGACCTTGACGGACTGATTCCGCAGGATGTATCGAAAAACAGAGTGGACAAAGACAACTGCACCCCCGAACTCGCCGACGCCCTGCTGCACCTGTTCTCATGAGTCGGTGGAACCGACAGCCGATATGCTAAAGTACGAATGATTCAAGATAAGGATTGCAGTTTTGTGTCCCGATTGAGGATATCGAAGCATAATAAAAGCCGCCCGATTTTGCATCACGTAAATTCGGGCGGCTTTCTTTTATTCATACATAAACAAGGGGTCTGGGGATAATATCCCCAGCAGGGGCTTGGGGACGGAGTCCCCATTACAGATCCGTCGGAGACACCTCTTTAGCACACCTTTGCGTAGCGCTCGGTTTCGATTGCGCGGTTCATGATCGTTTCCGGTGTCAGCTCGCCGCCTGCCACCATATCGAAGATTGACGCCGACGCGCCCGAGACCAGCGCAGCGCCTGTCTGCGATGCCGTGACGGGGATATTCTGATTCCGCGATGCAACATTCCAGAAGACAACCTGCGGCAGCACATAGCCGTACCGCGCGTATCTCCGGCGCATTGTCCCGAACATTGTCCGGTCATTGCCGCCGATGATGCAGCCGTCAAATTCCATATCGGAGATGATGTACAGCTTTGCGGGCAGCTCCGCCTGCGGCAGCCGGTTTTTCACCGCCGTTTGCAGGATCAGATCAAACACCGCTTCGAGATTCGTATTTGCAGCCTCGCAGTAGGTCGAGCAGAACAGCGCCTTTTCGACGATATCTCCGCCCTTGATCTCCACGAGCTGCGGATTCTTCGAGAACGTGATGAAGTGATTTGCAAATGCACCGCGGTTGTGCTCTGCAAAGTAGATACCCAGCGAGAGCGCGGCGTCAATCGGACGCGGCGAGCACCAGTTCGTATACATCGAGCCGGAGCCGTCCACAACGGCAAGCGCATTTTCCGTGCCCGCGCCGTATACCGGCAGATTTCTCCATGCAGCATCCAGTGCACGCCGCTCGGCTGCATGCATCTCTTTGCTCATTTGGCCCATCCAGTTTGCCTTACAGGAGCGGATGATCTCATAGGGATACAGCGTATCCGCGTGCAGCACCGCCTCATGCTTTTCAACCGCGGAGAGATATGCCGTGTAGCGGTCATGGTCATTCCGGATGAACGCCTTGCGGTATTTCATCATTGCGCCTGAGGTCTGCTTCTCATAGGAGAAGGTGTAGTCACAGGTGCGCAGCCGGTTCTCGATGATGTCCGTATAGCGGCGCAGTGCGGAGAGCGACTTCCGGTACTGCTTTTCGTTCATGCCGAGCGCCTTTGCGATCTTTCTGCCCATAGCGCAGGTCTCCGCGGAGGAGGCGTTGACAGAGGGCAGCCACTTTGCCAGCAGCGAGGCGGGCTTTTCCGCCGCCATTGCCGCAAGGTCAGCCTGATACTGCGTCCGGATCACAGCGATTGCTTCCGCTTCGCAGGATGTGCCGAGCAGTGCGCAGAGATCATCGAATCTGCCGTACTCCGCAAAGAGCGGCAGGTTCCGGCAGACGGATTCCGGCGCGATTGCGGCAAGTGTCTGCATGGCGATCCGGAAGAACCGGCGCTCACCCATGCCGCCGCGGATATCGCGGACATAGAACAGAATCTTCATCGTCTTGACGGGATCCTCAATATATGCACGGCAGACGAGATCGGCGATCTCGGATTCTGCGGCACCGCGCATGCCGCCCGCACGGAAGAACAGATCCATGCAGTCTGTACCGGAGGAGCGGTGCGTCAGAGCGCCGTTCTCGGTTCTTGTGATATTCGATTCTTTTTTCAGCAGATTCAGCATGATATGCTCCTTTCCGGCTTGTGCCGTGTTGTATTTCATCTTTCCCGTCCGCAGGATCCACCAGACAGTTTTACTCCTTCACGATCCTGTAAGGATCGCAGGGCAGGATTCGAACCTGCGATTAACCACATCAATGGGCTGCTGTAACTGTCTGCAACACGGCACCGTTTTTCACTTAACAGGTGATTTTACGGGCTGCGGTTGATGCCGTTCTCTGCGGACGGGATGTTTTTTCCGGCTGATGCCGACACGGTTCGTTTTGTGGCACCGGCGGCATGGGCTGCGCCCCGCCCCTCCGGCGTAGAATCCAGAACGGTCTGCTGTCTGAACCGTTATGCATCATACAAGGCACATTCTTTTCATCATGTTTTTGAAGATGATCTGCTGTTTGTGCCTCTCCGGTTTCCATGGCTTTATCATACCACAAACCGGAACCGAAATCATCTAAATTTTTCTGCGAACACGGAAAACGGATTCTTGCAAAGAAAATGAGCCGCTCCATTCACCCGAATGAAGCGGCTCAGTTTACCTGTGCATATTATCTGTGTGTCAGCTCGATGAAGGTGACACCGGTGCTGGACTTGCGGTAATAGCGGACGAGGAACTTTGCGACATCCTGCTCAGAGGGTTCGCGGTTTGTCAGGGCATTGCCGACCGTTGCGCCGACCAGTGCGCCGACTGCCGCGCCGAGCGGGCCTGCGACCATCAGTCCCGGCAGAGCGCCGACAACGCCGCCGCCCAGCAGATCATTGACTTTTCTTTCGTAATACTGTTTTGCATGTGCCTCCAGTCGAATGCACGGCTCATCGCGCATGACTGCCTGCTGAAGTTCTGCATAAGTGGATACCGTAACCATAACTGGTTCCTCCTTTTCATTTGACGTCTTGTTTCCAGTGGATGTTCTTTCAGATGCGGCTGCATCTTAGGCTTATTATACAGCAATTTATGCAGTTTGTCAAGCGCAGAACAGCGGCACCGCGGTGTAATTCAGGAAACGGCAGATGCAAGCTGTGCAAGGGCACTTGCGTCTGTGCGCGGATTATGATATGATATTGATGTACCAATGAAATTTTGAAGAATAGATGCACAGGATTTTTGTCATGAGACAAGGCAAGGATTTCTAACGCAGTATCATGGCAAAAAGACAAGCAGATATCTTCAAGAGATAGTTGGGACATCAATAAGTTCAGAAAAACAAAGGGGGGATAACCCGATGAAAATCCGGCTTATGGTCAGCGAGCAGCGATATGCGGAGCTTGCAGACTGGCTGACCGTTCACGGCGCCGAGATCGACGACAGCGCCGACCTCATTCTCTCGGAGAAGAATGTTTACGCATCGCACCTGATCGGGCGGAACGGCGACGAAATATACCGGCTCAAAACCGCTGACATCTCACATATCGAAAGCTTTGCGCACGAGATCATTGCCTATTGTGACGGGCTCTCGTGCAGGCTCTCCGATCCGCTGCGCAGGCTGGAGGAGATTCTCGATCCGCAGGAATTTATCCGCGTCAGCAATTCCGCGATTGTTTCGATCAACCATATCAAAAGCATCCGTCCCACGCTCGGGCAGAAATTTATTCTGACAATGTCCGACGGGGCGCGCGTCGATGTCACGCGTACATATTATTATATATTCAAGGATTCGCTCGGCATCTGAAAGGAGGAGCATTATGGGCATGGCGCATGTATTTGTATATATTACCCTGATTGCGGTGCTGGGAATTACCGGTCTGGTATCGCTGATCTATGTGGTGTATCGGAGATGCTACCGCCGCTATCTCGATCAGCGTGTGGCGGAGCATTCGCTCGGAAAGAAAAAGCGAAAGAAAAAGATTTTCTCGCCGTTCAGCTTTGCGCTGATTATTGTGCTCAGTGTGTTTTTTGTGCTGGTGCTGATATGGTGCATCGGTGTCATCAGCTCGCAGGCAAAGCAGAATGCGGATGACAAAGTGCTCAACGGAGTCCGTTTCGGAACGCGGGACGTTTCGGAAAACCCGATCCTCTACGGGCACACAGCGGAGGATGATCTGATCGGGTACCGGCGGTTTGAAGTCGCGGAAGACAGCGGGCGGCTGATCTACTATCTCGCCGATGACCCGAACATGATTGCGCCGCAGATGTTCTTCTACTTCGATTATGATGCACCGTCCAATCCATACGAATTCAGTTTCGAGATTGACGGGGCTCACGGTGAACGCTTCCTGTCCTGCGGTGACGCAGCTTCGGAACAGAACGGCAGGTGGGTAAGCATTTCGTTCCCGTTCGAGTTTTATGCCAACCAGAGATTGTACAGCAAACTGCATGTGATCAGCGGCGGCAAGGAACTGGCTGTGATTCCGCTGGATGATCTGATTCAGCGGGATTGAGCAATATAATCTTAGCAGATGCGTGAAAGTTGTAATGTTAAAATATTCAAGGCTTACAACTTTTCAATTTGATATGTGCGCTATCAGGCTGTATCTTTAACAATTGCGGACGCATATAAATCTTAAATTATTCATAATCCGCAATATATGGCCATTATATCGCAATATGTGAGTTGTGCAAGAAAATCATATCCGCTACAATAGAAAACAGGGTGCAGCACCCGCTGCATACCAAAATTATTGTAAAGGAGCACCACACATGAAGAAGCAACTCAAAGCACTCGCAGCCTCCGTTTCCGCACTTTGCATCGCAGCATCTCTCAGCACATCCCTGACAGCCAGCGCAATCACACTCTACCCCAAAACCGTTATGACCAAGAGCTCGTATATGTGGAACAGCTACCGCAATTCGACCATCAAGCTCGAATACTGCACCAGCAAAACCGATTATCAGGATTACCTCTTTGAGCCGGGCAGAAATATCCGCGCGGTCAGCACCAGCTCGGCACCCGGTCATACGGTCAATGTGAATTATAATGACAATCTCGGCGCCTACACCGGCTCCTATGATTACTGGCAGGCATCGCAGTGCGGCCTCTACAATGTTGAAAAGGCATATGACTTCTTTGACAATCTCGGCTACACCCCGACCGGTCTCTATGTCGCGATCAATGACCACGCAACCTATATGCCGGGCGGCAACGGCGGCGAGCGCGAGAATGCATGGGCGCTGGGCAATACGCTGTTCTTCGGTCTCGGTTCCAGCGACCAGTCGCAGGAGAGTGCCGTGAAGTTCCTCGGCAGCGCAACTGACGTTGTCACGCATGAATACGGCCACCTTGTCACGCAGGCGGCGTTCGGCTGGGATAATTATTCTCAGCTTTCGCGCGAAGCTGCGGCACTTTCCGAGGCTTACAGCGATATCTTTGCAGAGCTCGCAGATGAGAACAATGACTGGAAAGTCGGCGCAACGGTCTTCACCAAGAACGGCGTGACCAAGCCCGCAGGCTATTACTCCTACCGCGATATCGCAAATCCGGCGAACACGCACAATCCCAAGACACCGGGCGCAACCTATTACACCGATTACAGCCAGTGGCAGGCTGCTGTTGCGGCAAATCCGTATGCTTCCAATCTGGATGCGGCAGGTTCGACGGTCATCTCCCACGTTGCATACACGATGGCACAGTCCAGCTACTTTGTCAACAACAAGGAGCTGCTCGCAAAGATCTGGCTGGTCTCGCTCTCGAAGTACAACACCACCGATACGGCAAATATCACCTTCTCCGATTGCAGAGCGGCATTCCTCGCAGCTGCAAACGAAGTCATGAGCCAGACCGGTGATCCGTATTATCCCTCCAAGGTGCTGCACATCATCACTGCGTTCAACGCCGCAGGTGTGTACTGATTATTGATCGCACCCGTTTTCTGAACAGACAAAACCCGCTTCGGTCACATCGGATCGAAGCGGGTTCTTTATATATTCCGGTCAGTCGAAATAGAACAGCTCCTCGAATTTCCGGTCGAGCGCAATGCAGAGGATCAGCGCGAGCTTTGCGGTCGGCTGGAACTGTCCGGTCTCGAGCGAGCTGATCGTATTGCGCGAAACACCGACCATCTGCGCGAGCTGTGCCTGCGAGAGCTTCTGCTCCGCGCGGACCTCCTTGAGCCGGTTTTTCAGTACGAGTGAATCATCCATATTATGCCCCCGCTGTCCAGAGGCGCATTGACTGACGCACGGCGAGAACTGTCGCGGCAAGCATCACAAATCCGTATGCGAGCCAGCCCAGTCCCGCGGCTTTTCTGCCGCCCACCAGCAGAAGGAGACCGCGTGCAAGCCCCTGTGCTGCCTGATAGCAGAAGAAGATCGCCCAGAATTCCGGCAGCGCTCTGTTATAGCGAATCATTGCGATTCCGTTGAGGATTGCGCCGAGCAGAATTGCCGCGGCACCTGCGAATTTGCCGGAATGGGAATCGGCTTCGAGCGCGACAAGATCAGCGCCCTTGTTTTCTTTTCTCGATTTTGCGAGGATTTCTTCCTTGTTCATTATGACATCTCCTTAACCGAGCAGATACAGAATATATCTGACTGACCACAAAATTGCAAGCAGCAGGAACAGCACCATCGGGATAATCTCGATGCCGCCGCCCTTTTTGCATGCGCGGATTGCCGGACGCAGCGCGTTTCCGAACAGCATCCAGAACATGATCGACATGGTGCCCCATGCCTGCTCGTCATGATCCGTCATCATTTGCAGGACGTAAACGATAAGAACCCAGATTCCGCCGATCAGAAATGCGGCATTCCAGTTCTGCTTCTTTTCCGCCTGTGCGGCAAGATCGCCGCCCTTGTTTTCTTTTCTCGATTTTGCGAGGATTTCTTCCTTGTTCATTGTCTGCCTCCCTTGCCAAGTGTACTTGGCACTTTGATTGTTTGCATTATATCACTGCCAAGTGTACTTGTCAAGATGCTTGCCAAGTTTTCTTTGCAAATCGTATGATTCGACAAATGCGCGCAGGGTGAATCTGCTCCTGAATGTGCAGAATGACGAACACCGGGATATGCGCTCTCCGCAGCAGCCGGACGAATGCGATAACATAAATAATTTGACAGATATCTCAATTTCTTTCACGAAATCCTATTGTACAAAACAGGCAAATGTGCTATAATAAAAATATTACAGTAAAGGAGAAAGAAACATGACGGAAATCCGATTTGACGGGAGCAATCCATTATGGGGGAACTGGCAGCTTCTGATGGATGCCGAGCCCTGTGCATACAGCGAACCGCCGGCAGCATATCCGCTGACGATGACGCTGCCCGGCACCACCGCGCAGCAGAAGCTCGGCTCGGAGAATCCGGCGCGCGAGACCGGCTTTCTGACAGAGCGCTATCCGTTTCGCGGACAGCTCTGGCTGCGCAGGATCCTGCACATTTCGGAGGCGGATCTGAACGCGTCGCACTGCACGCTGTATCTCGAGCGCACGCGCATGACGCAGCTCTGGGTCAACGGGCAGTATGCGGGCAGCGATGAGAGTCTCTGCACACCGCATGAATACGATATTTCCGGTCTGCTTACGCCGGAAACCGAGATCGTGCTCTGCATCCGGAACACCGGATATCCCGTTCCCGGCGGACACATGACCTCGCCCGATACGCAGACAAACTGGATCGGCGTGACGGGCAGAATGGAGCTTCGGTTTTCCGGCAGCACAACGCTCTCGGAGCTGAAGGTCTATCCAAATGCAGCTGCGCACCGCATCCGCATCACCGGCAGACTGAACCCGCCTGCGCCGCAGATTGCAGCGGTTACGGTTCAGCAGAATCCGTATCCGCAGTGCGGCGGCTGGCATTTTGCCGTACCGAAGGGCGTGCTGCTCGCGCCGGATGCTTCGGGGGCATTTTCCGCAGAGATTCTGCTGCCGCCGGATACGCCGCAGTGGAGTGAACAGTCTCCGGTCGGGCTGGTGCTGCGTTTTGAACTGCCGCAGAGCGAGACCGCATATGCGGAATTCGGTCTGCGCGATTTCAAAGCCTGCGGCGATCATTTTGAACTGAACGGCAAGCCGGTTCTGCTCCGCGGCAGACATGACGCAATGGTCTTTCCGCTGACGGGTGCCGCCCCGACCGGACTTGACATGTGGCTGCGCTATTTTCGGTGCATGCAGACATGGGGCATCAACCACATCCGGTTTCATACCTGCTGCCCGCCGGAGGCTGCCTTTGCCGCCGCCGATCTGACCGGCATGCTGCTCGAGCCGGAGCTCCCGTTCTGGGGCACGGTCGATGCAGAGGGCGGCGAAAAATATGATGCCGTCGGGCAGGCATATCTGATTCGCGAGGGCAGGCGCATCTGCGATGCCTTCGGCAATCACCCTTCTTTCGTGATGTTCTCGCTCGGCAATGAGCTCTGGGGCAGCGCGGAGCGGCTCGGCGAGATTCTCGATCTCCTGCGCGCACACGATCCGCGGCCGCTCTATACACAGGGCAGCAACAATTTCCAGTTTACGCCGCAGGAACTGCCGCAGGAGGATTTCTGGGTCGGCGTCCGGACGGGAAAGCACCGGCTGCTGCGCGGCTCCTATGCGGATTGTGATGCGCCGCTCGGCAGAATCCAGACGGCTGCACCCTCTGCAAACTGGGATTACAGCGAAGCGCTCCTTTCCGCGGAGACAGAGACCGATTCCGCCGAAACCGATCTGGCGATCCAGTTCGGCACCGGCGTTGCACATGTCAAAGCGGCGGCAAAGCAGCCGTTCCGCCCGACAAAGCCCGTCATCACGCATGAGATCGGGCAGTACGGCATCTATCCCGATTACAGGGAGCTCCCGAAGTATACCGGTCCGCTGGCACCGCGCAATCTGGAGGTGTTCCGTGAGCGGCTGGAACAGGCGGGCATGGGCGCGCAGGCGGCGGATTTCTTCCGGTGCTCGGGAAAGCTCGCGCGCGACTGCTACAAATCCGAGCTCGAAGCCGTGATGCGTACCCCGCAGATCGCGGGCTTTCAGCTGCTCGATCTGCAGGATTTTCCGGGACAGGGCACGGCGCTCGTCGGGATGCTGAATGCCTTTTTAGAGAACAAGGGGCTGATTGAGCCGGAAACGTGGCGCGCGTTCTGCGGCGATCTGGTGCCGCTTGTGATCTTTGATTCCTATGTGCAGGAATCCGGCAGTATCTTTCATTGCCGGTATGCCGTCCGCAGCAGCCGTCCGGAGATTCCCGCGCAGCCGTTCCGTGTGACATTCACCGTCGGGGACAGACTGCTCGCGGAAACAAACGGCGAGATTCCGGCATCCGGCGCAGGATTGCTCGACCTCGGCGGCGGCGGATTCCGCATCCCTGAAACATGCACGGGCAATGCAAAGATTGTCTTTGAACTGCCGGAATCCGGCATCCGCAACACATGGGAGCTGACGGTTCTGCCGCCCGCAAAACCGGTGACAGCGGAAATCGTGAAGGTTCGCAGCTTTACGGAGGCGGAACCGCATCTGCAGAGGGGCGAGGCAGTGCTGCTGATTCCGGCACAGATCACGGAGAAAATCCGCGGATTCTACTGCTCGGATTTCTGGAACTATCCGATGTTCCGCAGCATTTCGGAATCCGTCGGCAGGCAGGTGCCTGTCGGGACAATGGGGCTCTGTATTGATCAGACGCATCCGGTTGCTAAGGCGCTGTTCAGCGATGACTACAGCACGCCGCAGTGGTACAGCATCGTGACGCATGCAGACTGCGCCGTCCTCGATGAAGCGCCGGCGGGATTCCGCCCCGCCGTGCAGATGATCGACAATGTGGAGCGCAATCACCGGCTCGGGCTGCTCTTTGAGACGGCGGTCGGCGGCGGCAGACTGTTTGTCTGCACAGCGCGGCTGGCGGAATGTCCTGATGATCTCTGTATGAACCGCCTGCACCGCGCCATCGCCGCATATATGCAAAGTGACGCATTTGCACCGGCAGAGACGCTTTCCGCCGATCTGCTGCGAAAACTGTTCTGCTGAAAGGAGTCAATCATGCAGCCAAAATTCGCTGAAAACATTATTGTGATTGTCCAGTTCAAGAAAAAGCAGCGCTGGTACTGCACCGAAAAATCCCTCTGGAAAATGGATTATCTCCGCCTCTATGATGACTACCACGATCTCTACCGCAGCCGCGGCAAGAGCGATATGGAATTTGTCAAGGAGGTCGGATCATTCGGGGAGTTCAGCAGCAGCCGGTTCCGCATCCGTCTGCTTGAGCGTGATACCGCAAAGGAGTTTCTCAAAAAGATTGACGATGACGCGACCTCTGCGGGTGAGCTCGCCTATGATTTCATGAAAGCGGAAACCGATGAACAGCGCCGCGCGCTTGTGCCCGCGCTGTTCGTGGATTTTGACAATTCCGTATTCTATTCGCAGTTCCCCGGCGACGAGGATTATCTGCGCTATCTGCCGGCGGGCTGGCGCGGTGCAAATGCCGATTTTTCGCATCTGCTGCCGGAGACCGACCGCTACTGGGTGGAGTGAGCATATGAATTTTGCATGCAGATGCGGCTATGTGTTTCATGACAACACCGACGAGCTGAGCTTCAAGGCACATATCCTTGCCGATCAGGACACAAATGAATTCTGGAATCTGTTTGAAGATGCTGAAAAGCCGCACACCGCAAAAGAACAGCACCGCATATTTGAGCAGGTTTCCGGTCATGGAACAGACCGGATACACCTTGAAAGGAAAAATGAAAATGGAAAACGAAAAATCGAAAAAACGGATCATCCGTGCAGCGGTGCTGCTGGTGATCGCTGCTTTGATCGCAGTCTGGTGGCTGATGCCGATCCGCATCCTGAAAGGGTATCAGCCGGAGGATATCACGAGAATCGACATTGAAGGTGTCCCGGGCGGCACGGCATCTGTTACTGACGAAACCGAGGTGCGGACCATTGCCGAAAATCTGTATACATGCGGCGCAGTGAAGGACGGCATTTCCTATATGCGTATGGGGTACGGGTATGCGCTGAACCTGTATGTCGGAGAGAAGCGCATCCGGAGATTCAGCATCAATTCCTCTGATTTTGCAAGAGACAGCGTATTTTTCTACAAGCCGAAAAGTGGTGATCTTGCCTACTGCAGAGCGTATCTTGATGAGCTCGCGGAAAAATACGAGAAAAAAGATTAAAACGAAAGGAGCTTTTCCTTGTCCGATTTACTTGAAACACTCCGGACAGCACATGATCTGACAGATTCTGAAATCCTGACATTCCTGCGCGAGCCGCAGCCGGAGCAGGAACTCTTTGCCGCCGCCGATGCCGAACGCCGCAAATGGTACGGTGATGCGGTCTTTCTGCGCGGTCTGATCGAGTTCACGAACTACTGCAAAAACAACTGCTATTACTGCGGCATCCGCGCGGGCAACAGCCATGCTGAGCGCTACCGCCTGACGAATGAACAGATCCTTGACTGCTGCAAAGAGGGCTATGCGCTCGGCTACCGGACATTTGTCCTGCAGGGCGGCGAGGATCCCTATTACACCGATGACAAAATCTGTGAACTGGTCTCCGCGATTGCCGCGCAGCATCCGGATTGCCGCATCACGCTTTCGATCGGGGAGAAACCGCGCGAGAGCTATCAGCGCTATTACGATGCCGGTGCGCGGCGCTATCTGCTGCGGCACGAGACCGCCTCGCCGGAGCATTACCGCATGCTGCATCCGGAGAGCATGTCGCTCGAAAACCGCAAGCGCTGTCTCTTTGACCTCAAAGCAATCGGCTATCAGGTCGGCAGCGGCTTCATGATCGGTTCGCCTTATCAGACGCCGGAAAATCTGCTCGCGGATATCCGCTTTCTGCAGGAATTGCAGCCCGCGATGATCGGCGTCGGACCGTATATCACGCACACCGAAACGCCCTTTGCAGATCAGCCCTCGGGCGACCTGCATCTCAGCCTGAAGATCATTGCGCTGCTGCGGCTGCTGTTCCCGAAGGCGCTGATTCCGGCGACAACGGCATTCGGCTCGATGCACCCGCAGGGACGCGAACTCGCGCTGAAAGCAGGCGGCAATGTCATGATGCCGAACCTCAGCCCGACAGCCGTCCGCAAGCTCTATGATCTCTACGAAAACAAAATCTGTACCGGCGAGGAAGCGACGCAGTGCAAGGGATGTCTTGAACGGCGCATTCAGTCTGCCGGATACCGCATTGTCTCCGATGTCGGAGATTCACTCGTCACAAATAACGGAACCTGAAAGGAAGTACATCATGGAAAACACAATGACCCATGCAGCAATTACCGAAGATCAGAAGCGCAAGATTCTGGAATATCTCGATGATGCGCGCAGCAAGCATCTGCACATGCTCTATCTTTGCATCGCGGGCGATGTCCTGCTGTTTCTGCCCGGCATTGCCATATTCAGCGGCTTTGCAAACCGCTATGTGACGCTTGCAGGCGCGCTGTGGTTCGTTTGCCTGATCGGAACCGTCATTTTGCTGCTGACAGGCTGGAACAGAGTATTCGGCAGCAACTCCGCATATGCGCGGATGCAGCGGAACGAGTATTCCTGCGAATACATCACGGTCAGCACCACCTCGGACAGCGCCGGCAGACCGCCCTATCTGCTGAATGATTCGCTCGGTCAGCAGTATGTATGTCCGATCTTTGTGGAATTCAAGCTGCTGCATGCAGGCAGCCGTGCAATCGGCATTTATCTCAATGACGGCACACGCTTTGCGGTTCACGATACCGCAGGGGATACAGTATATTGAACAAGCCGTCCGCACCGGCACGAACCGGTGCGGACGGCTTGCTTTTTTATGCGATTTATGGTATGATATAAAAGGACAACTATACAAAGGAGAAAAACGATGTTTCAACTGCTCAAAACGGAACAGACAGCACGCCGCGGCGTGTTTCATACAGTCCACGGTGATTTCCAGACGCCGTGCTTCATGAATGTGGCGACGGCAGGCGCGATCAAGGGCGCACTGTCCGCGCGCGATCTGGAAACGGTAAACTGTCAGGTGATGCTGTGCAACACCTATCATCTGCATGTGCGCCCCGGTGACGGCATTGTCCGGACAATGGGCGGCCTGCAGGGCTTCACCGGCTGGAAGGGCCCGACTTTGACGGATTCCGGCGGATTTCAGGTGTTCAGCCTTGCAAAGCTCCGCAAGATCAAGGAGGAGGGCGTGACCTTCCAGTCCCATATCGACGGCAAGCGCATTTTTATGGGACCGGAGGAGAGCATGCAGATTCAGTCGAATCTCGGCTCAACGATTGCAATGGCATTCGATGAGTGCGTGGAGAATCCGGCGCCTTACCGCTATGCCGCGCAGAGCTGTGACCGCACAACACGGTGGCTCAAGCGCTGCAAGGAGGAGATGGCGCGCCTGAACAGCCTGCCGGAGACGCTCAATCCGCATCAGCTTTTGTTCGGTATCAATCAGGGCTGCACCTATGCCGATCTCCGCGAGCACCACATGGATGAGATCGCGGCGCTCGATCTCGACGGCTACGCAATCGGCGGACTTGCCGTCGGTGAGCCGACCGAGATCATGTATGACATCATCGAGCATGTCGAGCCGCATATGCCGAAGGAGAAAATCCGCTATCTGATGGGCGTCGGCACGCCGCAGAATATCGTCGAGGGCGTTGCACGCGGCGTTGATCTCTTTGACTGCGTCATGCCGAGCCGCAATGCGCGGCACGCAACGGTGTTCACGATGCGCGGCATCATGCACCTGACGAATCAGTGCTTTGCGACCGATCCGCGCCCGATCGAGGAGGGCTGTCAGTGCCCGACCTGCCGCAATTTCTCGCGTGCCTATATCCGGCACCTGTTCAAGGCAGGGGAGCAGCTCGCAGGCAGACTTGCCGTGCAGCATAATCTCTGGTTCTATAACAATCTGATGACGCAGATCCGCGATCATCTGGATGCAGGCACCTTTGCAGATTTCCGTGCGCAGTATTCCGATCAGCTCGGAAAGCTCTGGAACGGTTAAGGAATTACAGGAGGCAGATCAATGAACAATCTGAAAAAAGCCGGCAGACTGGCATTTCTGCTGCCGTATCTCATCATACCGATTTTCGCCATGCTGTTTGAGCGTGAGGATTTGCAGAACGCTGTATTGATCTCGTATTATCTGCCCTTCGGCATCGAATCGCCGATCATCATTCTGTTTCCGCTCAGCTGGATTGTGTCCGCGATCTGCTTTATTCTCTGCGCCAAAGAGAACAAGCGGAACAATGACAAAAAGGGGAAACTCGTCAACCGGCTGATTCTGCTGTTCACGGTCATCTGGACGATTGTTCATATCATTGCATGCGTGCATTTTCTCGAAAATTTCACCATTGAGTTCTGACAGGGTGGCTTTTGTATGGGGCTGGATGACTGGATTGACATTCTCAACCGGCATCCGGTTCCGGGCGCATCCGCAGGAATACGAATGGACTTTCGTGCTGCAAATCGAGTAAATGCTGCAATACAATACGGAGAATCACAATGGATTTTAGCTGCTTTCTGTCCGGCATGATCCGGATCTGCACAGAACCCGTGCTGCTGTTTTTCTGGTGGAAAAAGAGGCGTGCAAGGCTCTTTCCGGCGCTCGCTGCGCTGATCGTCTGCTTTCCGGTTTTTATGATCGCAAACGGCATCCGGAACGGCTTTGCGCATGATGAATTTTATGCCGCATATCTGAAGCAGGGACTTCTCTACGGCATATTTGAAGAGGGGGCCAAATTCCTGATGCTCCGCTTTGCGCTGGAATCCTATGACAGCCGCAAGGATGCGGTGACCTACGGGCTCGGGCACGGGTATCTGGAGTCATTTTTTGCAGGGCTCTCCTGCTTCGGGCTGATCGGCAGCGGGAACGCGGCGCCGGATATTCTGCTTGTCAATCTCTGGTCGGCGATTGAGGGCGCGGCATCGGTTACCGCACTGACGATGATTATTTTTTACGGCATCCGCACGGGCAGATCAAAGATCACGCTGCCTGCCGCGATGCTGATTCACGCATTCTGCAATGCGTTCATGGGAATCTTCCGGTTCAGCACGCCCATCGTGATTGGTGTGATGACGCCGGTCTGTGCTGCGGTCTGCTATGCGGCATACCGCTGCTGGAAGGCGCTCGAAGACCCCTACGGGGACGAATACGAATACTGAATCTTTGACGGATAATTGGTTCAGCATGTCACATATCCGGCGGACACCAGAACCGGATATTCAATTGTATCTGAGGTGATTGGATTGTATTATTGCTGCGGTATAACCGAAAAAGGCACGCGCGAAAACAATGAGGATGCATTCCTCATCCGCGGGAGCGTCCGGACGGAGGGCGGCGTGCAGACAGGGCTTTCGGAGCCGTTTCTCATTGCGCTCTGCGACGGCGTATCCGGTGAGCAGGCGGGCGAGCTCGCATCGCGCACCTGTCTCGAACTGCTGTCTCAGGTCGATTACTCCTCGCGCGTCAATCTCAAGCGTCGTATTCTCGATATCCATACCACGATTGCGGAGCAGAGCGTCATGCAGAAAAGCACCGCCAATATGCAGACAACCCTCTGCGGCATTGCGGTCGATGAAAACGAGGGACTGCACTGCTTCAATGTCGGCGATTCGAGAATCTACCGCTATCGCGGCGGCACACTCGAGCAGCTCAGCCGCGACCAGACCCTTGTCCAGATGCTCTATGAGGAGGGCAGCATTTCCGTGGAGGAGAAGCGTGTCCATGCGCACCGTCATATTGTCATGCCGGTGATCGGCAACCTCGAGGCGGAACCGAAGCCCGAGGTCATTGTCTATCCGGACGGCATGCGGCTCGGCGATGTGCTGATGCTCTGCTCGGACGGTCTGAGCGATTATGTCACGACCTTTGAAATGGAGGAGGTCATGGCAAAGCCGAAGCCGCTCCCGAAGCGTCTGCAGGAGCTTGTTGTGCTTGCGCTCGCGAACGGCGGCAAGGATAATATCACGGTCTCGGCGCTTGTGCGCTATCCGGATGAAATCCCGATTCCGGGCATCAAGGCACCGGCTGCCGAGGAATAAACAAACTTCCGGATTGATCTGCTGCACCATTCTCTGCATGATATGTACCACGGAGGCTGAATATGGAATTTAAGATCCGGCATGAAACGCCCCTGTTCTTCTGGGGCATCGTCTTACCGCTTGTGCTGCTGCTGGCAGCCCTCCTGCTGATGGTGGCAGTCGGGCTCACGCTGCAGAATGAAACCGCCGCGATGATTTTTCTCGGGCTGCTGGTGTTAGCCGCTGCCGCTGAAGTCCTTTTCATTCTGCTCTATATCACCGAAAAGCTCTGCGGCGCGAAGATCATCATCAACACCGACCATGTAGAGCTGCGGATGCTGCTGCGCCGCAGAAAGCTCTGGTTCTATGATATCGAGCAGACCAGATATACGCATTATGAAGGCGAGCGCAGCTCCTACGGGCGGCGCGAGGACCTTTACTATGAGACCTCGAATTATTCGCATACAAAGGATTATCTCTACCACAAAATGCGGTCGGGAAGCACCGTTCGTGCGCAGCTTGCATTTTATCTCACATCCGGCAGGGCGGTCATCCTGAACGATGACGCGAAAGCATACCGGAAAATGCGCGAGCGTGCAAAGGTTGATCTCAGCATTGATCCGGATGCGGATGTCAGGCTGTATCAGGCATATCAGTGTTATTGTTCCGCGCGCGACCGCTATGCGATCGGACAGCGCGAACGCCTGAACGGCTGAGGATGAAACAAACAGGAGGAAACCATGATCAGAAAAACGGAGCGCTTTGCTCTGAAAGCAGCGGCGATCGCGCTGATGACACTGCTCCCGATGCAGCAGGCAACACTGCATGCCGCGGCTGTTCTGCAGCCGGAGAGCATCATGCAGACTGCCGCAGCAGAGGGAGACTGGAAGGTTGACGGGCGCCATTACAAGGTCACAACCCAGAATGATCCGCTGAATCTGCGCGCCGATGCGAATCAGTCGGCGACCATTATCACCACCATGCCCAAGGGCACGATCATCACCGTGCTGGAAACCGGCGGCGGCTGGGGCAAGGTGCAGTATGGCTCTGTCATCGGCTACTGCGCAATGGAGTGGCTGACGCTTGCGCCGGAGGCAGTGCTCACGCCGGAAAATGACGCGGAGCAGAACGAAAAAACGATCTTCCGCTATCTGACGGGGGAACTCGGGCTTTCGACGGCTGCTGCCTGCGGCATCCTCGGCAATATGCATGTGGAAACCGGCGGCACCTTTGATCCGACCGCCCATGATCCCGATAACATCGGCTACGGCATCTGCCAGTGGAACAACACCGCGGATGCGGGCTACCGCGTGGACGAGCTCAAGGCGTTCACCGCGCAGTGGAATACCGTGCAGGGGCAGCTCGAATTCATCAAGCACGATCTGCTGCACAACAGCTATCTGCTCTCGCTGCATCTCTATGATGATCTGAAAGCGTTTGGCAATTCGGAGGAGGATGCAGTCGCCGCCTCTGACTGCTTCGCGAAAAAATATGAGGGCTGCGCGCAGTGGACCTTTGAGATGCGGCGCGAGAAGGCGCGCTTTTATTACGGCATGCACGGCGGCACAACCAGAACCGTGCAGTGGAAGGATACCGCAAAGACCTACATCGTTTCGACTGCATCCGGCGGGCTGAATATGCGCGCCTCTGCCTCGGTGTTCGATTCGATCCTGCTGGTGATCCCGAAGGGTGCGGAAGTCACCGTGAAAAGCATCTCGGATGACGGCAGATGGGGCAGAACCGAATACAGCGGCGTGACCGGCTATTGTGCGATGGAGTATCTGAAGGAGAAAACGCAGGCGGCTGCGGGTTCCGTGCTCAAGGGCGACCTGAATGGCAATGCGGCAGTCGGCGCAGATGATGCCCAGCTCACGCTGCAGGCATATGCCGGAAGAATCGCCGGCAGGGGCATGAACCTGACCGCTGACCAGATCAACGCGGCGGATGTAAACGGCGACGGACAGATCAGTGCAGAGGACGCACAGCTGATTTTGAAATACTACACGGCAAAATATGTTTCCGGCTCAAATGTCACATGGGAACAGCTGCTCAGATAAAACAGCGCCGGAAGCATGAAAAACAGAAATCCCGCGAAGCAGTGAACTGCCTTGCGGGATTTTGTGTGCGGCTTTTCACAGATGTACCGGAACTCTTATTTATATGATATAATTATATCGAAAATCGACCTGTTTTTCGCGCGATTCCGACAATAAAATACAAAAATGGACATAGCGTCATTTTTGCGCCTGCGAGCAGATTACGTCCGGAAGACAGCTTTGCAGACAGGATAAAGCCGCAATATTTGCTCATCTGCGATTGCTGCCGAATAATGTTATATTATAAAGTTTTTATACAGCTATTGACATTTTCGTAACATAATGGTATAATATAATTGAGCAATATGGCTAATACGGTTCAACTTAATTGTGATTTAGTAAGCATTTTTCATATTGAGGTGATGCGATATGGTAATTTCGTTTTTGCGATGCGTCCGGTAAAGAGCTGCATCGCATCAATTTTGCACACTGAATTATCCTTTTGGGTGTTTCATTCAGAGAGATATACATATTGTTTTGGGAATAGAAATGCGGAAATTATTTAACAAACGGTTGAAATTCAATTAACAAAATAAAAAGGAGAACTTATCATGAAAACAGAGGAAAAAGAGCAGAATCAAAAAACAAGTGAAGTTTTAGAGGGCTTCAATCCCAGAGTGTACCGCAGTCTTTCCGTTCTTTTTATCATCCTGACGATTATCAACCTTGCCGCGGTCATCTTCGCGTTTGCAAGAACCGGATACGGTCTCTGGCATGCCGAGGACGCGCTGAGCTGCATCGCCAAAATTGACGGCAGCTTCGATGATGTCAACAAAAGCGTCCTGAACATTGAGCTGCATGCAGATGATGCGCAGATGGTGACATACTGCATCGACAACATCAAGAGCTATCATCAGGAGATGGCGGATACAGCGGCTAAATTCCGCGGCATCAACATCAAGGGCATTGATGAAACACTGCCGGCACGCTTTGAATCCACGATGGGCGAGGTGGAAAGCTACTACAACAGCATCGCCGAGAATCTGGATAACATCAAGGTGGGCACCGCGGAACCGACGGTGCTGCGCAATTCCGAGGCGGAGACGATGCGGGATACTGCAACAACATCGCTCAAGAGACTGTTTAATGAAGCGGACGAGGCAACATACCTGTTTTTCTGCAAAGTCGGTCAGCGTTTCCTGTTCGTGCTGCTGTTCCTGCTTCTGACAATGGCGACAGGTTTGTATGCGATTTCCCGCATCAAAAAGCATGACCTTGCATTTGCAACGGAGCTGCAGTCCAGCAAGCAGAAGACCGCAAATATCCGGCAGAAGGCTGTGGATATCGCCTATACCAATGTTGTGACCAAACTGAAAAACCGCTATGCGCTGATGGAGGAACTCGATGAGCGCATCAAGACGGAGGATGTCACGCTTGCAGTGTTTAATTTCAACAGCTTCAAAACCATCAACGAGACATTCGGCCGTGATTACGGAGACGATTATGTCGCGTATATCTCCAAGAAGCTTGTCAAGAGCTTCGGCGATGATGTCGAGATCTTCAGCACGGATGCGGATGAGTTCTGCATTGTGTTTGACAAGAACTTCCCTAAGAGCAAGACCACAGAGGTCGCACAGCAGATTCTTGCAAAGCTTTCGCAGCCTGTCCAGATCCGCAACGCATCCATTCAGCTGACCGCAGCAGGGTGCCTGTGCACCTGCCTTGTGAACCAATATGCCTCTGCCTCCAAGCTGTTTGTGGCAATGGATCAGAAGATACGGCAGACAAAGGCAATCTGTGCAGAGCACGGCGCCAGCCAGCTGGTCACGCTCTGAAATCTCAGGACTATTTATCATAAAAAAGCAGACAAGTCGGTTGATTTGTCTGCTTTTTTCTTTTCCTAGCAATATAATTCTAGGTATAATACACAAAAACGCTCCGGAATTATTATCCATTCATACGAAATTCCGGATTCTGTCAATTTTTGACAAATTTCCTGTTGACATTTGGCTTTGCTTGTGCTATTATGTACGTGGTGGCGAAATGATGAGCCATTAAAACATTGTAAAGGAGTTTTGAAAATGAAAAGGCAAAGCGTGAAAAAGGCATCCGCAGCCGTTGCCGCAATGGTAACTGCAATGACATCAACATGTGCGTTCTCCGCCATGTTTTCTGTGAAAGCTGCAGGTAACACCGCCTTCCCCTATACAATGTTTGCCGGCTCAGATTCAGCCGGCGCACTGACGGTCAATGCAAAGCATCTCTGCATGAACGGCAGCGTCGCCGCAAACGGTTCGATCGTGACCGGCAAAAAGGCGAATATCAACGGCACCAGAACGGAATATGCGGCAATGGATATGCCGTATGTCAGCGGACAGGTCGGCAGCCGGTATTTCCAGCGTGCGACGGAAACCGGTGCACTGAATATCAGCGACCACAATATCAATCTGAACACGACCTATGATGTCGCGGGCGAAGCCAGCTTCAGCGGCAATCTCAATATGAACGCATCGGTCCGTGCAGATTCCGATATCACCATCAGCGGCAACAACAGCAATTTCAATAATGCCGTCATTTATTCAGAGTTCGGCGATATTAACATTGACTGCAATAACGTCAGCTTCACCGGCATGATCTATGCGCCGCTCGGCAATGTCACCATTACCGCCAATAACATCAACCTGAACAATGTTGTAATCATCGCAGATACCATCACGCTCAACGCCAATAATGTCAATGCAAATTACGGCAGATCCTATGCGGATACCGTCGGTACCGAATGGGAAACCAAGGCATCCTACATCAGCAAATTCAACAGCTACATGATGGATGTCGAGTCCGAAAACATCCTGAATATGCTCGCAGAGTATTACAATGTCAAGCCGCTCGACGCCGGTGAATTCTCCAATATCAGCGTCACGGCGCCGCTCGCACCGGGCTTCATGGTCACAATGGATTTCGATATCCGGCAGTATGAGATTGAAGGCTACGGCAATCTCTCTATCATGAAGACGGACGGCGTCCAGCAGATGAGCACAATCGTCCTGACACCGTTCAACAAGGATCTCCCGCTGATCTCCACGGACTATATGTTCATGGGCGAGAACCGGATCTCCTACATTGAGTTCTACGGTCTCGGCATCAACGGCGACGAGAACATCGCCGCATTCGATTCGCTCCGTCCGCTGCAGGAGCAGTACGCACAGTTCCCGGATCAGCCGCCGACACCGGGCTGGTTCGATGAGGTCAGAACAATGGGTCTGTTCAAGGTCTCGACCTACAAGGACGATGCCGCGATCAGCCAGATGCTCTATGACAGCTTCCGCATCACGCTCGATGCTTCGACTGTCTCGCCGGATCTCGACGCAGAACAGCGCATCGCAAGATACAACAACACGCAGGAATATGTCGATCACCTGATCAGCAATCCGGGCGTTTCGACCGCGATTTTCAATATGTGCCTCGGTCAGGAGCGCACAAGCCAGTTCTTCAATGATGTCTTCTTCGGCACAGGACTCTATCAGCCGTAACGGATATCAGCACAGATTTCTGAACTGAAACAATACAAAGCCGGTACCATAAGCGGTGCCGGCTTTGTCAGAATTACATTATTGCTTTGAAATTATTGCTTCGTTCAGTAATCAGCAGATGCCATACTTTCGGAGCAGTTCTGTATTGCGCGCTTTCCGGCGTGCAAGCTCCTCCAGCGTCTGACGGTGAACATCAGCATCCTCCAGAAACTGATGCAGCCTGCTGCGCGATTCGTCCAGCATTCTTTCATAATCTGCCCGGTTTTTCGTGATCACTTCCGGTGTGCGGTGAAAACGTGCATCTTCTTCCGCTGCAGCTTTCAGCGCAGCAGAACGTCGTTCTTCCAGATCGGCAAGCGGATTTTTCAGAAGAAATTGAATCGCAGTATCACTGTATGCTGCGGCAAGGCACTTCGATAATGGCAGTGACAGGACTACTCCTGTATTGTGATAGTAGTCTAAAACATCTTTGGGTGTCTGTATTTTGTCCAGAACAGGCAAGATCCATGTTACAGCGGAATCCAGTGCATGCTGAACAGCTTCCGGAATTGACTGTGGCTGGAAAATGTTCCGATAGTGAAATCCGGACTGAATCTGCGGATCGAATTCTTGATCAGATGCATGCCACCTGACATAAAAGTACATTGTAGTTTTCAGCCAGCTTTCATTCTGTCGGAATGCCCGATCCAGACACAGATCCTCCCGATAAACTGTTGCAACGGCACCGAATCCGAGAATGTGCGTTTTCATGTCATGAATCCCTATGATATGAAGAATGTCATCTCCTGCCATGCGGATATAATACAACTGACGCAGCTTGGCTCTGACAAACCCAAGCGGTTCCAAGGCATTCCCGAAAGTCTCTTTGAATGCAGATTTGACTGTAACAGATTTTTCCATTTCTATCCTCTCATGCGCTTTCTGCTATAGATGAATAAAACACATTCCATATTAGTTTGTCACTTCTGTCCCGCCTATGGTTGTCTGCATGGTGATGCTGTCTGCATCAATCTGATAGTGCCGCGGTGTCTGGAGTTCCGGAATCTTTGATACTTTTCTCAGCATCAGCTGTTTGTGAAACACAGTTTGAATGACGGCCCACGGTCCTATTGTGAAACCGAGGATTGTAGCTGCACTGTTTGTCCAATAGGCAAAACTTGCATGCATAACAATCAGCCAGAAAGCCAATCCAACCAGAAACAGTCCGATCAAAAGTATCACGAGCCTGCACAGATACTGCACAGCATTGATATTATTCTGCCAGATAAAGAAACGCATATCTGCGCGGTTAAATGAAGATGTATTTTCAATCAACTGTTATATCTCCCTTCTATCAGGATTCATCAGAGAAACTGTACTTCTGAGCGCATTTCTGCTCTGCTTAGATTATATCATATCACGAATGAAAACGCAAGGGGGAAACGCCGCACGTTTTGACTTGATGAAATGGCAGGATTATGTTATAATGAGAAAAATGAGAGGAGAAGCTGCAATGTCCCTTGAATCCCAAATAAGTGCTGATGTATGCACTTGCCGCATATCATCTTCCATCAGCATCATACTCGATTATGATGACGATGAAATCAATCCGGATTTTTCGGGCATCATGGATGCCTTGCGCATATATATTGATGCACAAAAGCTTCAGGACTTCTATTTTGATCAGAAATCCGGCGAAGGCGACCTCTGGGTCATTGGAAATCACAAGAATAACTGTATGGTATTCGATCTTTACGCAGATCCGCATGATCAGATGGGTGTCATTTCATTCGGTGTTATCTGCCAAAAAGAGCATAGCGATCGTATCTATGCCCTGATGAATGCTATGAAAGAGAAAACGCAGAAAAAGATTCAGTTTGCTTCATATGACATCACGAAAGATATTGGTTTGCTGTCGGCTGTTGCAGCGGGCGAAAACCGGTATTCACTCGGAACATTTACGCGGAAGATCAGATATGCAGATTCATTCGCTGATTTTTGCGCGCAGAACGCTATTTGAATTGTCATCCGCAGAATCCTTCGCATGAAGCCCTCACCGATTTCTTTTGATTACAGTATAGCATACCGGATGTTCAGCTTTTTGAATACCGAAGCCATGCACAATAAAAAACACAGAGCATTTTTCAGCTCTGTGTTTTTCTCTATCAGATGTAAAATCAGCGCGCAGAATGTCCTTCGATTTTCACGCCCTTTTTCTCCAGGCGGTCAAGAATCTCTTTGCTGATATGCGGATTTTTGATGCGCAGCCGCTTCAGATGCTTCATGTTCTCAAGGAAGGAGAAATCTTCCAGCGCATCGCAATTTGTGATTTCCAGTTTTTCGATATGCTTTGCATTCTGTAATGCGGAGCAGTCGGTCAGCTTTTTGCAATGCACGAGAGATACAGTCCGCAGCGACGGCATCTCACAGATCACGGATGCATCCCGGATATCGCTTCCGAGCAGCGTCAGGCGCGTCATGGTCCCGGAGGCACACACCGCCTTCGCAAGCGATGCATCACTCGTCTGAAATTCGCACAGCGCAGGAAGTTCCGTGAACTGATCTGCATCACATTCACAGTGTACAATACTGAGTTTGCGCAGCAGCGGAAGCTGTTTCAGGCATTCGGCGTGTTCAAGCGAACAATCTGTTACAGCAAATGTTGTCAGGTCAGGCATATCGAGCAGCGCTGTCAGGTCAATGCGTTCGGGTTCATTCCGGCGTCCTTTGCCGTGATAGTGCAGCACTTTACCGGCGCGCTTTTTTGCAAACCGGATTGCTTCTGCAAGATTCTTCGCAGCAAATGCCCGGATATGCAGCGGCTTTCCCGTCAGCGTATACAGCCTTTTTGCGTCTGCGAGCGATTCTGCAATCTCATTCCGGAAATCTGCCGGAGAGATCACAACCATGCTTGCTGCGTGCGTAAAAGCCCATGCCTTCATGGATTCGCGTGTCGCTTTTACGGAGAGGATTACGGTCTCATCGTCATCGTTATCTGTCTGCTCCGGTGCAATGATAAAATCCATGCCGAACGCATCGACCATTTCATCAATCGCAGTTTTCGCGCACTGAATCTTGAATGTCTCGGCAACGCCGCCGCAGAGATCGGGCTGCTTTTCCGCATAGGCGCTCATGCCGCCGCTTGCATGGATTTCCCTGATCAGCGGGATTTCACGGCAGCGCGCTGTCAATTCCTTGACGTTGCAGAGCCGGTCCACACGCCACGAAAGCATCCGGTCGCTGTCCTTCAGTGCACCGAGCAGATAATATCTGCCTTTTTTGCAGACGAGCTCATAGGGATTGACGGTGATATCTTCCGGATAGACGCATTCGGTTGTCAGATCGGGACGGTAGGTCAGATAATTGCAGGAAATCTGCTTTTTATTCCGGATTGCAGTCTGCAAATCGTCAATGATGTTATAGACATTCTGATTGACACCTTTGCGCGATCGTTCGATGCGGCTTTTCTGCCGGTTGATTTCCTTCTGGAATTCCGTTGTACCGAATGCGGCAAGTGTTTCGATGATCTGTTCCGCGCTTTTATGCGTGACAAAATCCGAATACAGCACGCTGTCAATCAGAAAGCGCAGCTCGCCGTCCGTCAGGTCATGGCCGTCATAACAGACGCCTTCATCGAAATCCTGTCTGATCGGAAAGCCCGCATCTTCGAGCGCATTGAGCTTGTCGCTGAGGGTGTTCCTTGCCGGCATGAAACCGCATTCTTGCCGGATTTTCCTGCGCAGTTCCTCCTTGGTCATCGGATGTTCGGGATCGGAATGCGCTCTGAGAATGTCGATGATCACGAGCAGCAGCAAACCCTTCTTTTCACGTACAACATCAGGTCTTTCAATCAGCATAGAATACTCCTTTCCGGCAGCGGTCGGCTCTTTGATGATTTCATTATAGCATAGATCGTGTTCAGAAATTTGAACATGATGTAAATATTTGCTTATGATTTTTCATGAACACGGCGCAGTATTCCGTAAACCCATGTGTTATAATACGGACATTCCGGTTCAGGAACGCCGTACAATTCCGCGGCGAATTTCCCGACCGCAGCCGAACGGGATTTTCCTGCAAAGCAATGAATCAGCATTGTATCCACATTCTGATACTGCCTGAGAAATGCGATGATCTGCGCTGCCTGTTCCTCGTTCATCAGTTTCACACCGGATTCCGGTTCTTCAAAAACATCGAACTGCAATGTCAGTAGCGCAACGGATGCTCAATATATTGAACATCCGATTCCTGTGATTCTTATATATGAAAATGCCTGCCATACAGCCATGCGGGGAGACCCGGGTCAACCGCTTTTTCACCGGACCGTTCTCATGGATTTCGGTATGCTGCCATACCTGAAGTACCGTTCAGAGAATACCGGCTGCCCGCAGGCTTCCGTAGACGCAGACGGAACTGCTGTCCGTGGGAGAACCTGCAAAGCACCGTTGTTACGGTTCAAAAGATAAAAGCTGACGCTTATTCGTTCAGACAATACTGATAACCGAAAACAGTTGAATTGTGTGTTTATTTGTACTCCGTTCCGCGAATACGCGAACGGTCACAATGATGCCGTTTTCAGGCATTTGAGCAGCTTCACCCCGCTGCGGGGAAAGCGGGTTCAGGTCTTTCGTATGGCAGGCAGATTCATGACTTAAAATTCGATCACGGTTGTCGCATTCGAGACCTTGATCTGTGTTTCCAGTTCCTTAATCAGCGCGTCTGTTTTCGCACGCAGATCGGCTGTTTTCTTTTCGATCCCGAGCGGATCGACAACCTCCGTTGTGTTCTCGCGAATGTATGCTGCGACAACTTCCAGCGGCTTGTCATCCTTCACTTTGGTATCCTTACCGAGAATGCTGAGACGCATATTTTCCGCCTGCGATTCAAGCGCTTTGTTTTTCGCATCCGCAAATTTCAGATTGGAGCGGAACTGTTCCAGTGCGACCTTGATGAGCTGCTGTTCAAAGTCGATTTTCTTATTCTGTCCGGATTTCAGTCGGCTGCGCATCGAAATCGCACATGCAAGCGACATTCTGCCGACGCTTGTCTCGATGATGCTGGCTGCATTGGATGCGATGATTGCAGCGTCGATCCGCTGATAGCGGTCGATCAGGTCCATGACCTGCTGATAGGCGGAATTTGCCTGCTTGCAGAAATCCTCTGCCGTCAGGCGCTCACCGGCGGTTTTGTCTTCATTTTTGCGCTTACAGTCTACCAGCTTGATCTTGGCAATCTTGTCGCCGATTTTCTTCACGAGGAGGTCGCGCTCATCGAGCGCCTGTGTGACAAGCATTTTTTCTGCCATAATAGGCTTCTTTCGCATATAACGGATTGCTTTTGTGTAAATCATATCATATACATTGTTCAGAAAACAGCACATGTCCTGTGCTTTTCCTTTTCTGATTCCAGTATAGCACAACGGATGTTCAGAAAACTGAATACTTCACCCATAAAATAATCTCCGGCAGATACACATCATATCTGCCGGAGATGATTTTATGGGTGATTACGAATTATACATCAATATGATAAATCCTTGCCTGTGCCTCAACACCGGCAATTTCCCGGACAGCCCCGGTATAAGCCGCAAGCTGTGCCGCGTATTTTTCACCGAGATGCGCACGCTCGGCATTGGTCTCATAGTCAATGATCTGCCATGCATCGCCGCAGCGGTACAGCAGGTCGATCACGCCGTGAACGATCTCGCTTTCACGCTTTTGACAGAACGGCACTTCGCAGTATACTTCGTCCGCCTGCCGCAGGATTGCGAGCAGATCAGCCTTAAAACCGCTCTCCTGCGCATAGCCGCCGCATGTCATTGTCTCCAGAACCTTTTTCAGCATCGGTGCATATGTCTCAGCGTCCGCATCATATTCGCGCAGAATCGAGGTAATCAGCATATCGCCATTCTCCGGCACACCGCCCGAAACAATGCACTCCATGAGCCGGTGCACGAGCGTACCGGTCAGCGCAGCGTTTCTGTCAATAGGTGCCTGCTCCGGTGCATCATCGGCATCCTCTGCTGTGACCGGTTTCAGTTTCATTTGGCTCGGACGCACGATCGAATAGGTCGGCTCGGAAACCGAAGTCTCTACAAGAGCAGACTGCGCCGCCGCCTGTTCATAGAGCGATTCGCCGTCGGCGCGGACTTCCGGCATCGGAATCACCGCCGGATTCTCCGGAATGCACGCAGCAGCCGTACCCTCCGCATACGGCAGAAAAACCTGCCACGGATTCCCGTTATAACGCTCCCCGTTGCTGTTCACGCTGTCGCCGATGATCAGGATATTCTCCGCTCTGGTCGCCGCAACATAGAGCAGGCGCAGCTTTTCCGCAGTCATGCATTCGCATTCATCGTCAAAATCCGATGAAAAAACATCCGTTTCCGCAATGACCGAATTACCGCTTTTCAGCGCGAAAATTCTGCATTCCGTTCTGTTCGGATGATGCATGACGCGCAGATCTGGATCATGATCTGTTGACTTCGGATCAGCCAGTATCACAATTGGCGCCTGCAAGCCCTTGACCTTATGCAGATTCGCAATATGCACGCGGTTGTCATCCGGCGAGAGACTGACACATCGTTCCGTATCGGATTCTGTCAATAAGCCGGACAGAAATACCGCTGCATCTGCATGGCACATGACGGTTCCGTCCGCTTCTGCCCTGCGCAGCAATTCGAGCGCATAGCAATAGTATTCGAGCGACTTGCTGCCGGTTTTCGCCAGCAGCTTTGTATCATCCGCGATCCATGCAAGCAATGCCGCGCTGTCCATGCCGGAGCCTGCAAGCACATATGTCCGGATTTTTTCAAGCGCCGCCTGAACAGACGGAAACTGCGCAAATTGATCCTTCTGTTCCGAAAAAGCATTTAGCCTGCCGCCGATGCAGCAAAACTGTTTGACTGCTTCTTCCGGAATGTGGAACACATCGGATGTCAGGGCGCCGTATACCGCCATTGCATCGGTAGGCTGTGCAGCGGCGGCAAACAGCCGGACTGCCGCTGCCAGCGCAGGACAATCCGCAAAATCGGTCTGCCCTTCAACGCGCACAGGAATTCCTGCCGCCTGCAATGCTTTGGCGATCTCTGCGGTTTGCTTTTTCCGGTATGCAATGATCATGATATCGCGAAACTGCGGGGGCGCACCGTTTTTCAGTCTGACAGCCGGATTCCCGATCAGCCGGCAGATCACCGTCTTGACCTGTTCTGCATCGTCAAGCAGTTTTCCGTAGGGACTGATGTTTGAACGATAGGTATATATGCCTGAATATGCGTTGTTTTTGTTATCATCCGCAATCGGAATCGGATGATACGCACTCTGCACATGTTCCGTCTTGGTGAGCATTTCCGGAAACACCTGATTGAACCATTGATGCAGCTTTGTCGTGGAGCGGAAATTCCGGCTGAGCATCAGCACCTCACCGGCGCCCTGTTCAAACAGACCTCTGACACGGAGAAACGAGCTGACATCCGCGCCGCGGAACCGGTAGATTGACTGCTTCGGATCCCCGACAATGAACAGCGAACCGTCGCGCGGCACACAGGCTGTCCAATCCGGCTCCGGCTCCTGCGCGGCAAGATAAAACACGATCTCTGCCTGCAAAGGATCGGTATCCTGAAATTCATCGACGAGATAATAGCTGTGCCGTTTCGCAATATGCCGGATGATTCTGCCGCCGGTTGCTGCATCGTTTCGCAGCATGTCACGCAGTGTCAGCAACGCATCGTGAAATGTCATAGTACCTTTTTTGCGCATTTCCGCCGCGATCATAGGTGCAGCAGATGCCAGAAAATCCATAGTTGCATAATACTGTGCTTTTTTCAGCTTTTTATATGCATCGGTTTCTGTCAGATCGAGATAATAATACTGAATATTGCCTTTCTTATCCGTTTTTGTACTGAAAGCGTCTGTCAGACCGGGAACAAGATCGTCCGGCGTGAGAATACGGTCTTTGTCATGATATAAACGCAGATTGCTGGCTTTATCATTATTATCTGTTTGCTTCATCGCTGACAGAACTGCACCGATCTGCGGATTCCAGTTGTCACGCAATACAGAAATGATCTTCGGATATTTCTTCAGTTCTTTCTGAATGCCTATTCCGCTGCCGGCGTATTCCGGATGATCCACCAGCATATTCAACAACTGTACCAGCTTGTTTTTCCATGTAGTAAAAGTCGTATTGACATCCATGTCAGCAGGCAGACTATATACAAATTCTGCTTCACGCCGTTCTGTGAAGATGCCGATGCATTTTGCAAACACCTCATCGGCATTTTTCTGTGCGGAACGGAACAGTTCATACTTCTTTTGCAGTTCTTCGCCGTATTCACCGCATTTGATCCGTGCATATTCTGCGAGATACTGCGGTTTTGCATCGTGGTCGGAACAGACCTTTGTTTCTGATGGCATCCCGGCTTCCAGCGGATGTTCATGCAGCAGCATATCAGAGAACGAGTCGATCGTACCCATGAAGCAAAGGTCGATATTGCGGAGAGCCTCGGCATATCGGGCACGCAGCACGGCATCTGTTTTCTCATCACCGCTGCGTTCCATCAGCTGTTCCTGAAATCTGCCGTAAAACTCTTTCGCGGCGGCTTTCGTAAATGTGATCGCGCAGATTCTGCTGACATCAATTCCTGCACCGACCATTGCGATCATGCGATCGACAAGGGAAGATGTTTTTCCCGAACCTGCCGCAGCCTCCACGAAGAAATTGCAGTTGATTTCATTTGTGATCCGTTCACGCGCCAGCGCATCCTGTTCCATGATCGTCATAATACCGCACCTCCTTCCGCGCAGATCCCCAGATACGGGCAATACATGCAGTTGTTCTTTGAAGCCTTTGCCGGATAATGATTCTCCCGCATGGCATCCGCGATCTCAGCAAGCACGCCGCGCACAAGCGCAGCACGCTCCGGCGTATACGCGCAGGAAACCGTTTCATTCAGCGCAAGATACAGATAGTCGCCGCCTGTGACATGAACGCCGTTCTGCCGCAGCATATCCGCATAGAGCATCACCTGCATGCACGAAATATAATCATCGTTTTCGTGTTTCCGGTTTCTGCCGGTTTTATAATCCAGAATGTGGTATGTGCCGTCCGGCAGCTTTGCGAGCGCATCCGGTCTGCCTTTGATCACGATGCCGCAGTCATATTCTGCACGGAGTTTCTGCTCTGCCGATTCGATCTGCATATCCTCTGTCTTTTCGTATCCGTTTCTGACAGCCGCTTTGAAATCAGAGCGGTATTTCTCCGCATCATTCGGATTCATCGGCGGACGCTCCGTCAGGAAGCGGTCAAAAATCTGTTCCGCTGCGGCAAGGAAATCCTCTAATGCCGGCTTCTCACCGCTGAGATGCGACATTGCTTCATGCACGATGTTTCCGAAATCCAGCGGACTGATCACCTGAAATACATCATCCTGCTCCGGCACGTTCAGCTTCATGATCTGCTCATAGCAAAACAGCTTCGGACATTGCAGATACCGCTCGATGACCGTCGGAGACAATTCGCGGACATCGCCGGAGACTTCGGGCATTTCCGCAGATTCCGGTTCATCTGCCGCAACCGTTTCACCGGCAAGATATGCGCGCCCGATCTCCGTCATATCGGAAAGCGCCTGCGAGAAATAACCGGTCCCGCGGATGCATTCCTTGTATGTCTTTTCATCGGTGCCGCCCGCCTCTTTGAACAGTTCATACAGCACCGACGAGGCATTGTTCGCTTTCAGTTCAGCGGCATCATATCCGCAGTAGCTGAGTTCGGTGCGGATATCCAGCGCCGCCGCAGTTTGCAGCAGATCATGCAGCGACTGCTTAGCCTGTAAGATCAGATTGCCGGATGTCGGTGCATTTTCGCCGAATGCGGCAAGTTCATCATCGAGCAGCAGATAGTTTTCTGTCGGCTCACCGGGGAATTTTTCCGCGGAAAACCCTGCGGCAAACAGATTCTGCCGCAGCGAGGTCAATGCGCCGGAAACAGATGTGATATGCAGCGCGCCCTCATGGCTGTTTTCCTTGCAGATGCGCATTTGCAGCAGATCGGAAAACAGTTTGTCAGCGGTTTCACCGGTCATCGCGGTAAAGCGCTCCAGCGTATCGCAGATTTTGTTCTGCGCGGCTTTGTCCAGTCTGCCGAGATCATTTTTCCGGATTTTTGCATACCGCCGGAGCAGCTTTGCGCAGTCCATGCCCCAGTTCACAAAGATTTCCTTCAACTGCGCAGTGAGCAGCGGATTCCGTTCAGCGGCAGCGCAGTATGCTTCGATGCGTGCTGCATTCAAAGCCGCATCCGCACCGAGGCGCATAGCCCCTGCTGTTTCAATCAGCTGATCCAGGTGAATGATACAGAAATCCTCGCAGAACTGCGCCGTATCAAATGCAGATCCGGTGAGCAGCTGGCGCAGCGCGTCGATGCCGCAGTGTCCGGCGGTGAGCCAGTTTGCATAGTCGCGCAGAACGGCAGCCGGATTCGTCAGCGTCACCGGCAGACCGCAGCCGAATGTCACAGGGATATTATAGCGCCTTGTCAGTTCAAAGAACAGCGGCGCATAGCCTGCTGCATCCGTGACAGCAACCGTACATTGATCGAGCGGCAGCTTGTTCTTGTAAATGACTCCGATGATATACTCCGCTTCATTGACAGCACCGTAGCATTCGGTGATCTGCGGCATCGGGAGCGGCTTTGCATCCTTTTGCAGCAGTTCCCGCAGCGATACGGTTTTCGCTTTTCCGCCGGAAATCTGCGCAATGACAGCCTGTTCCAGCGGCGCAGGCGGATATTCCTGCAAAACAAGACATTCCGATGACAGCGCTTTTGCGCGGCTGACCGCATACCGCAGAATGCCGACGGAATCGGTCATGCCGTTTTGCTGCAATGCCGCTGTATACGCATCATATACCTTTAATAGTGCTTCATTCTTCTCGGCAAACGGGCTGCTGCTCAGTCCCGCGGCGATCGTCTCGCGCTCATTGTCCGTGATCTGCAAACGGAGCGTCCGCAGCCTGCCTGCGAGATTCTGCGCATCATGCAGCGATGCGCTCCTGAAATACGGAATCTCCGGCAGCGATTTATAAATGAGCGCCGCTTCCGCATCCGGAGTGACAGGCGTTTCCGTGAGCGGCGCCCCCGAACGCATCAGCGCAAACTGCGCAAGCTCAACGGGCTGCATGATGCGAAGCCCGAGCGTTGAGATGCCGCTGCGCGCCAGCATCCGGAGCAGTTCGGTTCCGTTCGGTGCGATCAGGATTCGTTCCTGCATATGCTTCATCCTTTCTGTATCGGGATTCAATCGGTTATCCATATTATAGTATTCTGCATCCGATATTTCATTTCTATTTTGTAAAGATTTATATTTTACAGCATACGCAGACGTATATTCAATTTTCTGAACATCCCATCTGCTATACTGGGATCAGAAAGAGGTGAACGATATGAGATACTTCAAATGCAAGGCAAGAATGGAACAGAAAATCAAACCGGAAACCGAAAAGGGCGAATCTGCAATGGAGCAGCTCGCGGAGAAAAGCGTCACGTATATCGAGAAGAACAGCAGCGGATGTCTCGCGTGCGTCACATCCGTATACAAAAAGGAATGCACATTCATTTTTGCCGGAAACGGCGATGATGCGCAAATCGAACAAGAGATTGCCGTTTTCTGGGATTTCATCGGGATCGAGGGCGAGATCCTTGAGAAAACGGAAACATGTGCCGCAAATATTTACCGCGTGCTGCGCATGACGCGTGTTGATCTGCCGAACAACTTTGATGAACTGTTCGATGTGGAGTATTCCCGTTCGATCGACGCAGATGAGCATATTGCCGCAGCGCCGGAGGATCTCACGCTTGCCGCGTATGCAGAAGCTAATCATTTTCCCGAGCTGCACGCGGAGGCAGAGCGCATTGCTGCCGCAAAGGATTCTGCGGCATTTTACGGGCATCCCGTTCACTATATCCTTGAAGGAAATAACAGCGAAAAGGCAAAGCAGACGGTTGATCTTCTCGTGCAGACGCTCTATCGCGCAAACCGTCTGCAATCGGCAAGAATCATCATCATCGACGAGCAATCCTTTGGCATGACGCTGACGATGCAGTCCGGGCTGAACGTCGATATGGACGGTATCTCCGGAGCCATGATGAACGGCGGCAGCGGCGGTGTGGTCAATAACTACTACAACAACGACAACAGCCGCACAGTGAATCAGACAAACAATAGTCCGAAATCGCTGTCACGGCTGGGAATTTATCGTCAGACGCGGAATGCGCTGAATGTGTAATGGGGCGGGAGAAATCCTGCCCCAATATCTTTATTAGTTTCATTCTGCATGCTTCAGGCAATAATCCAGATATTCAGATATCGAATCAAAGGCTTTTTCGCAGTAATTATTAGCAATATAGTAAACAGTACCGGATTCATCTACTGCAACGATTTTACAGTCAATGCCTATCGCTTCCAGTACAAACATTTTTTCTGGGAATTCAGGATTGATCTCATGTTCAAGCTGTGTTCTGCCTACTGTACTGTCTTCTCCGGTGACTTCATTATCATTAGGATACATTCCAAGCCCAGTCCATTCTGTACCGTCAAAAAGAATATAGCCGAATTCTCGTACATACTCTACATATTCTGCTGGAAAAGTCAGATTCAATATCTGCTGCGCAGCAGCAAGCTGCTCGTCGGTGCAACCTTTTCCATGAATGAGATCAGGGATCTGCTTGATTTTATCAATGAATTTTGACATATCAACAAGCTCCTTCCGCACATCTCAAGGGTGTGCCGTATTCTGATTCGATTATATCATATTTATTCTGTAAAAGTCAAGGAGGCGATGCTATGTTTTTCAGCCTAATCCTCGAAAACTCCGCCGGAGACCAGATTGACATGACGGCGACAGCAAATCAATATATGACCTCAAAGATCGAGGGGCTTTCTCCGCCGCCCGGCACGATCAGCACCTCCGGCTATGCAGGCATGGACGGCAGTTACCTAAACAACGCCTTCATCGAGAAGCGGAATGTGGTGATTCACTTTGAGATGCGGGGCGTGGGACTGGAAGCCCGCAGGCATCAGCTCTACAAGGTGGTGAAGCCCTCCCGCTACATCAAGGTCTGCAATGCAACAGGCATTGATGTATTTGCGGAGGGCTATGTCGAGACATGCGAGGTCAACAATTTTGAAATGCTGACAACGGGGCAGATTTCCACACTCTGCGCGGAAGATTTCGCCGCGCCGGAGATGTGCGCTGCTGTACCGGAACGCAGAGTGATCGGATTTTGAAAGGAGCGGTTTTCATGAAGTTTACGGATTATATGGATTCTGTCAAAGATATTCCTGTGTCTGAAAAACTTGAATATCATCTTGCTGTGATGTGGCTGCATCCGGGGCGGCTGCCGCTCGGGGTGGTGTCCCTCGGGGAGGAGACCATGCCGGTGATCAAGATTCCGGCGCGTGCGCGCAATCCATTCGGTCACGAAGGGGAGAAGCACATCGTTCCGGTGATCGCATTCAGCAAAAAGGCGTTCCGTGGCAGAACACATATCACGGATATTATACTGCCTTCATCTGTCGGCGGATTTCCTGCCGGTGCGTTTGCAGGCTGTGAGAATCTGCGCAATATCACGATTCCAAAGCAAGTCGGCATTATCCGGCAGGGCACATTTGCAGGCTGCAACAAGCTGGAAAATATCTATTATGAGGGTTCGCCGGAGGAATGGAAGAAGATCAGAATTGTGCATCAGAAGCATGAGGTCGAATTGGGCGGATTGATTTCCGGAACGCCGGTTCAAAAGATCGAATCGGAGCGCTGGATGCACATTCCCGGCAATGAGCCGCTGTTTTCGGCAAATATTCACTTCAACTGTCAGATCGGAGAGATTCCCTGCCCGGAGTTTCATATCCGCACCGGCGGCAAAGATATCACAGATGCATTCCGGATAGTGTGAGCGGATGATCAGATGTATCTTCATATTCGCAAAAACGGACGGTTAAAATACCGTCTGTCAGACTGTCGATAAAGGTATCGCTGCGCGATGATTATAATGGGGCGCTGCCCCAT
>CAMKLV010000020.1:0-44502 GCA_946413695.1 uncultured Ruminococcus sp. | reverse complement strand
GTGGTGACGGGTTTCGCGGTCACGGGCTCTGTTGTGGTGGTGACGGGTTTCGCGGTCACGGGCTTTGCCGTTGTGGTGACGGGTTTTGTGGTCACAGGCTTTGTTGTGGTGGTTGTGGATTTCGTTGTAGTCGCGGTGGTTGTGGTGACGGTTGTTGTAGTGGGCTCAGTTGTGGTCGCGGCGGCGGCAAGCGCCTCCCAGTCCGTCGGATTCTTCGCGATTGTATTCCGCACATAGTAGAGCAGAATGAGCTGCGCATCCTCCAGCGAAAGCGCGCCGCTGCCGTCGATATCGGCGAGCGCTGCGGCATTCGGATCAAGCTGCTCCGCGGGGTTGCCGGTCAGTGATGCAAGATACTGCCGCAGAACGGTCTGCGCATCGGAGCTGTCGATCACATCGTCCACGTTGACATCGCCCTTCTGGTAGATTTTGCTCCAGTGCGCATAGAGCGTGTGCGCATCGGGATCGGTGACCTTCGATTTCGCGGTGATCTGTTCGCCGCCCTCTTTCTCCGTATACCAGCCCTCGAACTGCCACCAGCTGCGCTGCGGCGTCGGGAGCGTGCCGTAGGTATCCAGATAGTATGCGGTTTCCGGCGCATCCGCAACAGTGCCGCCGTTTGCATCAAATGTCAGCGGGACATCACCGGTGACCGTCACCGAAACAGCATCCGGATGCAGGGAACCGTAGCTGTTCACGATCTCCGGCGTAAATGTATATTCGCCCGGCAGTGTCGGTGTCCATGTATCGACCGCGGATGTATCCTTGAGGACGCGCACCCTGTGCAGACGTTCAAAATCCTTGCCGCCGCGCTGAATCGCGACGTTCTGCTCCGTTGAGAGATCGCCGGAAAGCGTGAGCTCGAGCGGCTTGCCGGTCTCTGTTTTCGTCGCAGATACGGAAAATTCCGCTTTCTCCGGTGCGCCCTCATAGACATGGAACACGAAATCCGGACTGTCGAGCATGCCGAACGCATTGCCGGCAGTCACATAGCAGGAGTAATCGCCGGCGGGCAGCTGCTTTTTGATGTGCTGCCGCGAGGACAATGCATAATCGTGTGTATAAATTGTCTCGAGACGGCTGCCTTCCATATCGTTGATGCCGAGCGCAAAGGTGTTGCGCGTGTCGCTGTCGAGGGCGAAGTCGATCTCCTCATTTGCGCCCGCGTAGTCGATGCCGCTTTCCAGGCTGACTGCTGCGCGCGAGGGCGCCGCCGTATTGGAAAGCAGAATGTACCACGCGCCCTTGGTCTTGCCGGTGCTGAGCTTTTCGCCGGAGACCCAGCTGTCCGGCGCAAGACCGCGGCTGTCCGAGACCGCGCTTTCAATGACATGATACGTCTGATTCTGCTCGTTGTAGCCCGTGACCGCGATGAAATGTCCCGGCACATGCAGGACGATCACGCCGCCGGATTTGAGATGCTCGATCGCGGCGGGCTGCGTCACGGTGCCGAAATATTCCTTGCCGAGCGTGAAGTGGAATTTCTCGCCGAATTTCTGCTCGATGTTTGCATAGAGCAGATCGCGGTAAGTGCCGCCGCCGCCCGGACGGAACGCCTTGATCTCATACGCCCACTGCGCAACCTCAACCGCATCCGGCTCGATGCTGTTGAGCGCGTAGATCGCGTTGCAGAATGAAAAGATGCCGCAGGCAGAGGTGTACATCGAGTTGCCGGTTTTTGCGTAGCCGTCCCATGTATATTCCTGCCATTTCGGATCCCACTGATTATAAAGTCTGCCGTCTGCGGCTTTTGCACGCAGCGGAGCGATGGTCTGATCCGGAAAGCTGAGCAGCGCCGTACTGCACAGTACAGCGGCTGTCAGAACGCCGATCATGCGTTTTGCAATCATGCAGTCCTCCAAAAAAATGAAATGTGTTTATCATTATACGCCTTTATTGTGACAGTTTTGTGAAAGCTTCGATTCACGTTTGTCACTGCCGAATACGCCAAACAAAAGCAGAGCACGAAGCCCTGCTCTTTTCATAAACGGATATCTGGTCAGTCTTCGGCGCGGGCATCGTCCCACGCGATTTCCGAAGCGCTGATAAAATCGGTGATCAGCGTATCATAGAGCTCGGCGGTCTCCGAAAACTGCTTCTCGAACCGGCGCTTTGCCTCTTTGGCATCAAGCCCCTCTGCCGCGACATTCAGCCAGATGCACTGCTCGGATGAGATGTTGATGACATAATTCGCGGAGCCGTCCTCAAAGAGCTCTGCGGCAACGGCATGTCCCGATACGCCGAACATATAGGCGTTATCATGATCGTTCAGCACACGCACATAGGTCGCAGGCACAACACCCGCTTCACTGATCGTATAGGTCACGCCCTCAATCTCGCCGGTCACCGCCTGAATGCGGTAATCGCCTTCGGAATCCTGCTCCTTGCTGACGGTCGCTTTTGTGTCCTTCAGCGTGATCTCCTCGGGCACTTTGAGCACGCCCTCCTTTGAGATATAGATGCCGTCCGCGGTCGGTCTTGCTGCCTTGTCGGCGACGGAAGACGGTTCCGCAGTTTCCGCAGCAGATTCCGCGCTGCCGGATTCCGCACGGCTGCTCTGACTGCAGGCTGTCATTCCGGCACACACGGTCAGTGCAAGCAGCACCGCGCAGATTGTTCTGTTTTGTTTCATATGAATTCCCCCTGTATGATCTGTGACCGAAAGCACGCCGGTCATGTCGGGCGTTACTTATTGTATACCTTTTGGAATACATCCGAATAGAGCTGACAGGAAAGCAGATTGCCTTTGTCAGGCTTCGTTCAAAGTAAACCGCTGCCAAAACGGATTTTGTTTTATTATAACACAACTGCCTGCAAAATGCAAGCGGCGGGCAGTGCCCGCTTCCATTTTGCTAAAGGTCTTTTTTGTGTTTAATATCTTCATTGTGTATTCCTGAATCAATCACAGTTGGCTGTGCCTGCATTCAATTTTACCATAGCTGACCAAGGAATATTTATAAGATCATGCGCGAAGCGCATACCGCAATTTCTAATTTCTCATTTCTAATTTCTCACTTAAAACAATTTCTCATTTCTTATTTCGCTCGCGCTCTTGTGTTTTGCGGGAGAATGTGATATAATAATAAAGTATGCTCCGGTCATGAACCGGAAAACCAGATTTTATAGATGGAGGCTTCCGTATGAAAGCAGTTATTACAGTTATCGGTCACGATACCGTCGGCATCCTGCACAAGGTCAGCGGCATCTGTGCAGAGAAAAACGCCAATGTCATTGAGGTTACGCAGAGCGTGCTGCAGGATCTGTTTGCGATGTTCATGCTCGTCGATATCCGCGGCATCAGCTGCGAATTCTCTGAGCTCTCCGAGGCGCTGACCGCGCTCGGCAAGGAGCTCGGTCTTTCGATCCACGTCATGCACGAGGATATCTTCAATTCCATGCACCGCATCTGATTTAGGGAGGAAACTATGCTCAATACCTCTGATATACTCGAAACAATCCGCATGATTCAGGACGAATGCCTCGACATCCGTACCATTACGATGGGCATTTCGCTTCTGGATTGCTGTGCGGAAGATATGAACACCGTCTGCGACCGCGTCTATGAAAAGATCACGCGCAAGGCGGAAAAGCTGGTCGCAACCGGTCAGCAGATCGAAACCGAATACGGCATCCCGATCATCAACAAGCGCATTTCGATCACCCCTGCCGCGATGCTCGTCAGCGCGACAAGAGGCGGCGATCCCGTGCTGCTCGCAAGAACGCTGCAGCGTGCTGCGGAGACCACCGGAGTCAACTTTATCGGCGGATTTTCCGCGCTCGTTCACAAGGGCTTCTCTGCGGGCGATGAGGCGCTGATCCGCGCGATTCCGCAGGCACTTGCCGAGACCTCGAATCTTTGCGCATCGGTCAATGTCGGCTCGACCAAGGCGGGCATCAATATGGATGCCGTGAAGCTCATGGGCGAGATCGTCCGCGAATCCGCCGAGCTGACCGCAGATCACCAGTGCTTCGGTCCTGCAAAGCTCGTTGTGCTCTGCAATGCGCCGGAGGATAACCCCTTTATGGCGGGCGCATTCCACGGCGTCGGTGAGCCGGACTGCGAAGTCCATGTCGGTGTCTCCGGACCGGGCGTTGTCCGTGCGGCAATCGAAAAATATCCGGATGCAACAATCGACGAGCTCGCGAACATCATCAAGCGCACCGCGTTCAAGATCACAAGAATGGGTCAGCTTGTCGGCACACGCGCTTCCAAGATGCTCGGCGTCCCGTTCGGCATTGTCGATCTCTCGCTTGCCCCGACACCCGCAGTCGGCGACAGCGTGGCACATATCCTTGAGGGCATGGGTCTCTCTGTCTGCGGCATGCACGGCACAACCGCGGCGCTCGCGCTGCTCAACGATGCTGTCAAGAAGGGCGGCGTCATGGCGTCTTCGAGTGTCGGCGGACTTTCCGGCGCTTTCATTCCGGTCTCTGAGGATGCCGGCATGATCGACGCGGCAAACTCCGGCGTGCTCTCGATCGAAAAGCTCGAAGCAATGACCGCCGTCTGCTCGGTCGGTCTCGATATGATCGTGATTCCGGGCGATACACCTGCCTCGACCATCTCTGCAATTATCGCGGATGAAGCCGCGATCGGTATGGTCAACAGCAAGACAACCGCTGTCCGCGTGATTCCGGCGATCGGCAAGAAAGAGGGCGAGGAGCTCGATTTCGGCGGTCTGTTCGGTGTCGGTCCTGTCATGCCGGTGCGGCGTGAGAGCGCGGATAAATTCATCGCGCGCGGCGGCAGAATCCCTGCCCCGATGCAGAGCCTCAAGAACTGAGCTGCATACGATCAGAATCTGAACACACACGATCCGGCATGTAACTTTTTGCATGCCGGTTCTGCGCTTTACAGGAACAGAAACATGATGAAAGATTTTTGGAAACTGCCGCTGATGCTGCTGCCCGCAGCCTGCATGGCGGTTCTTTGCAGCTGTGATCTCGGCGAGCCGATTGCGCCGATGACGGATGACTCGCGCGTGATCGAATATCCCGAGGGGGCGCTGACCACAACCGAGACCACCGTCATCACCACAACCACAAATGTATACACACCGCCCGATGATCCGCAGCTCATTGATCTGCTGGATTCGATGACGCTTGAGCAGAAGGCGGCGCAGATGATGCTGGTCGGCTGCACAGATCAATCCGTCGGAGATTATGTCTGCGCAAACGGTGCGGGCGGACTGTGTCTGTTCGCGCAGCCGTTTGCATACAAGACCGCAGACGAGGTTCGCGCCATGACCGCGGGCTTTCAGGCGGCTGCCGATATCCCGCTGCTGCTCTCGGTTGATGAGGAGGGCGGCGGGGTCTGCCGTGTCAGTCTCAATCCCAATCTTCGCGAGACAAACTTCTGGAGCCCGCGGTTTCTGTTCAATCAGGGCGGCTGGGAGCTGATCCGCAGCGACACCGATGAAAAGGCGGATTTTCTGCTTGATCTCGGGCTGAATGTCAATCTCGCGCCGGTCTGCGATGTGCCGTTCGGCGAGGGCGATTTCATCTATCCGCGCTGCTTCAGCACCGATGCGGACGAGGTCTCGCAATATGTGGCGACCGTTGTCGGCATCATGAAGGAGCATCGGCTCGGCAGCACACTCAAGCACTTCCCCGGATACGGCGGCAGTGCCGACACGCACCTCAACATGGCGTTTGACGGCAGAGAATTCGCTGAATTTGAATCGCGCGACCTGCTGCCGTTTCTCGCAGGCATGGAGGCGGGCGCGGATTCGGTCATGGTGACGCACAACATCATCGAATGCATGGACAGCGAGCAGCCTGCATCGCTCTCGCCGGAGGTGCACCGCATCCTGCGCGAGGAATGCGGATTTCGCGGCGTAATTATCACCGATGATCTCAATATGAACGCAATTACGCAGTTTACCGGCGGGCAGAATCCGGCGGTCGCTGCGGTGCTCGCAGGCAATGATCTGCTGTGCTATGCGGAGTTCGACAGCTCCGTGCAGGCGATCACGGACGCTGTGCGCGACGGCACGATCGACGAGAAACAGATCGACGCCTCGGTTCTGCGGATTCTCTATTGGAAACAGTCGCTCGGGCTGCTGGAGGATGAAGCATGAGCCGTGCACGCATGGCAGCCGTCGCGCTGAGCTGTCTGCTGCTGACATCCTGCGGCGGCACGCTGACAGAGGAACACTCCGCAATTGAGGATATCCTCGAAAACGATACCACGGCGCCTGTCACCGCAACTGCTGCACAGACAACCGTCACTGACACCGAAACGGCATCCGGAGAAACCGTTACCACAATGACAAAAAAGCCGCGCACCACCGCCGCAGAAACCGCGACGGCATCCGCAACATCAACCGGAACCGCCAAACAGACGCGGACAGAGGCAAAATCCGGCGGCGGACAGACCGTGCAGATCATCACGTACCATGACGGCGGCTCCCCTGCCCCGACTGTCACGAAGCCGCGCGTCACCGGAACAACGGTCTCCGGCGGCACAACCGGCACCGGCACAACGTCCGCGCACCAATCCACGGCGGGCAGAACAACATCCCTGAAAACCACTTCCGCCAAATCCACCACAACAAAAACCGTGACCACCACGGCAACCGAGCCGCAGCAGCCGCGCGATATCTACGAACGCATCCGCGCAATGAGCCTGCGCGAAAAGGCGGCGCAGATGATGATGTCCAGCGCAACAACCGAATCGGAGGCGCTTGCGGCAGTCAAACGCGGTGTCGGCGCGATGTGTCTGTTTGCGGGCGCGTTCAGCGGAAAATCACCGGCGCAGGTGCAGCAGATGACTGCAAATCTGCAGGCGGCTGCAAAAACGCCTGTCCTGATCGCGGTCGATGAGGAGGGCGGACCTGTCAACCGCATCAGCCTGAATCCGCAGCTGCGTTCGGCGCCGTTCCGCAACAGCCGCGTGATCTACGATGCGGGCGGCTGGGATGCGCTCCGCAGTGATACCGCCGAAAAAGCCGATCTGCTGCTTGCGCTCGGCGTCAACGTCAATCTGGGACCGGTCTGCGATGTGCCGGTCGATCCCTCAAACTACATCTACGCGCGCACATTCGGGCTCGATCCGCATGAAACCGCAGACTACGCGGATGTTGTTGTCTCGGAGATGAAGGCGCACCGGCTCGGCTCGGTGCTCAAGCACTTCCCCGGCTACGGCGGCAGCATCGACACGCATCAGTTCATGGCGTATGATACGCGCGATTACAGCGCCTTCACCGAGGGCGACTTTCTGCCGTTTGCCGCGGGGCTCGCAGCGGGCGCAGATGCCGTCATGGTCAGCCACAACATCGTGACATGCATGGACGCCGACCGGCCTGCATCCCTTTCGCCGGAGGTTCACCGCATCCTGCGCGAGGATTTCGGGTTCTGGGGCGTCATCATGAGCGATGATCTCGGCATGGGCGCAATCAGTCAGTATACCGGCGGGCAGAATCCTGCCGTTGCGGCGGTGCTGGCGGGCAATGACATTGTAACATTTCACGATGACGGCAGCTCAGTGGATGCAATCGTTTCCGCAGTTGAATCCGGCGTGATCTCCGAGGAGCAGATCAACGATTCGGTTCTGCGGATCATGTACTGGAAACAGTTTCTCGGGCTGGTCGAATAAAGGAGACAGATTATGTGGGCATTTATCCTGATTATCGGGCTGTGCTTTTACGGCGCACATCATTACCGGTTACGCATTGACAGGCTCAAAAATGCAGAGGAGCTGCGTGCCGAGGTGCTTTCATGGAATCAGTATACCGGCTGGGGCGGACGCACCGGCTGGAAGTATTATGAGCTGATTGTCCGCGCGGAAAACGGCAGAACCTACAAGATTCAGACGGACAACAGCAAGGCGCGCAAGTATAAAAAGCGCACGGACATTGTGATTCTGGTGCCGGAGGGCGCGCAGTCTGCGGAAGAAGCCGCCGTGCCGCATCCGCCGGAAACGCTGCTCAGCGAACATGCATTTTTCAAAAAAGCCGAAGCTGAGGGGCATGCAGCGGAAGTAGAGCCGCTCCGCCGCAGCATGCAGATGCTCGACAGTATGGCATCCGTGCCGATGCCGCAGCAGCCGCAGTATCTCGTCCCGAAGGAAACCGCCGTTGCAATCAAGGAGGCAGCAGAGCGGCCGTGGAATTACTGGTTCCTGCTAATCTCGGGGATTGTGTTTTCGCTGATTTTTGTTGTCTGCATCATCGGGGCGCTCGTGGACTATATGCAATGACTTCAAACAAATCAAAGCGCGCAGAGCATGTCGGCTCCGCGCGCTTTTCGCAAGCATGATTCTTCCCAGAGAGCAAAGGACGGCACAGCTCAAAAGCGTGATATCCGCCCGGTACTTTCGGTTTACACCTGCTCGATACATCAGCTATAAAAATGCAGCACCGCAATTGCGATGCTGCATTTCTTCTTGTTTCGTCAAATCCCGTATGTGATAGATACAGGGCATCGGACTTCTCGCTCCTGCTCAAAGCGCAGTGCGCAGCGGCATGGCGAACGACTCCGGACGATAATCAGAACTTGCGCTTACGAGCTGCTTCAGACTTCTTCTTACGCTTTACGGAAGGCTTCTCGTAATGCTCGCGCTTGCGAACCTCAGCGATGACGCCGTCTTTTGCGCAGGAACGCTTGAAACGCTTGAGAGCGGTATCCAAGGACTCGTTCTTACCAACGCGTACTTCTGCCACGAATTTTTCCCTCCCTTTGTCCAACGACAGAGGCTATCTATAAAGAGGCATCTGCTTATAGATGCTCCTTATAAGCTAAATTTGAATACACGTATATTGTACCACAATTTATACGATTTGTCAAGCATATTTCGCATGAGAGACAGATTCCGGCGGGAATTCGTTAATTTGCAACAAAATTCACCAGCTTATTTTGTACATAAATCTGCTTGCGGATGGTTTTTCCGTCAAGCGCCTTCTGCATGTTCTCATCCTTGAGTGCGAGCGCGACAACCGTCGCTTCATCTGCGCCCTGCGGGATCATGAGCTTTGCCTTGATCTTGCCGCAGACCTGCGCAACGATCTCGACCTCAGCCTCAACGCAGAGTGCCGGATCATAATCAACCCATGCCTGCTCATTGAGCGTGCCGAAGCCCTGCACCGAGAAGATTTCCTCGGTCATATGCGGCGCAAACGGATTGAGCAAAATCAGCAGCGTGCGGTATTCGCCCTTTGTGATGCTGCCCGCTGCATAGATCTGGTTGACGAGCGTCATCATTGCTGCGATTGCGGTGTTGAACTTCAGGTTCTCGATATCCTCGGAGACCTTGCGGATCGTCTTGTGCATTGCGGTCCTGAGCTTTTCGCTGTAGCCGTCGCCGTCCACAACGATATCCTGCAGCGCCCAGATGCGGTCAAGGAAGCGCTTGCAGCCCTTGACGCTGTCCTCGCTCCACGGTGCAGCCTTTTCGTAGTCGCCCATGAACAGGACATAGAGACGCAGGACATCCGCGCCGTACTGATCGACAACATCGTTCGGATCAATGACATTGCCCTTGGATTTGGACATCTTGTCGCCGTCCGGACCGAGGATGAGTCCCTGTGCGGTACGCTTTGCATAGGGTTCCGGTGTCGGGACAACGCCGATGTCATAGAGGAACTTGTGCCAGAAGCGCGAATAGATCATATGGCGCGTGACATGCTCCATGCCGCCGTTATACCAGTCAACCGGCATCCAGTATTTGAGCGCATCCATATCTGCGAGTGCCTTATCATTTGCCGGATCGCAGTAGCGCAGGAAGTACCAGGAGGAGCCTGCCCACTGCGGCATGGTATCGGTCTCGCGCTTAGCGTCGCCGCCGCACTTCGGGCACTTACACTTGACAAAGGAATCGAGCTTTGCAAGCGGCGATTCGCCGTCTGTACCCGGCTCAAAGTTCTCGACGGGCGGCAGTCTGAGCGGCAGTTCCTCATAGGGCACTGCGACAATGCCGCACTTCGGGCAGTGAACGAGCGGAATCGGCTCGCCCCAGTATCTCTGGCGGTTGAACGCCCAGTCCTTCATCTTATACTGCACGCCAGCTTCGCCGCAGCCCATCTTCTCGAGGACTGTCAGCACCTTTGCAATGGCGTCCTTCTTGTTCGTGATGCCGTTGAGCTCACCGGAATTGACCATTTCGCCGTCGCCGGTGTAGGCTTCCTTTTCGATGTCGCCGCCCTTGATGACCTCGATGATATCAATGCCGAATTTCTTTGCAAATTCGTAGTCACGGGTATCATGTGCCGGAACTGCCATGATCGCACCGGTGCCGTAGCCCATCATGACATAGTCCGAGATGTAAATCGGGATCTCCTTGCCGGTCAGCGGGTTGATCGCGGTCAGACCTTCGATCTTCACCCCGGTCTTATCCTTGACGAGCTGGGTGCGCTCGAACTCGGTCTTCTTGGCACACTCCGCCTTATAAGCGTCCAGTGCGTCGATGTTTGCGATGGCATCGCGGTATTTCTGGATCATCGGGTGCTCCGGTGCCATGACCATGAAGGTCACGCCGTAGAGCGTATCCGGACGGGTGGTATAGATGCGGAGCTGCTCATCCTGCTCCTTGATTTTGAAGTTGACGAATGCACCGGTCGATTTGCCGATCCAGTTCTCCTGCTGGAGCTTGATGTTCGGCAGATAGTCAACGGTCTCGAGACCCTCAAGCAGCTTGTCTGCATACTTGGTGATGCGGAGATACCAGACTTCCTTGGTCTTCTGGACGATATCGCTGTGGCAGATATCGCACTTGCCGCCCTGCGAATCCTCGTTGGAGAGAACAACCTTGCAGGAAGGGCAGTAGTTGACCATCGTCTTATCGCGGAATACCAGTCCGTGCTCGAACATCTTGAGGAAGATCCACTGGGTCCACTTGTAATAGCCCTCCTCGGTTGTATCGACAACGCGCGACCAGTCAAAGGAGAAGCCGACGCGCTTGAGCTGACCGGTGAACTTCTTGATGTTCTCGTCGGTCACCTGACGCGGATGCACACCGGTTTTGATCGCGGTGTTCTCTGTCGGCAGACCGTAGGCATCAAAGCCGATCGGGAACAGGACATTGTAGCCCTGCAGACGGCGCTTTCTGCTGACAACCTCAAGGCCGGAATACGCCTTGATGTGACCGACATGCATACCGTGACCGGAAGGATACGGGAACTCGACGAGCGCATAGAACTTCGGCTTATCAGAGCCGTTCACAGCGCGGAAGGTCTGGTGTGCGTCCCAGTAATCCTGCCATTTTTTTTCGACTGCGGAAAAATTGTATTCCTGCATAAGAAAGAAGCCTCACTTTCGCTTAATTTGACAATTTGCAGTGTCTGCGGATATCGGGGTGAAATGCGAGCACAACAGCGCAGAGCATATCCGCAATGCCCTCAATGAGATAGATCAGATAGCTGTTGAACCCGAGATGTCTGATGTTCTCCGGCATATAGGCGCAGGCGCCGAGCATGAGCAGAATCGCAATGACGGTGTTGCTCCATTTGACGCCGAAATACAGGCAGATGAGCGCCGCAAGCCCGATGACAAGCGGTGCCAGAGCGCCGCCGAGCACGAGCCAGTTAAACACGGGCTTTATCACCAGATAGAGCGCAATTGCAAGCCCGAGCTTCTGCCCTTTTGAAAGCGGCGTGCGCAGTTCGCTGCTCACTGCGGATCAATCAGCAGGTTCGAGATATCGACCTGCTCGCCGTCTGCCCAGAGGCGCTCGAGCTGATACTCCGCTCTGGTGTCGCGGTAGAACACATGCACAACGATGTCGCCGTAATCAAGGACGATCCAGTTTGCTGCTCTGACGCCCTCGATGCCGCGCGGCTCCACGCCTGCCTGTCCGAGCTGGAAATCGACCTCGTCCGCGAGGGATTTGACCTGCGTGGTGCTTGTACCGGTTGCGATGATGAAATAGTCTGCGATGATCGTCAGGTTCGTGATGCCGATGACCTGAATATCCTCAGCCTTTTTGCTGTCCAGAATTTTTACGATTTTTTCGAGTTTTTCCTGTGTCGTCATATTCAACACTCCTTTCGCGGGCATTGCCCATTCAATTCTCATTTCTGACTTTTACTTTCCCATGAAGGTGTCGCCGTCTTCGAGGCGCTGGAAGTCAGTCATATCGTCATCATAGAGCGTGCTGCGGTACTGATCCGGTGTCAGCATCTCTGCAATCGGCAGATCCATCTCGTACTCAAAATACGGACGGAAATACTTGTTTAGCACATCAATCACCGGCTGCTTGTGCATCAGCCAGACCGAATAATGTTCGATGTCTGTCTGCGGGTTCGGCGGATAGTAATCATAGCCCTCGCCCGGCAGCATGTGCATCGTGATCTTTTCCATGCCGATCGACGATGCGAAGTCGGAGAGCTTGCTGATCTCATCGACAGTCAGATTCGAGCCGATGAGCTTTTTATCCACGATCTTGTTGATATACCCGAGCATTTCGATGCTGTTGATATCGCAGACCTTTGCCATTGCAGCCGCCATAAAGATGCGCTGCGCCTTCATTCTGCCGATATCGCCCTCGGTGTAATCGTGGCGGAAACGAACCATCCATTCCGCCTGCTGACCGCTGAGCACCTGCTTGCCCTCGTTGATGATCTTGTCCGCCTCATAGGTGATCGTATACGGCATGTCGATCGGGACGCCGCCGATGATATCGACGATTTCCGCGATATCGCTGCAGCTTGTGGTCACATAGCGGTCGATCGGGACTTTGTACAGTGTTTCGAGGCAGTCCACAACACGCTGCACCGGCGTCTTGTTCGGGTTGCCGAGTGTATAGACGCTGTTGAGCTTGCCCGCCTCAAATGAGGTATAGCCCGGAACGAAGGTATCGCGCGGGATCTGGAGAATGTGAATCTCATTGCCGCGGATATCGAACATCACCAGCATGATGACATCCGTGTTGGAACGGGATTCATCCGTGCCGAGGAACAGCACGCCGAACTGTCCCTCCTGAATCTGATCGAGGTCGAGACCGTCATCAATCAGACCGTCCTTGACACCTTCGATCTCCTTTTTCGGCTCCATGGAATAGGTTTTGGATTCCAGCTCGCCGTCGATCTCAAGGAAGGGCTGCCAGTTCCGGAATTTCTGCATCAGCGAGATTCTGGTTGTGGTCTCGTTGCCCTGATGATCCATTGTGGTGTAGGGAATCAGCGGCAGATGCAGCATCAGGATGATGATGAGAATCAGTGCCGCCAGCGCTGCCAGCGCCATCTTGATGCGTTTGCTGTTCTGCTGTTTTTTGGCGGCTGCGGCAGCCTGTGCGCTGCGGTGATGTGCCTGTGATGCTCTGTGCTGCTGCGGCTGCACATGCTCTGTGTGCTGTGCGTGCTGCGGGTTTGCAGCAGAACGGGAAGCGCGTCTGCGCTCATCGGCATACCGGCTGCGGGGCGCACCCTGCACCGTTCTGCCGCTGCTCTGCCGGCTGTGTGCTCCGTCCGGATTGCGCCTGACGGGGCGGTGCTCCTGTGTATCTTCAATACCCATGCGGTTAAAAAGCTCCTTTGCGAATGAACATGCAAATCCTGAGCGGATGCTGCCAATGCATCTGATCAGAATCGGGGTTATTTCTTGTTCTCTGCGGATTTTGACTTTGCGTCGCGATCCGCCATTTTCTTCAGATAAAAATTATACGCTTCGACAGTTGTAACGGGCAGGGGCGTCTCCTTTTTGAGCACGCTCTCAATCGCCCATTCAAATGCGCAGAGCATCGCCTTATCGAGATCGTTCTGCGCCATTTTGCGGAATCGTTCCACATCGCGGTAGGTGCGGTCGGCGGAGATCAGATCCGCCATATAGACAATCTCCTCGAGCTTTGTCATGTTCGCATGCCCGACGGTATGCCATCTTGCAGCGCTGAGTACCTCCATATCGTCGATGCCGAGCTCTGTATGCATATAGGACGCCGCCGCAACGCCGTGCCAGACGGGCTTGCAGAGCCACTCCGTCTCACTGACCGCGAACGGACCGCCGCGCATGAGCTCCTCCTGCTCTGAGAAGGGCAGCTCCTTGCAGCAATCGTGCAGCAGACCTGCCAGATAAGCTTTCTGCGTATCCGCGCCCCAGCGCTCCGCAAGTGCGAATGCCGCGCGCGCAACATTGACAGAATGCGTAAACCGTTTTTTGGAAAGCCGTGCTTTCAGCAGCGCCGTCAGACTCCGGATCTGCTCATTCTGATCTGCTTTACTCAAAACACTTCACCTCACATCCGGAAGATACAAATGCTTCTCCCGAATATATTGTACTACATTTTCCGGCAAAAGGCAAGAGCAATCGGCATTTTCCTGCAGATTCCGCCGAATCTGCGTGGAGGAAACCGGCACCGCGGAAACCGTCAGCACGCGGATTCCCGCTTTGGGGCATTCCGCTTTCAGTCCCTCGGCATATTCCGAAAGTACAGGCAGATCGCCGCGTTCTCTCGAGACGGTGCAGATATCCGCAAGCCGCAGAATCTCCTGCCACGCGCGCCATGTCCGGAAGCTCAGCAGCATGTCGCTGCCGATCATCAGCGTCCAGTCAATATCGGGATGCATCTCCGTCAGCGCACGCAGCGTCTCCACGGTATAGCTTTTCCCGCTTCGATTGGTTTCATAATCGGAAATGCGCATCCAGCGGTAGGGCTCTGCCGCAAGCCGACACATTTCGAGCCGGTCGGCAGCCGGTGCGTATTCGGCGGAGCTTTTGTGCGGTGCCTCACCGGTCGGCATGAGCACAACGCCCTCGAGCTTCAGCGCCTTTTTCACGGCGCATGCCAGATGCAGATGCCCGTTGTGAATCGGATTGAAGCTGCCGCCGAACAGCCCGATTCTGCGCTTCATTTCTTTTTCTTCTTGCCGTCAACCAGCTCGATGACCGGCTTCTTCGGATTCTGCTTGTAAAGCACAAAGCGGTTGCCGATCGAGCAGACGACCTCTGCGCCGGTCTCATTCGCGATGAGCTCAGCGGCTTCTCTTGCGGAATATTCGCAGGTTTCGAGGACATTGCCCTTGATGAGCTCACGCTTGTTGAGCGCATCGGAAGCCTGCTTGATGAGCTGTTCGCTCATGCCGCCCTTGCCGACGGTCAGGATGCTTTCCATTGTCGAAGCCAGACCGCGCAGCTGTGCGCGCTGTTTACTTGTCAGCATAGTGATTCTCCTTTGTGATTCTCAGCGGTGCCATCTTTTGGAATGCGCGAGCTTTTCCAGCTCCTCTCTGCGGATCCACTCCTCCGTGAAGCCGCAGGTCACGCAAATATAGCGATCGACCTTGACCGCTGAAAAGATCGTGCCGCCCGTCATGATATTGTTGCCTGAGCCGTATGCACCCGCCGAGCCGTCCACGATCACGATATCATTGCTGCCGCATTTCGGGCAGATTCTTCTGTACATCATTTGTCTGATGCTCCTGTCATTTCATATTCTGTTTGAGCCATTCAGTGACCTGAATGAGTGCGTTGTGCCGGTGCGAGACGGCGTTTTTCTCCGCTGCGGGAATCTCCGCGAACGATCTGCCCTGATACCCGAACACCGGATCATAGCCGAAGCCGTTTTCGCCGCGGACTTCGCGCAGAATCTCGCCCTCGACTTTGCCGGAAAAGAGATGCTCCTCCCCGTCCGGCGTAATCAGGCACATCACGCATGCAAAATGCGCGCCGCGTCTGCCGTCAGGGACATCGCGCATCTCGTGCAGCAGCTTTGCGATCAGATCCGCATCAGTTGCATGTTCCCCTGCCCAGCGCGCGGAATATACCCCCGGCGCACCGTCAAGCGCATCCACGGAAAGCCCGCTGTCATCCGCGAGAATGCAGCAGGAGATTCCCTGCGCTTTCGCCATCTGCCGGATGCATTCCGCCTTGATCGCAGCGTTCTCCGCAAAGGTGCTGCCGGTCTCGTCCGCATCCGCATCGAAGCCCGCCTCCTTCTGCGAGAGCACTTCGATCTGCGTATCTGCGAGCATTTCGCGGATTTCACGCAGCTTGTTTTTGTTGTTTGTCGCAAGCACCAGTTTCATCTTTTGCCACTCCGTTATTTCTTGCGCCGGAAGAAGCTGAAGAAGCCTTTTTTCTTCTTCTCGGGTTCCGGCTCCGGTTCTGCGGTTTCTTCAACTGTCTCAGCGACTTCCTCAGCCGCATCCTCAACAGTATCGGTGACTTCTTCGGTCACATCCTCGACCGTCTCGGTGACTTCCTCGGTCACATCCTCAACAGTCTCGGTGATGTCCTCAGTCACATCCGCAACTGTTTCGGTGACTTCTTCGGTCACATCCGCAACCGTTTCAGCGACGTCCTCGGTCACATCTTCAACCGTTTCTGTGACTTCCTCGGTCACATCCTCGACCGTTTCTGTGACTTCCTCGGTCACATCCTCGACAGTCTCGGTGATGTCCTCATCTGTCTCGCCGGTCTCCTCAGCTGCTTCTTCGGTCTCCTCCGCATCTGCCGCGGGCTTCTCCTCCGAGGCAACGAGCTCGCGGTCAAAGAGCGCATCAATGAAGCTCTTTGCCTCGAACGGCTGCAGATCGTCGATGCCCTCGCCGACGCCGATCAGCTTGACCGGAATCCCGAGCTCATTCTTGATCGAAATGACGATGCCGCCCTTTGCGGTGCCGTCGAGTTTGGTCAGCACAATGCCGGTGATCGGCGCAACCTCCTGAAAGAGCCGTGCCTGATTGACCGCATTCTGACCGGTTGTCGCATCGAGGACGAGAAGGCATTCCTTTGCGCAGCCCTCCGCCTCGCGGTCGATGATGCGGTTGATTTTTGCGAGCTCCTGCATGAGATTCTTCTTGTTATGCAGTCTGCCTGCGGTGTCGCAGATGACCACATCGCAGCCGCGCGCCTTTGCGGCGGTGATCGCATCAAAGACAACCGCCGCCGGATCGCTGCCCTCTGCGTGACGCACAAGCTCTGTCTGCGAGCGGTCTGTCCAGACCTGCAGCTGGTCGATTGCCGCCGCACGGAAGGTATCCGCAGCCGCAACGAGCACGCGCTTGCCCTCGTCCTTGAACTGGTGGCAGAGCTTGCCGATCGTGGTGGTCTTGCCGGCACCGTTGACACCGATCACGAGAATGACCGAGGGCTTTGTCGAAAGATCGAGCCCTTCATCCTCGCCGAGCATGCCGGTTGTGATCTCCTGAATCAGTCCCATGATATCATTCGGATCGGTGATGCCGCGCTCCTTGACCATATCCCGAAGCTGATCGCAGATCTGGATCGCGGTATCCGCGCCCATGTCGCCCATGATCATGGTTTCCTCGAGCTGTTCAAAGAGATCCTCGTCGATCTTGGTAAACGTACCGAGCATCCGGCGCAGACCCTTCATCAGGCTGTCACGCGTTTTTTTCAGTCCGTCACGGATTTTCTGGATAATACCCATGCTGTTACTCCTTATTCTTCGGGGTTGTTTTCTGTATCGGTTTCGGCGGGCAGTGCCCGCCTCCGTATTTCTATAGCTGTCCAAGAACCATTCTCATTATCAGGCATCGGCTCTTTTTAGCCCATTGTTTCAAATAGAATTAAGAAAAATACAAATCATCGCCGCAGGCGATAGCGGGCAGTGCCCGCCTCCATTTTGCTAAAGGTCTTTTTTGTGTTTGATATCTTCATTGTGTGTTCCTGAATCAATCACAGTTGGCTGTGCCAGCATCCAATTTGCGCGGGCAGTGCCCGCCTCCATTTTGCGAAAGCGCCAATCAGCGTAACGGTTTCTTTCAGAAAACTGTCCCCTTATTCTGTGATTGCAACGCCGTTCTGGTCAAGCCGCAGCAATCTGGAAACGCCGTCCTCCTGCATGGTGACGCCGTAGAGGACATTTGCCTCGTCCATTGCGGAGCGTCTGTGCGTGACAACAACGAACTGCACCTGCCCGAAGAAGTGCTTGAGGTACTGCGCATACTTGCGGACATTGACCTCATCAAGCGCCGCGTCGATCTCATCCAGAATGCAGAACGGCGCCGGACGCAGTTTCAGGATCGCAAAGTAAATGCAGATCGCGACAAAAGACTGCTCACCGCCGGAGAGCGAGATCAGATTCTTGATGACCTTGCCGGGCGGCGCGACCTTGATCTCAATGCCGGATTCCAGAATATGCTCCGGATCGGTCAGCTCGAGCGACGCAGAACCGCCGCCGAACAGCTCGACAAAGATCTCACCGAAATACTGGTTGATCTTGATGAAGCTCTCCTGAAAGATCTTGCACATATCGTTCGTGAGCTGTTCAATGAGCTGTTCCAATTCGGTTTTCGCGGTCTCGATATCCTTGATCTGACCGGTCATGAAGCTGTAGCGCTCCGAAACCTCCTTGTACTCATCGACCGCCGCGACATTGACCGAACCGAGCGCGCGGATGCGGTTTTTCAGCGAACTGAGCTGCTTTTCCGCCTCCCCGACATTCTCGATCGGCTCTGCCTGCTCCTCCGCCTCCGAGCGTGTCAGCTCATAGGAATCCTGCAGGCGGAACACGAGATCGTCAATCTCCTTCTGGACATTGTTTCTGCGTTCCTCAACGCGCGTGCGTTCCAGCGACTGCTTTTCTCTTGCATCGCGCAGACCGTCCATGCCCTTGCGGATATCGTTTGTATGCTTTTCCTTTTCGTCATGGATTCTGCGCAGCTTGCCGATCTCATTCTGCATATCGGTGATCGCGGCGCGGCGAGCATCCTGTCCTTCTGTCAGGTCTTTGATCGCGGACTGCTTCTCCGCAATGTTCTTCTGTTCGGCGCGGATGCTGTCCTGAACCGCTGCACGCTGATCGGCAGCCTGTTCCATTGTCTGCGCCATTGTGATTCTGCGGTGCCGCTCGGATTCGATATCCTTGGCGAGCTCCGCCTGCTTGATCTTCTGATCCGCGATGTTCTGCGAGAGCATCGCCTGCTCACTCTGCAGCTTGGTCTGCGATTCCGAATCAGACTGCAGTTTTGCAGCCGCTTCTTTGATTTCGGATTCGAGCGCGGAGAGCTTTGTCTCCGCCTCTGCCTTAGATTGTTCGAGCTGTGTGATCTTCTCTGTCAGGCGGGCGCGCTGCTCGGCTTCATTCTCCTGCCATGCGCGATCGGATGCCGCACGGACTTTGAGCGCCGCGAGCTGCTGCTGCAGATCAGCCTGCTCCCCCTGATATTCCGTGATGAGCGCCTGTGCGCCCTCGATATCGGTGAGCAGCTTTGCCCATTCCGCCTTGCGCTTTGCTGCATCGGCTTTGAGCGTTTCCATCTGCTCGCCGAGTGTTTTCAGCTTTTCGTTCGTCTCCTCGATCTCGTGGGTACGGGTGATGACGCCCGCCGATCTCGCAGCCGAACCGCCGGAATACGAACCGCCCGCATGCACAACCTGACCGTCAAGCGTGACGATGCGGAACTTATACTGGAACTGTCTCGCGATGCGCGAAGCAGCGTCGATATCCTCGGCAACTGCAATGCGTCCGAGCAGATTTTCCATGACATTGCGGTAAATCTCATCGAACCCGACAAGATCACAGGCAAGCGCGACAAAGCCCTCGATGCCCTCGAGCCGCTCGCGCAGCTTTCCGCCGCGGATCGTTGTCAGCGGCAGGAATGTCGCTCTGCCGCCGCGCACCTCTTTGAGGTAACGGATGCAGCGTTTTGCGGTGTCCTCATTTGCTACGATGAGATTCTGCAGCGCGCCGCCGAGTGCGGTTTCAATCGCGGTGCCGTACTGCGGTTCCACGGTGATGCGCTGAGCAACCGTGCCGTGTACGCCGCCGAGCCGTCCGCTGCCGGCAACCTTGAGAATCTGCCGGACACTGCCCGCGTAGCCTTCCATATTCTGTTCGAGGTCACGCAGGATGCGCTGCCGCTGCTGGGTGTTCGCATATTCGGTGTTGAGCTTGCTGACGGCATCCTGCGCGGACTGGAACTTCTGCTCCCGAATGCCTGCGAGCTGCCGGAATCCGCTCAGGCGGTTCTGCTGCTCCTGCAGTTTCTGCGCAGATGCGTCGATTTGCTTCTGGAGCTTCTGCTCCTCTTTGTCATATTGTTTCAGCCGCTCGGCAACGGAGGAACCGTCTGCCTCAGCCTGCTGCATGGTATCTCTGGTCTCTGCGAGGTCGCGCTCGATGCCCGCCACGCGGACGCGCTGTGCATTCTCCTGCAGATAGAGCTCGCGGAGTGCGGCGTCCTGCTGACTGATCGCGTCGCCCTGCTCGGAATTCTGCTTTGCGAGCGCTTCGAGCTGCTGAATCTGCGCGGCGATCTCCTGTTCGAGCACCGTCTGCTGACCCGCCAGCGTTTTCAGATAGCTGTCCTGATCGGCAAGTCTGCGCTCCCATTCGCCGTCGGAATCGGTGAGCTCGGCAAGTCTGCGCACGAGCTCTGTGATCTTCTCATTGCTGTGGTCAATCTCATTGTTGCAGACAGCGATATTCGCGGTCACACCGGCATTTTCCTGCTCCGATGCGACAATCTTGTTCTGCAGCGTTTCGATGTCAACCGTCGCCTGCTGCATATCCTGAAAGGCGAGATCGAGTTTTTCCTGCTCGCGCTGCAGATCGCTCTGCAGGTTTTCGTATTCAGCAGTGAGCCTGAGATAGCTTTCCGAGAGCGTTTCGAGCTGTGCGGTCTGCCGCCCGAGCCGGTAGACCCAGAACGAGACCTCGAGCGTCTTGCGCTCCGCCGCGAGCACGAGATATTTCTCCGCCTTTTCCGCCTGTGATTTGAGCGGTCCGAGGCGGCTTTCGAGCTCTGCGGTGATATCGGTCAGGCGCAGCAGATTATCCTGTGCCTGCGAGAGCTTGCGCTCCGCCTCCTGTTTGCGGTAGCGGAATTTCGAGACACCGGCAGCCTCCTCGAAGATATCGCGGCGCTCATTGGATTTTGCACCGACGATCTCGGCGATTCTGCCCTGTCCGATGATCGCGTAGCCGTCTCTGCCGAGACCGGTATCCATGAACAGCTCGTTGACATCCTTGAGACGGACATTTCTGCCGTTGATCAGATACTCGCTGTCGCCGCTGCGGTAGAGCTTTCTAGTGACGGCGACCTCATCCTCCGGCTCGGAGAGCCTGCGGTCGCTGTTGTCGATGGTCAGTGTGACGGCGGCAAATCCCATCTGCTTGCGCGTTTTCGTGCCGGAGAAAATGACGTCCTCCATGCTTTTTCCGCGCAGCTCCTTGGTCGATTGCTCACCGAGCACCCATCGCACCGCATCACCGATATTGCTCTTGCCGCTGCCGTTCGGTCCGACAACCGCGGTCAGACCCTCGTCAAAGGTCAGCGTGATCTTATCGGGAAACGATTTGAAGCCTTGCAGCTCCAGTGATTTCAAATACATCTGTTATCCTCATCATGATCTGTCAAAGATACGGATCATCGGGTTTCGCGTTCCTGTTCCTGACTGATAAATTTCAGCACCTTTTCCTTGAAGCTCAGATTGCCGCCGATCGCTTTCAAATCGAGCATATCCGGATAAAAATACCGGCAGAAGATGCTGTCAAAGCCTGCGTTTTTCATCGGGCAGTCTTTCCGCTGCAGCGCGACGCTGTATGTCCTGCTGCCTTCAGCGGAAATCAGCAGCGCGATTACGCTGCCGCGCCGATTCTTCTCATGCACCGTCCAGATGACGTCTTCCATCTCCGGCACATACTCTGCCACAGATGCCATGAACGCAGAGAGCTGCATCTGATCGCTCGTCTCGAGATCAGCCTCATTCGGTGCGGTGACATCATCGCCCATGCAGACGCTGTCACGCTCAGCATAAATATTCATTATACTTTCTCTCCCATCAGCATCAGGGCTTCCTTCGCCGCCATCTGCTCGGCGATCTTCTTCGATTTGCCGACGCCTCTGCCGATCACATTGGAATTGAGGCGGACCTCCATGCGGAACTGCTTTGCGTGGTCGGGACCTTCCTCGCCGACGAGCACATATTCAACGCGCTCCTCGGGATTCTGCTGAATGACCTCCTGCAGCGCGGTTTTGTAATCGTGGAACGCCTCCGAGGGGCGGTCAAAATGCTCCGGCAGAAACCGCAGGATATAGGGCGTGACGGCATCCATGCCGCCGTCTAAGAACATCGCCGCAATGACTGCTTCAAATGCATCGGAGAGGATCGAGGGACGGGTTCTGCCGCCGGACTGATCCTCGCCGTGACCGAGCAGGAGAAAATCCCCGAGCCCGATGACCTTTGCCCACTCGAACAGCGACTTTTCGCAGACAAGCGATGCGCGGATCTTTGTCAGCTCACCCTCGGGCAGCTCGGTGCAGTTGCGGAACAGATGATTGGAGACAACAATCGAAAGCACGCTGTCTCCGAGAAATTCCAGTCTTTCGTTGCAGCGCAGGACACCGCGCTTCTCATTCGCATAGGAGGAATGACAAAGCGCCTCGGTGAGCAGTGCCGCATCTTTGAAATGGTAGCCGATCTTTTCTTCCAGCTCCGTTTGTGATTTCACTTTCATAGAATCGTCCCCCTTTACAAAGGATGGCTCTCAGATGCAAATAACGCATCTGCTGAGATTTTACGTATACAGCGCAGCAGAATCACTCTGTCTGCTCTGCCTTTTCCCTGCCCTTGCGCGAAGCAAGCGCCGCGATGATCGTCTCGCAGATTTTACCGTCCACGCAGTTTTTCGCCTGCCGGATTGCGTGGAAGAATGCCTCGCCGTCCGAGCTGCCGTGTGCCTTGATCACAGGCTTTGAGATGCCGAGCAGCACTGCACCGCCGACCTTTTTATAGTCAAACGAATCCTTGAAATCGTTGATCTTATCCATCATAAAGAGCGCGCCGATCTTGCCCGCGCCGGAGAACAGCTCCTTGAGCTTGCCGCCGAAGAACTTGCCCAGTCCCTCATAGAGCTTGAGGACGATATTGCCGGTGAAACCGTCCGTGACGAGCACATCTGCGGTGCCTGCGGGGATATCCCGCGCCTCAATATTGCCGATGAAGTTGACATCGCTCTGCTCGAGGAGCTTATAGCTTTCCTGCTCAAGCTCTCTGCCCTTGCACTCCTCGGCGCCGTTGTTGATGAGCGCGACTCTCGGGTTGTTGATCTCCATGACCTTATCCATGTAAATGCTGCCCATGATGCCGAACTGCTCGAGCATTTCCGGTCTGCACTCAAGGTTCGCACCGCCGTCCATCAGGATTGCATGCCCGGCAGTGGTCGGGAGCAGCGGTGCCATTGCTGCGCGCTTGATGCCCTTGATTCTGCGCGGGATCATCGTTGCACCGACGAGCAGCGCACCGGAGTTTCCTGCGGAGACAAATGCATCGCCCTCACCATCTGCAAGTGCCTGCAGACCGACTGCCATCGAGCATCCCTTCTTGGATTTGACCACCTCAGTCGGCTGATCCTCCATTGTGATGACTTCCTCAGTGTGCAGGAAGGAAATGCCGTCCAGTGCGATTTCGTGCTCCTTTGCAAGTGCGCGGATCTTGTTTTCGTCGCCGCTGAGCGTGACCTCGATTCCCAGCTCGCGGACTGCTCTTGCAGCGCCCTCCAGCGGACTCAGCGGCGCATTGTCGCCGCCCATCGCATCGAGAATAATACGCATAATAAGCTCCTTTCCGTCTGACGGCAGTGCCGCCGTACAACTATCATTCGATTACCGCTTTGGGAAAGGTTGTACGTCTCCGTGCAGCGTTTCCCAAAACAGGAACCATTCGTTTCAATCATATTCCGCATCAATAACGCGGAAATCGGGCGCCTTATTGAGCTTCGGCACCAGTGCGTCCGTGATCTGTTTTGTCATGATGCTGACAGTCTCCCGAAAGCGCTCACCGCTGTTTTCAGTGCAGAGCAGCAGAATCCGGAACCGGTCTGTATCACAGGGAATGCGCCATTTAGAGGGATATTCACCCGAATTGTTCACAGCACCGGTATCGTCGCCGTAGCGTCCGCGGATCTCGTCCATGTCCGCCTGTGTCCCGATTTTCAGCGCAAAATCCGCTCCTTCGCCGTCAAAGAATGACTCAAAAAACAGCCGCGAAACGAGTACATCCCCGACAAGCTGCATCGCTGCAAGCCGCATCCGGCATGCATCATCGTCAATGAGTCCGTCGAACGGGAGATCGGCAAAATACGCATAGCGGCGGCGGTCACCGTCAAAGAATGAAATCCAGAGCAGCGCACCGTCCTCCTGATACATCGCAAGCAGCTCCGCATCCTCCGGAACATGATAGACACGAATCTCCCGCCCGAATTCCGGATGCGTGTATTCGAGAAAATCATAGGGCGTTGTGCGGAAACAGATTGCCTCGCCCTCCTGCGGCAGCTGCGAAGCCCGAAACTCCCCGAGCTGATACCGCAGCGGGATCCTGTATTCCTTTTGTTCCATAGAGACGCCGTCCTTTTCGTTTTCATTCGATCTTATACGGAAGCCGCTTTCGGATAGACAGCCGCATGCCGTATCACAATCTCCCCGCTCGCACATCAATCGGTAAACCGCAGCAGATAGCCGTCGGGATCCTGCACGAGAAATTCCTTCTGCACGATGTCCTCAGCTTCACAGTGCCGCGATGCATGCATCCAGCGCAGCAAGCGCACGGTCTGCGTAGGCCTGATATTTTTTCTGCTTGCCGTCCTTGCCGTGGAATTTCTGATCGAGCATCGGCAGGATGCCCATGTTCGCGCCCATCGGCTGCAGATTCTCCTGATAAGGATCGGTGATGTAGGCAGTCAGCGCTCCGAGCATGGTCTCCGGCGGCAGAATCAGCGGTGCTTCACCTTTGATCGCCCGAACCGTATTAAGCCCTGCCAGAATACCGCTGCCTGCGGATTCCATATAGCCTTCCACGCCGGTCATCTGCCCTGCAAACCGGATCCGCGGCGCCTTGCGCAGCGCATAGGTCTTGTCGAGCAGCTTCGGCGAATCGAGAAAGCTGTTCCGGTGCATGACGCCATAGCGGACAAACTCCGCATGCTCCAATCCCGGAATCATCGAAAATACGCGCTTTTGCTCGCCCCATTTGAGATTTGTCTGGAATCCGACGAGATTCCAGAGCGTGCCCTCACGGTTCTCCTTGCGGAGCTGCAGAACAGCATAGGGACGCTTTCCGGTGTGCGGATCGGTCAGCCCGACGGGCTTCATCATGCCGTAGCGGATCGCATCCTCGCCGCGCTTTGCAAGCACCTCAACGGGCATGCATCCCTCATAGACGCGCAGCGCCTCCTGTTCAAAATCGTGGAGCGGCGCCGATTCCGCATGAATCAGCGCATCATAAAACGCGAGATATTCCTCTTTTGTCATGGGACAGTTCAGATAATCGGCAGTCCCCTTGCCGTAGCGTGACGCATAAAACGCCTTATCCATCGAGACGCTTTCGCCGGTGACAATCGGAGCCGCCGCGTCATAGAAATAGAGCGACTGCCCTGTCAGTTCCGCGATCGGACCGTGCAGCGCATCGGAAGTCAGCGGACCCGTCGCGATGATGACATCGCCCTCCGGAATCGCGCTGATTTCCTGATTGACCACCGTGATATTCGGGTGCGAGCGAATCTTCTCCGTGACAAGCTGCGAGAACTGATCTCTGTCCACAGCGAGCGCACCGCCCGCCTCGACGGCGCAAGCCTCCGCGCAGGGAACGAGCAGCGAGCCAAGCCGCCGCATCTCCTCTTTGAGCAGACCTGCCGCAGAGTCGATGCGCGATGCTTTCAGCGAGTTGGAGCAGACGAGCTCGGCAAAATCCGGCGAATGATGCGCAGGCGAATACTTCTGCGGCTTCATCTCATAGAGCGTGACCGAAATCCCTGCCTGCGCGACCGCCCATGCAGCCTCGCAGCCCGCCATGCCCGCCCCGATGATCTGCACCGTGCTCACAGCGGTCTCTCGTAGCCGCAATCCGGCTTTTCACAAACGAGCTTGCCGGATCTGCCGCCCTTTTTGAACAGCGTATTCTTGCACTTCGGGCAGCGGTCCTCGACCGGCGTGCTCCATGTCATGAAGTTGCACTCCGGATAGCCCTCGCAGCCGTAGAAGCTGCGGCCCTTCTTGGATTTTTTCAGGATGATCTTCTTACCGCAGATCGGGCAGAAGCCCTTTGTCGGCGTGACGATCTTCTTGGTATTGCGGCACTCCGGAAATCCGGAGCATGCAAGAAACTTGCCGAATCTGCCGATCTTGATGACCATCGGCTTGCCGCAGACATCGCAGACCTCGTCGGTCTCCTCGTCCGGCACGCGCAGACGCTTGCCGTCCATTGCTTTTTCCGCATTTGCGAGTGTTTTCTCGAAATTATCGTAGAACTTGCGCAGGGATTCCACCCAATCGGTCTTGCCCTGCTCGACGCCGTCCAGATCGGATTCCATATCCGCCGTGAACTTGACATCGACAATCTGCTTGAACTGATCCTTCATCAGTTCCGTGGTAACCTCACCGAGCGAGGTCGGCTTGAGCTGCTTGCCGTCGCGCTCGACATACATGCGCGAGAGAATCGTGCTGACCGTTGCCGCATAGGTCGAAGGTCTGCCGATGCCGTTCTCCTCGAGTGCCTTGATCAGCGTTGCTTCGGTATAGCGGGAAGGCGGCTGCGTGAAGTGCTGGTTGCCGTCGAGAGATTTCACCTTGAGCGGATCGCCCTCTGTCAGCGGCGGCAGCTCCTTGTTGTCCTCATCGTTCTGTGCGCCGTCCTTTGCCTCGACATAGAGCTTTGTGAAGCCGTCGAACTTGACGCTGTAGCCGGATGCGCGGAACAGACAGTTGTTCGCGGTGATATCCGCGGACATGGTATCGAGCTGGCAGTTTGCCATCTGGCTCGCGATGAAGCGCTCCCAGATCAGCTTATAGAGCTTGTACTGATCGGTGGTCAGGCTGTTCTTGACCTGCTCCGGCGTCAGATTCGGCATCGAGGGACGAATCGCCTCGTGCGCGTCCTGTGCGCCCTTCTTGGTTTTGAAGGTACGCGGTGTCGCAGGGAGATACTGCTTGCCGTAAGCATCTCTGATATAGTCAGCCGCCGCAGCCTTCGCCTCGTCAGAGATACGCAGGCTGTCGGTACGCATATAGGTGATCAGACCGACTGCGCCGAGCTCGGGGATTTCCACGCCTTCATAGAGCTCCTGTGCCGCTTTCATCGTGCGGCGCGCCTGAAAGCCCATTCTGCGGGATGCCTCCTGCTGGAGCGTCGAGGTGATGAACGGCGGCGCGGGCTGTCTGCTTGTGACACGCTTTTTCACCGATTTGACGATGAAATCGGCGCCCTCGAGCGACTTGAGAATCTTGTCCGCGTCCTCGCCGGATGCGAGCTCCGCCTTTTTGCCGTCCACCTCTGCGAGATGTGCCGCAAAGACCTTGCGCGAGGATTTCGCGGTCAGCTTTGCGTCGATCGACCAGTATTCACGCGGCTGGAATGCGCGGATCTCGTTTTCTCTGTCCACAACCAGACGCACCGCGACCGACTGCACTCTGCCTGCGGAAAGTCCGCGGCGGATTTTGCGCCAGAGGAACGGGCTGAGCTGATAGCCGACGATGCGGTCGAGAATGCGGCGCGCCTGCTGCGCATTGACAAGGTCGAGGTCGATCTTGTGCGGATGCGACATACCTGCCTGCACACCGGATTTGGTGATCTCATTGAACTCGACGCGGTTGTTCTGTTCGGTATCGAGCCCGAGCAGCTGCGCCAGATGCCACGAAATCGCTTCACCCTCGCGGTCCGGGTCCGTTGCGAGCCAGACGCGCGAGCTTTTCTTTGCGCGCGATTTCAGATCCTTGATAACATCCTCTTTGCCCTTCATTTCGATATAGGTCGGCTCAAAATCGTGCTCGATATCCACGCTGAGCTTGGATTTCGGCAGATCGCGCACATGACCCATCGAAGCAACGACCTCAAAGCCGGTGCCGAGATATTTCTGTATGGTTTTCGCCTTTGCCGGCGACTCAACGATCACAAGTTCTGACATTGTAAATAATCCTTCCCGCGGGCATTCCGCCCGATTGTCAAATCATCTGCGTAAATCAGCGATCCGCTGCCCTGTAATGCTTGCCGAACAGTGTTTCCACAAAGCCGTCCAGCTCGAGCATGGTCAGCTCGCCGAGCAGCGTTGAAAGATCCATATCCAGTGCTGCTGCGATATCATCCGCATAAGATTCACCGCATTCGCGCAGATACTGCACAATAGCCCTGCCGTCTTCGCTTTCCGGCAGAGATGCTGCATCCTCCTGCGGTTCCGGCGGTGCAGTTTTCGCCGGTACAGGCATTGGTGAGCCGGATGCTGCCTTTGCAGGTTCTGCGGCAGGCTGCGGTTTGGGCTCCGGCTTGTTTTCAGCGTAGACAAGCCGTTCCGAATCGCGCAGATCCGTTTCCTGCTGATGCGTGATATACTGCGGAAACCGGCTGTAATACGAGAGCATGATATCCTCATACCCCAGCAGCGGATAAGCGCCGTCCCGCAGCAGCGATGCCACGCCCTGATAGCGCGGATCAAAGATATCCGCAGGCGGCACGCAGTAGAGATAGCGTCCCTGATCGTTCGCGTACTGTGCCGTACTGAGCGAGCCGCTCCGTTCCGCCGCCTCCATGACGGCAGTCGCGTGGCAAAGTCCGCTGAGGATCCGGTTCCGGCGCGGAAAATTCGCCGGAAAGGGCTGTGTCCCCGGCATATACTCCGAGAGCAGCAGTCCGTTTCCGCCGGAGATCATCCGGTCACGCAGAACCTGATGCTCCCGCGGATAGTTGACATTGATGCCGCAGCCGAGCACGGCGATCGTCTTGCCGCCGTATTCCAGCGCGGTGGTGTGTGCGATGCCGTCCACGCCCTTTGCAAATCCGCTGACGATGACAAACCCGCGTTTGCTCAGCTCCCCGACGATATGCTGCGTCACGCGCTCCGTATAGGGCGAGGGATGCCTTGTGCCGACAACGGCAAGGCACAGCGGATTTTCAAGCAGCGAAAGATCGCCCTTCGCCGTCAGCAGAACAGGCGGCGTCCCGATATTGCGCAGAATCGACGGATATTCGGCACTGTCAATCGTCAGCAGCGCAATATCGTGGCTGCGGCAGAAATAGACAAGGCTGTCCGCCTCGCCGATCGAATGTGCCGTCATCGCCTTCTGCGCAGACTGCGGCAGGTCATGATAGAGCCCTGCCTGCACGTTCTCATAGACCTCCTGCGGCGTATCTGCCGCATCGAGATACTGCAGGAGCTTGGAGCTGCCCGCGCCGAACACCAGCGAGAGCCACACCCAGTACCGGAGCATCTCCGGATCGGTTTTCTGCAGCAATTCCATATCCGTCACCGCCTTTCGCGCGTGTCCATCAGGATTTTGCCATTTCCCAGAGGAACAATCCGGCAGCCATCGCCGCATTCAGCGAATTGGATGCGGGCGACATCGGGATCGTCAGGCGCTTATCGCAGGCGCCGCTGACTTCCTTCGGCAGACCGTTGCCCTCATTGCCGATCAGCACAACCGCACCGCGGCAGAAATCATAGCCGCCGAGCGGGTCTGCATCTCTGTCCACAACCGCTGCACAGGTCGGCAGCGAGACCGCTTTGCAGTGCGCAAAAAATGCGTCCATATCTGTAATCCGCATCAGCGGCAGACGGAACATTGCGCCCATGCTGCTGCGGATTGTCTTCGGATTGTAGAGATCGACGCACTGATAGAGATACAGCGCATCGGTGCCGAGTGCCTCCGCCGTCCGCAGAATCGCGCCCAGATTTGCAGGATCCTGCACATTGTGCAGCAGCATGCAGCGATTGCCGTGCTGCGGCAGATTTGCGGTCTCCGGCAGCGTCTCCGCGATTGCAAAGACGCCCTGCGCGGTCTCGGTATCGGCGATCTCCTTTGCGAGCGCATCCGAGATCAGGAGCGGCTGCGCAGATGCCCCTGCAGCCGTCAGCTCTGCGCCGTACTGTGCATATGCCTTTTCAGTCAGCAACAGTGCGCGCAGCTTCACGCCGGATTGCAGTGCATCCAGCACGAGCCGGTAGCCTTCCATCGCAAAAGCACGGTTCTTCTCGCGAAACGTGCGGCTGCGGTTGAGGTTTGCAAAGAGCTTCACCGTCTTGTTTCCGGTTCCGGTCTGCAAAACTTCCGTTCCCTGCGGCATGCGCAGCGCCCCCTTTTCAGAATCTCATAACAAACACAAACACGCTCTGACGATTCCGAGAGAGCGTGTTTGATATGATGCATTACAGTGCTGCCTTTGCCTTTTCGACAATTGCAGTGAAGCCGGCAGGATCGTGAATCGCAATCTCGGAGAGCATCTTGCGGTTCAGGGTGATACCAGCCTTGTTGCAGCCGTTCATGAAGGTGCTGTAGTTCATGCCGTTGAGCTTGCATGCTGCAGAAATACGGGTGATCCACAGTCTGCGGAAGAAGCGCTTGTTCTGCTTTCTGCCGATGTAAGCATACTGGCCGGACTTCATGACAGCCTGCTTCGCCATCTTGAAGTGCTTGGATTTGCTGCCCCAGTAGCCCTTTGCGAGCTTCAGGACCTTATTTCTTCTCTTGCGCGTCATCATTGCGCCCTTAATACGAGCCATTTCGTTTTACCTCCGTAATCAATCGTCCGCCGGAGCCGGCGGCATTCAATTCAGTTTCAGTGCAGGGTTCCGATTACTTGTAAGGAACCATCTCGCGGATCGTCGGTGCATTTGCGGTGCTTGCAACGCCGGCGTTTCTCGCAATACGCTTTACCTTCTTATCCTTCGATACGAGGCGATGACGCTTGTAAGCGTGCTGGAACTTGACCTTTCCGCTGCCGGTGACCTGAAAACGCTTCTTTGCACCGGAGTGAGTCTTTACCTTAATCTTCTTAACCTTAACGGCTGCCATGGATTCGTCCTCCTTGTAATTTCGTTGTATATGATAACGTCAGGCAATTTGCTCATTGCCTCTTAGAGACGCTGCATATCCGTTGCTTTATGCTTCCTCTGCCGTTTCTGCCGGCTGCTCCTGCGCCGGAGCCTCCTGCGGCTTCTGCGGCTTCTGCTTCTTTGCGGATTTCTCCGCCTTTTCGGGCTTGTTCTGCTTCGGAGACATGAACATCACAATTGCTCTGCCCTCCATCTTCGGGGGCTTATCGACAACTGCGACATCGCCGACCTCATCGCGGTAACGCTCGAGCAGCTCCTCACCCAGATGGGGATGTGCAATGGCGCGCTTCCGGAACCGAACCGAAACCTTGACCTTGTCGCCGCCCTGCAAAAACTTTTTGCCCTGCGCGACCTTGGTTTCAAAATCGTGCGTATCAATCGCGGAGAACATGCGGATCTCCTTGATCTCAACGACGCGCTGATTCTTCCGTGCTTCCTTCTCGCGCTTCTGCTGTTCAAAGCAGTATTTGCCGTAGTCCATCACACGGCAGACAGGCGGTGTCGCCTGCGGCGCGATCTTCACCAGATCAAGATTCTGGTCATAAGCGAGCTTCTGTGCGTCCTTTGCGGACATCACACCTTTTTTCTCGCCGTCCGCGTCGATCACGAGAACCTCACGGTCACGGATCTCCTCATTGATTTGCAGTTCCTGCTTGCTAATCGCCAAGCACCTCCTTCATAATCTCTCAAAAAAAACAAAAGCAGAGAGTGCAGCCGGTGCTCCGCTGCTCTCTCTGCTCACAGTTCTATCATCCCGCGCATTGCGGTCTTTGAATCATGAATCAGATTACCGTTTCGCATGTTCGCTGACGGTGAGAACCGGAGTTCCGCTTGCAATCCTTGTATATTTTACATGATTCCCGTATGAAAGTCAAGTGTGCGCCGCTGATTTTGTGATAACGCACAACAATCCCCCGGGTCACTCCGGTTGTTTTCAGCAATTTACAGCAATGGGATCGGCTTCTCTGCTGCTGTCAGTCCCAATCCGGAAAACCCGCAATGAGCTTCGCAATATATTTGAGGATCATGATATTATCATCGCCGGACAGTCCTTCTATGCCGTCGCATTCGGCATTGATCTTGCCCTGCGCGGTGATATTCGTCTCAACGTCCTCTGCGAGAAACCGCGCCAGCAGCACCGCATCCGAAACATCGACTTTTTCATCGCAGTTGACGTCGCCGATCATCACACTGTACTTCTTCGTCGCGGATGTTTCCGCAGTTGTGGTAGTTGTGGCAGTCGTGGTCTCCGCGGTGGTTGTTGTGGTCTCGGTGGTGGTTGTGGTTTCGGTTGTTGTAGCGGTGGTCTCCTCAGGCATTGCAAAGACCGCCGCAAAATAGTTCACGCAGTTCTGGGATGTGAAATTGCTGCCGAGCGTGACCGTCTCACCCTTCTTCACATCGCGCGTAAAGACGGTAAACTCCTCGCCGTTCGAGCTGAACACCTGCGTCCGCATATGCGTATAATCCTTGAGCCAGCTTGCATTGATCTGCTCCTGCGTGAGACTCTGGATCACGCGCACATCCATATAGACATTCAGCTTCAGATCGTCCGCGACGGTCAGCGTCGCCAGATCGCCGGAATACTTCTTGGAATCGCATGCGGTGCGGATCAGTTCGCCGCCCGTGCCGACGCCGTTGCCGTCAGCGGAAACCGTATACTCGCGGTCGCCGAAAATCTTGCTGCCGGTGCCGAAGTTCCCCTCGATGCCCCAGTTGCTGCCGTTATCGGTATCGTTGACAACGAGCTTGGAGATCAGCTTGCCGGAATATTCTGGCTTCTGTACCGGCTGTTCCGGCTGCGAAGGCTGATCGGAGGAGCCGTCCGTCGGGAGCAGGCTGAGGGTGATGATATTCTTGCCCCAGTTGCCGTACCACGCATAGCCTGTCCGGCGCTCCTTTGAAATCTCCGCTACATTATAATGTACAGAGCTGTCGCGGTCAGAGAACAGCGGCTTATCGGTGCCGAGCTCATAGAAGCGCGCCCAGAGCGGCGATGCGTTCGCATTCTGGCGGACAATCTTGTCATCGCCGGATTTGACGAACTCGATGCCGTAAAGCGTGACCTTCTTGAACCACTCAATCGCCGTGTTGACTGATTTGCGGATATCCTGCCGCGAGGGGTTCTCCTGCGCGTACTGATACAGGAATGTGATGACACCGGCGCTCTCGCTCGTGCAGTTTGAGGGCAGCTCGTAGGCACGCGCCGCTGCCGGTTTCAGTGTATTCTCATCATGCTGCTGGCACCATGCCGCACCGGAAATCTGCATATCGAGCAGGCACTGGATGCCCTTATCCAGCGAGGTTTTCGCCTTCTGCGCGTAGCTGTCGCTGACCGCGGTAAAGTCGCCGGATTTTGTGCTCATTTCCTTCATGATCTGCAGAACGTGCAGATAGGCGCCGTCATTCAGTGTGATATGCGCATGATAGGTGCCCGGCGTATTGAGGACCTGCATCCAGCCGCCGTTGCTGTACTGCATCTTGAACAGGCAGTCCACGCCGCGCATTGCGCAGTCGAGATACTTCTGCTGCTTTGTCTGCTGATAGGTTCGCATCAGGAACCGGATCTGCGAGGTTGTCGCATCGTTATCAATGGTGGAATGTGCCCAGTCGCCGGTGTGGGCGGTCTTCATGCCCTTCTGCCAGCCGCCCTCGTTCGCGACCTGATACTGGATGCACTCATTCGCGATATTGACCGCCTCGCTGCTGCCGAACCAGCTTGCGTCCTTTTTCAGGAAGCCTGCCCAGTCATAGTCCTCCTCGGCAGCCGAGACCGTCAGGCTGCAGCCCTGCTGCAAAAATCCCTGCGGCATTACAGCCGCCGTACAACTCAGCAGGCATACCGCACTGCACAGAACCGCGATCTTCTTTTTCATCATGATTTCCCCCTTGTCTCCGCCGCTTCCCGCCGATGGCGGCGCACTGCGGCAGTCTTCTGATTTGATTATACAGGATGCTCCGTCAAATTGCAAGTACCAAAACGCGCCGATCTATGACTGATTGTCTCAAATGCTGAATTTATTTGCAGTATCTTGTCTCATTTATGAATATCATGCGCCGTGCGTTCACAAAATGTTTATAAAGTTGTACGTATGATTTCCGCGGTTTTTCGTTGACTTTTTTATCTGTTTGTGATATGATAATATATGTATAACGTTTATGATTTTTGACACAAAATCTCATGAAAGGAGCGGAACTTTATGGCTGGCGTCATCATGTCAACCCTGCTGATCGCAGGTCTTGCACTGACCGGCGGTGCGGTCATCCTGATCCTCACGGATCATCATGAATCGTCGCTGCGTGAATATGCGATCCTCGGATTGTTCTGCTCCATTCTGATTATGCTCTCCTATTATGTGGAGCTCAATACACCGGGCATCGCTGCAAAGATCGACGCGGTCAAGTTCGGATACATCGGCAGGGTGTTCATCAATCCGCTGCTGCTGATGCTCGCCGTGCGGTATTACGATACCAAGGTCGGCAGGCTATGGCAGTTTCTGCTGTACCTGATCCCTGTGATCACGCTCTATCTGGTGTTCAACTTTGAACGCAGCGACCTCTACTATGAAGCCGTTGTGCTCGGCGCGGACGGACTTCTGCATATCACACCCGGCCCCGCCTATATCGCATACATTGCCTACAACACCGTGCTGACGATGATTTTCATCAGCTATTGTCTCTATCAGCGTGCAGCGCTCCGGCGGCGGGATAAAAAGAACAACACGCTGCTGCTTGCTGCAGGCGTTGTTCCGTTCCTGACGCTGCTGCTCTATCTCTCCGGCTGGTCGCAGGGCTATGAGATCACCACAATCGGCATTATGATCGGCGCGCTGCTCGTGACATTCTCGATTCTGCGGTACGGTCTGCTCAACAAAGAGGAGATGCTGCAGAACATGGCGACAGGCCTCGTCTTTCTCGATAACGAATACCGCCTTGTCTACGCTAACCGCAAGGCAACGCAGATTATTCCGGCGCTCGGCACGCCGCTCGTCCGCTCGCACAAGCTCGATCTCAAGCAGCTCTGCGATGAGGAATTTGCCGCGATTCAGGTCGGCACCGCAAGCTATCAGCGCAAGATCACGGAATGGTCAAACGGCGAAGGTCAGCACGGAAAGCTGCTCACCTTCGATGATATCACCGAGATCCGTTCGCGTCTCAACCGCGACCAGATGACCGGTCTGCTCAACCACGCCTCGTTCTATCCGATGCTCGATGACGCGATGACGGAATCCAATCAGAAGCAGATGCCGCTGACCGTCGCCATCGCCGATATCGACAGCTTCAAACATGTCAACGATACCTACGGCCACGCAAACGGCGATATCGTGCTGATTGCAATGGCGCAGACGCTCCAGAAGATCTGCGGGCCCTACGGCGACATTTTCCGCTACGGCGGCGAGGAGTTCGCTGTCATTTTCCACGGTGATCTCGAACTCGCTGAGGAGATGATGAGCAAGGCGCTCAAGGCGTTCTCGGCGATTGACTTCGATTTCCTGCCGTATCATGTAACATTCAGCTTCGGCAGCGCGGAGTTTGATCAGCTTGAAACCTCGGTCGCGCTCTTTGACAGAGCCGATCAGCTCATGTACACACGCAAAAACGCCCTGCACGCAAAGGAGCGTGCCGCGGCAGCAATCAGCGGAAACCCCGTTCATCCGGCGGAAAACCGCGAATCACATTCCACTGAAACCTAAGGAGGGCTTGGCATTATGCTCGGTTCGGATTATCGGGAGCTCATTGTCCCGCGGCTTGACAATCACGCAAAAAAATACGGCATGCTGATCGGCGGCATCGCCCTGACGGCGGCGACCGTCCTGTATGCACTGGTCAGCGGTTCCTTCTGGATTCTGCTCATCAGCGCGGCGCTCGGCTTCGGGACATGGTATTTCTGGATGCAGAACAGCGTCGAATATGAATACGTGATCTCCGGCGACGAGCTGCAGATCACCAAAATCCTCGCAGAGAGCAAGCGCAAGCCCATGCTGACCGTCACGCTGGACAAGTTCACGGCGTTCGGCAGGCTCCGTGAAGCGGAGAATATTTCTAGCTCCGCCACAACCGTTCTCGCCTGCACGGCACAGGATGACACCGCGTTCTGTGCGGACTTCGACCATCCCGAATACGGGCAGACCAGACTGATCTGGACACCCAACGATGATATTCTGCTCTATCTCGTCAAGAAACTGCCGCGCTCGATCGGCTTCCGCTGGGAGGCGACCGAACCCGCAGAACAGTGAGAAAGGAGCGATCTTATGCGTCTTGTAACACCGCTTGAAATGATGAAGCTGGAGGATCTTGCAAATCAGTCCGGCGTCACCTACGATATCATGATGAACCGCGCAGGCGCAGGGCTCGCGGAGCATCTGGGGCACATTGCAAACGAGTGCAACCAGAAAAAGATTCTGTTTCTCTGCGGCAACGGCAACAACGCCGGCGACTGCTTTGTCGCCGCAACGCATCTTGCTGCGCAGTTCGAGATCACAGTCGCGCTGACGAACGGTGTCCCGAAAACGCGCACCGCTTATACAAAATTCCGCCTGATGAAGCATGTCAGCGTGCTCGAGGATCACGCAAAAATCCTCGATGCTGTGCGGGAGCATGCGATCATCGTGGACGGCATCTTCGGCATCGGATTCCGCGGCGAGCTCAGCCCGCAGATTCAGGAGCTGTTTGCCGCGGCTGCCGAATCCCCCGACAGACAGATCATCGCAGTCGATATCCCGAGCGGCGGCAGCGGTCTCAACGGCACTGTCTCGCCGGGCACACCGCACTGCAATGTCACGGTGACCTTCGGCGCGGCGAAAACCGGACTGTTCATCACGCCGCTTTCCGAGCACTGCGGCGCGATTCTGCTCGTGGACATCGGGCTGCCGGAGGACGCATTCGACGCGCTCAAATATCCGATCACGCACATCAACGGCGACACCGTCCGCGGCTTGCTGCCCAGCCGTCCGCAGAACGGGCACAAGGGCATGTTCGGCAAGCTGCTCTGCGTCACAGGCTCGCGCAGAATGCCCGGCGCGGCGATCCTTGCGGCAAGGGCAGCGCTGCGCTGCGGTGTCGGGCTCTGCTGTCTCGCATCGGATCCCGAAACCTGCCGCATGCTCGTGGTGCAGTCGCCCGAAGCGACAATCCAGCCGCTCACAACCGATCAGAACGGCATGCTGACACAGAAGTGCATCCCCGAGATTCTCGAGGCGGCAAAGAATGCGAGCTGCGTGCTCATCGGCTGCGGGCTCGGGCAGTCAGATGAGGTCCGCAGTGTGGTCCGGACGCTGATCACCGAGCTGGATTGTCCGATAATTTTGGACGCGGACGGTCTAAATGCGATTGTCTCCGGCATAGATATATTGCGGAGGGCAAAATCGACCGTCGTGCTGACGCCGCATCCGGCGGAAATGGCAAGGCTGCTGCACTGCACAACCGAGGATGTACAGAAGGATCGCGTCACGGCGGCGAAGCGGCTTGCATCGCGGTTCACGAATACAGTTGTTGTGCTCAAGGGCGCGGGAACGATCGTTGCGCTCTCCGATCACGCGAGCATCAACACGAACGGCAACTCCGGCATGAGCAAGGGCGGCAGCGGCGATGTTCTCGCGGGAATCATCGCGAGCCTGACCGCGCAGCACATCCCGCCGGAACACGCCGCACAGATCGGCGTCTACCTGCACGGGCTCGCCGGTGACTGCGCCGCCGCGGAGTTCTCCCGACGCGCCATGCTGCCCAGCGATATGATCCGGCAGCTTCCGATGCTGTTCGGGGAATTTGAATAAACAGGACGAGGCATTCCTCAGAAAATCAAATGTCGTGTAAACCAAATCTATTTTGGAGGTTTCATTATGAGACATTTGATGCATCTGAGAAATGCCTTGCTTTTTTGCGTACCTGCTTCGATTTTGATGCAGGGCTGTCAGGCGCCGCAGGGGGATGCGCAGGTGCAGCCGCTGCCCGCGGAAACCTATGAGGCGGATTGCACGCTCGAATACGGCGAGGGACAATCTGCCGCCCTGCACCTGACGCGCTGCGGCGATTCGCTCTGGGACGCCGCGTTCACCGAGCCGCCCGCGCTCGCCGGTGTCATCCTGACATTTGACGGCAACGCAGTCAGTGCGAGCTACAAGGGGCTCGCGTTTACCGTCCCGAAAACGGCGCTGCCTGCGAAAAACATGCTGACGCTGCTCACCGAGACACTTGATGCGGCACACGCAGCCGAATCGCTCCCCTGTTCGCCGCAGGATGACGGCTCACAACTCTGTCAGGGCGAATGCGCAGGCGGCAGCTATACGCTGACATTCGATCCGGACGGTCAGCCGCTGCAATTCGAGGTGCCGTCGCAGCCGCTCAAGATCACGTTCTCCGGATTCACCGTGCTGCGGGAATCCGGCACAACCGAGCCCGCCGGCACAGATATCACAACCGCCGAAACCGCAGCAGATACGTCCGAAACGGCGGCAGTCACCGAAACAACCGCATAAAAAACAAGGGCACATCATTGCGATGTGCCCATTGTTTTTGATTTGCGATTCAGAGCAAAGCCGGATTAGTCAGCCTTACCAAGATCAGAGTACGGAATGATCTTTGCGATGAACTTCAGGATCTTGATGGTATCGTTCTTATCCGGAGCGCCGCTTGCGTTTACGTCTGCGTTCTTCTTACCCTGCGCAGTAATCGTTGCCTTCGTATCCTCAGCACAGAAGCGAGCAAGCAGAACAGCGTCGGAAACATCCACACGCGCCTCAGGAGTGGCACCATCGGATTCGTTGACATTACCCCAGTCAGTATCTGTTTTCCCGGGATCGTCCGGACCGTCAGACCCACCTTTCGGCAGTTCCTTGATGTTATCCTTATCCTGGAGGAACTCTACGATCCAAGCCAGCGGAGCGTTCCAGTTAATGGTAACCTCGTTGGTGGACCAAGCCTCGATGGAGTCAACATAGCATCTCTGGGACGGGTTGTCCTTGTTGCCCGGAACGAAGCCGAGTGCACGGACATACGGATCCTGGAGGCCAGCGTTCGGGCCGCCGGAGAGGATGCCGTCCGGTGCTTCCGGCAGCGTCTTATCGAGCTCGTGAGACCAATATCTGTGGTGCGGGTTGTTCTCGCAGTAAGAACCGTAACCGGTGATGAACGAGAATGCCAGCGGGTTGGTACCGAGCAGGTAGTCCATACCGGTGGTAACGCCGCTCAGATACTTGGCATCGCCGGTCAGATCGTATGCATAAGCCATAGCGATCAGGTTGTTGATGACCATGGAGTTGGAACCCCACTCATAACCGTTGATGATGATGCTCGGGTTGAGGTTGTTCGGATCGTTGTAGCCAGGGCCGTCATAGGTGTACGGAATACCGTAACCCTGCTTCTCTTCCTGCTCCAGATACTCATCAGCAGTTGCGAGGATGGATTCTTTCAGAGTCTTCTGTGCAGTTTCATCGAGATAATCCGGATGCAGAGCGAGGGTCAGGGAACCTGCGGAACCGGTGTTGCCCCAGTTGAAGCAGGTCAGAGAGCCCTTACCGGAAGCGTTCTCACCGCCGGTGATTCTGGAGGTAACCTTGTAGGAGTTGTCACCGTTTGCGCCGCCGTACTTCTTGCCGTAGTTCTCAAGAGCGGTCTTGTAGGTATCAGCATCGCTGTCGCTCATAGCCTTGCAGGAGGTGAACAGCTCGCAAGCTGCCCAGTAAGCGTCGTCCTTGACTTCGTTATCACCGTACGGACCGCCGCCCTTTGCATGCCACATCGGAGCATACAGCGAGTTCTCGTTCAGCTCTTCCTTCGGGCACGGGCAGTCGAGATCCGGATGGGTGGTCTCGGTCAGGTCAGCATCGCCGACAGTTGCATAAACTCTCTCGAATGCTGCGAAAGCTTCCTTTGCTTCCTTCAGATAGGTAGCAGCCTGTGTGGAGTCAAACGGCTCCCAAAGTCTTGCTGCCTGTGCAGCGCAAGCTGCAAAGTTCAGAGTCGCTGCGAATGTAGGCGGCTTCACGATACGGACAGTATCCCAGCCTCCCTGATCTTCCGGACCTTCGTAGTCCCACGGCTTGGTAGCCAGACCGGTCCACTTGTGGTCATGCAGCTTGTGATAGTAGAGACCCTCATACTTGGAGCCGTAGGTCGGATCCTTGGAATCGACCTTCATAGCCTCGATGAAGTCGAGCTCATACTTGCACTCGTCGAGGACATCCGGAATCTTGTTGCCGGTTTCCGGAACAACAACAGTGCCGGAGCCGTCAGCAAACTTCTTGTCGCCGCCGTCGATACGGAGTGCTGCACGCTCATACATGTTCTGAAGCGTCCAGACGGAGATACCGCCGTTAACAACGTACTTACCGTGGTCACCGGCATCGTACCAGCCCCTGTTCGCGGTGATGGTGTAAGAGGTCTGAGCCTGGTCCTTGCTCGAATACTCGTTGATCCACTTCGGCTGAACGTATGCTTTATCGATCTTGTGACCGCCCTGGTGAGCCAGTCCCTTATCGGTACCGGAGACAACATAAGCGCTCTCGATATCAATACCGGAACGGTTCTGATAGAAGTAGTTGATGGAGTTGGTCAGCAGATCGTGACCCTTCTCAGTGTAGATATCGTTGCCGATCTTGAACTCGAAGGAACGCCATGTCTCACCGTCTACCTGCAGGTAGTAGGTACCCGGCTCCTTGTAATCCGAGAAGTCGATCTTGCAGACGTTATCATCGGAATCCTTATCATAGGAAGGAGCGGAGGAGGTGAAGGACTTGACAGTCTTGCCGGAGGATGCATCGACAAGGTTTACGGTGTAGGTACCGGAAAGCTTGATCTTCTCTGCATCGTGCAGGATGTCGCCGGAGTTATCGGAGAGAACTGCAATCTTCTTGGTCTCCGGGAAGTAACCGAGCTGGTTGACGGAGATGAAGACATCCTTGACACCGGTTGTCTCAGTTGCCCAGTAACGGTCGGTCTGACCGTAGGACTTCGGCGGGGTATCCGGAACCTGTTCATCAATGATGGACATATCATCGAACCAGATTTCGTCGCCGTCCTCAGCGTTGCCGTCATACTTTGTACCGTTTGCATAGTGGAATGCCCACTCCATGCCTTCGAGTTTCTTGGAGCACTTGAACTCACCGGAGAATGTCTTCCACTCGGTGCTCAGGATTGCAGGACCGCTCGGGTAGCTGCCGTTCATGTCAGGACCGTTGGACATGCCGTCCGGACCGAGCTCGAAGTACTCTTCATACGGAGCACCCGGCTGACCGATCTTACTGCAGAGCTCCATGCCTGCGCGCTTTGCCTTTGCCTTGAAGCTGACCTTGTAGGTGTGACCTGCCTCAAAGTCCAGGTTTCTGCAGCGGAACTGAAGGTCCCACTTTTCCTTTGCAGCGCCGGTGCCCTTCAGGATTTTGAGGTGGACAGCGCCATCTTCGAGAGCGAAGTCCTGCTTTGCAGGGCTGGACTCACAGGTGTGCCACGGCAGCGCCTTGTAATCGAAGCTCGTTTCACCGAGGATCTGACCTGCGGAAACGGACATCGGCACAATGTTGGCAACCGTGGGGGCGATCATTGTCAGAGCAAGAATGCCTGCAATGAACACTTTTGATCTCTTGTGCATTGAAAAAACCCTCCCGTTTTTCTTAGTATATAAACGCAGCCAGTACGAGCCGCGCTTATATTCGGTTGAATTGCGGATACAGCCTATCACGCCGCATAGAAAGACGCGCCGAAATATCCCGTTGTTCCAATCTGCTGCTCCCGTGCAGCATCCAGACCTGACGGCGAGTCATTCCCGCGTTCTCCTCTGTGCATTATACAAGCTGTATTACATTTCCGGGGCGTACACTTTGGATTTCCATACGCTCCCCGTTGATATCATTATAATACAAGATTGGTTTCTTGTAAAGACCTTTTTGAAACTTTGTCGGAACTGTATAAACTGCCGCCTGTTTTTTGTGCAAAACGCGCAAAACGATTTTATTCACAATTTCAGTCGGATGTTGCAGATTTGGGCAAAATTTCATAATAAGCGAACGTAGATTTTTTTGAGATTATTACGCAAAGTATATGTAAAACATCATTATTGCTCAAATTTTGCGAATCGCATGTCAGATTTTGTCATTTGTTCCAAAATCAGCAGATTGCTTGACAAATTCTGCCGGATATGCTATAATTACTTTGCTGCGTTAAAGCTGTAGAGCGTAAAAACTTCAAAGCGTAAAAGCAACAGCCTGCGCACGGTATACTATATATAATAAAGCAATCAGGAGGTCTCTTATGTCAGCATCCCAGATTATCACGCTCGTGGTTGTCGTGGTCTATGCCGCTGTCATGGTGACGATCGGTCTCGTCACCTCCCGAAAGACCAAGAACGTCAATGACTTTGTCTTCGGCGGCAACAAGATCGGTCCGTGGATGACCGCGTTTGCATTCGGCACCGCGTATTTCTCTGCGGTTGTGTTCATCGGCTATGCCGGACAGTTCGGCTGGAGCTACGGCGTCTCGGCAGCATGGATCGGCATCGGCAATGCACTGATTGGCGCAACGCTCGCTTGGGCGGTGCTCGGCAAGCGCACCCGTCTCATGACGAAGCATCTCGATGCAAAAACCATGCCGGATTTCTTCATGAAGCGTTACGGCAGCTCCCCGCTCAAGACCTGCGCGGCTGTCATCGTGTTCCTCTTTATGATTCCCTACACCGCCTCCGTTTACAACGGTCTTTCGCGTCTGTTCGCGATGGCGTTCAACCTCAGCTCCCCGAACGCCTATCAGTATGTCATGATCGCAATGGCAGTGCTCAGCGCAATTTATGTTGTGCTCGGCGGCTACTCTGCAACAGCGGTCAATGATTTCATTCAGGGCATGATCATGCTCGTCGGCATTTCCGCGGTTGTGATCTGCATTCTCAATTATAACGGCGGTCTCGGCAGCTCTGTTGAGATGCTCAAGCAGGTCACGGCTGTTCCGGACGGCAAGCTTGCATCGCTGTTCGGTCCGGATCCGATTAACCTGTTCGGCGTTGTGATCCTGACCTCGCTCGGTACATGGGGTCTGCCGCAGATGACGCACAAGTTCTACGCAATCCGCGACGAAAAGGATATCAAGCGCGGCCTTGTGATTTCGACCTTCTTCTGCCTGATCGTCTCCGGCGGATGCTACCTGCTCGGCGGCTTCACCAGACTGTTCAACACCACAGAGGACGGTCAGGGCCTCGGCGCAAACGTGATCCAGAAACTCTCGAACGGCAAGCTCGAATTCGATGCAATGGTTCCGAACATGCTCCAGACGGCACTGCCGCCGCTGCTGATCGGACTGGTTGTTGTGCTGGTGCTGAGTGCCTCGCTCTCGACCCTTTCCGCGCTCGTGCTGACCTCCTCCACCACGCTCGCGCATGACCTGCTGCGTCCGGCATCCAAGGGCAAAATGGATGACAAAAAGGAATTCACAACCATGCGTGTGCTGATTCTGTTCTTCCTGCTGATCTCGGTTGTCATCGCGATGAACAAGAATGCGGCGATCACCACGCTGATGAGCTATTCGTGGGGCGCGCTCTCCGGCTCGTTCCTCGGCCCGTTCCTCTGGGGACTGTTCAGCAAAAAGACCACGAAGGCAGCCGTCTGGACGAGCTTTGCATTCGGCGTCATCTCGACGGTTGCGCATATGTGCGTGTTCACATTCTTCAAGGACAGCTTTGCCGGATTTGTCAAGTGGGCAGCCTCTCTGCCGCTGAATCTCGCATCGCCGATCAATGCAGGTGCACTGCTGATGATCCTCTCGATCGTGATTGTGCCGGTTGTCTCGGCATTCACGAAGCCCTGCGAGAAGGAGACTGTTGACAACGCCTTCGCAGCATACAATAAATAATACAGAATCCGAAAGCCGTCCGGTGTAAGTACGGCGCTGATACAGTAGTTTTACGCCATAGTATTTCTGATAGATCGTCAGAAGTACTATGGCGTTTCTATTGACAATGCAGCGATGTTATGCTATAATTGCTACTAATATAAATCGGAATTTGTAAAGGTGATAATATGTTTGAGTATAGGAATATAGACGGCATAGACATTCTTAAGGAGAAGATTCCGTCAGAGCTTCAATATTGGTGGCAATTCGGAACTATATTGGAGCTAAATTATAACTCAAAAGCAATTGATGAATATTATTGTGATTATACCAATATGATTACTTTACTGCTTACAGATTATGACCAGCAGTACAAAATTGAGCTCTCATTATACAACATAAGAGGAAATTTGAATATTGATATGGCGAACGGTTTTTTCAGCGGTTTTACAATAGATGAATATTTAGATTCAGGAAGCGATAATAATTTCCATCTCTATTCTATTGAACAAGATATTGAGTTCGATTTATACTGCGAAAAAATAAGAGCTGTTCTTGTGCAATGAGTAACCATATAAATTCCGATTTATCTTATTACGACTGTGAAAACAATCGGCTTTTCTGCATTTCCAAACGCTTCCGGAAAGCTTTAGATCAACGGCCGTCGGCCCTGCCGACAAATTCTGATTTATAGCAGCACGCGCCGGAAACAAGTGCGCTGAAAGATGCGCATAATGCTGCCGGAAAGCTTTAGAATAAAGCCTGTCGGCACTGCCGACAAAATCCTGATTGATCTCAGTATCTATATAAATAACATTGCCCCTCAGAGTTTTGAAACGCTGAGGGGCAATGCTTCTATACGTGCATCCTTCCCGCATCGGGCGGCTTTTTTTCATCCCCCTTCTCCCTCCTCCTTCCTCACTCCTCCCCAATGCCAACAACTTAAGATGTTGCGTTTCCCAGTGAATTGCGCTGCAATTCAC
>CAMKLV010000019.1:0-47535 GCA_946413695.1 uncultured Ruminococcus sp. | reverse complement strand
ATCACGCAGCGCATCGCGCATGCCGCGCGCTTCGAGCTCTGTGAGATAATCCGCGTAAATGCGGGAGATATCATAAAGCTTTGCCGCAAGGATGCCGTTCTGCTGCTCCGTCTCCGAAGCCGCCTGAAACAGCGCCTCCGGTTCGCTGCCGGACTGCATCAGCTCATCCAGCTGCCTGAGCATTTCCGGCAGAAAAGAGGGCTTTTCCGCCTGTGCGCCGTAAAACGGGAGCACATTGCCCTTTGCAAGCCTGCGCAGAAGCCCGTGCAGAATGACGGTTTTCGTCACCGCATCGGCGGCATCGCGCGGGGCGGCTGCAATCGCGGAGAGAATCTCCTCCGTCAGCATTTTGAAGCTGCCGGTTTTCAGCGCATTGAACCCGACGGCGCCCAGCGCCGCATACAGCCGCTTGTCATAGGTATATGTGAACGGCTCCGGCACAAGCGTCCGGACGGGCGCGCCCGCCTCCGAAGCCGCGCGGATCCGCCCGATCAGATATTCGGATTTTCCGCAGCCCGCGCCGCCGAGAATCAGATGCAGCATATCAGAATCCTCCCTGCAAAATCGGTTTTTCATCCGGTTTCATTATAGCACATCGGGCACCAAAACGCAAGCCGGAAGCTGTGCAGAAAACTGTACACCGGCGCAGGGCATTTTGACCGGAATCTGCCGCGGGCTGCGCGGATTTTTCCACTCCTGAAAAATGCGGGATGCTATTGACTTTTTATATGAATTGGAGTATAATGTTTCTGTATTTCAGAACTCGCGTTTGTGCAGTATTCCGAAGTTTTTGGAAAAATGACGGCAGAAACCGATTTCTGTTTGCAAGATTCCGTTTGGATTTTGTGCATTCTCACGTTTTGAATCGTCATTTTGCACAAAAATCCACATGATATAGAAAGGAGCGGTATCAATGGATCAGACAATCCGGAAGATTCTGGAGCTGGATGCCGCAACGGAGGAACGCCTCAGCGCCTCCCGGCTGCAATGCCGCAAGCAGGTCGAAGATGCCAGAAAACAGGCGGCTGCCATGAAGCAGGCGCAGAAGCATCAGACCAGAGACAGCATCACCGAACTTGAGGAGCAGACACGCTCTGAATGTGAGCAGAAGATCGCGGAGATGCGCAGCGGCTTTGACCGTCGGGCAGAGCAGATGGCGGAGCAGTTTGAAGCACAGCATGATGCACTGCTCGAAACGCTCTTTTCCGAGACACTGCACGAAGCGGAGGCATAAGCCATGCCGAATCAGTATCACGCAACGGCGGCTGCCATCCGCACCGCCTACGGGCACAGACTCCGCGCGCCGGATTACCGCGACCTGATGAATCTGCATTCCGTCGCGGAAATCGTCTCCTACCTCAAGGAGACCGACGGCTACCGCGAGCTGCTCGCGGAACTGGAGCCCGCCTATACGCACCGCGGCTATCTGGAAATGCTGCTCAAGCGCAATCTGTTTACACAGTGCCTGCGGTTCTGCAATCTGGAAAATTTGCAGAATACGCCGTTCTTCCGCTTTTTCATCTATGACTATGAGATCAGCGAACTGGTCAAGAAGATCCAGCTGATGCCGAGCGGTCCGCAGGCGTATATCTCTGCAATGGATGCGTGGCTCGGGCCGTATCTCGGGTTCTCGCAGGAGAAGGTCGCGCGTGCCGAAAACGGCGATGAGCTGATCGCCGCACTCGCCGGCACACCCTATGCCGCCGTCATCAAAAAGCATATCGCAAAATTTGGCAGCGGGCAGAACTACACCGCGCTGGAAATCGCACTGCGCGCCTGCTATCTCGAGCGCATCCTGCAGGAGGCGGAAAAGACCGTCAAGGGCACCGACCTCGATGCCCTGCACAAGCTCATCGGCGAGCAGATCGACCTGATCAACCTCATCAACGCCTACCGCTTAAAGCGCGTGTTCCATGCGGATGAAGACACCCTGCGGAGCATGATGCTGCCGATTCAGGGCAGGCTCCCCAAGCGCATCTGCGAGCAGCTTTATGCGGCGCCGGATATTGCGGCGTTCATTGAGGTGCTCAAGTCCACGCGCTACGGCAGAATGATGAGCTGGAACGCAACCGAAGCACCGGAATCCGTGCGGCTGGAGCATGCCTTCCAGACACTCCGCTGGCAGACCGCAAGATCGGCGCTGCATTTCTCCGGTCATGCCGCCGTCAGCCTCTATGCAGTGCATGTGCTCTATCACATCGAGGTGAAAAATCTCATCACTATTATCGAAGGTATCCGGTACGGCAAATCCGTATCGTATCTGCAATCCCTTTTAATCACGGAGGAGTGAGCGGCATGCCCGCTGATTCCCTTCAGGAGGTGTTATCTTGTCCATTGAAAAGCTGGAACTCGTCAGCATTGCAGGCGCGGTTCCAAGTCTGAACGATGCCATTGTCGCCTGCCTGCAAAGCAAGGTCTTCCATATTGAGAACGCTTCCAAGCTGCTCGGCAGCACGGAGGATTCCGGCGGAAGCCACGCCGATCAGAATCCCTACGCCGAGCCGCTGCGTGCGCTCATGGAATTCGATCTGCGGCAGGTCCCGCTCGGCGAGGATACCGAACTTGCACCGGCAGAATTCACGCCCGAAACCATCCTTTCGGAAACGGAGCGGATCTCCGGCAAGCTCAAAACCGTGCGCGAACGTCTGACGAAAACGCGCAAGCAGATCGCGGATTATGAAAGCGCTGCGATCCATCTGAAAAATCTCACCGGCTCCGATCTGAACCTCGGTGAGCTGACCAAATGCAAACACATCCTCTACCGCTTCGGCAGAATGCCGGAGGAGAATGTGCAGAAGCTCGATTTCTACAGCGATGAGGGCTTCATCTTCCAGGCGTATCACACCGCACACGAATACGTCTGGGGCTTCTACTTTGCAACCAAGGAGCGCATTCTTTCCGTGGATGCGATCATGAAGGGGCTGCTCTTTGAACGCTATGAGCTGCCGCAGGATATCTCCGGTACGCCGGAGGAGGCACTCGCGGAAATGCAGATCAAGCTGACCGAGAAGAAAGCCGCCCTCGCAGAGCTCGAAAAGCAGGAATCCGAAATCTACAAAACAGAATCGGAGCAGCTCGGGCGCATGTACCGCTTTGCAAAGTATCAGAGCGAGGTCTGGAAGCTGCGCGGACAGTGCATTGTCACGCAGGATAAATTCAGCCTCATGGGCTATGTGCCCGTCTCCGAAAAGGAGAACTTCAAAAAGTACATCGACAAGGTACCGGAGCTGAGCGTGACCTATGAAGCGCCGTGGGTGGATTCCAAAGTCCAGCCGCCGGTGCGCCTGAAAAACGGCTGGTTCTCCAAACCGTTCTCGATGTTCGTTGAGATGTACGGTCTGCCGAATTACAACGGCTACAATCCGACCGCCTTCGTTGCAATCACCTACACGCTGATCTTCGGCATCATGTTCGGTGATCTGGGACAGGGCATTCTGCTCGCGCTGATCGGTCTGTTCCTGCACAAGAAGAAAAACTTTGAGCTCGGCGCGATCATGGCGCGCATCGGTGTTTCCAGTGCGGTCTTCGGCGCGCTTTACGGCTCGGTCTTCGGATTCGAGGAGGCGCTCGATCCGCTCTGGGAAAAGACCGGCATTCCGTTCCTGCCGCTCAAGGCGATGGAAAACACGAATGTCATCATCTTCGGCGCGGTTGGCATCGGTGCCGCACTCGTCATCATCTCGATTCTCGTCAACATCATCGTCAAGCTGCGGCGACACAACTATGAAGAAGCCGTATTCGGCAACAACGGCATTGCAGGTCTGGTGTTCTTCTCCGGACTGCTGCTCGTGGTTCTCGGCATTGTCACCGGCAAACAGCTTGTCAGCAAGCCGGTCACGGTCGTTCTGCTCGTAGTTCCGCTGCTGATGATGTTCTTCCGCGAACCGCTCGGTCACTGGATGGCGCACAAGCATTACGAAATGCCCGGCATCGGCGATTTCATCGCATCCAATTTCTTTGAGTGCTTTGAGTTCCTGCTCGGCTATGCGACCAACACGCTCTCCTTTATCCGTATCGGCGGCTTCGTCTTCTCGCACGCAGGTCTGATGAGCGTTGTCATGCTCCTCTCGGAGATGATCGGCAAGGATCACAAGTCCATCATCACGATCATCATCGGCAACCTGTTCGTTATGTGTCTCGAAGGTCTGATCGTCGGCATTCAGGTGCTGCGTCTGGAATTCTACGAGATCTTCTCGCGCTGCTACGAGGGCGACGGCAAACCGTTCACCCCGATTGCAGTCAACTTCGATGAGATCAACGATCTCAAACAGCCGGAGCAGGCAAACGCCTGATCCCACCCGAAACATGATTGATGAATATTCAGGAGGTAAATCCCATGTCTGTTTATGAAATTCTCGAACTGATCTTTCTGCCGCTGCTGATCGTCGCACTGCTCGCACTGCCCGTCTATGCAGCCATTACCAAGAAAAAGAGCGGCAAATCCATGCGCCGCGCCATGCTGACCAATCTCTGCGCATTCGGCGCCGTGATGCTCTGCGCAATCGTGCTTCCGCTCGGCGGCTTTGTTTCCGCTGCAGAGGCAACTGAAGCAGTCGCGAGCTCTGCGGCAGGTCTCGGCTATCTGGCAGCAGCACTCGCTGTCGGCGTCGGCTCGATCGGCTGCGGCATCGCCGTCGGTCACGCTGCTCCGGCTGCAATCGGTGCAATCGCCGAGGAGCCGAAGTCCTTTGCAAAGGCACTGATCTTTGTTGCGCTGGGCGAAGGTGTTGCGATCTACGGTCTGCTGATCGCGATCATGATCCTTTCCAAGGTCTGATGCGCTGCCGGCTCATCAGCGACAACAGCGATACCCTGATGGGAATGCGCCTTGCAGGCGTGGAGGGCGTCATCGTGCATGAACGCGAGGAGGTGCTCTCCGCACTCAGCGAAGCAATGCATATGGAGGGGGTCGCGGTTGTCCTTATCACCGAAAAGCTCTCCGCCCTCTGTGCAGCAGAGGTGCAGGACCTCAAAATGAATACCCCGATGCCGCTGCTTGTTGTCATTCCCGACCGGCACGGCACCTCGGATATGACTGCCGCGATTTCGCGCTATCTCGCCGAAACCGTCGGTATCCACATCTGAATTTTCTAAGGTATCTCCGATGGATAGATCATGGGGCGCTCGCACGCTTCGCTATGAGTTTGCAAACAAACTCACCCAAACCCCGCTTAAGGGCTGTCAGCCCTTAAGAATCCCATTTTGGAAAAGAGAATGAACCGATCTTGTTTCATTCTGCTGACGATGGGATTTCAAAGTGATCGTATTCCTTTGGCGGATTCATGAAATATGCGAAAGTCCAATCTGATCCTCGGGATGCAATACCTTGTTTAACAGTTTCTCTGCTGTTTTGCAGCAGTTACCAATCCATAAAAAATGACCGGACTGGAGTTTTGAAATGGAAGCAAATCAGAAGCTACAGCAGTTCATGGATGCTGTCAGCCGCAGCACCGATGCGGAAATCGCACGCGCGGAGCGTGAGGCGGAGCAGAAGGCAAAGCAGTATCTGCTCGACGCCGAAGCGCGCTGCAAGGCGGATTTCGACCGCACACTCGCCGCGGCAAAATCCAGAATTACTGCAAAATATCAGAAGCAAATGTCGCAGGTCGGCTATCAGGGCAAAACGGCATTTCTCAGCCGCCGCCAGTCGCTGCTGATGCAGCTCTTCGGTGAGCTGCGCGAAAAGCTCACAGCATTCACGGCTTCGGAGGACTATCTTCCGTGGCTCAAAAAGCTGCTCAGTACCCATCAGCCGGAAGCCGGTGCAGCGGTTCTGCTGCGTGAGGCGGATATGAAGCTGCAATCCGAGCTGGAATCCGCAGCCGGCGCAGATGTCACATTCCGCGCGGACCCTGCGATCCTGCTCGGCGGACTCTCGATCCTTTCCGCCGACGGCAGACGCTGCGAAAACCATACGCTCGATGAAGCCTATGCAGCGCAGCTTCGCAATTTCTATCGCAATCATAAAATCGGCGGGGGTGACGAATGATGCAGCAGCCTGTGATTTACAGCGTCAACGGCCCTGTTGTAAAGATCCGTAATACAAATGTCTTTTCCATGATGGAAATGGTCTATGTCGGCAACCGCCGCCTGATCGGTGAGGTCATCGGTCTGACGGACGAGGAGACGACGATTCAGGTTTACGAGAGCACATCCGGCCTGCAGACCGGAGAACCGGTCGAGCCGACGGGCGCACCGATGTCGGTCACGCTCGGCCCCGGCATCCTGACCAATATTTTCGACGGCATTGAGCGTCCGCTCCGTGCGCTGGAGGATGCCTCCGGTGCATTCATCGGCGACGGTCTCGATGTGCCGATCCTCGATACCGAAAAGGAATACGATGTCTCGATCAAGGTCAAGGTCGGCACGATGATGCAGGGCGGCGAAGCCTATGCATCCTGCCCTGAGACCTCCGCGATTCTGCATCTCTGCCTTGTTCCGCCGAATCTTTCCGGCAAGGTTGTCTATGCTGCAAAGGACGGAAAATACCGCATCAACGATGAAATCATCCGTCTCGAGGATGCTGCGGGCAGAGTCCACTCGCTGACGCTCTGCCAGAAGTGGCCGATCCGCCGCGCAAGACCTGCCGCAAGAAGACTTCCGCCCTCCCGCCCGATGATCACCGGTCAGCGTGTCCTTGATACGCTGTTCCCGATCGCAAGAGGCGGCACAGCGGCAATCCCGGGCGGTTTCGGTACAGGCAAAACCATGACACAGCACCAGATCGCAAAATGGTGCGATGCGGATATCATCGTCTATATCGGATGCGGCGAGCGCGGCAACGAAATGACGCAGGTGCTCGAAGAATTCACCGCACTGAAGGACCCGCGCACGGGCAAATCCCTGATGGAGCGCACCGTGCTGATCGCAAATACATCGAATATGCCGGTTGCAGCGCGTGAAGCTTCGATCTACACCGGCATCACACTTGCTGAATACTACCGCGATATGGGCTACCACATCGCGATCATGGCGGATTCCACCTCCCGCTGGGCTGAGGCGCTCCGTGAAATCTCCGGCCGACTCGAGGAAATGCCCGCGGAAGAAGGCTATCCGGCCTATCTCCCCTCCCGCCTCTCCGAGTTCTATGAGCGCACCGGCGCCTATGAAACACTCAACGGCAGAGAGGGCAGCGTCACCGTTATCGGTGCCGTTTCGCCGCAGGGAAGTGACTTCTCTGAGCCTGTCACCCAGAATACACGCCGCTTCGTCCGCTGCTTCTGGGGACTGGACAAGGCACTCGCCTATGCGCGTCACTATCCGGCAATCAACTGGAACATGAGCTACAGCGAATATCTGGATGATCTCTCGCATTTCTATGAGGCAGAGGTCGATCCGAAGTTCAATGAGTACCGCACCGAAATCAGCGCACTGCTGAAAGAGGAGCAGTCGCTCATGGATATCGTTCGCCTGATCGGCTCCGATGTCCTGCCCGACGATCAGAAGCTCATCATCGAGATTGCGCGTCTGATCCGTGTCGGATTCCTGCAGCAGAACGCCTATCACGCAGAGGATACCTATGTCCCGCTTGATAAACAGTTCCGCATGATGGAGCTGATTCTCCATGTCTACCACCGCACCAAGAAGATGATCGCGGAGCATGTCGATCTCGAGGCGATCAAATCGAGCGGCATCATGGAGCTGGTCATCAAGGTCAAATACGATATTCCGAACCGGCAGCTTGAGCGCTTTGACGCGCTGACGCAGCAGATCGACGGCATGCTCGATGCACTGCGCACAAAGAAAAAGGAGGTGCTGTAACCCATGAGTCTGCAATATTTCGGGCTTCACAGCATCAGCGGTTCGCTGGTCGTCCTTGACCATGTGGAAGGCGCAAAGTTCGACGAAATGGCGCGCATCGTGCTGGATGACGGCACCGAGCGCACCGGCAGAGTTGCAATGCTCGAGGGCGATAAGGCGATTCTGCAGGTCTTTGAGGGCACACACGGCCTTTCGCTAACCAATACCCGCACACAGTTCACCGGCCGCCCGATGGAGCTGCCGCTTTCCGGCGATCTGCTCGGCAGAGTGTTCACCGGTGCCGGCAGACCCGCTGACGGTCTCGGCGAAGTGATGCCGGAGAAATTCGGCGATATCAACGGCGCACCGCTCAATCCGGTGTCCCGTCAGTATCCGAGAAACTATATCCAGACCGGTATCTCCTCGATCGACTGCCTGATGACGCTGATCCGCGGTCAAAAGCTGCCAATCTTCTCCGGTACAGGTCTTTCACACAACAAGCTCGCTGTCCAGATTGTGCAGCAGGCAAGAATCGCAAAGGATTCGGGCGCGGAGTTCGCCGTTGTGTTCGCGGCAATGGGCATCCAGAATGACGTCGCGGATTACTTCCGCCGCAGCTTTGCCGAGAGCGGTGTTCTGCAGAATGTTGTAATGTTCCTGAACCTCGCAAACGATCCGATTGTTGAGCGTATCATCACGCCGCGCTGCGCACTGACTGCCGCGGAGTATCTCGCATATGAAAAGCACATGCACATCCTCGTTGTCATGACCGACATGACGGCTTATGCTGAGGCACTGCGCGAATTCTCGTCCTCCAAGGGTGAGATTCCCGGCAGAAAGGGCTTCCCGGGATATCTTTATTCCGACCTTGCCTCGCTTTATGAGCGTGCAGGCATCATTGAGGGCATCGAGGGCAGCGTGACGCAGCTCCCGATCCTGACCATGCCGAATGACGATATCACGCACCCTGTCCCGGATCTGACAGGCTACATCACCGAGGGTCAGATCGTTCTGGACAGAGGTCTGGAGCAGGGCGGTGTCTATCCGCCGATCTCGGTTCTGCCGTCGCTCTCCCGTCTGATGAAGGACGGCATCGGCGAAGGCTACACCCGAGCCGATCACTCCGCCGTCGCAAACCAGCTGTTCGCCTCCTATGCACAGGTGCAGGATGCGCGCTCGCTGGCGTCGGTTATCGGTGAGGAGGAGCTTTCCGCGCTGGATAAGCAATATCTCGCCTTCGGCAAATACTTTGAAAAATGCTTCCTCTCGCAGGGCTTCGATGAGAACCGCTCGATGGAGGAAACGCTGGATCTCGGCTGGACGCTGCTTTCGCTGCTGCCGAAATCCGCGCTCGACCGTGTAGACGATCAGGTGCTCGATGCGCATTACGATCCGGATGCCGCTGCCGCCCTGATCCGGAAGGTGGAGGGTTAACGTGGCAAATCAGGTATTCCCGACAAAAGGCAATCTGATGGCAGCCAAGCGCTCTCTGGTGCTCGCAAAACTCGGCTATGATCTCATGGACCGCAAGCGAAATGTCCTGATCCGTGAGCTGATGCAGCTGGTGGACCGCGCCAAGGAGCTGCGCGGCAGCATCGAGAAGACCTATGAGACCGCCTATGCCGAATTGCAGGATGCCAATATCACGCTCGGCGTTGTGGAGCGGTTTGCAAATGCCGTCCCGATCGACGACCGCATCGAGATTGAGACACGCACCGTCATGGGCGTTGAAATCCCGAAGGTCACGCATCCCGATGAACTCGAGGTGCAGGTACCCTATGGCTTCCTCGATACCAATGTGCAGCTGGACGAAGCCTATGCCGCGTTCTGCAAGGTGCGCAATATGACGCTGATCCTTGCAGAGGTGGACAGCGGCGTGTTCCGGCTGGCTACGGCGATTCAGGCGACGCAGCGCCGTGCAAATGCGCTGAAAAATGTCCTGATCCCGCGCTACAGTGAAATCATCCGGACAATCTCCGATGCACTTGAGGATAAGGAACGCGAGGAGTTCACCCGCATGAAGATCATCAAGGCAACGAAATAGCGGGCAGTGCCCGCATCCAATTTTCTACACGCAGGGCGTGCCCCCATTTTTCTATAGCTGTCCAAGAACCATTATGGTAACATGCACAGGCTCTTTTCGGTCCCAATTCCCGTATAATACCGGCTATCGCGTATTCTCAGCCCATCGCGCCAAATCGGTACATGGTTCTATGACGGCTGTAGACAATAGGCTGTCGGTTCTACCGACCGGCTGTAGACAATCGGCACCGCGCACTGCGCGGCGGGCACTGCGCGGAGGTAATTTCACATGAAAACATTTGACGGGCTGATTCCGCCCGAACAGCGCGCCGCTTTCAATGAGCAATTCATCGGCGGCGCGGTTCCTTTCTTCTCTTATGCAACAGAAAAGTGCGCAATCGACGGAATTCTCGCTGCTGCGCACTTTTTTACACCTGATTTTACCTTGATCGGCGACTGCGTCTTTCTGACGGCGATCATGCCGCCCAATTTCGATGAAGCCGCCTACTGCGAAATGGAACAGCGGTATCACGGCGACCATTCCGCAATGGAACGCTGGGTCAATGCGTGGTCGGTCGGGGATTATTTTCTCAACGCCGATCCGGAATACATGGACGATGAACAGATCCTCACCGCCTTCACGGATTGCCTGCAATATTACTGGGGACAGCGCTTAAAGCAGCTCTTTCCCGACCGCGATTTCATCTTTGAAACCGGCTATGAGATCGAGGGCGAGCTCGGATACAGCATCACATTCTATCAGAGCCGTTGCCGGTAGAACCGGCAGCCATTTTCTAAAGTATTCCGGATGCGTCTTGCGTATCGGAATGCTGTGTGTTTCCGTCAGCACTTACGCAAGGGAGAACTGGTATCTATGGAAATACAACTGATGCAGCAAGGGCACCCGCTCTGGGAAAAGACCGCGTGCTTTGCCGAAAGCTGCGCATGGCGTGCAGGAAAATTCCTTGCCGAACGGATGCGCGAAAACCGGTTTCAGCCGTGGGAGCGTGTGATCATTGCGCTGGACGGCGAACAGATCGCCGGATTCTGCACGCTCACCGAAAAGGATGAGCTGCCTGACGATGCTCCGTTTTCGCCGTTCATCGGGTTTGTATTCGTGGATGAACGGTACCGCGGAAACCGGCTCTCCGAGCGCATGATCCGGTCTGCGCTCGGCTATGCAAAGGAGCTCGGCTGTCAGGCTGTGTACATCGTGAGCGGCGAACAGGGCTTATACGAAAAATACGGCTTTGAAAAGGTCGGCGATTTTGAAACGGTCTACGGCACAACCGAGCAGCTCTTTCAGATCGCCGTCTAAGATTACAAAGGAGAACATGATATGAGCAGAGTTGTTACAGTCGCTGCCGTACAGATGCAGTGCAGCACCGATCCGGCAGAGAGCCTCGCCAAAGCAGAGCAGGCGATCCGCAAGGCTGCCGCAGACGGCGCACAGATCATTCTGCTGCCGGAGCTTTTCGAGCGGCAGTATTTCTGTCAGGAGCGCCGCTATGAATATTACGCATTTGCGCAGAAAACCGAGGAGAATCCGGCGGTGCGCCGCTGCATGGAGCTTGCAAGGGAGCTCGCTGTGGTGCTGCCCGTCAGCTTCTATGAGCGCGACGGAAACCGCCTGTTCAACTCCGAGGCGATCATCGACGCCGACGGCACGCTGCTCGGTGTCTACCGCAAAACGCATATCCCCGATGATCACTACTATCAGGAAAAATTCTACTTTACGCCCGGCAACACCGGTTTCCTGACATGGAAAACGCGCTATGCGACGATCGGCGTCGGCATTTGCTGGGATCAGTGGTTCCCGGAGACCGCGCGCTCGCTTGTCCTGAACGGCGCGGAGCTGCTCTTTTTCCCGACGGCAATCGGTTCGGAGCCGATCCTCGAGACAGACAGCGAACCGCACTGGCAGACCACGATGCAGGGACATGCCGCGGCGAATATCACGCCGGTGATCGCTGCAAACCGCATCGGGCTGGAGACTGTCTCCCCCTGCGCAGAGAACGGCATGCAGGAATCCGCGCTCCGCTTTTACGGCTCCTCGTTCATCACAACGGAAACCGGCGCGATTGCGGCGCAGGCATCCCGCGATGCAGAAGCCATCGTGATGCACAGCTTCGATCTCGATGAAATCGCGCAGGCAAAGCTCGACTGGGGTCTCTTCCGCGACCGCCGTCCGCACTGTTACGGCGCGATCACAACCGAATAAAAAACAATCCGCGAAACCAAAGCATTTGCTTCGATTTCGCGGATTTTTCATCTCAATAGCAGGGAACCAGAATTGCCGCATCATTCTGCAGCTGCGTTTCAGCAGGTGCCTCACTGCTCTGCGGCGTCTGGCTGCTTGTCGGCATATTCGAGAGATACGGATTTTTCAGCGCGCCGGCTTTGTACTGCTCCAGCAGCGCATCCATGACATCATAGAAGGTGCCGTCATACTTTGCAAAGAAAGATTTGAACGGATCCTCGGTATATTTTTCGAGATATTCCGGAATCGTGCCGTCCTGCTCGTATGCAGGGAAGACCGTATCCTGTTCAAGCACAAGCTGACCGAAATCCTCAACGATCGTCGAGCTGTACGGCAGGATATCACGCACGGAAAAGAGCACTGCGCCGATCATCAGAATGCAGAGCCCCGAACACACAATGCCGGTGACGGCAAACCCTGTGCCGTCCCTGCGCTTTGCCAGCGAAATGATACCGAGGATCAGTGCAAGCGGCGCGGTGATGAATGTAATGCAGGCACAGCAGCACAAGCCGATGAGGCTGACAAAGCCGAGGATCATCGCTGCAACTGCAAGACCCGATTTGCGTTTCTGCTGCGGCGGCGTGATGGTCACATCAACACCCTCATAGCCGCGCGGATTTTGATTCTGTTCCATAATTCACACTCCTGATTCGGTCAGACGTCCATTTCCCAGTTCCAGTTGCGCAGCGGCAGCTCCGCAAGGTCATAGGGTGTCCGCTGATAGACACAATAATTGAGCCAGTTGGAAAACATCAGATTTGCATGGCAGCGCCACGAGAAACGCGGCATCTCTGCCGGATCGTTATGCGGGAAATAATTGAACGGCATCTCGATCTCCAGCCCCTTTTCCTTATCGCGGAAGTATTCCGAGGCGAGGGTATTGCGGTCATATTCCGAATGTCCGGTGATGAAATACTGTCTGCCGTTGCGGTTCGCGACGATGTGGACACCGGAAAGCTCCGAGCTTGTCAGAATCACAAGCTCCTTGACCTTTTCGATATCCGCTCTGCGCACCTCGGTGTGTCGGGAATGCGGCACATCAAAGACATCATCGAATCCGCGCAGCAGCAGTGATTTCTTGACCTCCGCCCGATGCGGAAAGATGCCGAACATCTTTTTCGGGAGCTGATACTTCGGCACGCCGAAGTGATAATAGAGCCCCGCCTGCGCACCCCAGCAGATATGCAGCGTGCTGAACACATGGGTCTTGGACCACTCCATCAGCTCGCAGATTTCCTGCCAGTAATCGACCTCCTCAAAGGGGAGCTGTTCGACCGGTGCACCGGTGATGATCATGCCGTCATAGAATTTGTCACGAATCTCCGTCAGCGTGGTATAGAACGCATCCATGTGGCTCTGCGAGGTATTCTTGGAAACATGCGATTCCATGCGCAGCAGCGAGATATCCACCTGAATCGGCGTATTGCTCAGCAGGCGCAGGAGCTGCAGCTCCGTCTCAAGCTTTTTCGGCATGATATTGAGCACAAGAATCCGCAGCGGACGAATATCCTGATGCGCCGCGCGGTCGCTGTCCATGACGAAGATATGTTCATTGAGAAGCGCCTGATAGGCAGGCAGCTCCGGCGAAATACAAATCGGCAAAAAAACTGCTCCTTTCTGTCCCCTGCAATAAAAGGGGGAAATGACCGCCGGTCTTTCACAGCGGTCACCCGAAGCATTTTCATTGCAAGGATCTATTATACGGGATGAATCTGCTTTTCGGCATTCCCGTGGACGCCGTCGAGACCGAACATCTTGTCGCGGCGCTTTTCAAAGAATTTGACTGCAACCTGACCGAACTGCGCATAGGAGAGAACATCCTCCTCCTGCGTGATCCACTCAGCGCACTCCTCTTTCAGCTTATCGAGCTCCGGCTCGAGCAGATCTGCCGGACGGCAGGTGATCGGCTCCTGATCCTTGAGGATCATCTTCTGGAATTCCGGATCAATCGGGAGCGGTGTTTTGCCGTACTCGCCGCGCACCATCGCTCTGAATTCCTTGGTGACCATCTTGTAGCGCTCGCCGCCGATGATGTTGAACACAGCCTGTGTGCCGACGATCTGCGAGGTCGGGGTAACGAGCGGCGGGAAGCCTGCATCCTTGCGGACACGCGGGACCTCCTCAAGAACCGCCGTCAGCTGATCCTCCTTGCCTGCCTGCTTGAGCTGCGAGAGCAGGTTGGAGAGCATGCCGCCCGGAACCTGATAGATCAGCGTCTTTGCATCGGCTGCCAGCATCTTCGGATCGAGCAGACCGGATTTGATATACTTTTCGCGCAGGTCCATGAAAAACGGACGCAGTTCGCTCAGCTTGACAAGGTCAAGACCGGTATCATATTCGGTGCCTGCAAATGCCGCGACCATAGATTCGGTCGGTGCATGGGAGGTGCCGAGTGCGAGCGGGCTCATTGCGGTGTCGATGACATCGACGCCTGCTTCTGCCGCCTTCATCAGGCACATCGAAGCGAGACCGGAAGTATAATGTGTATGCAGCTGGATCGGCAGCTTGGTGACCTTCTTCAGTGCCTTGACGAGCGTCTCTGCACGGTAGGGCGTCAGCAGCGCAGCCATATCCTTGATGCAGATTGAATCCGCGCCGGCGTTCTCGATCTGCTTTGCATAGTTGACATAGTATTCATCGGTGAAGACCTCACCGGTTGTGAAGCTCATTGCGACCTGCGTATGTGCGCCCTCTTTCTTTGCCGCATTGATCGCGGTTTCGAGGTTGCGGATATCATTCAGCGCATCAAAGATACGGATGACATCAATGCCGTTTGCAATGGACTTCTGCACAAAATACTCGACAACATCATCTGCATAGTGGCGGTAGCCCAGCATGTTCTGACCGCGGAACAGCATCTGCAGCGGCGTATTCGGCATGTTCTTCTTGAGGATGCGCAGTCTCTCCCACGGATCCTCATTCAGGAAGCGCAGGCAGGAATCGAAGGTTGCGCCGCCCCAGCACTCAATCGAGCGGAAGCCGATCTTATCGAGCTCCGGCAGGATCGGGAGCATTTCATCCGTTGTCATGCGCGTTGCAATCAAAGACTGATGCGCGTCACGCAGTACGGTTTCTGTAATTCCAATTTTCGCCATAATCGTTCACACTTTCTCTCAGCCGAGCACGGCAAGTGCATCGCCCGGGTTGACGCTGCTGCCCTTTGTCGTGTTGACTGCGAGCACGGTGCCGTCTTCCGGTGCAACGATATCATTTTCCATCTTCATTGCCTCGAGGACAAAGAGAACCTGTCCCTTTGTAACGCTGTCGCCCGCCTTGCACTTGACGTCAAGGATGGTGCCGGGCATCGGAGCGGAGACCGGTGTGCCGTCTGCTGCGGAGACAGCCGGAGCTGCTGCCGGTGCGGGTGCTGCTGCCGGAGCCGGAGCTGCCGCTGCTGCGGGTGCTGCTGCTGCCGGAGCCGCTGCTGCCGGTGCTGCGCCTGCGCCGAGTTCCTCGACAACAACATCATACTGCTTATTATTTACGGTTACACGAAACTGCTTGCTCATGAGTTTATCCTCCTGATTTCTAGTAATTCACGATATCATTCACGCTCGTCGGCGCTGCGGGCTTTGCCGCAAACGCAAATCAGAACGGGATATTGCTGTGCTTCTTCGGCAGATTGGAAACGCGCTTGCCCTCGAGCAGATCGAGCGCATCCACGATCGCCTGACGGGTCTCACCGGCAGTGATCACAGCGTCGATCGCACCGATCTGTGCAGCCTTTTCTGCAGATGCGAGCGTGGACTTGTATTCAGCTGCAAGCTCCTTGCGCTTTGCAGCGACATCGGCAGCGCCCTTGAGCTTCTCGTGCCAGAGGAACTCGACTGCGCCCTCGGGACGCATCGGTGCGATTGCCGCATCATTCCATGCGAGGACATAATCGCTGCCTGCGCCTCTGCCTGCGATTGCAGAGAATGCAGCGCCGCATGCTTCACCGGCAATCAGCGCGATCTTGATCGTGGTTGCCTCGGCATATGCGCCGCAGAGCTGGGTCATCGCGCGGAGCGAGCCGTTTCTTGCAGCGTCGGTATCGGCAGCAAAGCCGATTGTATCGAGCACGGTCAGCACCGGAATGGAGAATGCATCGCAGGTGCGGACAAAGCGTGCCATTTTCGCGGAATCGTCAGCGGTGAGCGCCTCCGCGGATCTGCATGTGGTGATGATGCCGACAGCCTGACCGCGGACGGTTGCGAGCGCCGTCTCGACGGAGGTGCCGAATTCGGTATAGAGCGGCAGCAGGGAGCCTGCATCCGCAATGCCCTCGAGCAGCGTATCCTTTGTGCAGGATGCTGCGGGCTCATCATATTCTGCGATCGGAGCGCCTGCGAGATTGTTTGCAGGGAGCTTGCGCAGCAGCGACTTGACCTGCTCCGCGGCATCCTTGTCATCCTTGCAGACAGCAGCGACGATACCTGCCTTTGCGGCGGTCTCCGGCTTTGCAGCATCGGTGCCGAAGGGCGGTGTCAGATAGAGCTCTGCGGATTCGGTCGCGAGGACGAAATCCGCCTCGGCAGCGAGCAGTGCCGCGCTGCCTGCGCAGACGCCTGCGACAACCGAGATCTGCGGCACAACGCCGGAAAGCTTTGCAGCGCAGGCAATCAGCTTGCCGTATGCCGTCAGCGAATCGGCGGTACCATCCACATAAACGCCGTTGGAATCAAAGATTCCGATGAGCGGTGTGCCGGTTTTTGCAGCGAGCGAATAGAGCCGCTTGATTTTGCCGGCGGTATTTTTCCCCATGACGCCGTCATTGACATCCGGTGCCTGTGCAAAGGCGCAGACAGCCTGTCCCTCGACATAGCCGTGTGCGCAGATGACCGCAGCCGGTGCGTCCTTTTCAGTCCGCAGCGCATCGAGCTCGGTGAACACACCGCCGTCGAACAGCGCGCTGAGACGTTCTCTTGCTATTGTTCCGATCTTTTCCATAGAAACGTACGCATCCTTTCGTGGTTCCGTTATCAGTCCATACTGGAATCCATACTGTATTATTATACCATATATCCGTGCAAAAATCAAGTCTAAATTCCGGAGGTCATGCGGCAGTTTTTCGGTGATTCTGCAACAGACAGTCTGTACTTTTCGCGTGATTTTCCTGTGATTTACCGCATTTCGTTTTCGGGGATCGCAGAAAAACCAAAGCCGCCCGATTCACGATGAATGGAGCGGCTTTCTTATATTCATACATAAGCATGGGGTCTGGGGTCAATGACCCCAGCGAGGGGTTTGGGTGAGTTTGCTTTGCAAACTCATAACGCAGTGTGGCGAGATAGCCCCCATTACAAATCATCGCGAAGCGATACCGCTGTCATTCGATCTCGAGCGCGATATAGGCGGTGTTCGGGTGGATGACGAGGTTCTCATCGAGCCGGACGGAGAAATCCGTGAGCTGCTCCTTCGCCGCCTGATACACATCGCCTGCCCTGCCTGCAAGACAGTCATCGGTGAGCAGGCCGGTGATCTGATGCGCATCCGCCTTTGTCGCCCTCATCCAGACCTCATCCGAATCGCCGTCCGCTTCCACGCGCACACACGCATACGCATTCTCCGGCGCTTTTTCAACCAGCACGGCAAAAATCCCGATGCGCTCCTGTGCAAGCGCCGCGATCTTGCGCCCCGTTGCGATATAGCTGCCGTAGCAGAATGTATCGAATTCGGCATCCGTGATCGCATTCAGACGCCTGCGGCGCTGCGAGCCGTCCGGCGCCTCGCCGTCATAGAGATACAGCACGGCATTGTCATCCAGATCGGCAGCATCATCGCCGAGCATTTCCATGCGCAGCGCCATGCCGCCCGCATCGTTTGCGGGATAATCCGCCTTCGCCTCAGATACCGGTACCCATGTGCAGACAACCGAGGAATTATCATTCTTGCGCACAACCTCAAACGGCTCTTTCGCATCGGTCATCTCCTCGCGCAGCAGAATCCGCTCAACCGCAAAGCAGAGCATATCGCAATAGCGCGGGAAGTTCTGCTTGGTCGCATCGAGAATCTCGATCTCGCGGAGACCGCAGCAGCGCAGTCCTTCGGTGCGGATCCAGAGCGCATCGGAATCCGGCCCGCCGTGCAGCTGCAGATTATAGAGATAATCGACCAGCGGCGGCACATCGCTCTGCGCCTGCATGACAACCCACCCCGCGGGCAGCAGCTTGCGGCGCGAATAATCGAGATATGCGATTGCGCCCGGGAACAGCAGATTCATCAGCCGGAGCTGGAAATGCAGCGCCAGATCAGGCTGTTTCTCCTCAAACGGCATGATGCACAGCACAACGCCCTCTGCATTCGAGACAGCCTCCGCCAGATCGTCGGAGATCGGCGATGCAGGACGGAAATCCTCCACCGGCGGCACCGGCTGGCAGACGAGCATCAGCTGATAGATTTCGTCCGTGACCTTTTCCAGAATCTGGAAAGCGAGCAGTCCCTGTGCCGGTTCGGTCTTGGAAAGCTCGACTGCAAATCTGCCGTCATTTTCGAGTGTTCTGGTCACGCTCTCGACGGTCAGCTCATCGGGCAGCGTTGTGCAGACCGCAGCAATCGTCGAGGGAACCTGCTCGGCATCGCCGTGGATGAAATCCGTTACAGCGCTGTCATAGGCGAGCACATCCGCATCCAGCTGATCAATCAGGGCGGTGTTGCCGTTGCGCGCATCGAGCTTCTTTGCAAGCGATGACGCCTCATCGTAGAAATACCGCATGAGTTCCTTGGGATCATAGTGATGCTCCGCATTCCAGAGCGGGAATTCCTGCGGCAGCACAAGCCCGACGGATTCCATCTTCATGCAGGCAAACAGGAAATATGCCCCCCTTGCAAAATGATAGCGCATCCAGTGATTGCGGCAGTTCAGGTAATTGCGCAGCTCATGGCGGAAGATCGTTGTGCCGGTCTGAAGGTCGATATTGCCGTAGAGGAACAGCAGCGTGCCGATCTCGCGGAGCATATCCATGCGGTGCTTGACCAGCGGATACAGCCGCTTTGCGAGCTTGCGTGCATCGCCGAAATCGCCCTTGCGGATATCATATTCGATCCATGCAGCATAGGTGGTCTCGGGAACCTCGCCGCAGTGCTGTTCGCCGGAGAAAATCGGCTTGCCGATCTCGCGCGCCTTTTCCGGCTGATCGAGCAGCAGCGCAATGCGGACATCGTGCGAGGTCTCGCAGGCGGTGCAGTCCTTGAGATCATCCGCCGGAAAGTCGCGGTATTTTCCGTATTCCTCTGCGGGCAGCAGATTGCCTGTCTGCTCGGAGATGTTTTCGCGCATGTAGTAATAGGTGCGCAGGGAGCGCCCTGCGGCTTCCAGACGCTTGCGGAAATCCTCGAGGAACGATTCGATCTGTTCCAGCGAGACATGGTAGAAATTCTGCGCATTCTCGATGATCAGCTTGTAGCTCCACATCAGATCATAGAAATATTCATCATCCGCCTGCAGCTCCTCGTTCCGGTCATAGATCGCGACCATTTCGGGGAAGATGATCAGCGAATCGACATCATCGCCTTCAAAAGTGGATTCGTTCAGCAGTCGCTCACGGAACCGGAAGCTCCATTCGTCATTCTTTGCTTCATCGGCGGCATGGATTGCCTTTTTGATCGCACGCAGACGGGGCGCGCCGTGTTCCAGTGCCTGATATTCTGCAATGTATTGTTCTGCATCAAACATCGTTCATTCCTCCGTTTATCCGTTTGGCTGTACCGGTTTGTCAAATTCCGCCTGCAGAAAGTCGAGCATCTGCTGAAAGCCCTCCTCCGAGACGGGATATTCGGCAGTTGCCTCGATCACGCCGCGTTCCTCCGCGATCTCAAAGCAGATATCCTGCCGCCAGACCGCGATATGCAGCATGCCCTCCGCGGGCTCCACACGATAGCGCAGATGTCTGCGGCTGCCGGTGTGGACATTGCCGACTTCAAAATAAAACACCTTCGGGATATCAAACGCATTCCGCGGCTGATGCTCCTCCATATGCGGCACCTCCTGATATGACTTGCCCCCGCGGGATCTGCGGGGGCGGCGCTGTTAATTTTCGACTTTGATCGGCGAGGCTTCGGCGTTGAGCGCGTCCTCAATCTCCGAATAGATGCTGTAGAGATCGCCTGCGCAGATTTCCAGCTTGCGGGCGATATGTGCATCGAGCTCAAGTGCCTCACGCAGCTCATTGAGCGCTCTGCGTTCTGCCGGATCCTCGAATCCGTCGCAGATTGCAAAGGTGTAAAGCTCCATATAGACCTTGCGCTTGCTGACTTCATTCAGCTGCGACATGGTGTGTCTTGCAGCGGCAGCGGCTGCTGCGTCATAGGTAAAGCCCGGAATACCGAGCGTGGCTGCATAGTCAGCGATCAGTGCATCCTCCTCCGCCGTGACGATGCCGTCCTCCTCGACGAGTTCAGAAGCGAGCGTCAGAAACGCCTCTGCTTCGATGCGTTCAAATTCATGCAAAAACAGCACAGATCATCCCATCCTTTCGTTTTATGCTTCATCAAAGGCAAAAGCCTAAACCCAGTATACCACACTTCCGCCGAAAATGCAAGTGCTGCGCCGAAGAAAAGCGCCAGATGCGAAAAAATACAAATGAAGCCGCCCCCTTTTACGAAAACAGGAGCGGCTTCCTTTTATTTCAATTTAAACATGGGGTCTGGGGTCAATGACCCCAGCGAGCGGTTTGGGTGAGTTTGCTTTGCAAACTCATAACGCAGTGTGGCGAGATAGCCCCCATTACAAATCCATCGGAGATACCCTATTGCTTACGGGGCATCGGGTGCCTTCGGATTCTTGGTCAGTTCATACCAGCTCGGGTTCTTGCTCGCCATGCTCTGAACATAGTAGTTCAGGACAAGCTGTGCATCGGTAACGTCCACCATTTCGTCGCCGTTTGCATCGCAGAACAGTCCGGTATCCTGAACGGGCTGCGGTGCGGGCTTCTCACCGATCGACTTGAAGATGACATAGCTTTTATCGCCCCACATCTTATCTCTGTTCACACAGTATTTCTCAGCGGAGCTTCCCTCATAACCGTAGATCGTCAGCGGCTTTTCCGCAGTGCCGTAGATGCTGCCGATTTCGCATTCCGGATTCTCAAAGGTCACGGATTCAAGATTGGCGCAGCCGGAAAGAATCAAGCCTGCCGTAACCGTGTTCACACTCTTGGGGAAGGTAATCTCTGTCAGTGATTTGCAATTTGCAAATGCGCTGCCGCCGACAGACTTGATGCCGTCGCCGAGCGTGACGGATGCAAGCGCTGCGCATCCGGAAAATGCGCTGTCCGGAATCGCAGTCACCGTACCGGGAATCGAAATAGATTTCAGCGACTCACAGCCTGCAAATGCATAGCTTTCCAGCGTGGAGAGCTTTGCAGGCAGCTTGATGCTCTCCAGTCTCGTGCAGTTCTGGAAGGCGTTGCTGCCGATCGTGCTGACGTCATCCGGCAGATTGATTGTTTTCAGATTGGTGCAGCCGAGGAACGCCGCATGCGGAATGGTAATAATGCTGCCCTGAAATGTCACGTTGGTCAGATTCTTTTTGCTTTCACAGAACTGACGCGGCAGCAGCGTGACGCTTGCAGGAATCGTCAGTCCGGTGATGTCGCTGCCGGAGTAGTAGAAATCCTGCGTGATTGCCGTGACAGGCAGTTCCTTGCCCTCAACGGCAATGGCTGCCGGAATCGTCACATCACCCTGAACGGCGTTTGTGCATCCCGTGATCTCGCAGTGCGTATCATCGTAGCTGAACTTCCAGCCGTCAGCAGTGGTAGAGGTTGCGGCGGATGCGGTCAGCGCCTGCCGCGATTCAAAATACTGCACAGCCGGATAGGCTGCCATGCCGAGCGCGAGACCTGCTGCAAGGCTTACGGAAATCAAAGTTTTTCTGTTCATGGTTCCATCCTCCTGATATAGTGATCCGGACAAGTATCCGATGCATCTATTATATCAGACACAGGCAGAATGCGCAAGCCGTTTTGCAAAAAATGTAAAAAATGCGCAGATTTGAACGTATCTGCGCATAAAATCATATCACATCGCCGGATCGGCATGTTCCTGCGGCTGACTGACATACGCCGCGATCGCCTGCAGGAATGCCTCGCCGTACTTATCCATTTTGTATTTGCCGACGCCGGAGATTGCAAGCATTTCCTCCTCATTGGAAGGGCGCTTGTTGCACATATCGCGCAGTGTCGCATCCGAAAAGACGATATACGCCGGTACGAATTCCTTTGCCGCAAGCCGTTCGCGCACGCGCCGGAGCACCTGAAACATCGCCTCATCGACGCCGTAATCCGGCATGTTTGCAAGCTTCTGCTCGCGCCTTGTCTGCTTGAGATCACGCACCGGCAGCGACATCATGACCTGCTCCTGCCCGCGCAGCACGGCATTCGCCTTTGCCGAAAGCGAAAGCGTCGCATACTGGCTCGTATCCATGCGCAGGTAGCCGCGGGAGATCAGGATATTGACCATGTGCTCAAGCTGAATCCGCGAGACATCGCCGAGCAGCCCGTAGGTCGAGAGCGTCTGATAGCCCGCCTCCTTGAGGGATTTGGTCTCCTTCCCCTGCAGGATATCGCAGAGCATCCGGCTGCCGCAGTGTCTGCCGCGCTGCGCGACACGGAACACGCATGAGAGAATCTTCTGCGCCGGAACCGTTGCATCGAGCGTCTCCGTCTCCGCAAGACAGCTGCCGCAGTTGCCGCAGTGTGTCGGGGCGGTCTCGCCGAAATACCGCAGGATGAAATGCCGCAGACAGTCCGTCGAGCTGCAGTACTGCACCATCGTATGCAGACGGTCGAAATCACGCTGCCGCAGCAGATTGCGCTGTTCGGGCGTCAGGCGGTCATTCTCCTGATCGGACTGTTCGATCAGAAAGGTGTTCGTGCGGATATCCTGCGGACTGTAAAGCAGCGTACATTCCGCCGGCATGCCGTCTCTGCCTGCTCTGCCCGCCTCCTGATAATACGCCTCCATGCTCTTTGGCATATTGTAATGCACAACGAACGAGACATTGGATTTGTCAATGCCCATGCCGAACGCATTGGTCGCGGTGATGATCTGTACCTCATCGCGCAGAAACGCCTCCTGATTGGCGGTGCGCTCCTCAGCGGAAAGCCCCGCGTGATAGCGCACAGCGGGGAAGCCGTCTGCGCAGAGCTTGGAGCAGACCTCATCTGTCAGCCGCCGTGAAATGCAGTAGATGATGCCGCTCTTGTTTTTGTTCCGTTTGAGAATCTGCAGCAGCGCATCATATTTTTTCGCAGGGCGCTCAACAATCCACCGCAGATTTCTGCGGTCAAAGCCGGTGACAAGCTCCGTCGGTTCATGCAGATCGAGCAGCCGCCTGATATCATCGCGGACAGTCTGCGTGGCAGTCGCGGTGAATGCCGCAACAACCGGTCTGCGCGGCAGCTCGGCGAGGAACTCCGTGATCCGCAGATAGCTCGGGCGGAAATCCTGTCCCCACTGCGAAAGGCAGTGCGCTTCATCCACAGCGACCATTGTAATCGCCACGGAATCGGTCAGCGAGAGGAAGGATTCCGTCAGCAGACGCTCCGGTGCCGCATAGAGCAGCCGCACGCCGCCGCTGCGGACGGCATCAAGCGCGGCAAAATACGCCGCCTGATCCTGATTGCTGTGCAGACAGACTGCCGGTATCCCTGCATCGCGCAGTGCCGCGACCTGATCCTGCATCAGCGAGATCAGCGGCGAGACAACAATCGTGAGCCCGGGCATGAGCATTGCCGGTACCTGATAGCAGATCGACTTTCCGGCGCCTGTCGGCATGATGCCGAGCACATCGCCGCCGGAGAGAATCTGCCGGATCAGCGTCTCCTGCCCCTCACGGAAGCTGTCATAGCCAAAATATTCCTTCAGGATCGAATGGGGTGTCTGCTGCATAAACGGTAAACTTCCTTTTCTTGATCTGAACACGACAAAATCGCCTGACGCAGTTTTCCGCGCAGGCGATTCTGATGATTTACTTGTTCGGGAGCTGCAAAATCGCGTCCCATGCATCTCTTGCAGAGATGTCCGAATTCTTGAGCTTCGAGCTGACATAATACTGCAGGATCAGCTGTGCATCCGCAATATCGACCACGCCGTTGCCGTCTACATCAGCGATCGTGGCAGGCAGTGCATCGTTTTCACCTGCATTGCTCTGAACCATTGCGGTCTTCATGTAGGCATTCATGACCATGATCGCATCCATCGGATCGGTGCTGCCGTCTTCATTGACATCGCCGAGATGCTCCCAGTCCACGGTCTCCACGCAGATCTCATAGTCATAGCGGACATTGCCCTTCTGCGCGGTAATGACCGCTCTGCCCGGCTTTCTGGTGACTGCGATGCCGTCCCAGATCAGCACGGCGACTTCCGGATCGCTGGTGCTCCACGCAAACTGCTCTGCGTTTGCGAGCGGCAGGAAAATGGGCGTATCCACGCCGTATTCATAGATGACATCCGTGCTGACCGATACCGGCTCCGTTTCGGTGCTGACCGGTTCCGCAGCAGGCAGCGCTGTTGTAGTGGCTGCCGTGGCGGCCGGAACGGATGTCGCGGCGGTTGTCGTGGCGGTCGCGGCGGTGGTGGTCGCGGTTGTCGTTGTAGTAGTTGTTGTGGTGGTAGTAGTTGTTGTGGTGGTTGTAGTGGTTGTGGTGGTTGCGGCTGCCGTCTTTGTTGTGACAGCAGGCACGGTATACGCGGTGTTGACCTCGCCCAGCATGCCGCTGCCGGTGCTGAAGCTCATGCCGTACATCGACTTGTAAACAGATGCATCCGGCTGAATGACCTGACAGATGCCGCGGTTTTTACCGGTTGTGAAGCGGTTGTTGAACCGTTCATAGGTGAATGTATTGAGCTCGATGGCGCCCTGCCCGTTGGCATTGCCCTCGAGGATTGTAATCGTGGTGTCGGTGTAGCCGAGCAGGATCATCGAGTGCCCTGCACTGCCGTTGAAGCTGAGGTCATAGTTCGCGGTGGTTCGGATATAAGCACCCGGCATGACCTTGTTTGCGTAGAGCAGCTCCGGCGTCAGCTCCCGGACGCCGCTGAGCACATTGCGGAGCAGCTCTGTATCGCTGCCGCCGTTTGCCGGCATAGCGCCGAACAGAACGCTGTAAACGCCCTGCGCGTAGATGTAGCACTGCATGCCGCTCCAGCCGTATCCGTTGGCATTGACGAAGTACGTCTGCCATGTGTTCAGCGCGGAGCCGACCGGCAGCGAGACCGGTGTAGTCAGTGCGTAATCGGCATAGACACCGCAGTTTCCCGCGATGATTGCCTGTACCTTCGCTGCAAAGGATGCAGAATCGGTGTACTGTGTACCCGCGGGCGTGACAGCCTCAGCAGATACAGCTGCGAGTCCGGCAGCGGATACCGGAGCACCGGCGACCGGTGCGGCAATGATTCCCGGCAGCATACAGCACATGGCTGCGGCTGCCAGAATCCGTTTCATTTGTTCTCTCATGGGTTCGGTTACCTTCTCTTTCCTGGGCTTGTACTGGTAGTTTCGGTCAGTTGCAGGTGGTCCCGATCATTCCCTCTGTCTATTTAATTTTGTTTCTGGTCAATGGCCAATTGGATTGCAGTTACTGTTCTTGTTTGTATTATTTGTATCTCTGTTTTTGTATCAGGATGCACTTCCGGATTGCCGGAGCGCATCCCCATTATAGCAGATTATTACAAATCTGTCAAGTATTGGTTTCAGCGTGTAACCGTCCGACAGCAAGAAAAGCCTGTTTCAGATTCGGCGATTTACCTTGAATTTGCGTTAAAACTTGTGCATCCCTTACAAATCGCGGCTCTCATTTTTTCGCAGTTCGCCAAAATCCGGCGCCTAAAAAGTTACAGCCGGTTACAAAACGGTTACAGATAACTGCAAAAGAGGATACAATCCGACAGCCAAAGAACATTATCGGACAGTATATTTTGTGCGATATTATACATTCCGTTCAATTTTGTCCGATTTTCTCATGCAATCCGCAAAGAAAATCGCCTTTTGGTTACAGACAAGCCGACGGCAGAGAGCCGAAAAAAAGAAAGCCGCCAAATCACGCAATACGCGGATTCGGCGGCTTTCTAATATCAATACACAAATGAACAGCGCAGCATTTTTAATCCGTCGGAGTCGCCGCTTTTTTTGCAGCCCTGCGCGCGGCTTTTTCGGCTTTGCGGTGCTGTCTGCAGGCGGGTTTCCAGGCATCATATGCCGCACAGTAAACGCGGTAGACACGGTCCGCGGTTTCGGCATCGCAGCGTTCAGCATAAACGGCAGATTCAAATCCGCTGAGCAGCTCATTCAGATCCAGCTGCAGAAACGCAGATTTCTCCGCGCAGAGTGTCCGCGCCGTTTGCGCCGGATCCGCATGCCACTGCCTGCGCAGTCTCGCAAAGGCTTCCGTAACGGCTGCCGCATCGCGGTTTCTGCGGAATTTGCGCCGGAACAGCTTTTCGCGCAGCATCGGGATCAGCCACTTCAGCAGCAGAAGCAACACCAGTGCCGCCCCGAACAGGATCAGTCCGGAATACTGCAGCGTCGCAAGAATGTTGACCTTGGTCTTCTGCGCGTCGATCACATTGCCGGAGGTCGCATCGAGCATCATCCAGCCGTAGCCGGGCGTATAGACATCGACAAATGCGTGACCGTGATCGGTTGTGATCGCATAGTCCCAGTCATTGTCACGCAGCACACGATTATCCGGTTCGCTCATCGAGTAGCCCTCGACATAGCGCACAGTCAGACCGGCAGCGCGGCAGAGCTCCGTCATCGCGCTTGCATATTCATAGCAGACGCCGATTTTTGTATTCAGCAGGAAGGTCTCGACGTTCTCCGCATCGGATTTTCGATAATCCAGCGAGTATACAAAATCCTCGCCGAACCGCAGATAATCGCGGATTGCCATTGCCTTTTCATAGTCAGAGTGCAGCCCTGCGGTCAGCTCCTGCGCAAGCGCCCTGACGCGCTCGGGCGTTTCACTCGTCCCGCTGCAGTAGTCAGCATATTCGCGCGCCGCAGTATCCGCAATACAGGCATCCCGGAAGATGTTGTAGGCGGGCGAATCCTTATCTGTCCGCATCAGCGCGTCAATCAGCAGACCGCGCCATGTTTCGCTGTCCATTGCCTTCATCAGTGCCTGCGCCGCATCGGAGTTTGCATAGCGGTCACTGAGGTAGTCGATGTCATAGTTCTCGAAGTACTGCATAAAAACGGAGTAGCGGTAAAGAATGCCGCTCCTGTTCATGAACACCGGCACCGGCTGATCGAGATAATTCCGCAGCTCCATGCGTTTGACATGCAGCGGCGCAGGAAATGCGTAATAGTTATTGACCATTGCCGCCTGCACGGTCAGCTTTCCGTAGTAACCTGATGCATCGGTATCGGGCAGCGCGGCGAGTGCTTCCAGACCGTACCGCTCGGCAAAATCCGGCTCGGATTTCGCAAGCTGCTGGATCGCGCCGACAATCTCCGCAGGATCGGCATATTCCGCCGCCGAGCGGAAATATTCGTGTTCCTCAAAATCCGTTGTGCGCTGATCGGGCATGCCGTCAACTTCCGGATACGAAGTCCACGAATCGGAATCGTAGTGATAATCGGTATAGGTATTGAGGCGCAGATTCAGCGGCTCGTTTGCCTTGGTATAGAACAGTGTGCGTGAATAATTGAGATTGTTGTATCTTCCGCCGTCGGAGCTGTCGGTAAAGGCGCTGATTGCATCCATGAGACGGTCGGAGAGTGCGGAGAAGTCCAGCATCGAATCGAAGATCACACGGTCCGCTTCGACCTCCGGCTTCGGGATTACAAGAATCAGAATTGTCGCCGCCGCCATGAAGATGCCCGCCGCATTGAAGAACGTACCGTCGAGCAGCTCGGGCTTGACCTTGGCATAGGCGGATTTTTTCTGCGGCATCGAGAGCCTGCTGACAGCATCCGGTTCATATTTCTGCACAACCTCGGAATCCTCGCCGTGCGCCTGCCGGCAGTAGATCATGACCGCAAAATAGCACACCAGCAGAATGATGATCGAGGGCACCGGCATCGTCTCACTCTCCTTTGCGTAGATCGCAAACGGAAAGATCATGACAACAAAGGACATCAGCACACGGTACCGCACGAGCGTGAAGTAATAGGCGGTTGTCGCGATGAACATCGTGAACAGCGCAAACAGCGCGAGTGTATAGCCGAGATATTCTGTCGAGAGCAGCCGCATCGCCGTGCTGACCGTCTCCGCAGCGCCGCCCTCATAGGCGGTGGTGGTCAGAACGGACTGCGGCGTCAGGAACCAGACCAGAAAGTCCAGCTGCCTGTTCGGATCGGACGGCGCAAAGGGCGGCATATCCTGACCGATCTGTATCAGCACAGCCGCGACTGCGACAAATGCCGCACCGGTCATGGCATACGCAATGCCGCCGATGAACGGATGCTTTTTGACGTAATCGAACAGCCGGAACAGCGGCGCCTGAATCAGCAGCGAGAGCAGAATCCAGAGCCATGTCAGCTTCGGCGCATAGTGATAAAAGATACCGGCGACAATCGTCACCGAAAAGAGCAGCGGAATCCGCTTGGGCTGAATCAGCCGCCGCAGAACCGGATGCTCCGCAATAAAGGTGTTGATTTTCAATGTTCTCACCAGATTTCTCTTTGGAGTCTGCGCTTATGTTTCGCCGCCAGCCTGCACAAGCCGGCGGTCAGCGGTCACGAGCCAGAGCGAGCCGTTCTTCGGCACGGCGCTGAACTGCGCCTCCTGCTCCGGCACAACGAGATACAGCAGCGTCGGGAAGGCTTCCAGCATTGCAGCGGTTTCCGCGCCTGCGTTTGCCGAAAAATAGAGCAGCACACTGCCCGTCTCCTGCATCAGGGCAGGCGGCAGCGGCGACAGATTCCCGAGCTCCGCCGCGGAACGGAATCCGCCGCGCAGCAGATTGACCGCTTCGACCGCGAGCTGTTCGCCGTCATCAATGGAAAAGCTGCTCCACTCCCCTGCCGCATCGGGATAGCAAAGCTTGCAGGGATAGCCGTAGCGCGCGCAGAGCATCAGAAAGCCCAGCGCGGTCTCGATCAGCTGCTCCTCCGCGGCAAGGCGCTGCACCATCGGCAGATCTCTTGCGTCGCGGCGGAAATCCAGCACAACGGAAAGCCGTGCCAGTGCGATCGGCTCATCCTGCCGCACCATCAGATGCCGCCGCTTCGAGGAAAGCTTCCAGTTGATGCGCTTGAGCGAATCGCCGGGGATGTAATCGCGGTGCTCATAACCCGGCATCGCAGAAGCGGAATGATTCGGTGTTGCATCGGTTTCCTCATCCGCCGCGGCAACTGCCGTCGAGACAGAGCGGAACAGCGAGGAATTTGTTTTCAGTTCAGGAATTTCAGGCGTGATCAGCAGATGCGTGTGAACCTCATCCCTGATCTTCAGCCGGAACATCGCAAAATAATCCGAAATCCGCAGATCGGTCAGCGAAATCTCCCCGCTGCCGCAGAAATGCGGCTTCAGCAGAATCCGGTATTCGGCAGTTTTCGCCGTGCCCATCGAGAGGCAGAGCGGCAGCGAATCCGGCGCAAGCTGCGTAGCGCGGAGCTTTTTCCATCTGCGGTAGCTCCGCTGATACTGCCCGCGGCTCATCATGCCCTCAACGGGCTTCTGCGGCACGGGCGGCGCCTCCGGATTCAGCGGATCAAAATGCGCATCCGCATTGAGATTCATCCGCAGAAAGGGCATCGGCAGCACCGTTGCCTTTTCGAGCCGGATCACCGCGGAGACCTGCTGATGCTTGCCGACCGAATCCGGCAGCACCAGCGAGATTTTCAGATTCCGGCGCGCAATCAGCGTCATGATCACCGAGATCACGGGCATCAGCACCAGAAAACTCAGCATCATCACGCCGATGTCGCCGTCCATATAGAACATGAACACCAGCGCGATAATGACCGTACAAATATACCCGACCGTCATTTTGCAGATTCCATCGGCACGGGGACAGAGGCGAGCACATCTGCGATCACCGCGCGGGAATCGCCCTGCTGTGCCTTGCCCTTCGGGGAGAGGATCAGTCTGTGTGCGAGCACGCTCTCCGTCATCTGCTTGACATCATCCGGCAGCGTGTAGTCTCTGCCGGAAAGGAATGCGTTTGCCTTAGCCGCCTTATAGAGCGCAATCGAGCCGCGCGGCGATGCACCGAGCGTCAGCGCCTCGTGCTTTCTTGTTGCGGCAACAATCTGCAGGATGTAGCGCCGGACGGCATCGCTGACGAACACCGATTCGACCTCGCTCTGCAGCTTGAGGATATCCTCCGGATGCAGCGCCGCCTCTTTGATGTTCTCGAGCGGATTGTGATGCTCCGTGCGCGTCAGAATCTGCAGCTCCTCCTCCTCGCTCGGATAGCCCATGCTCACACGCATGAAGAAGCGATCCATCTGCGCTTCCGGCAGGTGATAGGTACCGTAGGTCTCAACGGGATTCTGCGTTGCGAGCACCATAAACGGCTGCGGCAGCTTATGCGTCACGCCGTCAATCGAAATCTGATGCTCCTCCATGACCTCCAGCAGCGCAGACTGCACCTTCGGGGAGGCGCGGTTGATTTCATCCGCGAGCAGAAAGTTGCACATTGCGGCACCTGCGCGGTATTCGAGTTCAAAGGTTGTCTGGTTGACCATCGAATAACCTGTGATATCCGAGGGCATGACATCCGGCGTCAGCTGGATACGGTTGAAGCTGCCGCCGATTGAGCGCGAGAGGGCAGCCGCGAGCTGCGTCTTGCCGACGCCCGGAACGTCCTCAATCAGAATATGACCGTTGCAGAGCAATCCGGCGATGACGCAGCGGATGACCTGCTCTTTTCCGACGATTACGCTGCCGATGCTCTCGGTCAGCTTCTGAATATCTGCATGCATATTGTAATCCTCTCAGAAAATGAATATAGATATTTTTATTATACCACAAGATATACAAAAACGCAAGAGACAGATTGCAGTTCACGGGTAAATATAGAAAAAGAGGACAGAATGAAATCTTCTGTCCTCCTTCACGGATCGGTTCATGCTTCGCTGCGATTTTTGAGAAAAGCCGTCACATCGAGCATCGTCGCCAGTCCGTCGCCGTCATAATCCGGCGTATGATTGATGATTCCTTCAATCTGCGCGTCGGTCAGAGCAGAATCCTCTGCAACAAACCGTGCCAGCAATACAGCGTCTGCTATGGTGGTCTCATTGTCACCGTTGTAATCGCCGCGGAGCGGTGCTTCCGGCGCGGATATTTCTTCAAATGTCTGGCTGAAAAATTCCGCGTAAGCCTGCGCAGAAGAACCGGCATAACCGCGGATCACGGTTGTTTTCGGAACCATTCTTCTGAATTCATCGTAATCAATTTTGCATTCCGGATTCAGGAGCGTGATCGTCTTCAAACCGGTGCAGTCGATAAACACGCATGCATCCATTTCAGCAACACTTTCCGGAATCGTGATCTTTTCCAGTTTACTGCAAAATGCAAAGGCATTCACGCCGATGCTTGTGACACTCTCCGGAATCTTGCATGCTGTCAGACCGGAGCATCCGTAAAAGGCATAATTGCCGATCCCCGTGATGCCGTCCGGCAGATCAATCTCCGTCAAACCGGAGCAGCCCTGAAACGTCAGCTTTTCAATCCTTGTGACGCCCGCCGGAACCGCAACGGATTTCAGAGCGGTGCAGCCGTAAAACACGCTTTCTCCGATGCCGGTGACGCTCTCCGGAATTGTGACAGCCTGCAATCCGGAACAGCCGTCAAATGCATTCTTTCCGATGTATGTGACACCGTCAGAGATCACAGCCGCCTTGATATTCTTTTTCTGCGCTTTCCACGGAACAGATGCATCGTCCGTGTAGTCAGTCATCTTACCATCGCCGGAGATCGTCAGCGTACCCGCGCTGTCGAGCGTCCAGGTCAGGTTCTCGCCGCAGGTGCCGCTTGATTCCGCAGCGCTTGCGGTGACCGCAGGCCGCAGCAAAGGCGTACTCTGCGGCAGTGCGCAGCCAGTGACAGCAGCCGCAGCTAGGATGCTGATGATGCGTATTTTTGTGTGTTTCATGGGAGTACCTCCGTTTATATGAAAGCTACTGCGTGAAATTGAAGAATGTGCAGGTATCATAATCATACCATGTTTGACCATGCTTGTCAAGATACAGAAAAGCTGCCGGATCTGCATGACACAAATCCGGACAGCTTCATTCTGATTATACATAAACACGGGATTCCAGCGGCTTGCGAAGCAACACCGCAGGACAATATCCCTTTGGCAGGGTTTGGGGCTCGATGTTTGCGCAGCAAACTCGACACAGCGCAGCGCGGAGCGCCCCATTATCAATCCGTCGGAGACACCGCTCTTCACTGCTTGCCGCCGATGATATCCTTGAGCTTTTTGAAGAAATTGTCGCGCTTGGAATAATTCTTGGATTCCAGCGAAGCCTCGAACTGCTGGAGCAGATCCTTCTGCTTCTTGTTCAGACCCTTCGGCACTTCGACAAACACCTTGACATACTGGTCGCCGCGATCGGTGCGCTGCAGCTTCTTGACGCCCTTGCCCTTGAGGCGGAACACCGTGCCCGTCTGCGTGCCCTCACCGATGCGGTACTTGACATTGCCGTCGATGGTCGGCACAACGATCTCGTCGCCGAGCACCGCCTGCGCATAGGTAATCGGGATATCGCAGTGGATATCATAGCCGTCGCGCTGGAAGATCGGATGCGGCTTGACGTTGATCCCGACAATCAGGTTGCCGGAAGGTCCGCCGTTGACGCCCGCGTCGCCCATGCCCGGCACGCGGATTGCGGTTCCGTCATCAATACCGGCAGGGATATCGACATTCAGGCTCTTGTTGACGCGCACTCGGCCTGCGCCGCGGCACTTCTGGCAGGGGCTCTTGATGATCTTGCCCTTGCCGCCGCAGTGCGGACAGGGTTTTGTCGAGGAGATCATGCCGAACGGGGTGCGCTGCATCGTCTTGACCGAGCCGCGTCCCTGGCAGTCCGGACAGACCTCAGAGCCGGAATCGCCTGCGCTGCCGCTGCCGTGACAGTCGGGGCAGGTCTCCATGCGCTGAATCTGCACATTCTGCGATTTGCCGTTGCAGGCGTCCATAAATTCAAGCGTGACGCTTGTCTGCAGATCTCTGCCCTGCCGCGGTGCATTCGGATTGTTCATCCGGCTGCCGCCGCCGAACATGCCGCCCATGCCGCCGAACAGACTCTCCAGAATCTCGCTGACATCGGAGAATCCGCCGGCACCCGCACCGGCGTCCATACCGCCGTTTTCAAATGCAGCATGGCCGTACTGATCGTACATCTGGCGCTTTTCCTGATTGGAGAGCACCTCATAAGCCTCGGTGATCTCCTTGAATTTATCCTCACAGGTCGGATCGTCCGGATGCAGATCCGGATGATACTTTCTCGCGAGCTGACGGTAAGCCTTTTTCAGCTCCTCGTCCGTCGCAGATCTGCTGACGCCCAGTACCTCATAATAATCTCTTTTGTCAGCCATATATTCTACACCCTTTCGTGTGATCTTTGATTCCTTTGTGCAAAACCGGCGCCGGCGCACAAATCCTGACCATTATACCACAGATTTCCGGAAAATGCAACCTGCATTTCTCCCGCTGTTCATGCTCCCAGCATCAGGACAGGGATCGGCGTGAGCGTATAGAACAGCACCAGAATCCCCAGAACGGTCAGCGCAGCCAGCGTCATCTTGATATACTTGATGTAATCGCCCTTGTCATTCATCCGGATGTATCCTTTCATTGTGCGTCAGGGTACGGCGAGAGGGGCGGAAGGACATTCCACCCCTGACGCACATGATCGTTTGATTATGCCTCAGTGAAATCCGCATCGACAACGCCGTCATCATTGCCGCCGTTGTTCTCCGGTGCGCCGCCCATGTTCATGTTGCTGAAATCCGGAGCGCCGCCGTTCGGATTTGCCTGATTGTAGACCTTCGAGCTCAGTGCATAGAATGCATCCTGCAGTGCCTTGGTCTTTGCCTCAATATCCTCGGTGTTATCGCTCTTGAGTGCCTCCTTGAGGGCATTCAGTGCGCTTTCGATCGGAGCCTTATCCTCAGCGGAGACCTTGTCGCCGAAGTCGCTCAGTGCCTTTTCGCACTGGAAGACCAGCGATTCGCCGTTGTTCTTTGCATCAACGGATGCCTTGCGCTTCTTATCCTCCTCAGCGAACTGCTCCGCCTCGCGGACTGCGCGGTCGATATCATCCTTGCTCATGTTGGTCGAGGAAGTGATCGTGATGTTCTGCTCCTTGCCGGTGCCGAGGTCCTTTGCGGAAACGTGCACAATGCCGTTTGCGTCGATATCGAATGTGACCTCGATCTGCGGGACACCGCGCGGTGCCGGTGCGATGCCGTCGAGACGGAACTCACCGAGCTTCTTGTTGTCTCTTGCGAATTCACGCTCGCCCTGCAGGACAACGATGTCAACAGCAGGCTGATTATCCGCAGCGGTCGAGAAGACCTGCGACTTCTTGGTCGGGATGGTGGTGTTGCGCTCGATCAGCTTGGTGCAGATGCCGCCCATCGTCTCCAGACCGAGGGACAGCGGAGTGACGTCGAGCAGCAGCAGACCGCCCTCGACATCGCCGCCGAGGATACCGCCCTGATATGCGGCACCGAGTGCGACGCACTCATCCGGATTGATGCCCTTGAACGGCTCCTTGCCGATTCTCTGCTTGACAGCCTCCTGCACAGCCGGAATTCTGGAAGAACCGCCGACGAGCAGCACCTTGTCGAGATCAGATGCGCTCAGGCCGGAATCGCGGAGTGCCTGATCGACCGGACCCATTGTCGCCTTGACGAGGTCTGCGGTCATTTCGTTGAACTTTGCCTGTGTCAGCGTGAGGTCAAGGTGCTTCGGACCGTTTGCGTCCACGCTGATGAACGGCTGGTTGATATTGGTTGTGGTCATGGAGGAGAGCTCGATCTTTGCCTTTTCAGCAGCCTCCTTCAGACGCTGCATCGCGGTCTTATCGTTTCTGAGGTCAATGCCCTCTGTCTTCTTGAACTCATCGACCATCCAGTCAATGATGCGCTGATCGAAGTCATCGCCGCCGAGACGGTTGTTGCCGGCGGTTGCGAGAACCTCTGTGACGCCGTCGCCCATGTCGATGATCGAGACATCGAAGGTACCGCCGCCGAGGTCGAAGACCATGATCTTCTGCTCATCTTCCTTGTCGATGCCGTAGGACAGTGCAGCAGCAGTCGGCTCGTTGATGATTCTCTTGACATTCAGACCTGCGATCTGACCGGCGTCCTTGGTTGCCTGACGCTGGCTGTCGGTGAAGTATGCCGGAACGGTGATGACAGCCTCAGTGACGGGCTCGCCGAGATATGCCTCTGCATCCGCCTTGAGCTTCTGCAGGATCATGGCGGAAATCTCCTGCGGCGTATATGCCTTGCCGTCCACGGTGACCTTTTCGTTGGTGCCCATCTTTCTCTTGATGGAAATGACGGTGTTATCCGGGTTGGTGATCGCCTGACGCTTTGCGATCTGACCGACGAGACGCTCGCCCGTCTTGGAAACTGCGACAACAGACGGCGTGGTTCTTGCGCCCTCTGCGTTCGGGATGACAACTGCGTTGCCGCCTTCCATAACAGCGACACAGGAGTTTGTTGTACCCAGGTCGATACCAATAATCTTGCTCATAATTGTTACCTCCAAATGAATAATATATCAGAATTTTTCCCGGTTACAGCTGTTCTTCCTTCTCCGGGAATTCCCAGATCACCGCACCCGCATCCAGCGCTGCGATGACCTGATTGAGATAGCTCGTAGCATCCGCCTTGGAAAACGGGCCGATCTTGATTTCACGGTCTCGGGTCTCACGGGTTGCGCTCATCAGTACAAAATAATACCGGTTGTTTTCGTATTCATAATCCAGCTTCACAGAATCAAAGTGATCGAGATTATAAAGGCTATCCTTGCGTTTCAGCCACATGCAAAACCCCTCTTTCTATCAACTAGTTGGCAACGGAAACCATTGCACAGCGGATAATTCTGTCACCGAGGCGATAGCCCTTCTGATAGACCTCGCAGACGGTGGATTCGCCGAAATTCTCATCCTCGACCTGCCGGATCGCATTGTGCACCTTCGGATCGAACGGCTCGTTCATCGCGGGGATTTCCTCGATTCCGAGCTTCTGCAGAATGCCTGTCATCTGCTGATAGATTTTCTCCATGCCATTGCGGTAGGCATCATCGGTGCAGGGCGATTCCATTGCGCGCTCGAAGCTGTCCACAGCGGGCAGCAGCTCCAGAACGGTCTTTGCAACGGCATCCTGATAGGTCTCGGATTTCTCCTTTGCCGTGCGCTTGCGGAAGTTGTCGAACTCCGCAAACAGCCGCATATATTTATCATTGGCTGCCTGCAAAGCCTGTTCGGCGGCATCGGGCTCCTCAACGATATCCGGCTCACCGTCATCGGTTTCATCGCCGCAGATATCCTCATCGGGCGCCTGCTCTGCTGTCTCGTCCTCATGCAGACCGCTTTCCTCGAGGGATTCGTAATCCTCGCAGCCGTCCGCATCGCGGATCTCATCATCTGTCATGTGTCGTCATCCTCCTTTTCAGAGATCAGGTTGCTGATCTTCTCTGTGAAATATTCAAGATACGGGATCACCTTTGCGTAATTCAGCCGCATCGGACCGATCAGACCGAGTCTTCCGGCGGCTTTGCCGTCCTTCTGATACTGTCCGACGATCATGCTGGAATTGCCGATCACAAAGGTCTGCTGGGGATTCTCCCGCTTCGCATCCTCACTGAACATCACATGAATTCCGCTGAACGTATCATTCAGCAGCGGCATGATGACATCCTGATGCTCCATGAATTCGACAATATCCTTTGTTTCCAGCTCCTGACAGGTCAGCAGATTGCGTGTGCCGTGGACGGTCAGCTCCTGCCGCATCATATCGCGGCTGAGCTCATAGAGCCCCTGCACAAGCGGACTGAGCGTCGCCATATAGGCACCCATTGCCGTGACAAGCTGATCGAACATTTCCGGCGAAAGGTCGCTGAGCGAAACACCGTGCAGATGCTCGGTCAGGAACGCCGTGAAGAACGAGAGCTGCTCCTCGTTGAGGTCAAATTCCAGACGGCACGCCTTGTTCTTGATGTTGCCTGCCGAGGTAATCAGCAGGATCACATAGAGCCGCTTGCCGGTCGGGATGACCTCCACCTTGGAGATCACGGAGAACTGCGGCATTGCATTGACTGCAACGGCAGCGCATTTGGTGATCTCCGCGAGTGCAGTTGTCGCGGACTGGATGAGCACATCCTCTGTCAGTGCGGAATCAGCTGCAAACATGTTGTCCAGCCGTTCGCGCTCCTCCTCAGGGAGCTGCATCCCGGGCATACATTTTTCAATGTAGAGCTTGTAGCCCTGAAAGGTCGGGATTCTTCCGGCGGAGGTATGAGGCTGTTCGAGCAGACCGAGCTGTTCAAGCACCGCCATATCGTTCCGGATGGTCGCGGAGGACACATTGATATCGGGCAGCGCGGCAATGGCCTTGGAGCCGACGGGCTCGCCTGTCGTGACATAGGCATCCACAACTGCCGCAAGAATCCGCAGCTTTCTGTCATCCATTTGCCAAACGCCCCTTTCATTTGGTTTTTGCAGACTGGTTTCATTTGTGCTAGCACTCTGTCTCTCTGAGTGCTAAATATAAGATACCACTTTTCCGCCCGAATGTCAAGCCTTCCCACAGAGTTTTCACAAACTTCGTCAGATTATACAAGTTTCTAAAACAGCAGCGCGATATTTGTGCAAACCGGAACAGTGGAAAGAGAGGCATCAGTGAGGAGTGAGAAGTGAGGAGTTGCGGTGTCCGCTTCGCGGACAGATTTGAAGAAGATAATACTACTATTTAGATCCATGCGCGCAGCGCATTCCACAACTCCTATCTCCTCACTCCTATCTCCTCACTTTTCTTTCTCCTTCCTCCTTTCTCCATCCTCCCTCATCTAAAAGACCATTGTGCAGGTTTTCAGGAGAATCCGTCATTGTTTTCGGGAGAAAATATCAGTATAATGGAATCAGGACAAGATGCAGAGAAGCTCTGTCCTGTCCATTCTCATATTCTTATATTTCTTTTTTATTATTTATCTTTTTGAGGGGGAGAACTCATGAAGAAACACAGAACACAGAAAGTCGCCGCATTTTTGTGCAGCGCACTGATCGCAGCAGGCGCACTGCCTGCCGTGACGGAAAACCGCGTATCCGCCGCAGATGCCGTCAGCTTCACCCGCGCAGAGGGCTGGTTTGAGACCGCCGTCGCGGAGTGGCAGCCGGTCTCGGGCGCAGGCGGATACAATGTCTACGCCGACGGCAAGCAGCAGGACAGCATGCTGATCCGTCAGTACAACGGCTATTACCGCGCGGACATCCCCGGACTGAAAGCCGGCAGCCACACGATCAAGGTTGTGCCGGTGGTGAACGGCAAAGAGGATGCCGCCAAAGCAAAAGAGCAGCAGGTCACCGTCAAGGCGCATGACCGCAGCGGCTTTGCATTCGTCGGCGGCTCTGCATCCGGCGCCTATAACGATGACGGCACCCTGAAGCCCGGCGCTGTTGTTCTGTATGTCACACAGGATACAAAGGACAAGGTCTCGCTCGATGTTGTTACAGACAGCAAGGGCAGCACGACCAAGGTCACCGGCATCCAGAACATTCTGACCGCCTACCAGAAGGGCACCGATTCCCGTCCGCTCGATATCCGCTGCATCGGCAACATCACCGATCCGGCAACTTTGATGGACGGCGACCTGCTTCTCAAGGGCAGCGGCGCAAACAAGCGCATTTCCTGCGGTATCACGGTTGAGGGCATCGGCACGGATACCGTATTCAACGGCTTCGGTCTGCGCATTGCAAACGCCTCAAATGTCGAGGTGCGCAACATCGGCTTCATGAACTGCAACAGCGGCGAAGGCGATGATGTCGGTCTGCAGCAGAACAATGACCATGTCTGGGTGCATCACTGCGACCTGTTCTACGGCGACGCAGGCTCCGATGCCGATCAGGTCAAGGGCGACGGCGCACTCGATACCAAAACCTCGAGCTTCATCACCCACAGCTACAACCACTTCTGGGATAACGGCAAGTGCAATCTGCAGGGCATGAAGTCCGAATCGACCGAGAACCGCATCACCTACCACCACAACTGGTATGACCATTCCGATTCCCGTCATCCGCGCATCCGCACCTGCACCGTACATATTTATAATAACTATTTCGACGGCAACGCAAAATACGGCGTCGGCGTCACAATGGGCGCCTCGGCATTCGTCGATTCCAACTACTTCCGCAACTGCCCCAAGCCGATGATGAGCAGCATGCAGGGCACCGATGCGCAGGGCGAAGGCACCTTCTCCGGCGAAGCAGGCGGCATCATCAAGGCATATAACAATATTATGACCGATGCCAAGAGCTATATCACCTATCAGAAGGATAGCACAAGCTTTGATGCCTATGAGGTCACAAATGCAAAGGACAGCGTTCCGGCATCCGTCAAGACCCTCTCCGGCGGCACAGGCTACAACAACTTCGATACCGCATCCGGCATGTACAGCTACAAGGCAGATGCCCCCGCAGATGTCCCGTCTATCGTCACGGCAAATGCCGGCAGAATTCAGGGCGGCGATTTCAAATGGAAATTCGATAACGCCGTCGATGACGCAAGCTACAGCGTCAACACCGGACTGAAAAACGCGCTGGTCAATTATAAGTCGAGCATCGTTGCAATCGGCAGCGGCGCATATGTCGGCAGCAGCGAGCCTGTTGTGACAACCACCGCACCGGCAGTCACGCAGCCGTCCGTCCCCGCCGAGACGCAGGCAGCCGAGACAAAAACCGAGCCCGCCGTCCAGACAACCGCACCCGCAGCCGTCACGGATATTCCGGCTGTTCCGGCATCGGCATATATCCACGATTTCACCGCAAACGGCACATCGAGCACCTTCTATCAGATCAGCGGCAACCTTTCCACCAGCAAAGGCACAGCAAATTACGGCGGCAAAACGCTGACGCAGTGCCTCAAGATGGAAAGCGCAACCGCAATCAGCTTCACCGCACCGGCACAGGGCACCCTGACGCTCGTGTTCGGCGAGGCAGCAGCAACCGTCAAGCTCGACGGCAGCAAGTATACGGCTGATAACGGCATCGTGAAGGTTCCGGTCAGCGCGGGCGCACATGCAATCGCCAAGGCAGACAGCTGCAACCTGTTCTACATGGCATTTGAGACCGGCACCGCACAGCCGCAGACCACAACCATCCCCGAGACCACAGTCACCGTCCCGGAAACAACCGTGACCACAACTGTCACCGTCACCGAGACAGCCGCAGAGACCGAACCGGCAGCGCGTCTCGCAGGCGATGTCAACTGCAGCGGCAATGTCGATGTCTCCGATGCAGTTCTGCTCGCAAGATTCACAGCAGAGGATCCGGTCAGGATCACGCAGGCAGGTCAGCAGAATGCGGACTGCGACGGCGTCCCCGGCATCACCGACGGCGATGTCATCCACATCCTGAAGATCATCGCCAAGCTGATTTAAGGTATCGCTTCACGATGATTGATAATGGGGACTCCGTCCCCAAGCCCCAGCTGGGGATCATATCCCCAGACCCCGTTTTTATGTATGAATAGAGAAAGCCGCTTCAATCAGCCTGATTATCTGAATGAAGCGGCTTTTTATAATCTCATATCATAATGGGATTCTTAAGGGATAGTATCCCTTAAGCGGGTTTGGGCAGAGCCCATTACAAATCATCGCGAAGCGATACCTTTGTCTCACGTAATCTCAAAGGGAATGCGATAGGTTTTCGGGTCGGTCTCGCCCTCGACGAGCAGCTCGATCTCGAGGATATATTCGCCCTCGATCAGCGGGCCGTAGAGCGTGGACCAGTCATAGACACGAACCATCTCGGCGCCGGGCTCAATGTAGTAGTCATTGTAGAGGCGCGCCTCCTGATCAATCTCGCGCAGCAGCTCGACACGCGGATCGCGGGATTCATCGTAAATCCGGTAGACCATGCCGTATTTCCGCGCGGCATCCGGTGAATTCTTAATGTGCAGCACAATGCCCTCAGGATTGATATCCTCCGGATCAATATAAAACTGCGGGACAAAGCCCTCCGAATCCATTTCAAATTCCGCGCGTGTGACCAGCCGCAGCATCGGAGAATCGGGGTCCTCCTCATCCGCATGGACCTTTTCCAGCATCAGCTCGAGAACATATCTGCCGTCCTGCAGATCGCCGTAGCGTTTGCCCCAGTCCAGCTCGATCTCCTTGGTTTCGCCCGCCGCAATATAGCGCGTGTCCGTTTTCTCCGGCGCTTCATAGTCCGGAAGCTCGCCGCAGAGCTTTTCGTCCTCCCCGTCAACCTGATAGATGCGGTAGTCCGCGGTATAGGCACGCTCCGCATCGCCGTTGTTCGTGAGTTCCGCCGTGCATTTCGAGGGGCGCACGGTATCTGTTTTGACCTCCAGCTTCACGCCGGATGCAGCCAGATAATCGGCAGTTGTCGTTGTTGTGACGGTTGTAGCCGCAGTGGTTGTGACGGTTGTTGTCACGGCAGCAGTTTCAGCGGTTTCAGCCGGCTCCTGCTCAGATTCCGCGCTGTTTCCCGCGCAGCCTGCACATCCCCATGCACAGGCGCAGAGCAGGAACATAAACAGATACTTTTTCATATCGGTTACCCCTCGGAGCATTTGATTTTTATGCGATTACTGATAATCGCTGCCCTTGACCAGCGCCTGCACGATCTCCGGATAGGTAAAGCTCGAGGATTTGCGGTAGAGCAGCCCGAAGTTTTCGCCGGAGCCTGTAAAGGCGTTGTTATCCCACCAGAGGCAGGAGATGCCGCGCGCTCTTGCGCAGGCGGTGTAATAGGCGGAGAACGCAACGCGCGCCTCCAGATTATCCTTGTTCATCGCGCCGAATTCGCCGATCAGAACCGGCACGCCGTTCAGCACGAATTTGCCGTAAAGATTATCCATGAACTGGATGATATCGCCGGTGTCGCCTGCATTGTCGAGTGACCATTCCTTTGTGCCGGTCTTGTTCAGCGCAAAGTTATAGGGTCTGTAGGCATGGACAGAGAGGATCACGCGGCTCTGCGGATCGGTCGGCATGGCAAAGCCGGGATTCAGCGCACCGTCCGGCGATGCGGCATATCCGGGGACCAGCAGCCAGCGCGAAGCATTGTTTCCGCCGGAAGCCCGCACGGTATCGACAAAGAGCTGATTGAGCGTGTTGATGCACGAAACGGCATCCTTGCACTGCTCGTTGTTCTGGTCGATCCACCACTCATAGTTTGTGCCGACAAGCCGCGGCTCATTCAGCGATTCGAGGATCAGGTGCTCGTCATAGTCCTTGAAAGCCTCTGCAATCTGCGACCAGACCGCCGTCAGATACTTTTTGGAGCTCTCCATATGTGCAGAATCCGGATAGTAGAAATCCTCCTCATTGTCATGATGCGTGTTGACAATGACATAGAGATCCATATCGCGGCACCAGTCCACAACCTCCTTGACGCGCGTCAGCCATGCACGCGAGATGTTGAAGTTCTCGTCCACATGGTTGTGCCACGAAACCGGAATCCGGATGGTGTTGAAGCCTGCCGCCTTGAGCGCCGCAATGTTCTCGATCTTCGTGAACTCGCCGCACCAGGCTTTTTCGTAATCCAGCTCATGCTCTGCGGAAATATTCCCGATATTTGTTGCATCAAAGGTGTTGCCAAGGTTCCAGCCCAGATGCAGCTCCCTGATAAAATCCATACCCTCACTCTCCGGCACCTGATATTTGTCCACCTGCACATCCGGCACAAGCTCGCTCGGTTCCCCGAGCACATTGACCGGAACCGTATAATCCGGAATACTCGTTTCCGGCAGCTTTGAGCCTGCCGCGCAGCCCGTACAGAGCAGCGTGACAGCGGCGGTAATCAGAGCCGCAGTCTTTTTCATCCATTTCATATTGATAACCCCTTTAAATTATATATTTCTGTTTCCGGCGCAAGCCGGTCTGAACCGTTCTGAATCAGCGGTTGGATGCCGCCGTCACATGGATCGTGTCATAAGCGCTGCCGTCTGCAGCATAGCGCACCGTCACGGAATCAACGGTGACAGAGACAGCAAACGATTTCTCCTCCGGCGGATTGTCCTTGCCGAGCAGCATGTAGACATCGCTGGAATTCTCGATGATAAACTTTGCTCTGCGGGCATCGCCGCGGTTATCGTACATAAACTTCGGGAATGCATCGACATCATCCGAATGGAAATACATCTTGTTCGGATAGTCCGGATCATCCGCGGGCAGCACCTCAACGGTTCCGTTGACGGAAAAGCCCGCGCTGTCGCCGTAATCGAAAGCAGCGGCTGCGCTGTCCACGGTATCGTCCGCCTGCGCGTGGCCGGATGCATCTGTGAGCGTCCAGTTCCGGTAGGACGAGCCGTCCTGCATAACCTCGCCGCGGATATTGCCGCTGAACTCATAGAACACGCCGAGTCCCTCGCCGCCCTCTGTGATATGCGTCAGCGTGATGTTGTCGACGGCAGTTTCGCTTTCCTCCTGCGGTGCGGTGGTTTCGGTTGCAAGTGTTTCGGTTGCTGTCTCCTCGGTTGTCACCTCTGTGACGGCTCCGGTTGTTTCCTCGGTTTCCGCCTCAGTCTCAGCCGTTTCGGTCTCCGTCTGCGAGGTGACCGCCTCCGCATCGGTTTCACTGCCGGTGCGTTCGCTTGTGCAGCCGGTCACGGATGCTGCGAGCATGATTGCCGCAAGAATCGCTGCGGCTTTGTTTTTCTGTGCCATTGTTTGATACGCTTCCTTTCCTTCTTCGGCAGAACCCGATTCTGCCGCTTTTATATCATATCATATTTCTGTCAGAAAAGCAAGATTTCCGCCGCAAAATGCGCACTGCGTACAAATGCCGCCGAGGGCAAAAAAAGCTTTTTGTTTTTTTATTTCAACCGCCGTCGCCGCGCAGAGAAAAGTACCTCCGATGGATTTATCCCCCAACCCCCTCGCTGGGGTCATTGACCCCAGACCCCATGTTTAGATATAAATAAAAGGAAGCCGCTCCGTGCAGCAAATTGTCTGCACGGAGCGGCTTCATCTATCCGCACATGAAAATGAGGGTCTGGGGGAATCATTCCCCCAGCGGGGTATGGGTCAGCGCCCCATTCAAAATCATCGCGCAGCGATACCTTATTGCGCGGTCTTCTCCGGCACATCAGCGGCGAAGCGTTTGCGGAACGCATCTTCATCCGCAGCAAAGAGCCGGTCAGCGATCTCATCCGCCATCGCGATCGTCATGCGCTCATAATTGCACTGCAGCGGCGAGACGATATTCTCATTGCCGGTCTCGAGGCGGTTTGTGCAGCCGCAGGAATTCGTGCAGCGTGTCCGGAGCGCGCACTCCTTGCAGGATTCAGGCGTCGAAGCGCGCAGGGCGAGCTTCTGCTGCCGTTCGCGGTCGATGCCGTGGAACACATCGCCGAGCTTGTAGTCATCATCGCCGATGAACTGCGTGCAGGCATAAAGACTGCCGTCCGGAGCAACGGGCATCTGCCGGAAACCGAGATGACAGCGCTCCGAGGGATTGAACCCGCGGATGAAATCGCGGATTTTGCTGTCGAACGGCGAAAAGAAGAACGGCTCCCCTCTCAGGAACTCCGCCTCATAGAACGCGCCGATCTCCTCCATCTGCGCCTTGAGCAGCTCGAGATCCTCGTCAGTCCAGTGAACGCGCTTTCCGTAGGCGATTGTCGAAGTGATGCGTTTGAATCCGAGCGACCGGATATACTTCACCGATTCCGCATACTGCGGCAGCGCCTGCGGCGCGATCGTCATCATCGCATAGGAATCCGGCATGGATTTCAGCAGCATTTTCGCCTTTTCGTCAACGGTCGAGAAGCTGCCGCTGCCGTCCTTGAAGCGGCGGCAGGCATCCTGCGCGAGTCCCTCAAACGAAAGCCCGATGCCCATCCGCACGGCATGCGCATTCTCGAGAAAGCGCTCGGTCAGCAGCGTGCCGTTCGTGGTCATTTTATAGAGCGCGGGCTTGCCGGTCTCAATGGTTTTGAGCATACATCGCCGGATTGCGCGGTAGATCAGTCCGGATTCGAGCAGCGGCTCGCCGCCGAAGAAGCAGAGTCCGGCAGTCTTTCCGGTTGAGAATGCAAGGTCCACCGCCGCATCCACAACAGCCTCGGACATGCGGACCTCTTTTTTCTCGTGGACACAATAGGCGCAGTCCATATTACAGTTTTCGGTCAGGTGCAAAGTCAGATTCATGCAATCACGTCCTTATAGATTTGTTCCGCGTCTTCAATCGGGTTATTCATATCTCTGCACATATCCACAAAGATCACGCGATGATAGCCCTCGTCATCCGCGGGGAGTTCCGTCACACAGCCCCAGCCAAAGGATTCGTCACACACTTCCTGCATCATCTCGTGCATGTATTTTCCGTTCTCTGACGCTGTGCCGTCATAGAAAGCGATTCTCGTGCCGCTGTCCTGATGCTTGAGCACGGAGGTGAACCGGATGCCGCTGAACTCGAATTCGGTTTCATCGCGCGTTGTGATAAATCCCTTGACAGCAAAGCCGGTTTCATAGGAACCGAACACCTCGCCGTAGAACCGGTTGATATCATCGACTGCATTCTGATAATCCGGCATCCATGCGACATCGCCCTCCAGCATGACCGGTTCCTCCTCCGGCGCAGCCACAGTGCCGGGAACATTCGGACAGCGCTCCGTGGTGCAGGAATCGGGCATCGCCTCGCCCTCGAGCATCGGTTCCGTCGAGGTCTCCGGCAGCGCTGTCTCATCCGGTGCCGTGGTGATATCGGCCGGCTCCGTCCAGTCCGTCGCGATTGTCTCCTCACCGGCAAGCTCCAGAATATCCGCCGAGTCAACGGGCGCTGCCACATCGCCGGCGGTCTGGAAAGGGCTGCATCCGCTCAGCAGTGCCGCAGAAGCGAGAATGCCAAGCGCAGCCGCATATTTCGGCAGCTTTGCTTTTTTGATCGGTTCGAGCTTCATGGTTCTTCGCCTCCTCCAGATCAGTTCGCTGTGCGATTCTGAAAATCCGTATTGCCTGCGTCAGCAGGTTCAGCCGCATCCGGCTCCTGCTCAGAGATTGTCGTCTCAATATAGACCGCTTCTCCCCCGGCGATCTCCGGCTCACCGCAGCCTGTCAGCATCGGAACAGAGGACAGGACGGCAAGCAGTGCCGCATATTTCGGCAGCTTTGATTGCTTCACAGGTTCGAGCTTCATGTCGCCGCATCTCCTTTCGCAGTCTCATAATCGGTCAGTGCGGGCACGGGCACAAGCCCCATGTTCTGCGGATTGTATTGGCTCTGCTCGCTGCAAGCCGCAGTCACAGCGGTGGTTTCTGCAATGGTTCCGGTGACAGTTTCCGGCTCTGTATAAACCTCCATACCGCCTTCATACTGAAGCGCAGGATCCTGAACGGCAGTGACCGACGGATCGGGTGCCGTACCGTCGAGCTGAACCTCTCCGCTGTCGCAAGCGGTCAGCATCCCGACGGCTGCCGTCATGACGGCGAGTGCTGCCGCATATTTCGGCAGCTTCATTTTCTTGACGGGCTCCTGTTTCATAAGACCGCCTCCCTTCATAAAAATTACGCCTCAGAGCGCAATTTTCCTTTACGAAAAACAAATTTCAGCGGTCTGCACAAATCAGGATGTATTATTTTGTCTGATTTGCCAATAAGTCCATAACCTGCGGATACTGCTTCTCATAGGATTCAAACTGTACGGCATGAATCCCGAGCGCTTTCGCCGCCTTGATATTCTTCGGGTTGTCATCAATAAAGAGGCACTCCTCCGCTTTGAGGTCATAGCGCGAAAGCAGCCGCTGATAGATCGCCGGATCGGGCTTGATGAGCTGTTCCTGCCACGAGAACACGCCGCCGTCCATATGCTTTGTAAATTCCAGCACATCCGGCCGCGTCTCCGCAAGATACGGGAAATAATTGGAGAGATAGTAGACGCGGTATCCGTTTGCCTTGAGCTTCTCGACCCAGTCAATCGCATAGGGCATCATATTCGCGCAGTCGCCGAGCCGCCGCATCGCCTCACGGATCTGCGGCGCATAGTCCGGCGCATTTGCAATGAACAGTGAAATGACATCCTCCATCGGGAGCACATTGCGGTCGAGCTCATCCCAAGCCGCCGTCCCCCACATCGCATCGGAAACGGTCTTTGCTGTCTCCGGATCAAACAGTCCGCAGAGGAATTCCTCCCAGTTGAATTCGATCATCACTCTGCCGATATCAAAAATCACATTTCTGATCATGTGTCACGCATCCTTTCAATTCATTGTATCACATCACGCAGAAAAAAGCAACAAAAACCGCGAATCCGGACAAACGGATTCGCGGCTCAGATTTTAGATAATGTGTCTCCGACGGATTTATAATGGGGGCTCTGCCCCCATCAATGCTAACAACTTAAGGCGCACACGGCGAAGCCGAAATAAAAGTTTTGGT
>CAMKLV010000018.1:0-47595 GCA_946413695.1 uncultured Ruminococcus sp. | reverse complement strand
GCTCATTCTGAACCTCCCGATTCCTTTTATTTCAAGAACAATTATAGCATAACATTGCTGCATTGTCAATAAAAACGCCATAGTACTTCTGACTGTAAATCAGAAATACTATGGCTTAAAACTTCTATATGGGTATTCGTCTTATGGCAGTGTCTCTTTTGCATATTCAGGATTTCGGTGCAAGCTCGTCTTTTGTAATATATTGCGCGATATAGCGGAGAATCTTGATGCCGTCTTCTTTGTCCAGTCCGCCGGAGCCGTTGACATCGCCGTTGAGTCTGCCCTGCGCATTGATTCGGACATCCGAATCCTCTGCGGCAAAGCGGCAGATCAGCACAACATCGGAAACATCGACGTAATCATCGAGATTGACATCGCCCCAGAACGGCGGCAGCGGCTGACCGGGCGTACCGAGCGAAACAAAATCCCGCTCATATTTCTTCGCGTACTGCTCGGCAGTCGAACCCGCATAGCCATAGATTCTGCCGGTATACTTGTCCTCAACGCCGGAGATGGTCTTCGCAGAATCGGCGATCTCACACTTCGTGTTCTCAATGTAAATTGCTTCGAGCTGCCCGCAGTTCGCAAATGCTGATTCGTCGATCTGTTTGACGTTTTCCGGCACGGTGACTCTGGTCAGCGCGCTGCAGAACTGAAATGTTGTCTTTTCAATGACTTCCAGCGCACTCGGGATCCGGACAGAACGCAGCGACTTGCAATTGGAAAATGCACTGATGCCGATCTCCGAAACACCGTCCGGAATCACTGCGGAATACAGTGCAGTGCAATAATTGAACGAATCAAAGCCGATAGCCTTCAGCGACTTCGGGAACTGCACCGTTTCAAGCGACCCGCACTGTGCAAATGCACGCGGTCCGATTTTGGAAACGCCATCGGGAATCATCACAGAAGTCAGCGCTTTGTTCTCATAGAAGGCACAGTCGCCGATTTTGGAAACGCCCTCCGGCACAGTCACATCACCCGAGGCGGTGATGCCGTCCACGAGCACGCCGTTGACACAAACCAGCGGATTCTTTGCCCTCTGCGCGGCAAGCCATGGCGTATTCTGGAAGACCATGCCGCCGAAATTGACAGTAGTCTTTGGAATCTTGATCTCTGCCAGCGCGATGCAGCCGTTGAGTGCAGATTCTTCGATCGTTTTGACGCCCTCGCTCAGTGTCAGCGATTGCAGCCCGATGCAGCCCGCAAATGTACCCTGCCGGACTGTCTCGACGCTCGCAGGGACCGTCACGGATGCAAGCTGCGCACAGCCTGTGAATGCACCGATGCCAATTGTCTTTACGGAATCCGGAATCGCGATTTCCGTGATCATCAGATTTTGAAACGCAAATTCGCCGATTTCCTCAAGCTCGTTCGGCAGCGTCAGCGCAGTGAGTGCCATGCAGTTATCCAGTGCGTGATTGCCAATCCGTTTTACCGAAGCCGGAATGGTCAGCGATGTCACGGCGGCATTGTTGATAAACGCGCATTCCGCGATGGTTGTGACAGCATCCGGAATCGTCACGGCGCCCTCAGCCTCTGATGCATCCACCAGAACATCGTTCACAATCACAAGCGGATTTTCCGCAATGCGGTTTTCCAGCCACTTTGTTCCGCTGAACGCATAACCTTCAAACTCTGTCACGGATGCCGGAATTTCAATCTCCGCAAGATCCGTACAGCCTTCAAAGGCGCAGTAGTCGATCGCGGTGTAGCCATCCGGAATCACAATGCTTTTGAGCGATGAGCAGCCGCTGAACATCGAACGCGGCACATGCCCGAGCTTCTTCGGGAGTGTGACGGATTCCAGACCGCTGCACCGATAAAACAAATGGCTGCATTCAGTCAGTGTTTCCGGCAGTACCGCGGATTTCAGCATCGTGTTCTGCGCAAAAGCATAGGGTTCAATAGTTGTGACACCTTCCGGCACGACCACAGAGGTGATCTGCTTTTTCCAGAACACTTCCTTGCAGATTTTCGTCACAGGGAGCCCCTCGATCTCAGCCGGAATGACAATCTCCTCCGGCGCACTGCCCGCGAGACCGGTCAGGCTGATGCCGCCGTCCTCTTTGACATAGGTGAAACAGGAAACATCCGTTGTTTCGGCGGCGTCTGCATAAACTGCTGCGGGTTCTGCAAGTGCAGCCGCCGGCACACCGGTGCACGCCAGACACAGCGCACTCACAAATGCAATCATGTGATACGGTTTCATACAATTATCCCTTCTGTATAATATTAAATCATTATGCAGTATTAGTATAACACAGACTGCCAAAAAGTGCAAGTCAAAATGATTAACAGCGCAAAATTTGGCGATTCAACCGAGTAAAATACGCATTTTCACCGCAATATCCGACAAATGGACAAGAGATCAGAAGCGTCTCAGGATTCCGCACATACAAAAAATCAGCCGCTGAAATGCGTGTACATCTCAGCGGCTTTCTTCGGATTAGACTTTCGGCTTGCGCGCCACACAATGCAGGCGGAATCCTTTGCGGTACTCAAAGCGCTCCATATACAGCCCTGCACCGCGGCAGAAGCGCTGCACCTCCTCACGGCTGTAGATACGCACATCACCGTGCCTGACCAGATGCGCAAGCGGCATTTCAATATTGTTGCAGATCCAGCGGACCGCACCGGATTTCATCGACATATCGCGCAGGATCAGACGCCCGCCCGGCCGCAGAACCAGATGAACACTGTTGAAGAAATCCTGCACATTTGGATAATGGTGAAAGCTCATCGAGCAGATCACCGCATCAAAGGAGTTCTCGCGAAACGGAAGATGTTCGCAGTCCCCGACAACCAGCTCCACATTCGGCAGATTTTTTGCCTTTGCGACCTCGATCATTTTCGGGGTCAGGTCAATGCCGGTGTAATGCTTTTCCGGATATTTTTCGCTGAGCAGCGTGAGCATCGGCGCAGTGCCGCAGCCGCAGTCCAGCAGATCGGTAAACGGTTCCTTTTCGAGCTCCGCAAGGATATCAGGGTAATCCTTCTTGCAGATGTTGTACACACCTGCATGGTCAGATTCGTAGATCGAAGCCGCCTTTGTGAATTCGCGGACAGACAGCTCCTTATACTGATTGCTGTTCATGAAAAATCCTCCTTTGCTTTTTATTCCATGCCCTTGAGCACTTCGACCATATCAATGCGCTTGATACGGCGCGAGAACATGAATCCCACGAGCACCGAGACCAGCATGACAAACGCTGCCGCAATTCCGTAGGTCACCGACTTGATGAAGCACGGCCAGTCGATTGCATCGCCGTTGGAATCCATCATCGCCTGCAGCGGGACTCTGCCGAGCGGCAGACCGCAGATCACGCCGAGGATCGAGAGCCAGAGATTGCCTTCTGCGCGAACATATCCTGAAATGCAAATGCTCCGCCGCGTTTGACAACACGCAGCGCCTCGCGGACAACGTCGCGCTTATCCGATGCCGAGCGCACCTCATGAATCACAAAATTGCTGACGGCACCGTCAAAGCTTTCATCCGCAAAATCGAGCTTTGCCGCATCCCCCTTCTGGAACCGGACACGGTCTGCAATGCCCTCAGCCTTCGCATTGCGCTCGCACTGCTCCTTTGCGTAACTCCACTCTGTCCCCCAGAAGTCCATGCCCGTCAGCTGCGCATGCGGATAGGTCTTTGCGATACGGTTTGTCAGAGCTGCCGCGCCGCAGCCGATATCGAGAATCGTGCCGCTGCCGTCCGTGACGCCCTGTGCCCTGCGCGCCTGCTCCCACGGAAAATGATCAACCAGATGCTGATGCACCTTGCCCATCATGCCGCCCTTGTTGAAATCAAAAATGTTGCGGCAGATCTGCATATAGGCAGTCATGCCGATGCAGACGAGCGTCACAAGCAGCGCAATGATGCCGGGGATTCTGCTGCTGCAAACACAAAACAGCACCACGGTCAATATCACTGCCGCCGCGGAGAATCCGTAGAGCAGCTTCATCATATTTGCAGGTACCCAGTTGCCGTAATCAGCGTTTTTTGACATGTTCATATTCCTTACTCCTTCAGTTAGCACTGAGCAACAGCATTTGTAAACAGAAGCCGGAAGGTCCCGGCGTTTACATAACTCTGTTATCTAATATATAGTTTACAATGAAAATACGCAAAAGTCAATCAAAATCACTGATTTCGGAGAGTTCCACGAAAGAATCAGATTTCTGTCAGTTAGCTTTAGCTAATTTACAGAATGGAACCGTCCCGTCTGACGCAGCATTCAGACGGGACGGCAACATGGAAAATGAAGTAATGAGGGGAAACCTACCAGAATATTCTGGTTAAAAAGGAATAGGGATTATTCCTTAACACCGCCGAGGGCAACACCCGCGATGATGTACTTCGAGAGAAGGAAGTAAATCACGAAGATCGGGAGAACCGTCAGCAAGAGTCCGAGGTAAACAGCGCCATACTCGGTTTTGTACATATCGCCTGCGAGCTGGCTGACCATCATCGGCATGGTCCACTTGTTCTTATCAGTAAGCAGGATCATCGGGATGAACAGGTTGTTCCACTGGGAAACGAAGATGAAGATTGCCTGTGTCGCCATACCCGGCTTACAAAGCGGAAGCACGATCTGGTTGAAGATGCGGAACTCACCCGCACCGTCGATTCGCGCGGACTGTACAATTTCCATCGGCAGCGCCGGAATCATGTATTGCCGCATGAAGAATACCGTTGCAGGTGCAGCGATCGGCGGCAGGATCAGCGCGGCAAAGTTGTTTGTCATGCCGATCTTATACATGAACTGATAGAAACCGATCGAAGTAACAGTCGGCGGAATCATCATAATTGCCATGATGACTGCGAAAAAGATCTTCTTGAACTTCCAGTCATAAGCAACAACTGCATACGCTGTCAGCGTGGAGAAATACACGCACAGTGCCGTTGCGCAGATGGAAATGATCGCGGAGTTGCGGAATGCAATCAGCGGGTGGAAGGTCTTGCTCGTCAGAACCGCGAGGTTCGACTTGATGTAATGCGAGGGAATCAGCGAGAGCGCATGAGCCTGAATCTGCGCAGAGCTTCTTGTCGCATTGACGATCATAACGATGAACGGGAACAAGCTGAGAATTGCCAGAATGATGCAGACAACATACTGGAAAATCTTATATGCTGTCGATCCGTTTCTGCTGGAGGCTTTGTGACTCATATGACAGAAGCCCCCTTTCTTCTTGCTTTCATGTCTGCCTTCTTCATCTTCTCCGCAGCGATCGCATCCTTATCACGCATGATATAGAAGAGAACCGCGGAGCAGACAGCAATAATCAGGAACATGATGATACTTGCAGCAGCAGCCTGACCAAAGAGCTGCTTGCCGGTAAATGCCTTGCCATAGATAAAGACAACAGCCGTGCCGGTTGCGTTATCCGGGCCACCCTGCAGGAAGAGCTGCGGGACGTCGAACATATTGAGACCGCCGATGAGGCTGGTGACGAGCGTGTAGAGCAGAACCGTCTTCAGATTCGGAATGGTGATCTGGAAGAAGATCTGCGAGCTGCTTGCGCCGTCGATGTCAGCCGCTTCATAGATATCAGGGCTGATACCGAGAACACCGGAAATCAGGACGATCATCGTATTGCCGTACCAGATCCAGAACTGGATGAACGCAACAATCAGACGCGCCGCAGTTTTGCTGGTGAAGAAGTTATAAGAGCTGTCGCGGAGACCGATCGAGGTGATGATCTCGTTGATCGGGCCGTTCGGATAACCGAACAGCGCATGGAACAGAAGTGCGATTGTTGCCGCCGTGATGATATTCGGCATATAGAACAGAACTTTGAAGAAGCCCTGTCCCTTAATGGTCACACGGCGTGCCGTAAACCACGCAGTCAGCACCATTGCAAGTGTAATCTGCGGGATAAAATTCAAAATCCAAAGAAGAACGGTATTTTTCATGCTGTTGATAAATGTCTTGTTCGACAAAATCTTGCTGAAATTACCGAAAGGCTCCTCAAGGAGCTTGATTTCATTGCCGACACCGTGTGCATCGGTAAATGCGAGCACAAAGGTGTAAATTGTGGGGTAAAGTGTGAATATCAGAAATGCGATAATAAAGGGAAGTGCGAATAAATAGCCATACCTGGCGTAAGACATTCCTTTGAGATGCTTCTGGCTGCCAGTCAAAGTAAATGCCTCCTTTCGGAAGCCGCATACCGGTGCGGAGTGTCCTTAGGGTGACACTCCGCACGGTTCTGCAGCAAATTTATGCTAAGGTTTCAGTTTCAAACGTGCAATTTACAGGGAACTGTGAATTACTCGGTTTCGAGATCGAACTTGTCAGCAACAGCCTGCTTGAAGTCTGCCAGAGCAGTCTCGCGGTCCTTGTTGCCGGCGGTGTACTGACGGACCTGGTCACGCCACAGAGAGTTGATGCCCTCATCATACGGAGTGAGGTTCTTACCGTTTGCATTCTTGTTTGCCGGAACAAATACATCAAACATGTTCTGACCGCCGAGGATGTCAACCTCACCGTTGGACTTCTTCATAACAACACCGGAAGCAACGCAGTCCTTGGTCGGCTTATCCGGATAGAAGGTGCCGTTTGCCCACATGTACTGGAGACCGTCTTCCTCAGTGTTGAGGGTGATCCAGTCGATGATCTGACCGACAGCTTCCTTCTTGTCGCTGTCCTTGCAGCCGAGAACCCATGTGCCGCCCCAGAAGAAGCCGACAGGCGGTTCGCAGACTGCCCAGTCACCGAAGGTATCGTGGACGTTGTCCTTCATGGTGTAGTTGATCAGCCATGCCGGACCGAAGAAGCCGAGAATGCCCTTCTTGCCGGTACCAGCCATATCTGCATACCAGTCATCGGTCCAGTCCTGGGTATCATTGTGATAATCGTTATCCATGAGCTTCTTGGAGAGGTCGAGGAAGTTCTCGCGCTTCTCATCAATGACGAGCTTATCATCGACAACCCAGCCGCTGTCAGAGCTGTTCTCAACTGCGTGCCAGATGTCGCCGTCACCGGAGACGATGCCGTAGCCCTTTGCCTTCAGCTTCTCAGCAGCCTCAAAGAACTTATCCCAGCCCGGTCCGATTTCCTTCTGAACGGTAGCCGGATCATCGGAGCCGAAGGCATCCTTTGCGATGGAGCGGCGATAGATGAATGCACCGCCGGTTGCCTGATAGCCGAGACCGACGAGCTTGCCGTCAGTGTTCGTACCGATATCGACCGTGTACGGTGCGATTTCAGCGGTCTCAACCTGGCTGATGTCGATGCCGAGATCCTCGTACGGAGCAACGTACTTGGAACCTTCGCCCTGGGTGTACTTCAGAACGAATGCAGCCTCTGCTGCGAACATATCAACGCCGCCGTCTGCCAGAGCAGCATCCAGAGCAGGCTGATACTCACCGTTCGTGGTCGGAACCTGGGTATCGTTCATCTCATACTTTGCAGCGAAATCCGGGTGGGTGTCGATAAACTTCTGCACCATGTCCGGAACTTCGTTTGTGAAAGAGTAAACGTTGATCTTTTCTTTGGTGCCGTCGCTCGGTGCTTCGCTGGACTCCTCGGAAACTTCCTCAGAAGAAGAAGAGTCTGCCTTGCTCTCCTCGGTGTCAGCAGTCTGGCTGCTGGAATCACCGCAAGCTGCGAATGTGAGCATGAGGCTCAGTGCTGCCATAAGGGAAAGTGCCTTTTTCATAATTCATCCTCCTAGTGCTTAAAAGCTTTTCTGTTCGGGGTTTTCCGCCGGTCAGGACAGCGGAAATATTTTGCACAGTCTGTCTGATTACAGGCTGAACAAGACGTTGTTGACGATGGATTCGAGAAGTTCCTGTCTGCCGCTGGAGAGGGAATCCGTGACCTCGCCCTTCTTGATTGCGTAATCGCTCAGCGCCTTCATATCGACCTTGCCGTCGATGATGTCCTTGCCGATGCCGGTGGTCCAGCTTGCATAACGGTCAGCGACGAACTTGTCGAGTCTGCCGTCTGCGATCAGTGCGCGTGCTGCCTTGAAACCGAGTGCGAATGCATCCATACCTGCGATGTAGGAAAGGAAGATATCCTCAGGAGTAAAGCTGCCGCGGCGAGCCTTTGCATCGAAGTTCAGACCGCCGTTGGTGAAGCCGCCTGCCTTGATGACCTCATACATGCAGAGTGTGGTGTCATAGACATTGGTCGGGAACTGGTCGGTATCCCAGCCGAGGAGCGGATCGCCCTGGTTTGCGTCGATGGAGCCGAAGAATCCGTTGACTCTTGCGACATCGAGCTCATGCTGGAAGGTGTGCTGTGCAAGCGTTGCGTGGTTTGCCTCAATGTTCATCTTGAAATCCTTGTCAAGACCGTACTTTCTGAGGAAGCCCAGAACGGTTGCAGTATCGAAATCATACTGATGCTTGGTCGGCTCCTTCGGCTTCGGCTCGATGTAGAAATCGCCGTCGAAGCCGATGCTTCTGCCGTAGTCCACAGCCAGATGCATCAGGCGCGCCATGTTGTCAAGCTCAAGGCCCATATCGGTGTTGAGGAGCGTCTCATAGCCCTCACGGCCGCCCCAGAAGACGTAGCCCTTGCCGCCGAGCTGAACGGTTGCGTCGATCGCAGCCTTGATCTGAGCAGCAGCATAAGCAAAGACGTCTGCGGAAGGAGATGTACCTGCACCGTGCATGAAGCGCGGATGATCGAAGCACTTTGCGGTACCCCACAGGAGCTTCTTGCCGGTTTCCTTCTGCTTCTTTTCGAGGTAGTCTACAACGACCTTGAGCTTCTCGTTGGATTCGCCGAGGCTGCCGTATTCCGGCGAGAGATCGCGGTCATGGAAGCAGTAGTAGTCGATGGAGAGCTTCTCCATGATCTCGAATGCAGCGTCAACCTTTGCGATTGCGCGTGCCTCCGGATCCTGCTCGCCCCAGCTCTTATCTGCTGTGCCGACGCCGAACATATCGGTGCCGTCGCCGCCCATGGTGTGCCACCAGCTCAGTGCGAACTTGAGGTGCTCACGCATCGGCTTGCCGTCGATGATCTCATCAGGGTTGTAGTACTTGAATGCAAGGTCATTCTTGGAGTCCTTGCCCTCATAGGGGATCTTGCCGATATTGGGGAAAAATTCGCTCATAGTATGGTTCCTCCGTTCAAATTAGATAATTAAAGTGTAATGGATTTGCTCAGGCAGTTCGTTCCGGTGAGCTGTTCGCTCAGCGGATCGGGCTGACATGTTCCGGCATAGAGCACATAGTTTGTGCCGCGGACTGCGCGCACACCGTTTTCGTCAACGGATGTGAATGCGAGCTCCGGAATATCCGCTTCGACTGTTTTTGTCTCACCGGCTTTGAGGTGGACGCGGACGAATCCGCAAAGTGCCGGATACGGAGTTGCCGCAGCGCTGTCATCCTTGAGATAGAACTGCACAACATCATCCGTCTCAGTGCTGCCGGTGTTTGTGATCGTTACAGCTGCCTTTCTGCCGTTCACAGTCAGGTCGCTGCAGGTTGTCTTAGAATATGTAAGACCGTATCCGAACGGATACAGGATATTCTCTCTGGTATATCGGTAGGTGCGTCCTGTCATGGTGTAGTCCTCGAACTTCGGGAGCTTTTCGCTGTCCTGATAGAATGTGACAGGCAGCTTGCCCGAGGGCGAGACCTTGCCGAACAGGATATCCGCGAGCGCCTTGCCGCCGCTCTGTCCGGGATACCATGTGTGGATCACGGCGTCGCAGTCCGCTTCAACATTGATTGCCGATCCGACTGCCGCAACGATGATCACCGGCTTGCCCTTTTCCATGACCTTTTCCACAAGCAGCCGCTGGGATTCCGGCAGCCGCAGGTCGATCTTGTCGCCGGATGCGAACTCGTTGCCTGCATCGCCCTCCTCGCCCTCGATATAGGGGTCAAGTCCGACGCAGAGAATCACGAGATCGGACTGCTCTGCAACGGTTTCAGCTTCTGCAAGGCGGTCATTCGCTCTTGCAAGTCCGCTGACGCGGTCTTTATAAAGGTGGCAGCCCTCTGCGCAGAGGACTCTGCCGTCAAAGGCATCCTGAATGCCCTCAAGGAACGTGATATAGCGGTCAGCCGTTCCGCAGTAGTTGCCTTCGAGCGCCGCGCGGCTGTTCGCGTTCGGACCGATCACGCCGATCGTCTGATACTTCGATGCATCCAGCGGCAGGATGCCGTTGTTTTTCAGCAGTACCATAGATTTGTGTGCGTAATCCAGTGCGAGATCCTTGTGCTCTTTGCATGCGACAACCGAATACGGGATGTCATCATAGGGCGTGTGCTCATCGAGCATGCCGAGACGGATTCTCGTCCGCATGACATTGATGCATGCCTTGCGGATATCCTCCTCGGAGATCATACCGGCTTCGAGTGCATCCATGAGCTTGTCATAGACTCTGCCTGCGTTGAGGTCGCAGCCGCCCTTGATCGCCTTTGCCGCGGTCTCCTCTGCAGAAGCGGTCAGCCCGTGATTGGTGTGGAAGTCCTCCAGCGCACCGAAATCCGAAACAAAGTGACCGTCAAAGCCCCACTCCTTCAGTTTCTCCTGAAGCAGTGTGCTTGCGCAGGAGCCTTCGCCGTTCAGTCTGTTGTAGGCACCCATGACGCTCTCAACCTTTGCATCCTGCACCAGTGCGCGGAATGCCGGAAGATATGTATCCTCGAGATCATGCGGTGTCGGGGTCGCGTCAAACGAGTGACGCACCGCCTCCGGACCGCTGTGAACTGCGAAATGCTTTGCACATGCCGATGTGCGGAGATGCTCTTTGTCATCGCCCTGCAGACCGCTGACAAATGCCTTGCCGAGCTGTGCTGTCAGGAACGGGTCTTCGCCGTAGGTTTCCTGACCTCTGCCCCAGCGCGGATCACGGAAAATATTGATATTCGGCGACCAGATCGAAAGACCTTTGTAGATATCGCGGTCGCCGTGCTTTGCAAATTCGTTATGCTTTACGCGCTGCTCGGTCGAAACAACCTCCGCCGCACGCTTCACCGCATCCTGATCGAACATTGCCGCAAGCGCAATTGCCTGCGGGAACATGGTCGCCACGCCGGCGCGCGCCGCACCGTGCAGACCCTCGTTCCACCAGTTATACGCAGGAATGCCGAGCCGCTCAATCGCGGGTGCATCGTAGATCAGCTGTGCAGCCTGTTCCGCCGGTGTCAGGCGGTCTACGAGATCCTCAGCGCGCTCCTGCGCGGTCAGCGTTACATCACGGAATTTTTCCAATTGATTACCCCCGTTTCGTCAGGAGCAAGCCCCTGAGGAACTTTATATTTTATCAGGACGTTTCAGCGTCCTTCTGTCAGGGATGCGATGATCTGTTCCGGCTTCATTGCGGTCTCACGGATTTCCCATATCTCATCAATGATCGCCGACTCGCCGGGCTGATATGCACGCAGCGCGCCGAGAATCTCGCATTCCAGAAAATGCTTGTTTGTATAGGTTTCAAAGTTGCAGCCGAAGTCCGGATACTGCACGCCCTCATCATATCCGCCGAAGCTCTGCCGGAAGATCTGATTGCCTGCGCAGTAGACGATCGAACCGTCTGTGACATTGAATCCCACTTTGAACGGCTTGACAGCCTGCTCATCATGGAACAGTGTCGCGTAGGTATCCGTCAGCGTAAAGCGCGGATCGCGGATATCGGAATAGCTCCAGAGCGCCATTGTTCTGTTCGGCAGGAATCCGGTCTGTGCCCTGCTGAGCGGGATAAACTCGGTTCCGCCGGATGCAAGTCCCGTAACCGACCACGGCGCAAAGACCGCCTCTGCATCCGAAACATTGCGGATCTCATTGCGGATCTGTACCGCATAGCCTTCGCCCATCTTGATTGTCAGGCTGAACTGCTTGCCGAACGGTGTCGCCTTCGGTGTCAGCGTCAGAACGCCGTCTGTGAAATCGCAGGTGACGCGGCTGTTATCGGGAAAGTAGGTTTCCGGCATGACCTCCGGCGCTGTCCAGAGACGGTGTCCGCCGTATGCATACCATGTGCCGTAGCCCTTTGTCAGCTCGCAGAAGTCTCTGCGCACATCCTCAAACAGGATATTGCGGTTGCCCCGCGTGCCGAAGTAAATGATGCGCGGACCGACATCGAGTGTCGCCATGAGCCTGATGACGCCGTTATCCAGAAGGATGCATCGTCCGAAATTCTGATACGTTGTTTCATCACATTGAATCGTCATATATTGCTCCTTTCCGCTTTATCTGTATTATAGCCCATGCGCCGGAAATAGGCTAATCAAAAATTGCGATGTTCTTATTGATTTTTGCGCAGTCGTCACAAATTCGCGGAAACTTCTTTACAAAATTGTTACTTTGCGCTATAATATAAAGGAACAGAATTCCTGTGCGGCGGTACAGGACCGCAAATTCTGCATGATTCAACGCGATACTGAGGGGAAAGGAGAGCCGATATGATTAAAAATCTTTCCGGTGATTATGAAACCGTTGAATACGAAAACAAACGGTTCGTCATGCTTTATGACAACAACGAAACCGAGTTCTACCCGATGCACTGGCACAATGCCGTTGAGATCATTATGCCGATTGAAAATCCGTTCACGGTCAAAACCGGCGACACGGAGTTTGTTCTGCAGGAGCGTGACATCATCATTATCCCGCCCGGCGAGCTGCACACGCTGCCGCCGCAGGAAGGCAGACGCATCATCTTCCAGTGCGACAACAGCGTCATCAGCAGTGTTTCTGCACTAGAAGCAATCATGCCGGTATTCCAGACACCGCTGCTCATCACACCCGAAACTGACCGCGATCTCTATCTGCTCGCCAAAAAGCAGATTCTTGACATATACTCTGAATATTACGCAAATACGGAGATTTCCGATGTCCGTATCTATCTGAATCTCATCAATCTGCTTGTTGCGGTGCGGGAGCATCAGATCGAAATGAGCCGGCAGTCGCTCGCCTGTGCCAAGGAGAAGATCCTGCAGTACAGCGAAAAATTCAAGCTCGTGATGAAGTACATCGACCAGAACTATATGTATGACATCTCGCTGGACAAACTCGCGGATATCGCCGGATACAGCAAATTCCACTTCTCGCGCATCTTCAAGCAGTATAACTCCATGTCCTACATTCAGTACATCAACATGCGCCGGACGCGCGCCGCGGAGATGCTGCTGCTTGATCCCTCGATCCCGATCACAGAGGTTGCAATGCGCGCAGGCTTCTCAAGTCTCTCGACATTCAACCGGATTTTCAAGGAATTCAAGCACTGCACACCCTCGAGCTATCAGCGATTCTACTGCTCGACCGGTGAACTGCCGATCTCGGAATGAATCCGTTTTCGACAGTTTGATAGATTACCTCTCATGATTTTTGTATAATCCGCGCAAAATCAATACCGTGCAAAAATTGCGCCGCAATTTTTGAGAAATCGGGCAAAATCCAGCCGGATTTTGACGGCATGTGCAAAAATCTTCGCATAAAATGAGAGATCGCTTTTTCTGCATGTTTTGTTTTATTTTTCCGGATTCGTCCTGAAAATAGGACAAAAAACAACATATACCTTTCCCGAAACCACCGCATTGAGTCAGGCATGCGGTGGTTTTTTGTGCAGAACGAAAACAGCCGCTCCGGTTCCATGAAACCGAAGCGGCTGTTTCTGTTCAATTGCAAAGTCTGATCCTGCGGCAAGCCGGCGTTCATCCGATGATTTCCTGATAGTCCATCTGCTGTATGATACAACCGGTCTCCTCCAGTTTCGCAGCGATATGTTCAATATACCATGACGCATCGGTAAAATCGCCGCATATGGTTTTCCGGTTGATTGCGATATTGATCTGAACTTCCTTCGTATCTTTTGCAAGCAGTGAAATCCCTGCATCCGAATCCTGATGATACAGGATCACGCCGCACAATTCGCCGCATGCCTGCTTTTCGGATATGATGGATAATAATTCTGCATCTGACAAAGCCTGCGTTTCCCAGTTGAAGCCGTCTTCTTCATCGTGCAGCGGCAGAAACTCTTTCTGATCGCCGGAATAACCCCATCCGATCCGGTTGAACGCCTGAATGACTTGCGCGATACTATTGATGTCCCAACTATCTCTTGAAGATATCTGCTTGTCTTTTTGCCATGATACTGCGTTAGAAATCCTTGCCTTGTCTCATGACAAAAATCCTGCGCATCTATTCTTCAAGATTTAATTGGTACATCAATATTTGAATACAGGCTGCAGTCGAAAACGAAATACGATTCTCTTGCCATTTTATGCACCTCCGGTGCGGAACTGATATCAGGAGCGTTTGCAGAGAAAGATCACTGCATATTCTCGCGGGCAATGGAAAGCATGAGTTTGATGCGGTTCTGCTGGTTGACGCGCGTCGCACCGGGGTCATAGTCAATCGCGCAGATATTCGCCTCTTTATACTGCTCGTTCATTGCGCGGATCATGCCCTTGCCGACGATATGGTTCGGCAGGCACCCGAACGGCTGCACGCAGACGATGTTGCTGTAGCCTTTTTCGATCAGCTCTGCCATTTCGGCAGTCAGCAGCCAGCCCTCGCCCATGCAGACACCGGTGCTGATCGTCCGCTCGCCGAGCTTTTTCAGCGCAGGGAACGGAATCGGCTTCTCAAACTGCGGATACTCCGCCAGCACCTTCAGCATGATCTTTTCGAGCATCTCAACATAGCGGACGGCGGCGCGGCTGAATGTCACGCCCTTGCGGTCGCCGTAGAGACGGAAATTCTCCCTGCCGATGTTCAGGCTGTAGAGCGCAAAGCCGAGGATGCCGGGCACCATGACCTCAGCGCCTTGCTCGACCAGAAAATCCGGCAGATGATCGTTGCCGAAATCCGCGTACTTGACATACAGTTCCCCGACAATGCCGACCTTCGGCTTCGGCACCTTCTCAATCGGAACCGCGGCAAAATCCGAGGCGATCGCGCGGAAGTTGTGCCGGATCTCAGAGAACGTCAGACCCTTGTTTTTGCGGATCTGATCGGTCAGCGAAATGCGCCATTTCTCCATCAGCACCTTTGCGTCGCCCTTGTGTACCTCATAGGGCAGAATCTGATTGCGCAGCAGCATGACAAAATCGCCGTAGAGCCATGTAATCAGACCCTTCAGGAACATCAGCGGCGAGATATCAAAGCCGCTGTTTTTCTCGATGCCGCCGAAATTGACTGACACAACCGGCACGAACGATAATCCCGCCTTTTTGAGCGCCTTGCGCAGCATATGCACATAATTCGAGGCACGGCAGCCGCCGCCCGTCTGATAAAGCATCAGTGCGGTTTTCTGCGGATCGTAGTCGCCGGATTCCAGCGCATAGATCAGCTGCCCGATGACCACAATCGCCGGATAGCACGCATCATTGTGGACATATTTCAATCCGGTGTCAATGATCTTCTGACCGGAATAATCGAGGAAATCGACCTTGTAGCCTGCATCGCGGAACACCGAGCCCATCAGGCTGAAATGCACGGGCAGCGCATTCGGGATCAGGATGGTATGTGTTTTTTTCATCTCCGGCGTAAATTCCGGATAGAGCTCATTGGTTGCCAAAGCTTCACTTCCTTGCTCATTCGTTCAGTCCGGCAGCGGCAAATAAACTGCGCAGACGGATTTTTGCAGCGCCGGTATTGGTGACCTCGTCGATCTTGAGCTGTGTATAGATTTTGCCGGCTTTCTCAAGAATCGCACGCACCTCATCGGTTGTGACGACATCGACGCCGCAGCCGAATGAGACGAACTGCACCAGATTGATCTGCTCCTCCGGCAAAGATTCCGCGACGTATTTCGCCGCAAGATACAGTCTTGCGTGATAGGTCCACTGATTGAGCACCGTTGTGCGGAACGGCTCCATCAGACTGCTGATGCCGTCCTCGCTGACAATCACCGCACCGAGCCCGCAGATGAGCTTGTCCAGTGCGTGGTTGACCTCCGGATCAATGTGATACGGTCTGCCCGCCAGCACAATCACCGGCATATGCTTCATGCGCGCGATCTCGAGGAATTCTGTCGCTTTGCCGCGCACCGCCGCCATGTAGCGCTCGTATTCGGTATATGCCGCATCCGCTGCCGCCTTGATCTGCTTCTGCGTCAGCGTGAAGCCGTGCGCCTGCATGATCTCGCGGAACTTTGCCGGAAACGCCTTGCGGTTGTGAATGCCGACAAATTCATGGATATATTCAATCTCGCGGAGCGCCTTGATATTGATCTTTGCGACCTCGGGATAATACGCAACAACCGGACAGTTATAGTGGTTATCGCCGGCACCTTCATCGACATTGTAGCTCATGCAGGGATAGAAGATCGCATCGGGCTTCTGCGCGAGCAGCGCTTCGATATGACCGTGCAGGAGCTTTGCCGGAAAGCAGATCGTATCCGAAGGGATCGTGTGCTGTCCGGAAAGATACAGCTTGCGCGTAGAATCCGGCGAGACAATGACATTGAATCCGAGCTTCGTCAGCAGCGTGTGCCAGAACGGCAGCAGCTCATAGAGATTCAGCGCGAGCGGAATGCCGATGGTCGGGCGTCCCTCCGTGATCTCGTTGCCGCGGTATTTTTCCAGCAGCTCGCGCTTGACCGCATAGAGATTGTAGGCGGTCTGACTGACTGCATTGCCGAGCGGTTTCTCGCAGCGGTTTCCTGCGATATAGGTGTGCTTGCCGCCGAACGAATTGACCGTCAGCTGACAGTGATTCGCGCAGCCCTTGCATGTCACGGTCTTGACGGTGTGCGTAAAGCTGCGGAGCGCCTCCGCGGAGAGGATCCGGCTCTCGCCGTGCGTATGCTGCTTTGCATAGAGCGCGGCGCCGTAGGCACCCATGACGCCGGAAATCTCCGGCCGGATGACATCCTGTTTGAGTTCCATTTCAAAGGCGCGGAGCACGGCATCATTGAGGAATGTGCCGCCCTGTACCACAATATGCTCACCGAGCTCCGAGGCATTTGCGCAGCGGATGACCTTGTAAAGCGCGTTCTTGACCACGCTCATGGAAAGTCCCGCGGAGATATTCTCGACGGTTGCGCCGTCCTTCTGCGCCTGCTTGACAGAGCTGTTCATGAACACTGTACAGCGCGAGCCGAGATCAACCGGATGATCGGCGAACAGCCCGAGCTTTGCAAAATCCGCGATGCTGTAGTGCATCGCTTCGGCAAAGGTCTGCAGGAAGGAGCCGCAGCCCGAGGAACATGCTTCATTCAGGAAGATGTTGTCGATTGCGTGATTGTGAATCCGGAAGCATTTGATATCCTGCCCGCCGATGTCAATGATGAAATCGACGTCCGGACGGAACTTCTGCGCGGCGGTGTAATGCGCGATGGTCTCAACGATGCCGCAGTCAATGCCGAATGCCTCCTTGATGATATCCTCGCCGTATCCGGTGACGGCAGAGCCTGCAAAATGAATCTCCGGATATTTCTCATAAAGCGCGGTGAGGTAATCGCGGACAGCAGGAACGGGGTTGCCGTGGTTCGACTGATACATTGTATCAAGGATATTGCCGTCCGCATCGGTGACAACCGCCTTGATTGTTGTCGAACCGGCATCAATGCCGAGGTACATATCGCCCTGCGGCTTTGTGATATACTGAATATGTGCGGAGTTTTCGTGGTGACGCCTGCAGAATGCGTCATATTCCGCCTGCGAGGAAAAGAGCGGCGGCGTGGTGATGTAGCTGCCCTTTGCCGAATACTGCTCGGCACGCTCTGCAAGCTCCGTCAGTGAAAATTCACGGGAATCGCACTGAAGCGCCGCGCCGTATGCGACATAATAGAGCGCGTTTTCGGGGCTGACACCGGTCAGGTGCAGTGCCTCGTCAAAGCTCTTGCGCAGATTGTCAAGATATGTGAGCGGGCCGCCGAGATACAGCACATTGCCTGCGATCTCTCTGCCCTGCGCCAGTCCGCCGACCGTCTGGTTGACAACCGCTTTCAGGATGCTCGCGGAGATATTCGGAAATCCCGCGCCCTGATTGAGCAGCGGCTGGATATCGGATTTTGCAAACACACCGCAGCGCGATGCGATCGTATAAATCTTGTCTGCCTGATCGGCAAGGCGGTTGAGCTCCGAGGGCGTCACGCCGATGAGCGTTGCCATCTGGTCAATGAACGCGCCGGTGCCGCCTGCGCAGCTGCCGTTCATGCGCGCTTCAAATCCGCCTGTCAGAAAGAGAATCTTTGCATCCTCGCCGCCCAGCTCAATCACCACATCCGTATCGGGATTGAGGCGGCTGACGGCTGCTCTGGTCGAATAGACCTCCTGCGCAAACGGGATACCGAGCGCCTCGGCGAGTCCCATGCCCGCAGAACCGGAGATCGAGATATGCATCTGTGCATCACCGGTCTGCTCCGCGATCCGGCGCAGATATTCCGCGGTCATCTCAACAATCCGCGAAAGATGCCGCTCATACGAAGAAAAAATGATCTCATCCTGCTCGCCCAGCACGACGCATTTGATCGTGGTGGAGCCGATATCAAGTCCGAGTTTTTTCATAGATCAGATTATCGCCTTTCTCTCTTGTGAAAATAGGACACTTATTTATATTATAACACAACCTGCCGGAAAATGCAATGGGGAGAACCACCTTTTCCGGCAAATCCTGAGGACCTTCATCATGAGCACGCTGATTCCGGATGCCAGCCCGCAGATGCTGCGATTCCGTGTACGCCTAAACTGTGCGTGTATTCGGCATTGCACACAAATCCAACAGAGGCAAATGGGGAAAATCGACAATTATCCGGTGAAAGATTGACTTTGTTCCGTTAAAATGATATAATAATGATAATGCTTTGCATTGATTTCGATAGGGAGATGATTTTTTGAAGAATTGGAAAAAAACTATGGGACGCAGGTTTCTGCATCTGTTCCTGAGCATCTGTATTGTGCTGGGATGCGCATTGCCCGGCACATGGACAGTCTACGCGGAGAGCGGAAGCTGCGGCACGAATGCAAAATGGGATCTGACAAACGGCGTCCTGACGGTCAGCGGTGAAGGCCCGGTCACGCTCGCCGCATGGGCGGGCTACAGATCAAAGATTCAATCCGTTGTGATCGGGGACGGCATCACCTCGCTGCCGCTCCGTGTCTTCGCAAACGCCCCGAATCTGACATCCATCAAGCTCGGCAAATCGCTGAAAGCAACCCCCTCCGGCATGTGCGAACACTGCGTTGCACTGACAACGGTCACATTCTCCGCCGGTCTGGAGACAATCTCATCCGAAGCATTCCGGAACTGCTTTCGTCTCACAGATCTCAATCTGCCCAATACGCTCAAAACGATTGAAGATAAGGCGTTCTATGCCTGCGTCTATCTGACAGCGCTCACGATTCCGGATTCCGTGAACGCAATCGGCGCAGAGGCATTCAAAGCGACCAATATCAAGACACTGAAGCTCGGCAGCGGGCTGCAGACAATCGGCAAAGAGGCATTTGCACTGGGCTGTTTCCCGACCGCTGAGATTCCGGACAGCATCCAGTCGATCGGCGAAAAAGCGTTCGGCATTGTATACGCCAGCGTCACTGCAAATGATTCAACCATCAACTACTCTTACACCGGCAGCATGCGCAAGGTGACGATCATCGGCAAGGAAAACGGCGTCGCACAGCAGTATGCGCAGTCCGAAAGTCTGCCGTTCCAGGTGACAGGTCAGGCGGAACATGTCCATACATGGTCGGACTGGAAAATCACAACCGCCGCAGGCTGCGAAACAACCGGCGTTGAGACCCGCACATGCTCGAGCTGCGGCGAGAGCGAAACCCGCTCCATCCCCGCGACCGGTCATCACATGGGCGAGTGGAAGACCGATACCGCGGCTACCTGCGAGAAAGAAGGTCAGGAGAGCCGGACATGCTCCGGCTGCGGCAAAACCGAGACCCGCTCCATCCCCGCGACCGGTCATCAGATGAGCGACTGGCAGATCAAAACCGCACCGGGCTGCGAAACCGAAGGCGAAAACATCCGCACCTGCGCTGTCTGCGGCAAGCAGGAGTCTCAGACGGTTCCTGCAACCGGACACAACTGGGGCGAATGGGTCATCACAAAGCAGCCGACGGTTGACGCCGCCGGTGAGCAGCAGAGCGTCTGCAGCAACTGCAAGCAGATTCGCAAAATGGAAATCGCAAAGCTCATCGGTTATACCGTTTCCGTCTCGGCAAGCGAGGGCGGAACCGCAGAGCCCGCCGGTGAGACAAAAGTCGCTGAGGGCGGCAGCATGACGATCACCGTCAAGGCAAATGACGGCTATCAGCTCGCATCGGTTCTGGTCAACGGCAGCGAGATGCAGCCGGACAGCAGCGGTGCGATCAAGCTCAGCGATATCCGCGCAAATCAGTCGGTTTCGGTTGTCTTCCAGAAAAAAGCGCAGCCGAAAACACGCATCTGCAACTATGTCGATGTCACACCGCAGCGCAATGTCTGGCTGACAGACGAATCCGGACTTTCCATGCAGGATTTCAAGATCTATGCCAATATCTCGGATAAGGGCATGGTATCGTGGCTGGAAATCACCGCGGACTGCATCGCAGAGCCTTCCGCAATGCCGGAATCTGAGCCCTACGGCACCGGCACTGTCATGTTCAAGTATCAGGGCAGCGATGCCGAGGTAAAGGAATATCTCGCACAGAACAGCATCACCGGACAGATTCCGCTTTATCTGCGCGGCGACACCGACCTTGACGGCAAGGTGGATGTCATTGACGCAGAGCTTGCACTGACGTACTATGTCAAGCAGATTGCAGGCGCCGCAAACACCGGCTTCTCTGAGGAGCAGTGCACGATCATGGATGTTGACAGCAGCGGCAAGGCAACGCTTGAAGATGCCGTTTTCATCCTGAAATACTACACCACGCAAATGGCTCACCGCACACCGGACTGGAATGTCATCATCAACCAGAATTAAGGCTGACAAAGCCGCTGAAATCCCGTGTAAATGCTCGGGTTTCAGCGGCTTTTTTTATCTGTTCACAAATCATCGTACAGTGTGACCGCAAGACTGCTGCCGTCAGTATCAAACAGAATCGTGCCGTCGAGATCAGTGCGGTAAATTTCGCATTTGAATTCACGGAGCGCATGCAGTGTCCGTTCCACGGGATGTCCGTAATCGTTCATCACACCGCAGGAGATCGCGGCATATTCCGGCGAGACCGCCGCAAGGAAATCCGGCGCAGAGGAATGTGCACTGCCGTGATGCCCGACCTTGAGCACATCCGCCGAAAGATCATATCCGGCTGCGAGCATCGCCTGCTCCCCTGCCGCACTGAGATCACCCGTGAACAGAAATCTGCGCGTCCCGCAGGTCACGCGGCAGACCAGTGAGCAGTCATTGAGCTCCTCGAATGATGCATTGTCCACAGAAAGGAACTCAAGCTCCGCAGCGCCGAGCGGCAGCACATCATGGCAGGCAGGCGTGCGCACGGGAATCTGCTTTTCAGCAGCAAGATCGAGCACATGCGTGAATGACCACACCGTCGGAATCAGCGCATCCGGCATTTCCGGCAGATACAGCGCGCCGACCGGAATCTGCTCTATCACTTCGGCAATGCCGCCGATATGGTCGGCATGCGGATGCGAATTGATGATGCAGTCGAGCCTGCTGACACCGGCTTCTTTGATCATCTGCACAACGGCAAGTCCGCGGTCGGGTTCGCCGCCGTCAATCAGGACACTGTGCGTATCCGTGCAGAGCAGCGCCGCATCCCCCTGCCCGACATCAAGAACAAAGATGCGCAGCGCATTCGCGGAAACGGGCGCCGTCCGCGGCTTTGACATCACATGAATCGCGATCAGTGCCGCTGCGACCAGCAGCAGATAGACAATCAGCAGCGGCAGGCGTTTGCGGAACAGCTCCCATTTTGACATCTGCTTTTTGCGGCGGTACTGCCGTTCCAGCCGGTGAATCTGATCCATATGCTCTGACATGCGCACGCCCCCTCTCCTGATACAAAAGGCTGCCGTACCCAGCGGCACAGCAGCCTCTATGCTTCTTATTCGCGCTCAGAGATCGGCTTGTAGGTTTCCCACTCCTTAACGGCACGGTATGCCGGACGGATGATCTTGCTGGCGCCGAGCAGCTCCTCGAGACGGTGCGCAGACCAGCCTGCGATTCTCGAGACCGCAAAGATCGGAGTAAACAGCTCATTCGGCAGATTGAGCATCCGGTAGACAAGTCCGGAATAGAAGTCCACGTTTGCGCAGACGCCTTTGTAGATCCGGCGCTCCTCCGCAATGATCTGCGGCGCAAGGCGCTCGACCAGTGCATAGAGGGCATATTCCTCGTGGCGCTGTTTCTCATCTGCAAGCTGCTCCACAAAACCGCGCAGAACCGTCGCACGCGGATCGCTCTGCGAATAGACCGCATGTCCCATGCCGTAGATCAGACCGGCGTGGTCGAATGCATCCTTATGCAGCAGTCTGCGGAGATACTGCCCGACTTCCTCCTCGTCCTTCCAGTCATGGACACGCTCTTTCATATCGTCGAACATCTGGACAACCTTGATGTTCGCGCCGCCGTGCTTCGGTCCCTTCAGCGAACCGAGCGCTGCAGCCATCGTCGAATAGGTATCTGTGCCCGAGGACGAAACAACATGCACGGTAAAGCTCGAATTGTTGCCGCCGCCGTGCTCTGCATGCAGCACCATCGCAAGATCAAGAATCTTTGCCTCGAGCTCGGTGTACTTCTGATCGCTGCGCAGCATGCTCAGCAGATTTTCCGCAGCCGAGAGATTCGGATCGGGCTGGTGCAGGAACAGGCTCTGATCGTTCTTGTAGTAGCGGTATGCCTGATAGCCGTATACCGCGATCGACGGGAACTGCGCAATCAGCTGGATGCACTGGCGCAGGACATTGGAAATCGAGGTGTCGTTCGGGTTGTGGTCATAGGAATACAGCGCAAGGACGCTCTTTGCGAGCGTGTTCATCATATCCTCGCTCGGGGACTTCATGATGACATCGCGCGTGAACGAGGGCGGCAGCGTGCGGCAGCTCCGCATCAGGGCGCTGAAATCCTCGAGCTCCTGCGCATTCGGCAGCTGACCGAACAGCAGCAGATAGACCGTCTCCTCATAGCCGAAGCGGTTGTCGCTGATAAAGCCGTTGACGAGATCCTCAATGTGATAGCCGCGGAACAAAAGCTGTCCTTTTCCGAGCTTTGTCTCGCCGTTCTCCTCTGTGCCGGGGATGATCTGGCTGACATTGGTCAGTCCGGCGCAGACGCCCTTGCCGTTGATATCGCGCAGACCGCGCTTGACATCGTATTTGGAGTACAGCTCCGGATCAATCTGATAATTTGCTCTGCAAAGTTTGGAAAGCTCCTCGATTTTTGTCTGTGCAGTGTAACGATTCCATTCACCCATGTGCAGACTCCTTTCTTTCTACGAATTTGGTCCATATATTGCCTGCGGCAGACACGAAATGCCTGCCGCATATCCTCTTTGTATTATTCCATACAGTTTATAAGAAATAGTATATCATGTTTTCGCCGGTTTGTCAAGACAAATCTCTGCAAATGCCCGCATTTTCAGACAAATATACGAAATTGTCTGTATGATTTACACATCTGATTATTTGAGCAGCTCGGCGCGCAGAAACAGCAGAATCTTCTTCTCCCTGCGGGAGACCTGCACCTGCGTCATGCCGAGACGCGCCGCAGTTTCGCTCTGTGTCAGGTTCTCGCGGTAGCGCAGGCGGATGAGTTCGCGGTCACGCGCATCAAGCAGTGTCAGCACCTGCTCCAGCGCCAGATGCTCCTGTATCCGCGTTTCCGGCGACGGCACGGGAATATCCGCGATGATTTCGCCGTCATCGGTTTCGGCGGTCAGCGAGGAGACCGGCTGCGCAGCGCAGAGTGCTTCGGCAGTTTCCGCCTCGGATACGCCCAATGCCTGCGCAATCTGCCGGACAGTCGGTTCGGTGCCGTTTTTCTGGCGCAGTTCCTCCGCGATGCGGTTTGCACGGAAACTGAGCTCCTGCAAGCGCCGCCCGATATGGACACTGCCGCCTTCGCGGAACAGCCGCCTGATCTCCCCGAGAATCACCGGAACGGCATATGTGGAGAAGCAGACGCCGCGTTCCGGATCAAACGCATTTGCCGCCTTGACAAGCCCCAGACAGCCCGCCGAATACAGCTCCTCATACTCGATGCCGCGTTCGCGGAACCGCTTGGCACAGAGATGCACGAGCCCGAGATGCGCCTCAGCAGCGACCGCCGGCTGTCTGCTCTGTTCCATGCTGCATCTTCTTTCTCATGGTGACGGTTGTGCCGTGCCCCAAACGGCTTGTGACGGTCAGCCTGTCCGTAAAGCTCTGCATGACCGTGAAGCCGAGTCCGGCGCGTTCCTCGGCAGGCGCACTGGAATAGAGCGGCGTCATCGCCTGCGCAATATCCGCGATGCCGCAGCCCTTGTCCGCAATCCGGATGTAGATGACACCCTCCGGCAGCAGCCGCACCGTGACCGCAATCAGCCCCGGCTCTCTGCCGCGGTAGGCATGGACGATGCTGTTTGTCACCGCCTCGGAGACCGCCGTCCGCAGGTCGGCTAAGTCCTCGACGGTCGGGTCCAGCTGCGATGCAAATGCGCAGACCATTGTCCGCGCAAAGCTCTCGTTCTCCGAGCGCGCGGGAAACGTGCATTTCAGTTCATTGAGCGTATTCATGTTCCGGTTCCGTTCCTTTCTCTGTTTGTTCCGTTTCCGGCGGATCCTCGAGCAGCGGGATCTCCGGCTTTTTGGGCGCAGGCTTTAAGCGCTCCTTTTTCACACTGTTCCGGATCACCGCAAGCCTGTCCGCGCCGGAAATCCGCAGCACCTTCCGGATATGCGGCGGCGGATTGTGAATCTCCAGCGTGCCGCCGTATTCCTCCATGAGACGCGAACGCCCCATGATTAATCCGATGCCGGAGCTGTCCATAAAGCTCACCTGCCGGAAATCCAGCACAACAACCGGCGGATACTGCTCACGCACGGCAAAATCAATCGTCTCGCGGATTTCCTTTGCATGGTGATGATCGAGTTCACCGCTCAGGAATGCCGTCAGCTTTTGCGGCTCCTGTTTCAGTTCAACCATTTCTCTCATCCTTTCCTTTTGGATATACGGTTATTGTAATGCATTCTGCGTGCGGATCCGGTCGAATCGGGAAAGCATGCCGCAAAAAGATTCTTCCGCTTGACGAAACCGCGGTTTTCGTGGTAAAATAGAAACAACAGATAGTAAAGGCGGTGTTTGTATGACTGAACCGGCACCGCGAACGATGATTTTTCCAGCTATTTCGATGACGGCAAAAACTGGTGGGGAACGTATTTCCGGACAATCTATGATAAGCATTTGCAGCGCTTTGTCATCATCGCCGCTTCTCTGATCGACTGAACGAAGAAAGGAATCCTCTTTATGAAACTGATGATCGTAGACGGAAACAGCATCCTGAACCGCGCCTATTACGGTGTCAAGCCGCTTTCCAATCACAAGGGCGTTTTCACAAACGCGATCTACGGCTTTTTCAATATCCTGCTCAAAGCGATTGACGATACCGGCGCCGAAAGCGTCGCAATCGCCTTTGACCGCAAGGAAAAGACCTTCCGGCACAAGGCGGTCGCAAGCTACAAGGCAAACCGCAAGGGCATGCCGGAGGAGCTTGCCATGCAGCTGCCCCTGACAAAGCAGATTCTCGAAGCAATGGGCTATCCCGTTGTGACCTGCGCCGGCTGGGAGGCGGATGATATCCTCGGAACGGTCTCCGCGGCGCTCTCCGCTGCCGGTGAGGACTGCATTCTGCTGACCGGTGACCGCGATAATCTGCAGCTCATCAATGAGCATGTCACCGTGCGGCTTGCTACAAACAAAGAACCGATCCTCTATGATACGGCGCGGTTTGAAGCGGATTACGGTTTTCCGCCGAAGGGGCTCATCGACCTGAAAGCGCTCATGGGCGATACCTCGGATAACATCAAGGGCGTTGCAGGCATCGGCGAGAAAACTGCAATGGCACTCGTGCAGGAATACGGCACAATCGAGGCGCTCTATGCAGCGCTCCCCGATGATGACAGCATCAAGCCTGCGGCAAAGAAAAAACTTGAGGCAGGCATCGAGGATGCAAAACAGAGCAAATGGCTCGCGACAATTGTCACGGATGCACCCGTCCCGACAGACCTCGCTTCCTATGAACGCAAACCGCAGGACACCGCTGCACTCTCCGCCCTGCTGACCGAGCTGGAGCTCTACAAGCTGATGGAGCGTCTGCATGTGCAGCCCTCTGCCGCCGCGGAGATTCAGACGGATGCACCGAAAGCGGATGTCATCCCCGCGGAAAAGGTCTCCATGACGCCGGAGCTGTTCGAGTCCCTTTGCAGCAGTAAAGAGCCCGTCGATTTTCTCTATCGGGATGCGGTGCTGTTTCTTGCACGGGAACATTCTGTGTCAAGCGTGACCGACCCGAAACAGATTTTCCGTTTCCTGACCTCCGATGCACCGAAGCGCACCTTTGACGCAAAGCCCGTCTACCGGATGCAGATGGAGATGCATGATACGATTCACAATCTCGTGCTGGATGATGTGATCTGCGCGTATCTGCTCAATCCCTCGACAACCGAATATCTGATCGAGCGGCTCTGCGCGGAGAATGCGCTCCCCTATCAGGCGGAGCTCGGCGCATTTGCCGATGCTGCGGCACTCCCCGCACTCTCGGATTATCTCGAGCAGCAGGTCATTGCGCAGGGCATGGAGCAGCTGCTCCGCGAGATTGAGCTGCCGCTGGTCGAGGTGCTCGCCGATATGGAGCATGTCGGCGTGCGCGTGGATGCAGACGGTGTCCGGCAGTTCGGCAGCCGCCTTGCTGAGGAAATCAGTACGCTCGAACAGCGCATCTATGAACAGGCAGGCAAAGAATTCAATATCCTTTCGCCGAAGCAGCTCGGCGTTGTGCTGTTTGAGGATCTGGGACTGCCCTCCGGCAAGAAAACAAAAACCGGCTGGTCTACCAATGCAGAAGTGCTCGAGGGGCTGCGCGACAAGCACCCGATCGTCGATCTTGTGCTGCAGTACCGGCAGCTGACAAAGCTGAACTCAACCTATGTCGAGGGACTGCTCAAGACCGTTGCGCCGGATGACAGAATCCACACCTGCTACCGGCAGACCGAAACGCGCACCGGCAGAATCTCCTCGACGGAACCGAATCTCCAGAATATCCCCGTGCGCACACCGCTCGGACGCGAAATGCGCAAGTTCTTCATCGCGGCGGAGGGCTGCACACTGCTCGACGCCGATTACAGTCAGATCGAGCTGCGCCTTGTCGCGCATCTCTGCGGCGACGAAAACATGCGCAGAACCTTTGAGGAGAACCGCGATATCCACCTGACTACCGCCGCGCAGGTCTTCAACATGCCGGAGGATATGGTCACAAAGGAGATGCGCAGTGCTGCTAAGGCGGTCAACTTCGGCATTCTCTACGGCATCGGCGCGTTCTCGCTCTCAAAGGATATCGGCGTTTCCGTTGCAAAGGCGGACCGCTATATCAAGGACTATCTGCACTCATTCCCGCGCGTGGAGCAGTTCATGAACGATACGGTCGAACAGGCAAAAGAAACCGGATATGTCACCACACTGTTCGGCAGAAAACGCTATGTCCCCGAGCTGCGTGCCTCAAACAAGATGGTGCAGGCAGCAGGACGGCGCATCGCAATGAACACGCCGGTACAGGGCACGGCTGCCGATATCATCAAGGCGGCGATGGTGCGCGTCTGGCGGCGGCTGAAACAGGAAGTCCCCGAAGCAAAGCTGATTTTGCAGATCCATGACGAACTGATCGTCGAAGCGCCGGAGCATCTGGCGGAGCAGGCTGCCGAGATCCTGCACACCGAAATGGTGCAGGCATGCGAGCTCTCCGTGCCGCTGACGGCGGATGTGCAGAAAGGACAGAGCTGGTATGACGCAAAGGGCTGAGCTTGTGATCGAAATGTTCTCCGCCGAGAATATCCGCGGGGTTGCGGAGCTCGCAAAGCGCTGCTTCACAACGCCGTGGTCGGAGGAAATCTATCGCAGGGAGCTGGAAAACCCGCAGTCGGTCGGGTTTGTCTGCAGGGACGGCGATGCGGTCATCGGGATGATTCACTGCAATTTCGTCCTCGATGAACTGACGCTGAACACGCTCTGTGTCGATGCGGATTACCGGCGGCATGGCATCGCAAAACGGCTCTGGAACGCGGTCACGGAAATGATGCAGGGCGTCTGTACGGTCTGCTATCTCGAAGTCCGCGAGAGCAATCTGCCGGCGCGCACGCTCTACGAATCCCTCGGATTCACGCAGAACGGCTACCGTCCGCGCTATTACTCACAACCGGATGAAGCCGCCGTGCTGATGCAGTGCGCTCTTTGAAAATCTGGTGAAATTGTTTGCTTTTTGCAGGAATATATGCTATAATATATAGTTGAGACCGTTTACAGCGGAAATTCCATAGAAAGAAGTGTGTCTTCATGACAAAGATTACCATTTTCTCCGGCTTCCTCGGAGCCGGTAAAACCACGCTCATCAAGAAGCTCATTCAGGACGGCTTCAAGGGCGAAAAGCTCGTGCTGATCGAAAACGAATTCGGTCAGATCGGCATTGACGGCGGCTTTCTCAAGGAGGCAGGCATCCAGATCAACGAGATGAACTCCGGCTGCATCTGCTGCTCGCTCGTCGGTGATTTCGGCAAGGCGCTCCGTCAGGTGCTCGAGGAGTATCAGCCGGACCGCATCCTGATTGAACCTTCCGGCGTCGGCAAGCTCAGCGATGTTATCAGCGCTGTTCAGAATCTCCACATGGAGGATGTCGAGCTCGACGGCTTCACCACCGTTGTCGATGCGAAAAAGTGCAAGATGTATCAAAAGAACTTCGGCGAGTTCTTCAACAACCAGATCACCTATGCAAGCTGCCTGATTCTCAGCCACACCGGCGGTCTGACCGAATCGCAGCTCAATGATACCGTCGAGCGTCTGCGCCAGTTCAATCCGGCGGCACCGATCGTCACCACAGAATGGGACGAGCTTTCCGGTGCGCAGCTGATCGCGGCAATGACGCAGAAGAATACGCTCGATGACGAGCTCAAGGCACTGCTCGAGGAGGAAACTGCACATCATCACCACCATCACCATGACGATGATGAGGACGAGCACGAGCATCACCACCACCACCACGATCACGATGATGAAGACGAGCACGAGCATCATCACCACCACCATGACCACGATGATGAGGACGAGCACGAGCATCATCACCACGATCACGGTCCGGACTGCACCTGCGGCTGCCACGATCATGACCACGATCATGAGCATCACCATCACCACCACGCAGACGAGGTCTTCACAAGCTGGGGCATCGAGACGCCGAAAACCTACACCGCTGAAGCAATCACCGCAGCGCTCGAGGCACTCTCCGATGAGGAGAAGTTCGGTCTCGTTCTGCGCGCCAAGGGCATCGTTGCGGGCGAGAACGGTCAGTGGATTCACTTTGACTATGTCCCCGGTACACCGGATGTCCGCACCGGCAGCGCTGAAACAACCGGCAGACTGTGCGTGATCGGTTCCAAGCTGAACGAAGAAAACATCGCAAAGCTGTTCTGTGCAGAATAAGGAGGACGCCATGCCCAACAATCAGGAGGAGTTTCTCCCCGTATATCTGTTCCTCGGATTTCTCGAAGCAGGCAAGACAAAGTTCATTCAGGATGCGCTCGAGGATGCCCACTTTGCAAACGGCGAGCGCACGCTGCTGCTTGTCTGCGAGGAGGGTGTCGAGGAATACGATACATCCAAATTCAAAGAGTATGACATCACCATGCGCGTGCTCGAGGATATCAGCGAGCTGACGCCCGAGAATCTCGATCGCATGGCAAAGGAATGCCGCGCCGAGCGCGTGATGCTGGAATACAACGGCATGTGGCAGATTCAGGCGCTCTTTGACAATATGCCCGATGACTGGGCAGTATATCAGGCGATCTTCATTGCCGATGCCACCACCTTCATGAACTACAACCAGAACATGCGCAGCCTTGTGGTTGATAAGCTCAACATGTGCGAGCTGGTCTATTTCAACCGCTTCACCAAGGATCTTGACGCGCAGAGCTATCACCAGATCGTGCGCGGCGTCACGCGGCGTGCGGATATCTACTATGAGTATCCGGACGGCGAGGCTGTCTTTGATGATATCGAGGACCCGCTGCCGTTTGATGTCAATGCGAAGAACATTGTCATTGAGGACCGCGACTTCGCACTGTTCTACCGCGACCTCATGGAGGATGCGAAAAAATACGAGAACAAGACCGTTACGTTCAAGGCGCTTGCCGTCAAGAACAGCACCTTCCCCCCGAACATCTTTGCGGTCGGGCGGCATATCATGACCTGCTGCGTCGAGGATATCCAGTACAGCTGGATCGCCGCGCAGTACGGACGCAATTTTGTGCCGCATAAGGATCACTGGGTCATGGTCACCGGTGCAATCGAGGTGCGCTTCAATCAGATGCAGGGCGTGTTCGTCCCGATGCTGCATGTCAACAAGCTCACCGATGCAGAAGCGCCGGAACAGCCCGTCGCCACCTTCTACTGATATCACTGTTTCACAAAAACCGGAGCCGGCTGCGCTCCGGTTTTTTCGCATTTAAGCCAAAATATGACAATTCCGTTACAAATCCGGCGCAAGCTGCACAAATATAAATAAATCTTGAAATCCACGTATCTTCGTCGATTTCATACATTCTGCACAGATGTGAGCCTGCAGCGTATACATGTCTTTTTGAAAGTTTGATAAAAAAACGGTAAAAGTGCTTTACTTTTTTCATTTTTTGCGATATAATATATATAAGTGGTCAAATATTGCTGTCTGAGATCGGTAACGGGTATCCCGATGCTTTGCAAAGGAGGGGCTGCATATGATTAAGCATCTGAACGATGACTTCGAGACAGTGGAATATGAAGACAAACGGTTTGTCATGCTCTATGACAATGTCGAAACTGAATTCTATCCGACGCACTGGCACAACGCCGTTGAAATCATCATGCCGATTGAAAACGGCTTCACCGTCGAAGCCGGCGGCAGAGAATATAAGCTCAATGAGCGCGAGATTCTGATCATTCCTGCCGGTGAGCTGCATACGCTCCCCGCTCAGCCCGGCAGACGCATCATCTTCCAGTGCGACCAGTCCATTCTTCACGGAAACACCGCGCTGGAGCCGCTGATGGCTGTGTTCAACACACCGCTCCAGATCACGCCGGACACCGACCGTGACCTCTATCTGCGCGCCAAAAAAGCCATGCTCGATATCTATTCGGATTACTATGAGGATTCCGAGATCGCAGACGTCAAAATCTATATGAATCTCGTGAATATGCTCGTTGCGATCCGCGAATTCCAGCTCGATCAGGCGCGCGAAACACTCGCCTGCGCCAAGGACAAAATGGTGCAGTATAACGAGAAATTCAAGCAGGTACTCAAATATATCGACCAGAATTACATGTATGACATTTCACTGGATACCCTCGCCGAAATCGCAGGCTACAGCAAATTCCACTTTTCCCGCATCTTCAAGCAGTTCAATTCGATGTCTTATCTGCAGTACATCAATCTGCGGCGGACGCGCGCGGCGGAAACGCTCTTGCTCGATCCCGCCATTCCGATCACGGAGGTCGCCATGCAGGCAGGCTTTTCCAGCCTCTCGACCTTCAACCGCATTTTCAAGGAGATTAAGCACTGCACGCCTTCGAGCTATCAGCGCTTCTATTGCTCTGCCGGCAAGAACCCCGTGCAGACCGTCACCCCGACGGATTTATAACGTGTGCGCTGCACCAAAACCAATGTTGATATGCGAACAATCACAAACCGCTCCGGTCAGTATCACCTGATCGGAGCGGTTGTTTTTTATTCTGTTTTCGCATCCCTGCGGAAGGAGATGCATGTCAGGATGCCGAGCAGCACACCGACTGCAGGATAAACAAGCAGCAGCGCATGTTCTCTGCCGCTGATCCGGATGGCACCGGCTGCCATGCTCCCGACTGCCAGCGTCGCCCAGCAGGCATGGAGCAGGAACAGCGTCCGCGAAGACGGCTGCACCTTTCTCATCGCCGCAGCCACAAGCAAAATGCCTGCAAACAGCGGAAAGACAAACGCATAAAGCGTGAAGTTCGAGTAAACCCCGTAGCTGAAATGCTCATAGACAGCGCCGGAGAATGCGAAAAACAGTGCCGCTCCCAGCGATGCCGCAGCATGCTTCAGGACATGCTTTCTGCCCGCATCAATATCCGATGTATACAATGTCGCTCACGCTCCTTTCCTTGATCGACCTGCCGCTGGTTGTCGGGTTGTTGATCAGGCTGCCGTTGAAGACCATTGTCGAGGAACCGCCGCCGTCGAGGTTATAGGCGGTCTGTGCGCCGAGACCCTGCATAAACGATGCAAGCTCGCTGAGCGAGAGTCCGTCACTCTCCGAGGTTCTGCCGTCCGAGACAACAAAGAGATAATGCAGATCATCGACAATGCCGATCGCCGTCCGCGGATTGCTTGCCATTGCGCGCGCGACCTCGGAGTTATCATCAACCGTCACGGTGCCGTTCTCGATCAGACGCGGACCGAACATGAAGCACTGCCATGCGCCCATATCCAGCAGCTCCTGCGCGGAGTATTCATCGCTCGTTGTAAGGAAAAAGCTGCCGTCCGCCATGATGCAGAGGAAATCTGTATCCGCACGCGGGATATCGCGGTAAAGGACGCCGTTGCGAATCACATATCCCGAATTGTGCGTGCCGTAGAAATCGCCGTTTACCGCAAGGATCGCATTGTTCGCCGCCGCAATCTCGCTCGTTTTGGCGGTGATATTTTTGCCGTAGGTATCATTTGCGAACGCAGTCTTGAGATACTGCGCGGAGCTGAGCACCACATCCGCGACATAGATCATCGTCTCATTTTCCGTGTACTGCGAAAGCGTGATGCTGATGTTTTCATCCTGATACGCGGTTTCGTTGCTGATGAATTCGATCTCCGGCTCAGGCGGGTCTGTCTCCGGCGGATCGGTCTCCGGCGCGGCTGTGGATGCGGTGGTGGATTTCGCCGTGCTCTGCGCCGCAGTCTCCGAGGCAGGTGCATCCGCGGACGCAGACGCCGCAGCTGACGGTTTCGCCGTCCCGATCGGGATCGCCTTTTGTGTACCGGCCGCAGAAGATTCGCTCGCGGCTGCCGTGCTGCCCGCTGTGCCGGAGACAGGAGCAGAGGTCTTTTCCGCAGACGAAGTCACCGCGGTTTCTGTTTCGGCAGCGGCATGCTCCGCAGCCGGTTTTGTCTCATCTGTAAAAAGCGAGAGATTCATCTCAGCGGCGCCGGTCTGTTTTGCAGAGCTGAGCACAAAGGTATCGAGCATCAGATAGCCCGTGAAGCCGAGCAGCAGTGCAGCGTAGGCAATCGCTGCTGCTTTGTAGGTTTTCGCCATATGGGTTCCCCCTTTTGATGTGGTCTCCCGTTTTCCGTTTTCTGATTTCCCATACTTAGATTAGCATACAATTATGACAGCAAAAAGATAAAAAGATGAAAATAGCTCCCGCATCCGGCATTTCAGTCCGGAAAATGTACAGGACAGGTCAAAGGGTCTTGCGCCGGACAGGCATTTGTGCTATGATAGGACACAGAGAGGTGATCGCGTGAAAATCTCAATGCAAATCGACGGCACGTATCCGGATACCGAAATCCTGATCCGCAGCCCGAAACTGACACCGGAGCTCGAACAAATCCTTGCAGCGCTGCATCTGCTCGAGCAGAAAATCACAGTGACATCCGGCGACGAAACAACGCTGCTGGATGCTGCCGAAATTGTCTACGCGGAATCTGTAGACCGCAAAACCTTCGTCTATACGCAGAGCGACTGCCGCGAAACAAAGCTGCGGCTCTATGAACTCGAGGAGCTGCTGCAGCCCTGCGGATTTCTGCGTATCAGCAAATCCTGTCTCGTGCAGGTAAAAATGATCCGGTCGCTCCGCACAGAGCTTGACCGCAGGCTGCGCCTGACGCTCGAGACCGGCGACCAAATTATCGTGTCGCGTCAATATGCGGACGCGCTCAAACAAAAACTGGGAGTGAAATAATATGAAAAAATTTCTGTCTGATTACATCACGAACGTCCTGAGAAATCTCGGACTCGCTGCACTTGCCCTTTCTGCATTCGTCTCGCTGTTCGGCGAACAGGCAAAGGATATCACGCCGCTTGCCGCGCTCGGAAGTGCGGGCATCACCGTCCGCGTCATGCTGCAGATGCTGCTTGCAAATCTCATCGCTGTTGCACTGGCGCGGCTGTTCCTCAGTGAAACTGTCATCAAGGATATGAAGCCGGGTCTGCGCGTCATTCTGGCGACAGGCTCCGCTTTCCTGACAGTCCTCGTGTGCATCCTTGCATTCGGCTGGATTCCGCTGCATGAAAAAGGCGGCATCGCCGGATTCATCTGCTTTGTCTGCTGCTTCCTGATCTGCTTTGTCTCGCGTGCCGTTCTGTTTCTCCGGCGCGAAAAGCAGGAAAATCAGCGGCTTGCAGATGCGCTCGACCGCTACAAATCCGCAAGGGCATAATGATGGATAGAGAAAGCCGCTTCAAACAGCTAAATTGTCTGGATGAAGCGGCTTTATATTATTTATGGCATGATCAATCCGGCAGAGAAGAATCATCTATTTCAGTTTGCCGTTCATCGGGCAGACATAGTATTTTCCGCGCTTGATCTGAACAAACACAACGGACATCCCGGGATTCAGATCACCGCAGTAGGAGCGTTCGATCTGCTGCTCTGCGACAATCTGTCCGGTCTGCTCCACGCGGAATGTAATGATTTGACTGCGATAGCTCTTCAAAATCGTGACAGGGACACCCACAGGCCAGTTGGAAATGATCTTAACCGCGGATGCACCAACACAAAGCCAAACCACGGCGCCTGCGGCTGCAACGATCTTCGTCAGCATCTCAGGCTGATCAATCAGCGTGTAATCGTATTGCAGGCACATGCAGAAAGTGATCGCGCACACCATCAGGAGCACCACGATGCCGCTGAAAAAGAGCCAGCGCAGCTGTACATTCCGCAGCTTTTTCCGGAGATCGGACGGAACCGGATCGAGCCGCACCTCCGGCAGCGTGACCTCATAGCCGCCGCTCTGCACAGCCGCCGCAACCGGAATCGGCGCCGGATTCCACACCGGCGGATTCAGTCCGTAGGAGGGGAAGATTTCAAATCCGTTCTGACCATTCACCAGCACAACCGGCATTCCGTCCAGACCGCTTGTCTGAAACGGCTCGCGGATATTGAGATCATGGATCAGCTCACCGGTATCATCCAGACGAATCTTGATGGTGTGAGCAATTGATCTTTTGTGATTGTCGAGCGCTGAACCGGTTTTATATGTGCGGTGCTCAATCACCGTACCATAGCGCACAAGCGGCAGCGGCTCAAACACGATCCGCAATGCCGACACCAGATAAATCAGCAGCGGAATACTTGCGAGAAGCCAAAGAAGCTCCCGGCTGCCTTCCCAGAAATAAAACAGGCCGAAAAGGAGCAGCACAACAAATAAAGCCCCGAAGAGAATCCGCCCCAGATCATGATTCAGTTTTTTCGACCGGAGCATGGAAGCGGTTTTTCCTGCCGGCTTCTGAAACACCACCTGATTGATCGGAACCGTATGCAGATAACCTGCCATTTCAGACACCCCCTGCTGTCAGACAAAGCTGCAAGATTTTGACATCATTATACAATAAAACAAACAAAAAATCAAGACCAGATTCAGGATAAAAAAAGACTGCATATCCGCTTGGGATACGCAGTCTTTCAGAAAGCGAAGTAAAATTACTTCAGCTCGATGGTAGCACCAGCCTCTTCGAGCTTCTTCTTGATCTCTTCAGCCTCTGCCTTTGCAACAGCCTCTTTCAGAGTGCCGAGACCCTCAACAGCAGCCTTAGCCTCCTTCAGGCCGAGACCGAGAACGTCCTTGACAGCCTTGATAACGTTCATCTTGCCGTCGCCGAAGGACTTGAGAACGATGTCGAACTCAGTCTTCTCTGCCTCACCAGCGCCAGCGCCTGCGCCAGCTGCCGGACCTGCTGCTGCAACAACAGCGGTAACGCCAAACTCTTCCTGAATTGCCTCGACCAGCTCAGCCAGCTCGAGAACGGAGAGTGCCTTGATATCTTCGATAAACTTCATTGTCTTTTCGGAAGCCATGATAATTCTCCTTTTCAAAAATAAAAATTGATTTGGGTTCAGGCAGCCTTATAATCAGGCAGCCTCTTCGTTCTTCTTGTCCACGAGAGCCTGCAGCGTCGCAGCGAGCTTCTGCATCGGACCCTGAAGGGAACCGACGAGCTGTGCGAGCAGAACGTCCTTGGACGGGATCTTGGAGAGTGCCTTGACGCCGTCAGCATCATAGAACTCACCGTCAACGAAACCAGCCTTCAGGCTGAACTTTCCGTTGGACTTCTCAGCGAATTCGCCGAGAATGCGGGCTGCGACAGTCTGATCGCCCTCGCTGGTCGCGATTGCGGTGGTACCCTCGAGGATACCGTCAAACTGCTCGAAGCCGATGTTGTGCATAGCAAGGCGGATCAGGGTGTTCTTCTGAACAGAGTAGCTGACGCCTGCCTCACGGAGCTCTTTACGGAGCTTGGTATCCTCCTCAACGGTGATACCCTTGTAGTCCACGAGCACGCATGCAGCAGCATTCTTGAGCTGCTCGGTCAGAGCGTTGACCTTTTCCTGCTTTGCCTGCAAAACCTTTTCACTAGGCATGTTTTTTCACCTCCGGTTTTGTGATCGGCCGAACAAACATCCGAACGGAGGCATTAAAAAAGCCTCTCCCGAAACATCGGAGAGGCGGAGTTCACGTATCAAACGGGAACGACCGGCACTCCTCGGCTGGACTTCTGCGCTGACGCGCTGCCGGCTGTCTGTGGAATACGGGATTCGTTTGTTTTATTCAAGCCTATTCATTATAGCATATTCATTTTGCTTTGTCAAGTGTTTTTTCAGATTTTTTTTGCAGCGGCACCCGATTTTTTCGGATGCCGCTGAACTATCATGTATCTCCTTGTGATTCAGCCGCACGGTTTCCTCTGCTGCCGCGTCCGCGCCCGCCGCCGAAATTGCCGTCAGGCGGCGTCATATCGCCATTGAAACCGTCAGGCGGTGTCATATCACCGTTAAAGCCGTCAGGCGGCGTGAAGTCACCGTCAGGCGGTGTCATATCGCTGCCGAAGCCGTCGGGCGGGGTCATGCCGTCTGCACCGTCCTGTCTGCCGCCGTGCATGCCGCCGAATCCGCCCATACCGAATCCGCCGCCTCCGCCGCTGCCCGATGCGACAAGCGTTCCGCCGGAATAGCTGCCGCCCTGTGCGAAATCATCCGCGTTGAACGAGCCGTCATAGGTGCCGCCGGTGTAGACCTTGTAGCCGTCGGACATGCCGTTCGCACTGAACACGATGCCCTGTGCCTGCTTCGGCGTTTTCAGTGCAGCGAGCACATTGTCCGCATCATCCGTCACAACGATCAGCGTGCCTGCTGCCGCATTGAGATCGGCTGCGGCGATATAATTGGACTCCGGCACCTCCATCATGCCCGTGGAGCCGACCGCAATCAGGGTGCCGCCCGTGACCGTGATCGTGTTATTGTTGTCGCCGGAATCGAGCGGGCCGTTGCCGTCATTCGTCGGGCCGCAGACGATCACCGTACCGCCCTTCATCGTGATATTGCCGTTGGAATCGAGCCCGTCGCCGTCCGCATTGACATAGATATAGCCGCCGTTGAGATTCAGCTCGCCGGAGCCGTTCCGGTTGAAGCCCATGCCGCCGCCGGAGCCGTCTGAGGCGTTGAAGCCGTCATCTGAAGACTTCAGATGCACCGTGCCGTCATTGACTGTGATCTCTGCGGCTTCGATGCCCTCATAAGACTGCGTGATGTCGATCTCGCCGCCGTCGATCGTGATGCTGCTGTCCGCATGGATGCCGTCATCGCCCGCTGCGAGTGTCAGTTTTACATTGCCGGAGACCGTCACGCTGCTGTCGGAATGGACTGCATCATCCGCGGAATTGACCGTGATGCTGCCGCCGGTGACGGTCAACGCCTGCGCAGCTTTCATGCCCTTGGTGCTCGGCGCGGAGCTGTCAGCGGATTCCGTCTCCTCCGCCGTCACGCTGAGACCGCCGGTGAATGCGAGCGGGTCTGCATCGGGGCTCGCAGCATCATCCCTGCCGCCGAAACCGCCGAAATCACCTCTGCCCATTCCGCCGTGCATACCGCCGCCGAATCCGAATCCGCTCATATCATCGGTATGCGCTGCGGCGTTTGCGGTACCGCCGCCTGCTGTCAGATCGAGGGTTCCTGCGGTGACGGTCAATGCAGATGCAGCGTCGATGCCGTCCTGCTCCGCATTGACCGTGACCGTGCCCCCCTCAATCAGGATGTCCCCTTTTCCGTCCTGATCCGCCGTGGACGATTTGATGCCGTCGCCGCCGGATGTGACCGAGATTTTGCCGTCATGCACGAGCACCGAATCATTGCCGCGAATGCCGTGATTGACAGCGCTGACCGTAATCTCGCCGCCGACAAGCTTGAGATCATCGGAACAGTGAATGCCGTTGTTATAATTTGCACTGACCTGCAGGGCGCCGCTGCCGTTGATCGTCAGATCATCCTTGGAGGCGATGCACGCATTCGGATATTGGTTCTCCGCATCTGTGATATCAAACGCGGTGTACTCTTTTGCGTCGGTCAGGGCGTTTTTCGTTCCCTCTGCCAGCGTGATAACTGTTTTATCCGCCTGCAGGATTGTCAGCGGCGCACCGGTGCTGCATGTAACCGAAAGCCCGTTGAACACCAGATGCGCCTTCTCCTGTTTATCCGCGAGATTCACAACAATTCTGCCGTCATCGAGTGTGCCGGAAAGGACATAGTCGCCGCCTTTTGTGATTGTCACAACGCCGTCCTGCACGATGAGACCGTCCTCAGAAGAAGGCGTGACGCTGTCGCCGCTGAAAGCAAGTGTCACGGCATCTGCGCCCCATTCGGTGTTCAGATCCGCCTTGGTGAGCTTGCTCTCACCAGTGCCGGATGCATCCGAAGCCGTTTCCGCCGCAGATGTTTCCGCCGTCGGTTCTGTTTCGTCAATACGCGCCGTCTCCTGTGCCGCTGTGCTCTCCGAAGAAGAATCTGTTTTCTCCGCGCAGGCGGTCATTTGCGCAATGCAGGTCAAGGCGGTCAGCACTGCAAGTATCCGTTTTGATCCAGTCATTCGTTTCATCCTTTCCGGAAAAACGGAGCCTGCCGCAGCGCAGCAGACTCCGCTTCCATAAGCCCCGCTTTCAGTCTGTAAGCTGATTTTATGTTTTCAGTTTACCCTTGAAATGTGGGGAATGTGTGAATGAAAAACGAAAGCATAATAAAAATCCTGTTACTGCCCGATGAGCAGACGCAGCGCGCGCAAATCGAGCAGATCGAGCATTTCGTCGCCGTTGAGATCGGCGGATGCAAACGGGAACAGTGCCGCATCCAGACGCGGATCCTCCGCCAGCATCGCATTGAAAACAGCGATATCTGCAGCAGAGCATCTGCCGTCATTGTTGAGATCTCCTGTCACCGGCTTCTGCTCCGGCGCCGCCGCCTGCTGATAGATAAAGCCGTAACGGTCTGCGTAATCCGCAGCCGCGCAGCCTGCATAGCCGGTCACAACCATATCCGGTTCCAGATTGGTGAACAGTGCCTCCGGCACATAGCTGACCGGTACGCCCTCGATCTCCGGCAGGAGCGTCAGGTGCGTGTGCTCGCCCGGGATGATCTCATAGGCTTCTGCATAATCGCCGGATTCGGAAATGCGGTAGCCGATGCCGCCCGCCTCATCGCGGACCGTGCGCATCTTGTCGCTGTCGGCATCATGGAGCATGACGCAGAAGTGCTGATTCCAGCTTGAAATGTTCGTTGCGGAAACAAGGAAATAGACCGTCTCCCCTGCCGGAACCGTCGCCTCGAGTGTGCCGCTCGGTTTGAAGAAGATACTCTCCGTCATTGCGCCGGATGCATCATAGCACTGCACGCTCAGCTTGCACATTGCCTCAAAGAATGTCGCCTGCAGCGCGGTCTCGATGCCTGCCTTGTAGCTCAGCACGAGATACTGATCCTTGTTTTTGTCAATCTGATACGAAGTATCCAGCGCAAGCGGAACCGGCTCGAAGAAGTCTGATTCAAAGAGGTTCTCCGGAATGATATCAAACTCGACATCGCAGGTGCCGAAATATTTGCCCATGCCGACATAATTCGCAGTTGCCGTACCGATGTTGACATCGTCCACTGTGTAGCGCATGCGGTAATCTGTGCCCTCGATGAGCACATAATCGCCGTCTTTGAAGGTGACCTTCGGCGTGATCTGTTCCCCCGTCCAGACCTGCGTTTCCGCGTCGATTTCGCAGGCGGAAAGCAGACGCAGCGTTGTCTCCAGCCGGAAGTGAATCGTGCCCTCACGCGCCGTGCCGTTGAACTTGACCATCAGATACCGCGTTTCACCCGCAGGCACCGTGAAGGTCACGGATTTTGTGCCCGCGCCGTAATCCTGCTCGAGCATCTCCGCCTCCGGCGTAAACACACGCAGCACGATATCCGATACATCCGAAGTGCAGAGCACATATTCGGTATCGGTCTCCGGCGTGACGCGGTACACCGCAAGACGGTCCTCTTTCGTCACGCTGACACTGTGCGCACCGAGCTCCAGCAGCGGCGCATCCTCCGGCAGATCGACATAAATCTCGAAGCTGCCTTCCTGATAGCCGAATGTCCGCGGAGTCGCATACAGCGCAAAATTCACCGTGCCGAACATGATGTTGCTTTCCTTGTAGTTGATCCGGAAGTCGCGGTCAACCTCAAGCGCTGTGCCGTCTGCTGCATGCACCTGCACCGGCAGCGGGACAGCACTGCCCGTATACGGCTGATCGGTGATCGTCAGCACGGCATCCGTGATCGAATGCGGAATCAAAACCGAGATATTCGCCTTGGATGAAAGCTCCGGATACTCGCGCGAGACCGCGAGCACATAGGTGCCGTTTGTCAGCAGATAGTCATTCTGTTCGCCGTTCATCGGCAGCATCAGCGCACAGGAATCAAAGCGCTCATCGTAGCGGTAGAGCGAATACTGCATCTTGCCGCCGGACACGCGCTCATTGAGAACGCGGTAGCGCACGGTCTCGTTCGGCGTTTCGCCGGTTTCCGCCTTGAACCAGATCGTCCTGACGCGCTGCTCAGAGCATGTCACCTCGACCGGCGTATCCAGCGGTGTCAGCGTCTCGGCAGGCTCCGGCTCCTCGTACATAATCTCATACTGCTTTGTGATTTTGCCGTAGTAAAGTCCCATGCCGATGACGGTGACCTCTGCCTTGCCGGGGATATCGCTGCGGCTGTCATAGCGCTGATAATCCACGCCCTCTGTCAGTTCCCTGTCATCGAGTTTGACGCGGATCCGCGGGGAGAAGCTGACGCCCTCAGAATAGATTGCGCTGAACGAGCCGGTGATTTCGGCATTGCGGATATCATAGTTCTCCTGCGTAATCAGCAGGCGGTAAAGCGCGCCGGAAGATCCCGAGCAGACAAAGTAATAGGTCTGACCGGCATTGAGCGTCACCGGCGCATTGAAATATTCCTTGGTGATCGACGAATAATCGCTGTAGGCATAGACGGTGTCATCATGCTGCGGTGTATCCGCGACCCAGCATCTTGTCCGGATATTCACATATCTGGAACCGCCGACATATCTGCCGGTGCGGTTATATGCAAGCTGCTCCTCAGCATAGCCCTGCTCGATGCCCGCATAGAAATTGTAGACGCCGGTTGTCTTCGGGATAAAGACATAAACCGCTTCTTCCTTATCGTAGCCGATCTGCACCGGAACCGGCGTATCCTCGGGGATTTTCTCATAGCAGGTCACAGTGGTTTCGGTGTAGCCGCTGCAGCTGCCGATGCCGTAAACAGAGATGCGGATCAGCTGATTGTGCTTTGTGAACCGCAGGATAAAATCCTTGTCGCGCGTCAGTGCAGTGCCGTCCGGCTTGCGGACAATGACCTCCGGTTCATAGCCGGAATCATAGACCGCCGAGCTCTGCACCGTAACTTTGAGCGCACATTCGGAGATATCGGTCTCCGGTGCTGCCGCATTGGAAAGATGCAGTGCGTAGTCGCCCTTCCAGCGTGCATCGCAGCGGAGATAATAGGTTTTGCCGGCAGTGAGCGCCGCTTTCAGCACCTCGCCGCCTTGCAGCAGACTTTCAAATTCCGCAACCGGCTGACCGGCTGCATCGCAGAGAACGCCGCCTGCCGCGGCATTGCCCTCTGCCGTAATTCGGTAATCGCCAGATTCCGGCACGCTGATCTGCGCAAAATACGTGCTGTCGGCGTTCTGTTCACAGAGCGTTTCCGGTTCCAGTGTTTCCGGTTCTTCGCCCTTGCTGACAGTCACCCTGATATCGACCTGCTCGGTCTTGCCTTGTTCATCGGTCAGGATGCAGCGATAGGTTTTCGTGCCTGCCGCAGATGTATCCGGACAGTATTCCGGCTGCTCCGCGCCCTTGACCGCGGTCTGTGTGTCGCCGGAAACAATGTACCACTGATACTTCAGATTGTCACCGCAGGCAAGCACGCGCAGGAACGCCGATTCATGCTGCTGCAGCTGGATATTTTCCGCATTGACACGCATTACAAGCGGCTCATCGCAGAGCTGCAGACCCTCATTCTCTTTGAGCGCTGCAAGCACAGATTCCGCAACGATCCATGTTTCCGGTGCAAAGGCATCGGCGGCGGCGGATTTCAGCGTTTCCGTCAGCCGGACAGACCGGCAGCCCGTCAGCGCTCCGGATGCAATCGTCTCCGTATTTTCCAGAATCACGCAGTCAATTTTCGCATCTGCAAAGGCAGATTCCGCAGCCGTTTTCAGCTTCGGGAACGAGAGCGCTCCGGCATTGGCACCGGCGAATGTCTGCGCAGCGACAGTTTCCAGTGCGGAGAATACGGTGGTATCATAGCCGTTGCCGATCATGAACCCATAGAACGCTCCCGCACCGACCGACGTGATCTTTGCATAGTCGAGCCCGGTCGGGATGACCAGTCTGCCCGTTTGCAGGGCAAGCGCACGCGCGCCGATCTTTGTCACGCCGGGCAGCGAGAGCTGACGTATTGCTGTACACCCGTCGAATGTGTATGCCGGTAGTTCGGTGATCTGCTGCGGCAGCATGACGCTGTGCAGACTGCTGTCTCCGGAGAACACGCCCTCACCGAGCGTTTTCAGCGCAGGCAGGCGGACATCCCCTGCCCATGCCGCGCAATCCGCAAAAGCGCCGTCCCCGATTGCCGTGAGATGTTTCCACCTGAGCAGCGGATCAGTCAGGCTCAGGCAGCCGGAGAACGCCTCGTCTCCGACGGTTTCCGCATCCGGCAGATCCGCCTTGTTCAGCATGAAGCAGTCCGCAAAGAGCTTTTCAGGTACAGCCGTCAGACCGTGCAGCGCGATCTCTGTCAGCGCACAGCAGCCGCGGAATGCGGATTTCCCTGCCGATTTGACCGTATCCGCGAGAATGACCTCGCGCAGCACTTCGCAGTCTGCAAAGGCTTCGGCACCGAGCGTCTCCGCGCCGGGCGCATAGAACCGCTCAAGCTCCGAGCAGTTCGCAAAAGCAGAATCCCCGATCGCCGTGACCGATGCAGGCAGCTGGATTTCTGCCGTAAAATGGTTGTTTTCAAAGGCATGCGGTGCAATCGCCGTGATCTTCTGCCCGTCAATCTCCTCCGGCACATAGAGCTTTTCCCGAACGCCGCGATAGGACATCAGAACGCCGTCCTTCACCGTATATGCCGCCCTGACATCCTCGCCGTTGATCGTATACACCGCTTCGGATGCCGCGCTGCCGATCCAGCCCTTGCGCACGGCAGCCGCGAGCAGCTGCGTGGTCTCAGAGATCGTCACCGGCTCCTGATAGAGCGTGCCGTTTTCCGGTGTCGGGGCGGTGCCGTCGGTTGTGTAGTAAATCTGCGCATCATCAAGATCAACCGTCAGTTCGACTGTAAGCGCCTTGCCGTAATTGCCCGATTCCTCGGAAAACTCCGGCGCCGGACAGATACCGTCATCCCATCGGAAATCCGCCATATTGACAAAGCCCCACGCATAATCGCGGTCAAAGCCTGCCGGACCGAGATCCTTTGCATTCAGCCGCAGAAGCGCCTCTGCACGCTGCGGCGTCATCTTTTTATCATAGGTCCGCAGCAGCGCACAGCACGCCGAAACATGCGGTGTCGCCATACTGGTGCCGTTCTGCGTTTCCTTTTTCTCCTCATCGCCGAGCACATAGCTCAGGATGTTGAATCCCGGCGCCACAACATCGACCGAGCTGCCGTAGTTCGAGAATGCGGCGCGCTCCATCTGCTCTGTCACCGCGCCGACTGTAATGCAGCTTGCGATGCTGCCCGGATAGTAGTATCCGGCATCGTCGCCGTTGTTGCCCGCTGCCGCACAGCAGATCATGCCGTTTTCATCCGCGATCGACATGGCCTCAATTTCCAGCGGGCTGACGCCGAGTCCGCCGAAGCTCATGTTGACAACATCTGCGCCCTTCTCGAGCGCATGCATCAGCCCGAGATAAATCTGCTCATCCGAGGCACTGCCCTGCTCATCAAACACCTTGATCGGCAGAATCTTGACATTGTTCGGCGTCATCTCACAGATCGTGCCTGTGACATGCGTGCCGTGATTGAGATCATCCTCGACGGTGTCATCGCCGGAATCCGAAATGTTGATGCCGCCCTCAAGAATTCTGCCCGCAAAGAGCTTCGGCACCGGATTGATGCCCGTATCAATGACTGCGACCGTGACCTCCGGCAGCGCTTCTGCATCGAGATATTTCGCGATAAAATCCTCTGTGCCGATCAGCGGGACGCCCCATGAATTATACTGCTTTTCCGCAGGCTGCTCCGCTGCGGCTTCTGCATCCTCCGCGCAGGGTTCCGCACTGTCCAGCGCCTGCGCATCGAGCGTGATGCGGTGCGAGGGCTGGACATATTCCACCGCAGGATCCGCGCAGTATGCCTGATAGGCGCGGTATGCCGCCGCCGAATCTGCATACTGCAGAATGTGCAGTCCGCGGTAGCCCTCCGCTGCGGATTCCGCACCGTGCAGATCAATCTTCCCCGCCGCCTTGACGATCAGACGGGCGGTCTGGAATTCGTTGGTAATTTTGAGGATACCGTCCTGCTCGTCAACTGTATAGCCCCATTGTTCGGCAGCATCCGAAAAGGACTCCAGCTTTCTGCCCGCAGATTTCGCACTGCCGTCCGTGCGGAGCATCAGCTCGCCGTTCTGCACCTGCAGATCGCCGCAGACAGTTTCCGGCGCACCGCCGTCCGCAGAGAGCGTGCCTTTCGCCGCGTCGTAGATGATCGTATCATAGAAATCGCGGTCGGCATCGCCCTGCGTCACCGCGAGCACATTGCCGGAAAAAACTTCGAGCGAACATGTCTTCATCCCTGCCGCTGCCGCCGTAACCGCCGGAAGCTGCGGCAGAATGATCTGACATGCAGCCGCTGCGGCAAGCCCGATGCCGCATACCCGTTTGTGTTTCATAAAACCCTCTCCTTGCTTGCGCTCAATGTGCCGCATTCCAGCTCTGAATGCGCGCCTTCATTTCATCCACGGCAAGGATGCCGTAAGCAAAGCCCTTGCGCACAAGCTCTGCCGGTACATATTCATCATACTTTTCAAACAGCGGAATTTCATCCGGATACACAAGATCCATCGGATCAAACTCCTCCGCTGCCGCCTCTGCAACAATCCGGAAAAACTCCGCCTTGCTGACCTTCATCTTGAATGTCAGGAAATACGGTCTGGACGGCGACAAACCCGAAAGGAACAGCTTTTGCGCACATTTCACCTTCAGGAAACGCTCCATCGCAAGAAATGCATAGCTGCCGAGCCACGGGAACAGCGCCCACATCTCGCCGCCGAGACAGATCAGCGGCTCCTGCAGCAATCCGGAATTTGCCGCCGTGTGACGGGCAAGCTCCAGACGCGCAACCGCGTTTTTCATCAGATAGGGATACTGCTTGTCCTCCTGCAGCACCTTGTGCATCCGCTCGAGAATCCTCGTCTGGATATCGCCCGGGCAGTCGCCGAAATATGCAGGCACCTTGCCCTTGACCATCGTGCAGTAGACGACATGGCGGTCGAAATCGACCTCATCCACCACCCAGACATGGCCTGCGATCGCGATTTTTTCTCCGGCAGGCGGCGGCTGAACAATCGTGCCGATCTCCTGCGACTCCGAGCGGACCGTGAACTCCTCGCTGTCCTGAAAAACCGCGTAGAATTTGAAGTTATTGATCACGCGCTCACCGGCAAGCCCTGCAATCAGACCGCCGCGCTCCGTCCGCTGAATGTGATCCTTTTCGATCAGATGCCGCAGCAGCGTGCGGTAGTCATCCTGCGTGATGCGGTGGAACGGCTGCAGCTTCAATACCCTGCCTGCAAGCTGCGCCGGTGTCATTTCGCCGTTTGCAGCAAGCGTGCTCATCGTCTGGTGATAGAGCAGGCTGAACGGCAGACGGTCCAGCTTCGGCGGCTCGACCCAGTGCTCCTCGGCGTAAAGCTGCACCAGCGCGATGCCCTGCAAAAGCTTCCACGGCACTGTTGAGGGCAGCATCGCGCGTGCCTCGGGCTCCTCCTCGCGCATGACGAACCACATCTCCGGCGGCAGACCGCGTCTGCCCGTGCGTCCCATGCGCTGCAGAAACGAGGAGACCGTAAACGGCGCATCCAGCTGAAATGCGCGCTCCAGCTTGCCGATATCAATGCCGAGCTCGAGCGTCGCGGTGGTCACGGTTGTCATGACCTGCTCCTCATCCTTCATGACGGCTTCTGCGGTCTCGCGGAACGAAGCCGAGAGATTGCCGTGATGAATCAGGAATCTGTCCTGCTCGTGATTCCATTCGCAATACTGCCGGAGCGACGTTGTCACCGCCTCGCACTCCTCGCGTGAATTGACAAAAACCAGACACTTCTTTCCGCGCGTATGCGAAAAGATATAGCCGTATGCAGGATCGGCGTGATTCGGCGCGGGATCGGTCTCCGGCTCGAGCGCCTCGGGTGCATCGACCTCTTTGCCCTCCGCCGCCTGCGTATCCATTGCGTAAAAATGCTCCATCGAGAGGCGCCATGTCGATTTCTGTGCGGCAATCTGCGGAATGACCGTATTCCGTCCGGAGCCTGTCCCGAGATATTCCGCGGTCTGCTCGATGTCGCCGATTGTCGCGGAAAGACCGATTCGGCGCGGTTTTGCACCGGAGAGATCCGAGAGCCGCTCAATCAGGCAGAGTGTCTGACCGCCGCGGTCGCCGCGCAGCAGGGAGTGTACCTCGTCGATGATCACAAAGCGCAGATCACGGAACAGCGCGGGAATCATCGCGTGCTTGTGGAGCATCAGCGCTTCGAGCGATTCCGGCGTGATCTGCAGAATGCCCGAGGGATGTTTCAGCAGCTTCGCCTTCTGCGACTGCCCGACATCCCCGTGCCAGCGCCAGACTTTGATATCCGCGGGCTCACAAAGCTCCGTCATGCGGCTGAACTGATCGTTGATGAGCGCTTTCAGCGGAGCAATATAGATTGCGCCGACAAGATCG
>CAMKLV010000017.1:0-49409 GCA_946413695.1 uncultured Ruminococcus sp. | reverse complement strand
GTGATTGAGCGTCTCCTTGATGATCTCATAGCCTGCTTTCAGGATAAAGACCGAAATGACAATGCCGAGCAGTCCCTCGAGATTCCAGCCGACCGTCATGCTGATCACAGCGGCGATCAAAGTGGCAAAGGAGAGCACAGCGTCAAAGAGCGCATCTGTTCCGGATGCGGAGAGCGAATCGGAATTGAGCTCTGCGCCTTTTTTCTGATAGTATTTGCCGAGCAGAATCTTCGCTGCAACAGCCGCAACGAGAATGATAATCGAAAAGATCGTGTGCTTTGTCTCAGCCGGATGAATAAGCTTTGCGAATGACTCCTTCATGGATGTCAGTCCGGCGAGCAGAACAAGCAGCGCGATGATCGAAGCACTGATGTATTCGATTCTGCCGTGCCCGTAAGGATGCTTGCGGTCGGCGGCTTTTCCGGCAAGCTTTGCACCGACGATTGTGATAATGGATGAAAGCGCGTCACTCAAATTGTTGACCGCATCGAGCACAACGGCAATGGAATGCGCCGTGAGTCCGACGATTGCCTTGAATACCACGAGCAGCAGATTGACCGCAATGCCGCGGTAGCTGACGCGGATGATCTCGCCGGTACGGTTGTTTTGCTGATTCATAGATACCTCCGATTGAACAGCGGACGAACAGAAAAGCGTCTGTTCACAAAAAACCAATCTATATTATAGCATATGACCGGAAAAATGTCAAGAAACGCCGTGTTTCGACATTTTCGGCACATGTGCATCTGCTGAAATCCTATGTATCAGGACTGCGGAACATGCAAAAAAACAGGCATCTCCGGAAGGGGATCGGAGATGCCTGTTCTGATTCAGTATATGTGTATCGGATGGATCACCAGCCTCTGCCCGGACCGCCGGGGCCGCCGCCCGAGGATGCCGAGCCGGTGATCTGTGTGCCGCCGGAGACTGTGCCGCCGAGCGTGACGCCGTAAGGACAATCCGCGAGGATTTCTGTACCGCCGGTCACGGATGTGCCGGAATATGCGGTCGAGTTATCCTTCGAGGAGATGCCTGCATTGCCGCCTGCGCTCTTGAAGGTTGCAACTGCCTTGCCGGAGCTGTCCTTGATTGTATAGGTTGTGCCGAGGTTCGTGTTGCCTGCGGTCATGGTGATATAGGTGCCGCCGGTCTGGGTAATGGTGTAGCCGTCGCCGCCGTCCAGCGGTTCCTGACCGTTGCAGAGATAATATCCGCCCGTGATATTGATCGGACCGTTCGAGTCGAGACCGTCATGGTCGCCGTTTGCAGAGTTTACAACAACCAGACCGCCGCGCAGCAAGAGCTCGCCGTAGGAGCTGCTCATGCCGCCGCCTCCCCACGGCATATTGTTGCCGCCGCCGGAGCCGTCAGCGCCGCCTGCTGCATTGTAGCCGTCATCAGTGGAGACGATGTAGACAGTGCCGCTGTTCTGATAGATATAGACGCCCTCGATGCCCTCATATGCCTTGGAGACATAGATCTGCACATCGTCATAGGTCCCGGCGTTCTCTGTGCCGATTGTGACATTGTGATCTGCATGAAAACCGTCATCTGCGGTCGCGATGCTGAACACGCCGCCGGTCAGCGTCATGCTGCCGCCGCAGTGGAGTGCGTCATCCGAGGAATCGACCGTGATATGACCGCCCGTGACTGTGATATCACCGGCGCTCTGCCAAGTGGTGCCTGCTTCGTCATAGATGCCGACAGCCTTGATGCCCTTTGCGGAGACATCGGTCTTGTTTGCGTTGCCGTCCATACCCATGCCGCCGCCGAAGCCGCCCCAGCCGCCCTGACCGCCGCCGGTTGTGGTGCCGCCGAACGAGGAACCTTCATAGGTCTTGATCGTGATATCGCCGCCGTTGATCTCAACGCTCTGTTCGCCCTGAATGCCGTCGAGATAGGAAGTGATATTGACTGTGCCGCCGTTGATGCGGACAAATCCCTGATTGACAGCCGTGCCGTCAGACTTGGCGGTTGTTGTGCTGGTGGACTTGATGCCGTCGCCCTGCTCCGCCTTGACAGTCAGCTTGAGTGCTTCATAGTTATCTGTTGCATCGGGATCACCGATGCGGACAGAATCCTTGCCGCGGATGCCGTCATCAGCAGCCGTGACCTGAATATCGCCGTTCCAGATCTTGATATCATCCTTCGAGACGATGCCGTCTGCGCACTTGCCGTTGACGATCAGCGTGCCCTTGCCCTTGAATTTCAGGTCATCGCAGGAGTAGATCGCGCCGGAGTCGCCGTCGGCATTTGTGTACTCGCTTCCGTCCGTGATCGTGTTGACGGTATCCTTCTTGACCGTGATCACACATTCTTCGGCGATGGATGCGACATAGATCGGGGAGTCACCGGGATTCGTCAGCGTCAGTCCGCGGAGATTAAGCGTGACCTGTCCTTCCGGATAAGCGGTCTTGTCCACATTCACACAGAGCTGACCGTTTGCGCAGGTGCCGTCCACATCAATTTCACCGGGCTGGGTGATCGTGACAACGGTATTGTTCGTCACGGTGACATTTTCAGCCTTGTCAGCGGCGACTTCGCTGCCGGCAGCGTTTGCCAGCGTGACAGAGCCGTCCGCGAAGGTGACCGCCGCGACTACATTATCAGAGACTGGATCCTCGGGCTGCACAGGCGTTTGCGGCTGATCGGACTGAGAGCCTGTCAGCAGCGCGCGCTTGAGCAGGGTCAGGTCAACCGCGTTGATCACGCCGTCGGTGTTGTAATCACCGGCTGCGGGATCGGTGAGTTCACCCTGCGTTGTGAGATACTTCGTGAGCATGACAGCGTCCGCGATTTCCAGTGAATTGCTGCCGTTGACATCACCGCTGACCGCTGCAAATACCGGAACCGCCAGTACAGCCGCCATTGCAGAGGCTGCAATCACCGATGCATGTTTTTTCATGCTGTTTTTCTTTTTCATGGTTTTCATCCTTTCATATGGTAATTATTTCCCGCCCACGGGACAATCTCCCTTTGATGTTTTTATCATACCACTGTTTACTGAAACGATGCTGAAAATGTGTGAAATTATTGCGATTTCGCTTGAAATTGCAATATCATACCAATTTCAGAAATATTCGGCTAAACTGCGATATTTCTGCAATGCACGATCCGTACATTTTTAAGATTCGGGACTGAAAATCGGACAGAATTGCGATTTAAAACTGAAAAAATCTGCTTACTTTTTATCACATCTTTATGTTGATTTCGAACTTCCTTGATAGACAGCGTATCAAGCTGAATCACATAATCCGTTTGAAATCTTGTGCAAAATCACGAAAATATCGGAATTTGCAGAAACATCTTGACTTTTTGGCTTGATTTGCGTATAATGAAACTAATCAAAGGCTTTCGCGTACGAAAGCAGAGGATATGTCGCAAAGGAGCGCTCATCTGACAGAGAGGATGCTGACCCGCTGAAAGGCATCTGATGATCTCTTTTCCGGTACCACCGCTGCTGCGAGAGTGTATGGGAATGAGAAAACGCTCGGGTGGAACCGTGCGCGTTTGTACTCTAAGATAAGAGAAACAAACCGTACCCCGAACAGCTTTAGGACTGTTCGGAGTACGGTCTTTTTATCGCCGTGATCCGAACCAACATCAAAATGGAGGGATTTATATGAAAATCACGTTTGCAGACGGCAGCTTTGAGAGCGCCGCACCCGTCACGGTCTATGATGCCGCAAAAGAGGCAGGCGTCATCGCACGCGAGCACATTGCTGCACTTGTCAACGGTCAGCCCGCTGACCTGACGCAGGAACTCACCGCTGATGCAGATGTCAAGCTGCTGACCTTTGAGGACAAAGAGGGCAGACACATCTTCAATCACACGGCAGCACACATTCTGGCACAGGCTGTCAAGCGCCTGTATCCGGAAGTCAAGCTGACGATCGGTCCGGCAATCGACCGCGGCTTCTATTACGATTTTGATACGGAAAAGCCGTTTAATGCAGATACGCTGACGGCACTTGAGGCAGAGATGAAGAAGATTGTCAAGGAGAATCTTCGCATTGAGCGCTTCACACTGCCGAAGGATGAGGCAATCAAGCTGATGCAGGAGCGCGGCGAATCCTATAAGGTACAGCTCATCGAAGAACTGCCGGAGGGCGAAACGATCAGCTTCTACAAGCAGGGCGAATATACCGATCTCTGCGTCGGTCCGCACCTCTTTGCAACTGGACTTGTCAAGGCATTCAAGCTGACCTCATGTACGGGTGCATACTGGAAGGGTGACCAGAACAACAAGCAGCTCACGCGTGTTTACGGTGTTGCATTCCCGAAGAAGGAGCAGCTCAAGGAGCATCTCGATATGCTCGAGGAGGCAAAGAACCGCGATCACAACAAGATCGGCAGAGAGCTCGGCTACTTCACAACGGTCGATTACATCGGTCAGGGTCTCCCGATCATGCTGCCGAAGGGTGCAAGAGTGATTCAGCTTCTTCAGCGCTGGGTTGAGGACTATGAGCAGTCCAAGGGCTGCCAGCTGACCAAAACGCCGCTCTTTGCAAAGCGCGATCTCTACAAGATTTCCGGTCACTGGGATCACTATCTCGACGGCATGTTCGTCATGGGCGATCCGCACGATGAGGAGAAGGAATGCTTTGCACTCCGCCCGATGACCTGCCCGTTCCAGTATCAGGTCTTCCTGAACAAGCAGCGTTCCTATAAGGAACTGCCGATGCGTCTGACGGAGACCTCGACGCTGTTCCGCAATGAGGATTCCGGCGAGATGCACGGTCTGATCCGTGTGCGTCAGTTCACGATCTCCGAAGGTCACTTCATCATCCGTCCGGATCAGCTCGAGGAGGAGTTCAAGTTCTGCCTCGAAATGGCAAAGTATATGCTTGATACGGTCGGTCTGCTTGAGGACTGCACGTTCCGCTTCTCCCAGTGGGATCCGGCAAACCCGAAGAACAAGTACGAGGGTACTGCCGAGCAGTGGAACATCGCGCAGGATACGATGGGCAAGATTCTCGATCACCTCGGACTCGATTACGAGATCGGTATCGACGAGGCTGCGTTCTACGGTCCGAAGCTCGATATCCAGTATAAGAATGTCTTTGGCAAAGAGGATACGCTCGTCACGATCCAGATTGACATGCTGCTTGCAGAGCGCTTCGGCATGTACTATATTGATAAGGACGGTCAGAAGAAGCTGCCGTATATCATCCACAGAACGTCTCTCGGCTGCTTTGAGCGTACACTCGCTTATATGCTCGAGAAGTATTCCGGCGTGCTGCCGCTCTGGCTTGCTCCGGAGCAGGTTCGTCTGCTGCCGATCGGTGAGGAGCATGTCGCTTATGCGCAGGAATTTGCAGATAAACTCACGGCTGCCGGCATGCGTGTCACGGTCGATACCGAGGACAGAAACATCGGCACGAAGATCAAGAATGCACGTTTCGACCGCATTCCGTATATGCTCATCATCGGCGACAACGAGGTCAAGGAGAACGGCGTGACGGTTCGCTCCCGCAAGGAGGGCGAGCTCGGCTGCCTCAAGCTCGACGATGTGTTCAGCAAGCTCATTACCGAGGTTGCAACGAAGGCAAAATAATCTCAGATATCATGAAAACCGCGGAGCAGTTCAGCGCTGTTCCGCGTTTTTTTTCTGCGGCGTGATATGTTGAAGCGGTTGACTTTTAGGCTTTGATGTGCTATAATGTTACTGTTGCAAAACTGATGTATAAGTGAGGTGAGGATCGTGGCAAACGGTGACAGTTGTGGTACAAACGGGCGATTACCGCAGATACGGCGGAGCGTTTCGGGCATGGCTGCATCAGGAGCTGCGCCGATCCTCTGACCGTATTTCCGGCTGCCTTGTTTGTATCCGTACAGACAAGGATTTTTTATGCCCATTTGTCCGTTGCTGTCATGAGATCGCAGCAGATTTCATGAATCTATACGGAGGAGAAAGCAATGGCAATGGAAGAAAAGCTGACAGATGTGCTCGAGGCGGAGGAGGCTGCTGCACTGAAGCCTGATTACGAGCACGAGATCATTGAAATCATCCGGGGGAATGCGTCCCCGAAGGCGATTCAGGCAAAACTCGATGATTATCACGCGAATGATATCGCGGAGGTCATGGGCGATCTGAATGCGCCGGAGCGAAAAAAGCTCTACCGCGTCTGCGGCACGCCGATGCTCGCTGAGGTCTTTGAGTATCTCGAGGAGGAGGCTGCAGGGCGCTATCTGAACGAAATGGATCTGCAGAAGGCAGCAGCCGTTATTGCGGCGCTCGATACCGACACGGCAGCCGGTGTTCTGCATGAGATTGACAAGGAACGCCGCTCGCTGCTGATCGAAATGCTGCCCGCGGATATCCGCCGCGAGATTCGCATGATCGCCTCTTTTGACGAGGACGAGATCGGCAGCAAGATGACAACAAACTGCATCATCATCCGCGAGAACCTGTCGATCAAGCAGGCAATGAATGAGCTTGTGCGGCAGGCGGAGACAAATGACAATATCTCGACGCTGTTTGTTGTCGATGAGAACGGCGCGTATTACGGCGCAATCGACCTGAAAGAGCTGATTACGGCGCGCAACAGTGTGCCGCTTGAAAATCTGATCTCCACATCCTTCCCGTATGTCTACGCGCATGAGGCGATTGACGATTGTATCGAAAAGCTGAAGGATTATTCCGAGGATTCGATTCCGGTGCTGGATAACAGCAATCAGATGCTCGGCGTTATCACGGCGGCAAGCCTGATTGAAGTTGTCGATGACGAAATGGGCGAGGACTACGCAAAATTTGCAGGTCTGACCGCGGAGGAGGATTTGCAGGAGCCACTCGGCAGAAGTATGAAAAAGCGTCTGCCGTGGCTGCTGATTCTGCTCTGTCTGGGCATGCTCGTTTCGAGTGTAGTCGGCATTTTTGAGCAGGTGATCTCGCAGCTCACGCTGATCATGGCGTTCCAGTCGCTGATTCTGGATATGGCGGGCAATGTCGGTACACAGTCGCTTGCCGTGACAATCCGCGTCCTGATGGATGAAACGCTGACCTTCGGGCAGAAGATGAAGCTTGTCGGCAAGGAAATGCGCGTCGGACTTTGCAACGGTCTGCTGCTCGGCATCCTTTCATTTCTCATGGTCGGCGGATATATCGTACTGTTCAAGCACAAGACGCTCGGCTTCGGGTTTGCAGTTTCGGGCTGCATCGGGCTTTCGCTTGTGATTGCCATGCTGATTTCCAGCGCGGTCGGCACACTGATTCCGCTGTTTTTCAAGAAAATCAAGGTTGATCCGGCGGTCGCATCCGGTCCGCTGATTACAACGGTCAATGACCTTGTAGCGGTTGTGACCTATTACGGCATGAGCTGGATTCTGCTGCTCAATGTCCTGCATCTGCATGAATAAAAATATCCCCGGGGCGTTTTGAATCGCCTCGGGGATTTTGCATTTAGTCCAGATCAAAACCAATGGTGCAGCGGAAATCGCCGCGGCGGATTGCTTCTGCATCCGCGAGGATATACAGAGCACAGATTATACCGACATCGACTCTGAATTGAAGAATACAGATTTGATTATCCGTGAGCTCCGGCGCATTGGCACCGCTCGGGAATCCGAGCATCCGCGTATCATAAATCCGGTTCTCGACAGCTTCATAATAGGCGTCCGATTTGGAAGAATCGCCGTCTGCCGGTTCGTATTCTTCGGCAATGTATTCAGCTTCGCGGTCGTATTCATAGTTTGCAGAAAATGACAGTTTCTTTTCTGCAAAGAGCTTCTGATAATCAGGATCAACCGCACAGGGCGGCGGAGTCGGACGCAGTGCGGACAGATCGCCGTCGTAATAATAAACCGCATACTGCTCCGTCAGCCCGTCGCCGTCCGGCGTGTTGGTGATATAGCGATTGGATTCCGCCGCGGTCGAAAGGTCGCCGCTCCAGAAGATCCACAGCATGCCGCTTTCCGGCAGCCGGTGTTCGCGGTCAAACGGTGCAGTTTCCGCAAGATTGATCTGCGCACAGAGCTGCATGGCTTTGCGCGGAATATGCTCTGAATCACCGGCCTGATGCCGGATTTCTACTTTGCCGTCCGGATGAATCACTTTGAACGGGCGGTTTTTGGTATGCGTATAGCCGCTCATGACAGGATAGGGGATTTCGGGCGGCAGATCGGGGATACCGCCGCGTTTGCTGCATCCGACCGTACACGGCATATCGCTTTCATGGATCCGGATTGCATTGCGGCGATGCGGTCTGAGCTGTTCCAGCAGATCAGCGGCGCCGTCTGCGATCAGACGGTCAAAAAGTGAATCTGCGGCGGCGTCTTCCTTCGCACGCCTCTGATTATATGCATTCAGAATATCCATAGATCAGAATTTTCTCTTTCGCAGCAGGATATAGGCAGTGATTGTGGTCAGTACGGCGGTAATCAGTACAGCATATATCCACGAGCTTTTGAACGGAAGCGTATCGGTATTGATGCCGTAAAATGCGAAAATGATATTCGGGATTTCGATGATCACAGTGATAATCGTCAAGCGCCACATGACGGAGTTCTGGTTGTTCGCAATGACATAGGAGAAAGCATCCATCATAGCGGAGATAACGCCGCTGTAGATTGTCGCCATCTCAACCGCCTGCCGGAACTCAATGCCGACATCGTCCATGAGGTCTTCGTCTTCCGGATAGAGCTTTAACGCTCTGCCGCGCTGAATTTTCTCGATTGTAACAAGATTCGCTTTGAGCGATGTGGTAAAGTAAACGAGAGATTTCTCGAGCCCCATGAGCTGCACAATCTCCTGATTTTTCATCGCGCCGCTGAGCTCCTGCTCCATCGAATAGGAGATCTTGTCGATCTGTTTGAGGTAAAAGACAAAGCCTGCGGAAATCTGCATGAGGATCTGCAGGATAAAGCGCGTCCGGAACTGCGTCTGGATATTGGAGATTTTGCCGTCCGCCATTGCGCCGAGCACCTGATTGCGCCGCAGAGAAATGGTAAACACAAAATCATCCTTATTGATGATGCCGAGCGGAACGGTGTAGAACTGGAAGGTATCGCTCTTTTCGATTTTCTCGGCGACAGCGGTGTCAACGATGATCAGCGTCTGACCGTCCTCGCGTTCGATACGGGAAGACTCCTCCTCGTCCAGGCAGGAGCGGACGAATCCGGTATCAAGCCCGAATTCATCGGTGAGCGTCTGGATTTCATCCTGTGTCGGTTCATAGCAGGAAATCCAGCAGCCTGCTTCGGCTTTCTCAAGCTGACAGAGCTTTCCGTCGATCGTTTTATAGATGTGGATCATGGCCGTTTGACCTCCCGTTTATCATAGATTTGTTACAACTTACGGGAAAAGTTGCAAATGGGTGACAACTTGTTCTCAATATAGGGAGAATTTGTTGACAGATTAAGGAAATCTATTGATTTTTGCCGCTGTATCCGGTATACTATGGTCAAGAGGAGCGAAACCGGCGCAGCGAGTCAGGCGCGGCAAAGGAATTGCCGATCTTATGTGGAAATGTGTTTCAATCGAACGTGCATTTACAGGTCCATTGTTACAACCTTCAAGAAATCGGCTCTGCTGCGCCAACAGCGGAGCCACTTTTTTGCACGCTGTTCAATCGGGATACAATCGTATAAGCGGAATCAGTCTGCGAGATATGCGCGGATATCCTCCGCTTTCGCGGTGACAGTACCCTGAATCATCTCCTCAGAGCCGCCGCCTCTGCCGCTGAGCGCAGAATTGAACTCCTTTGCCCATGCGCGCAGCTTGATATTTTTGCTGCCGATGATATAGCGGTAGCCGTCGGTATCATTGCCCTGAAACGCCGCGCATACGCCGCCGCAGAGCGCAACACCTGCATTGACCAGATTGCGCAGATTATTGTTATCCAGCAGATCATCAAATATCACGAGATTGCCGTCCGTTTCAGTCAGGGCGGCAATTTTGCTGTCCAGCAGGGCGCGGCGGAGTTTTGCTGTCTCCTCGCGTTCGGCCTGCGACTGCTTCATCAGGCGCTCAACAGCATCCGCTGCTTCGAGTTGTTTGCAGGAGAGCAGATTCGAGATGCGAACCGTCTGCGAAAGGCGCTTCTGATAATCGTCACGCGCATCCAGACCGCACAGCATCCGGATGCGGACACCGCCCTTCCAGTTTTCGCAGGAAAGAATCTTGATGCCGCCGACAGCGCCGGTATGTGTGACATGCGGTGCACAGCATGCGCAGACATCCCAGCCCTCGATTGTGACAATGCGGACATTTTCGGTCAGATCGAGCTTGGATCGATACTCCATTGCCGCGCATTCCTCGGGCGTCGGGTAGCTGACTGTGACCGGAACATTGAGCCCGACCACGCGGTTTGCGATATACTCGACAAATTCGAGTTCAGAGGCTGTCAGAACGCCGCTGAAATCGACGGTGACGCCGTCTGTGCCGAGATGAAAGCCGACATTATCATAGCCGAACTGACTGTGCACGATGCCGGAGATCAGGTGTTCACCGGTGTGATTCTGCATTTTGCGGAAGCGGACCTCCCAGTCGAGTTCTGCGGCAAGCTCCTCGCCGACGGGCAGGGGAACGTCAACATAATGGACAATCTCGCCGTTGACCTCCTGCACATCGCAGACAACTGCGTTGCCGAGATTGCCGGTATCAGCGGTCTGTCCGCCGCCTTCCGGAAAGAACGCAGTGCGGTCGAGGATGACAGCATAGGCGGCGTCATCGGTTCGCTTTTTTGCATCAGCAAGCGGCTCGCAGGAGAGCACGGTCGCCGTAAAATTACGCATATACGCATCTTTATCATAGAGCTTTTCTGTCTGCATAAGGATACCCCTTTCATGTCCTGGAATCGGGACTGTGTATATTTTTTGTACTTATATAGTATAACACAAAATCATGCTGACGTCAATCCTAATGTGAAATCTGCGTGAAATATTATATAATCGGCTTGACAAATTCTATAAGGCGAGTATAATGTTATTAAAGGCAAGAGAAAAGAGGTGTACAGCCCATGAAAAAGGCGGTTTACAGTCTTGTGCTTTCCGAGGATGTTGTGGAGGCAGTTGACCGCATGGCATATGCGCGCGGGACGAGCCGCTCGAATCTGATCAATCAGCTGCTTGCTGAAGCGGTCGGATATGTGACGCCGGAGCGCCGCATGGCTGAGATTCTGCACACGCTTTCTGAGCAGATGACAGGTCTGTTTCAGCTGCAGGAGCAGGCGACCGACGGCATGCTGACGATCCGAAGCCCGCTGCGTTATCGCTACAAGCCGACGATCCGGTATCGGGTGGAACTTTACCGGCAGCCGGAGCACGCAATCGGCGTGATGCATGCATCCTTCCGGACACAGAATCAGGCATTGATCAACGAAGCAGAATCATTCTTTGAACTCTGGTCGCAGCTTGAATGTGCCCACGGGCTCTGCGGAAAAGAGGAATATAAGGTCGCGGACGGCTGCTGGGACAGAAGATTCGGGATTAAGGCAGGGCAGGAGGCGTCCTCGCAGGAGATCGGTGCTGCCATCGGGCAGTACATCAAGCGCGTGGATGCCGCATTGAAGGCGTATTTTGCCGCGCTGCCCGATCACAATACAGCAAAAGCCGCAGTTGAACAATTCTTTATAACGTAGGAAGGAATTGCAGAGCATGTTTGAACAGGATTATCTGATGCGGCAGATCAGGGAATATATCGCTTTCATGATGAAGATGCTGTTCGGAGCGGAGCTGCGTTCAGCGGAGGATTTGCTCGCGTATCAGCAGAGCAGCGGCGATGATTCCGATGTATTGTACCGCTTGATCGACGCAGGACAGATTCAGAAAGCCGAGTCGGTGCTCTATGAGAGCATGAATGCGAAAACTGCGGCGAATCTGCTGAAAGGCTATGCGTTTTATCAGTATCTTGCGCAGAAGGATGACGAATTCCTTGAAGCGCATCACTACAGCCGCGCGATGATCGCGGAAGGCGTCCACAGACTTGCGGCGCTGTTCGGTGCAGGACATCTTGCAGATTTGTTCCTGCCGGAATTGAACTGAGTAACTAAAAGGAGGTATCCTTATGAATGCAAATAAAATGACACAGAAAACACTGGAGGCTATGCAGAATGCGCAGTCGCTCTGCACGGGCTACCAGAACAATGCGGTTGAGCCGGTGCATATCCTGACCGCACTCCTGCAGCAGGCGGACGGATTGATTCCGCAGCTGATGCAGCGCATCGGGATCAGTCCGGAGGGCTTTGGCAAGGCGGCTGAAAAGGAAGTCGCAGCGCTGCCGCATGTCACCGGCAGCGGCAGACAGTCCGGCATGGTTTATATCTCGAATGAGACGGAGCTGCTGTATAATCAGGCAGAGGCGCTTGCAAAGCAGATGCAGGACGAATATGTCTCTGTGGAGCATGTTTTCCTCGCGATGATGAAAAGCAGTGACAGAACGCTGAAAAAGCTGTTTCAGCAGTTCTCTGTCAACGAGACCAAAGTGCTGAATGCGCTCAAGGAAATCCGCGGCAATACGCGCATCACGAATGAGACGCCGGAGGCAACCTATGACGTTCTGAAAAAATACGGTCAGGATTTGACAGAGCGTGCAAAGAAGCATCAGCTTGATCCGGTGATCGGCAGAGATGCGGAAATCCGCAATGTTATCCGGATTCTCTCGCGGAAAACGAAGAACAACCCTGTGCTGATCGGTGAACCGGGCGTCGGTAAGACCGCGATTGCAGAAGGTCTCGCACAGCGCATTGCGCGCGGAGATGTGCCGGATTCGCTCCGTGACCGCACAATCTTTTCGCTCGATCTCGGCGCACTTGTCGCGGGTGCAAAGTATCGCGGCGAATTTGAGGAGCGTCTGAAGGCGGTGCTGCAGGAGGTCAAGAAGTCTGAGGGCAAGATTCTCCTGTTCATTGATGAGCTGCATACCATCGTCGGCGCCGGCAAAACTGACGGCGCAATGGATGCGGGCAATCTCCTGAAACCGATGCTCGCGCGCGGTGAGCTGCACTGCATCGGCGCGACCACACTGGACGAGTACCGCAAATATATCGAGAAGGATGCTGCACTTGAGCGCCGTTTCCAGCCGGTGCAGGTCGGTGAACCGACTGTCGAGGACACAATCTCGATTCTCCGCGGTCTGAAAGAGCGCTACGAGGTCTATCACGGCGTCAAGATTCATGACACTGCGCTGATTGCAGCGGCAACACTATCTAACCGCTATATTTCCGATCGTTTCCTGCCGGATAAGGCGATTGACCTTGTGGACGAAGCCTGCGCAATGATCCGCACGGAGATGGACTCCATGCCGACCGAAATGGATGAAATCGCGCGAAAAATTATGCAGCTTGAAATCGAAGAAGCTGCACTGAAAAAAGAGACTGATTCCGTCTCGGCGGCGCATCTTGCCGATCTGCAGAAGGAGCTTGCCGATTACCGCGACAAGTTCGCGCAGATGAAGGCGCAGTGGGAGAATGAAAAGGGCGGCATCAGCAAAGTGCAGGATCTCCGCGCACAGCTTGAACAGCTCAAAGCCGAGATCGAAACCGCAGAGCGTCAGTATGATCTGAACAAGGCAGCAGAACTCAAATACGGCAAACTGCCCGAACTGCAAAAGCAGCTGGATGCTGCGGAAAACTCGGCGCAGAACGGTACCGCAAAGCTTCTGCGTGATGCTGTCACCGAGGATGAAATCGCGCGGATTGTTGCGCGCTGGACGGGTATCCCCGTGACAAAGCTCATGGAGGGCGACCGCGAAAAGCTGCTGCATCTTGATGATACACTGCATCAGCGCGTGATCGGTCAGGATGAGGCTGTGGAAAAGGTCAGCGAGGCGATTCTGCGTTCGCGTGCGGGCATTCAGGACCCGAACCGCCCGATCGGCTCGTTCCTGTTCCTCGGTCCGACCGGTGTCGGCAAGACCGAGCTTGCAAAGACGCTTGCAGAAGCTCTGTTTGACGATGAGCGCAACCTGATCCGCATTGACATGTCCGAGTACATGGAGAAATTCAGTGTCAGCCGCCTGATCGGAGCGCCTCCCGGATACGTCGGCTATGACGAGGGCGGTCAGCTGACCGAAGCCGTCCGGAGAAAGCCCTACAGCGTTGTGCTGCTCGATGAGATCGAGAAAGCGCATCCGGATGTATTCAACCTGCTGCTGCAGGTGCTCGATGACGGCAGAATCACGGATTCGCAGGGCAGAACGGTCGATTTCAAAAACACAATCCTGATTCTGACCTCAAACCTCGGCGCAGATGCGCTGCTCGAGGGCATTCAGCCAGACGGCACAATCTCCGAAGCAGCGAAAAAGCAAACCGATGCACTGCTGCATCAGCGGTTCCGTCCGGAATTTCTCAACCGTCTGGATGAGATCATTCTCTACAAGCCGCTCACAAAACAAGAGATCGGCGGCATTGTCGATCTGCTGATTGCAAATCTGCAGAAGCGCCTTGCGGAGCAGCAGATCAATGTCACGCTGACTGTGGCTGCAAAGGATGCGGTCATTGAGCAGGGCTACGATCCGAATTTCGGTGCGCGTCCGCTCAAGCGCCTGATTCAGCGCAAGATCGAAACGCTGCTTGCAAAGAAGCTCCTCGCGGAACCGATTGCGCAGGGCAGTACTGTGACGGTCGATTACAGAGACGGCACATTTATCTGCGAATAAGAAAAAATCCCCCTCCCGTTCCAAGGGTATTCCCCCCCGATTATGCATGGATAGAAGAAAACCGCTGAAACGAACGTCTTGTCCGTTTCAGCGGTTTTTTCATTTTCTGCGATTATTTATCGGCGGATTCGAGATACTTGTAGCAGAGAGCTGCAAGTGCTGCACCGGCGAGCGGTCCGACGATGAAAACCCAGAGGCTTGCGATCGGAGCGGAGTTGCCTGCGAACAGTGCAACCAGAGCCGGACCGAAGCTGCGGGCCGGATTGACCGAAGTGCCGGTCAGACCGATGCCGAGAATGTGAACCAGCACCAGCGTGAAGCCGATCACGATGCCGCCGAAGGAGCCGTGATTTGCCTTTTTCGAGGTCACGCCGAGGATGGTCAGTACGAAAATGAAGGTCAGCAGGCACTCAACCAGCAAACCTGCGATCGCATTGCCGCCGACGCCTGCAAGACCGTTCGAGCCGAAGCCGCCGGTTTTGTCTTCAACGCCGCCGAGCGACCAGATCAGTGCAAGCACGCCGGAGCCTGCAAATGCGCCGAGACACTGGGAGACAATGTAGCCGATGAAATCTTTGGATGTCATGCCGCCGGACATCAGAACGCCGAGCGAAACCGCCGGATTGATGTGGCAGCCGGAAATGTTGCCGACACAATATGCCATGCCGACAATCGTCAGACCGAATGCAAGTGCGGTCAGGATATAGCCGCAGCCGTTTGCCGCGTCACAACCGACGAGCATAGCAGTGCCGCATCCGATCAGGACAAGGGTGAATGTGCCGATGAATTCTGCGATGTACTTTTTCATATGGTTCATCCTTTCTTGAAAATGGCAGTGGTTTGCATTGCTGAGACTCTGCCGCAGCCGCAGCATGTCGCAGGAACGGTTCCTGCAAATATAATTCTATTATAACATAACAAATCGGGCGGCGTCAAGTGCATTTTTCACGTATCTGCAATAAAAACCGGTTACCTAAAGCAAACTTTTTGCGATTGAACATCGTACGCAGTCGGAATCGACAATTTCCTTCCGGCTGACACATTGCTGATATAGTGCAAAAAGAATCCCGCCGGAATACAAAGCACCGCGGAAATGTAAGAATCCGCGGTGCTGCAATAGATATCAGTGATTGCCGAGCGTCTTGACGAGAACAGCCTTCTGTGCGTGCAGACGGTTTTCCGCTTCGTCGAAGATTTCATTTGCATGTGCCTCAAAGACCTCTGCGGTGATCTCCTCGCCGCGGTGTGCTGGCAGGCAGTGCTGCACCATGCACTCTGCATGTGCTGCGCCGAGCAGTTCGTCATTGACCTGATAGCCGGCGAATGCGATCTTGCGCTGCTCTGCTTCGCCCTCCTGTCCCATAGATGCCCAGACATCCGTGAAGATGACGTCAGCATCGACAGCAGCTTCGATCGGCTTGTTTGTCATGGTGAAACGGCCGGTCGGGTTCGCGAAATCGAGCACCTGCTTGTCAGGCTGATAGGCATCGGGGCAGGCGACTGCGACCTTCATGCCGACCTTGAGTCCGCCGACGATCAGGGAGTTTGCCATATTGTTGCCGTCTCCGATGTAGCACATCTTGAGGCCCTCAAAGCTGCCCTTGTACTCGCGGATGGTCATCAGGTCTGCGAGCACCTGGCAGGGGTGGCAGAAATCGGTCAGACCGTTGATGATCGGGATGCTGCCGTATTTCGCAAGATTCTCGACCTCCTGCTGTGCAAAGGTGCGGATCATGATGCCGTCAAGATAGCGCGAGAGCACGCGCGCGGTATCCTGCACCGGCTCGCCGCGTCCGATCTGCATGTCGTTTGCAGAGAGGAACAGCGGATAGCCGCCGAGCTGCGTCATACCGGTTTCAAAGGAGACGCGGGTACGGGTGGATGCCTTCTGGAAGATCATGCCGAGCGTCTTTCCGGCAAGATGCGGATGCGGAATATTGTGCTTCCGCTCATATTTCAGCTGATCTGCGAGGTTGAGCAGATCGAGGATCTCCTCCTGCGAGAGATCGAGCAGCTTGAGAAGATGCTTCATAGAATCAAATCCTTTCTGTATATCTTATGCGAGGACCTGCCGCAGAATTGCGAGACCAGCGTCCATTTCTTCTTTGGTGATCGTGAGCGGCGGCAGCAGACGGACCTTTTGCTTTGCGGTCAGGATCAGGAGTCCTGCGTCATTTGCCGCGAGCATGACATCGTGTGCATCCTTGGATTTCAGCGTGATGCCGATCATCATGCCGATGCCGGAGATAGATTCGATCTCCGGAATTTTTGCAAGCTCGCCGCGGAGATAATCAGCCTTTTCCTTGACGGAATCGAGGAATCCCGGAGCGGTGACCTGATCGAGGACTGCGACAGCACCCGCGCAGACAACCGGATTGCCGCCGAAGGTCGAGCCGTGCGTGCCGGGCGTGATCACATTTTCGCATTTCTCATTGACAAGGCAGATACCGATCGGGAGACCGCCGCCGATTGCCTTTGCCATCGTTGTGACATCTGCTTTGATGCCGAACTGCTCCTGTGCGAGGAATGTACCGGTACGTCCGCAGCCGGTCTGAACCTCATCAATGATGAGGATAATATCCTGCTCATCGCAGATTTTGCGGATTGCCTGCACATAATCCTTGTCGAGTGCGCAGACACCGCCTTCGCCCTGAATGACCTCGATCATGATGCCGCAGACAGTGCCGTCGAGCTTGGATTTGAGATCGTCCAGATCATTTGCCTTTGCAAAGACATGACCTGTCGGGAACGGATAGAAATACTGGTGGAATACATCCTGACCGGTTGCAGCGAGCGTTTCCATGGTTCTGCCGTGGAAGCTGTTGACCAGAGAAATGATCGTGCCGCGCTCCTTGCCGTATTTGTCGGAGCTGTATTTTCTTGCGACCTTGATCGCGCATTCATTCGCCTCAGCGCCGGAGTTGCCGAGGAACATCCGCGAGAAGCCTGTGACCTTGGCGAGCTTTTCAACAAGCTCAGCCTGCGGCTGGGTGTAATAATAGTTGCAGGCGTGCTGGAGCTTTTTAACCTGATTGCAGACTGCTTCTGTCCATGCATCATTGCACCAGCCGAGGACATTGCAGCCGATGCCGCTGCCCATATCAATATAGGTTTTGCCGTTTTCATCGGTGCAGGTACAATTGTGTCCCTGCGCCTCGACCAGCGGAATCCGGCCAAACGCCTTCATCGTATACTGGTCAGTTGCCTGTATAGTATTCATAGTATTTATCTCCTTATTCATTCGCAGCATCATAGGCTGCGACACAAAATATCAGTAAACGCTCAGGAATTGTGTGCCGACGCCCTCATTGGAGCAGATTTCGACGAGAATCGAATGCGGCACTCTGCCGTCGATGATGACAGCCTTCTTGACGCCGCGCCGGATTGCCTCGACGCAGCAGTCGATCTTCGGGATCATGCCGCCGGAGATGATGCCCTGACGCTTGAGGTTCTGCACTTCGCTGATATTGACCGACGGGATCAGTGTGGACGGATCCTCTTTATCACGGAGCAGACCGGCGATATCGGTCATGAGGATGAGGTTCTCAGCACCGAGTGCAGCCGCAATGGATGCAGCAGCAGTATCCGCGTTGACATTGTATACCTGACCGTCCGGACCGCATGCAACGGTCGCAATCACCGGAACATAGCCGTGATCAAGTGCCATCAGGATCGGCTTCGTGTTGACAGCGGTGATTTCGCCGACAAGTCCGAGATCCGGCTTGGAATCCTTTTTGCGTGCCTGCAGCAGTGCGCCGTCAATGCCGGAGAGACCGATTGCCTGACCGGAATGTCTGGTCAGATGGGCAACCAGCTCCTTGTTGACCTTACCGGCAAGCACCATGCGGACAACATCAGCTGTTTCGGCGTCTGTGTATCGCAGACCGCCGATGAACTTGCTCTCGATGTTCAGGCGCTTGAGCATGTCGCTGATTTCCGGACCGCCGCCGTGAACGAGTACCACGCGGATGCCGACCAGAGAAAGCAGCACGATGTCACTCATGACGGCTTCTTTCAGTGCCTCATTGGTCATGGCATTGCCGCCGTACTTGACAACGATAATCTTCTGATTGTAGCGCTGGATATAGGGGAGCGCGTCGATCAGAACCTGCGAGCGGATCTGTGTGGAAATACTTTCAGGGATCTCCATTTTCTGAATCATATTGCTTGAAACTCCTTTCCGCAGAGCGGATTTCTTCGTATTAGCTGCGATAATCGCCGTTGATCTGAACGTAGTCATATGTGAGGTCACAGCCCCACGCGACTGCTGCCGAATCGCCGTCATTCAGGGAGATCAGAACCTGAACCTCGTCCTCAAGCAGAATCTTCTTTGCCTGCTCCTCGGAGAACGGAACGCCGCAGCCGTTTTCTGCAACGGTGATGCGTCCCTTTTCGGATGCAAGATCGACATGCACCTTGTCAACATCATATTCGCAGTTGGAATAGCCCATAGCGCAGGCGATTCTGCCCCAGTTTGCATCTGCGCCGAACATCGCAGCCTTAAAGAGGCTTGATTCGATGACGCTCTTTGCGATGGTTTCAGCAATCTGCTCGCTCGGTGCATTGCTGACAACGCATTCGATCAGCTTGGTTGCGCCCTCGCCGTCAGCCGCGCACATTCTCGCAAGATTGAGCATGACGGCATAGAGTGCGCCGCGGAATGCAGCATAATCTGCATTTTCATCTGTGATTTCGCTGTTGCCTGCCATGCCGTTCGACATGACGCAGACCATATCGTTCGTGGACTGGTCACCGTCAACGGAGACACGGTTCAGCGTGACGCGGACAACATCGGAGAGCGCCTGCTGAAGCATCGCTGCAGAGATCGCGCAGTCCGTTGTCAGGAAGGTGAGGGTAGTCGCCATATTCGGATGAATCATGCCGCTGCCCTTGAGCATACCGCCGAGCGTGCAGGTCTTTTTGCCGAGACGGAATTTCACGGCGATCTGCTTTTCGCGGGTATCGGTTGTCATGATTGCGTGGACAGCTTCTTCATTGCCCTCGTAAGAGAGACCCTCGACAAGCTGCGGAATCGCTGCCTTGATCGGCTCGATCGGGAGAATCTGCCCGATGACGCCGGTCGATGCAACAATAATGTCCTCAGCATCCAGACCGAGTGCCTCAGCGGCAAGTTCGCACATTCTGGTTGCCTTCTGCACGCCGTCAGCATTGCAGGTGTTTGCGTTGACAGAGTTGACGATCACAGCCTGTGCCCGACCGTTTTTCAGGTGCTCCTTCGTCACAAGAATCGGAGCGCCCTTGACTTTATTGGATGTGTAGACAGCCGCCGTATTGCAGGGGCAGTCAGCCAGAATCATCGCAAGATCATTTTTCTTCGGCTTGTTTTCATCTTCCGGCAGCGCATTGTTCGCCGCAAGATTCTGTTCGGTCGCCGTATCTTCCGGCAGTGCATTGTGTTTCAAGCCGCAGCAGACGCCGTTTGCCTTGAAGCCCTGTGCTGCGCAGACGCCGCCGTCTGTGAATGTATATCCGGGAAATGTTTGCAGTTTCATATCAATTGACTCCTTTATTCCAGTCCGGTTTCTTCCGGTGCGCCGGTCATGATGTTAAAGCACTGGAGCGCTGCGCCCGAAGCGCCCTTGCCGAGATTGTCAAGTCTTGCGGCGAGCAGAATCTGCTCATCATTGCCGCAGACGAATACTTCCAGCAGATTGGTGCCTGCAAGGGTGTTTGCAGGCAGGAATCCGTTTTCGAGGACATCCTCGCCCTGCAGAGCGCGAACCTTGACAAATCTCTGTCCTGCATAGTGTTTTTCAAACATCGCGTGGACTTCTTCCAGTGTCGGGTTTCCGTTCAGCAGGCGTCTGTGCAGCGGGACGGAAACAACCATGCCTGCAAAGTAGTCGCAGACAAGCGGGTTGAACATCGGCGGATAGGTCAGCCCGGAGACCTTCTGCATCTCCGGCAGATGTTTGTGCTTCTGACCGAGTGCATACTGACGCGGGCTGTAGAAATCGGCGGGCTTTTCCGCGGATTCGTAAACAGCGATTGCATTTTTGCCTGCGCCGCTGTATCCGGAGACTGCGTGGCAGGTGACCGGATAATCTGCCGGCATGATGCCGCTCTGAATCATCGGATAAACAAGCGAAGCAAAGCCGGAGGCATAGCAGCCGGGGACTGCAACGCGCTTCGAGGTTCTGATCTTCTCGCGGTGTGCAGCGGAAAGCTCCGGAAAACCGTATGCCCAGTCCGGATTGGTACGGTGAGCGGTCGAGGCATCAATGATGCGCGTATCCGGGTTCTCAACGAAGGAGACCGCCTCAATGGATGCCGCATCCGGCAGGCAGAGGAAGGTGATATCCGATTCGTTGATGAGACGCGCACGCTCTGCGTTGTCGCGGTGCAGTGCCGGATCAATCGTCAGCAGCTCGATATCGCTGCGGTTCCTGATACGCTCAAAGAGTTTGAGTCCGGTGGTGCCCGCCTGACCGTCAATATATACCTTTGTATTCTTCATTATCTTTATCCTCACGTTCTTTTTTTGCGGCACGGTAAAAATGTACCAGATCCCATGTGACTGCGCTGACCAGAACAACAATCACCCAGATTCTTGCAGCCAGCAGACCGGAATCCGGAAATTTCAGCATCAGGATCAGTTCGCCGATCACCCAGATCACAAATGCGATCAGCGTCACGATGAAAATGTAGCGGATCCGCGCTTTCATATTACAGTGCTCCGATCGCAGCCTTTGCGGCGGCAAGCTGATCCTTGACGGCAGCGGCGGAAGGACCGCCCTCAGAGATTCTGCCGTTCAGGCAGGTTTCCAGCGCGATTGCCTCGTAGACATCCTGATCAAACGAATCGCAAGCCTCTTTGTAAGCGTCAAGCGGCAGCGTTTCGAGTGTCAGTCCCTCGCGGATGCATCTTGCAACGAGCGTACCCGTGATCTTGTATGCATCGCGGAAGGGGAGACCCTTTTTGACGAGATAGTCTGCGCAGTCTGTTGCATTGATGAAGCCCTTTGCAGCAGCGGCGCGCATATTCTCCTTGTTGACGCGCATGGTCGCGAGCATCGGATCGAAGGTCTTGAGGCAGAGCTTTGCCTGATCAATGGCATCAAAGATCGCCTCTTTGTCCTCCTGCATATCCTTATTATATGCAAGCGGCAGACCTTTCAGCATCGAGAGCAGCGTGGTCAGATCACCGATCACTCTGCCGGTCTTGCCGCGGATGAGCTCGGTTACATCCGGATTTTTCTTCTGCGGCATGATTGAGGAGCCGGTTGCATAGGCATCGTCCAGCTCAATGAACTTGAATTCCCACGAGCACCAGAGGATGATTTCCTCAGAGAACCGCGAGAGATGTACCATCAGCAGCGAGAGTGCGTTTGCAAGCTCGACGCAGAAGTCTCTGTCCGAGACAGCGTCCAGCGAGTTCGGCACGGGAGCCGTGAATGCGAGCAGCTCAGCGGTCTGCTTCCGGTTGATCGGGTAGGTGGTGCCTGCGAGTGCGCCTGCACCGAGCGGGCAGTAGTTCATGCGCTTAGCAGTATCGACGAGTCTGCCGTCATCGCGCAGGAGCATCCAGACGTATGCAAGGATGTGATGCGCGAGCGTGACCGGCTGTGCACGCTGCAGATGCGTATAACCCGGCATGATCGTTTCGGTGTGCTGCTCAGCGATTTTGACCAGTGTGTTGAGCAGCGCATGCAGAAGCTTGCGGATTTCTGCGATCTCATCACGGAGAATCAGGCGGACATCAAGTGCGACCTGATCGTTTCTCGAGCGCGCGGTATGCAGACGCTTGCCTGCATCGCCGATGCGCTTTGTCAGCTCCGCCTCGACGAACATGTGAATGTCCTCGGCAGTCGGATCCATCAGCAGATCACCGGAATCGAGATCGGCGAGAATGCCTTTGAGTCCTGCAATGATCTTCTGTGCATCATCCTTCGGAATGATGCCGCAGTCGCCGAGCATTGTCGCGTGTGCAATGCTGCCGCGGATATCCTGCGCATACATTCTGCCGTCAAAGGAGATCGAGGAATTGAATGCATTGACAGTTTCATCGACCTCTTTTGAAAATCTGCCTGCCCACATTTTTGCCATAGCTGCTTATTCCTTTCCAAGTGATATGCCTTTTATCTCCGCAAATCTGATTTCATACAATCGCTGCTGCTCGGGTGTTCGTACTCCGGCAGACGAAAAGAGGAAACGGATGATATGCTCCCCGGGATTGAAGCCCGGATCCTCAAAATGATTGAAAGCATCTTCACTGATTTCATAAACGTCACTGTAAATCAGATGGCTGCCGCACATTTCATCCATGACATACATATTCAGTGCAGGGGACCATTCTGCGTCATAGACGCCGTTATGCTTTCTTTTGCTCATAAGCCGGCTCCTTTCCGAAGGATTGGCGGATACTTTGAAAAACAGACAGGGCGACCTGCGAAAAGCCGCCCTTTCTGTCTGATTGTTTGATTGATTACTTGCCGCGCTTCTGGTCGAGCTTTGCCTTGACCTTGATCGGCAGTCCGAACAGGTTGATGAAGCCTGCGCTGTCAGCCTGATTGTAGACATTGTCCTCATCAAACGTTGCAACTTCCTCGTCATAAAGGGTATCCGGCGAGGTGATGCCTGCGGTAATGATGTTGCCCTTGTAGAGCTTCAGCTTGACAGTGCCGTTGACTGTCTGCTGGGTGCTGTCTACGAATGCATCCAGAGCCTCACGCAGCGGGGTGAACCACTGACCGTTGTAAACGAGGTCTGCATACTGATGAGAGAGCTGCTCCTTGACTCTTGCAGTCTGCTTGTCGAGGGTAATGGTCTCGAGTGCAGCATGTGCATAGTAGAGGATCGTGCCGCCGGGGGTCTCATAGACGCCGCGGCTCTTCATGCCGACGAGACGGTTCTCAACAATATCGGTGATACCGATGCCGTTTGCGCCGCCGAGTGCGTTCAGCTTGCGGACAATATCGCTGCCCTTCATCTTGACGCCGTCCACAGCGACCGGAACACCCTTCTCGAATTCGATGGTGACATAGGTCGGGGTATCGGGAGCCTGCTCCGGCGAAACGCCGAGCTCGAGGAAACCGGGCTTATTGTACTGCGGCTCATTTGCCGGATCCTCAAGATCCAGACCCTCGTGGGAGATGTGCCACAGGTTCTTATCCTTGGAGTAATTGGTCTCGCGGGAAATCTTCAGCGGGATGTTGTGTGCCTCTGCATAGTCGATCTCCTCGTCGCGGGACTTGATGTCCCAGATTCTCCACGGTGCGATGATCTGCATATCGGGGCAGAATGCCTTGATGGTCAGCTCAAAGCGAACCTGATCGTTGCCCTTGCCGGTGCAGCCGTGGCAGATTGCATCAGCGCCTTCCTTCATGGCGATTTCCGCAATTCTCTTTGCGATGATCGGACGTGCAAAAGAGGTGCCGAGCAGATACTTGCCTTCGTAGACAGCGCCTGCCTTGACAGTCGGGAAGACATAGTCGTCGATGAACTCATCGGTCAGGTCTTCGATATAGAGCTTGGAAGCGCCGGTCTTGATTGCCTTCTCCTCGAGGCCGTCGAGTTCGGTGCCCTGTCCGACGTCGCCGGAAACAGCAATGACTTCGCAGCCCGGATAGGTTTCCTTCAGCCACGGAATGATAATAGAGGTATCGAGACCGCCGGAATATGCAAGTACGATCTTCTTCGGAATTTTGGTTTCAGCCATGATAATTGATCTTCCTTTCCGACAGCGGATGTATGCTGTCTGTAAAATCCTTTTTTATTATACTCTGTATTTTATATTTGTCAAGGGGTATCTGTATATTTCTGGAATATTCATGAATAATATTCATATTATACAATCAAAAGTGAATATTATTCAATCAGGGAAGAACGAACAGAAATCCTGCGTACCGTAGAAGTAGCCGTCAGCGCTTTCATTATACGCAAAGCCCACGCCGATATGCGTGAATTTCTCGCTCAGCAGGTTCATACGGTGCTGATCCGAGCCGAGCCAGCCGTCTACTGCATCAAAGGTGTCAAACTGTCCGCGGTCGATATTTTCGCCGCCGGTCATATAGTCGATGCCGGCATTGAGCATGCGGTCCTTGCGCGATGTGCCGTCTGAACTGTGGTGCTCAAACATGTTGTGATCTGCCATGTCAACGCTGTGTGCGCGTGCGAGCTTTGCAAGCTCCGGATGCCATGTGAAGGGGGGGAGCCCCATGATTGCGCGCAGACCGTTCACGGAATAGTAGTTGAGCTTTGAGAGTACTTCAAAATCGTTCCTGTCAGCCAGATGATCGAACCGGATGCTGACATCGCTCCGCAGAACGGAAACCGCATAGAGGTCGCCTTCCTCGCGGTAAAACTCATCGCGGTACTCGCGGACAGTGTACCCTGCAGGTGCAGTATACTCCGAACATATTTTATAGTATCCGACGATATTGTCCTCGAAGGCGATGGCGATTGTTGTCTCGGCGGGATCATTCGCGAAAATCGCAAAGATGATGTTGCCGATGTCATATGCAACAGTCAGCATTTCGTTTGGCTGCGTCTGACCGGTCAGCACAGAGATCGAAACGCCGAGCGGATAGGGCTTTTTGTCCGCCGTCAGATCCTGCTGCACAGGCTCCGTCTCAACCGGAACGGGCTCCGTTGTTGTGACTGTTGTCACGGTTGTCGTGACAGTGGTTGTGGTGACGGTTGTTGTTTCCGTTGCGGTTGTTTCGGATTCTGTTGTGGTTTCCGTTACGGGCACAGTGGTCTCAAATGGATACGGCGGCATCGGGAGCTGCTTGGCGATCTGCCGCAGCAGCATTGTGGTGTCATTGCCGTTGACTTTTGTATCACCGTTGACATCTGAATTCATCAGCCCTTCCGAGGTCAGATGCAGCATTTCATCCTCGCAGCAAAGCCGTGCGAGCAGTACCGCATCGGAAACATCGAGGTGCCTGTCCACATTGAGATCACCCGGATAGATCGTGCTGCCGGCGGCATGCAGCATCAGCAGCGAGAACAGTGCTGCTGCGGAAAGTGAGAACGGCAGGAGTATGCTTCCGAACCGCGGTTTTGGCTTTCCTGATGGTTCATTCGTCTTCATTGAGATACCCCTTTCAAAAAACAGCTCCAAAATAAAATGATGTATATACGGCTGCGCCTTGTGTATTTTATTCAATCGCCTTCATCGAGCCTGCCATATCAATGCGGCGGAGTTTTCCGCGCAGCATCAGATCGACAAGCACCGTGAAGAGCAGTGTCATGACAGCCGCAAAAACAAAACAGTACCACGGTATATCCGGCGCGAACATCACCACATCGACCTCAGCCGTCTGTACCACATAGCGGCAGAGGAAGATGCCTGCGACCAGTCCGCAGAGCATACCGCAGACCGCTGACAGGATGTTTTCGCGAAAGATATACGCATAAACCTCTTTATGATAGAATCCGAGCACCTTGAGTGTTGCAAGCTCGCGTGTGCGTTCGAGGATATTGATATTTGCGAGATTGTAAAGGACAGCAAACGCCAGCAGTCCGGAGAAAATGATGATCACCGCAACGATCAGACCGAGCGCCTTGACAAGATCGCGGAACCGCGCACCGCTCTGCGATGTGAAATGGATCCCGATCAGTGCATCGGAATGCAGCAGATGCGCGCCGAGCGCATCCTCATCCGTGCCGGGCGTCTCGTTCGCGAAGAAGCAGTTTGCGCGATATGCCCCGAACAGTGAACGGTAGCATTTCGGCGTCAGAATGATGCGGTTCATCGCATAATTCTCCATGATGCCGCTGACCTGTACCGGTTCTGATGCATCCGCAAGCGTCACACTGTCTCCGGCAGAGACGCCGAGCAGCTTTGCAAGCTTCTCATTCAGGATGACGCCGTCATCTGTCAGCTTGAGCTTTTCATGTGATTTGCGGTCGCGCAGGACGATGAAATCCTGAATCTGCTCCGGTGTATCCGGCACAATGAGGGAGACCTCATAGCTGCGGTGATTTGCACGTACAGTTCCGGATTTTGTCAGCCCGAACAGATATCCGCTGATCTCGGGTGTATGCTCCAGCGTATCACCGAGGATTTCGCGGTGTGTGTCCGTTTCGTCAAACATTCCGGTGACGTTATAGACAAAGATTTCGCCGAACTGCAGATCGACAATCGAAGCGATCGCGTGATACAGCCCGAATCCCGTGACGAGCAGCGCCGTGCATCCGCAGATGCCGAGCACCGACATCAGCACTCTGCTGCGGTAGCGGAAGAAGTTGCGGATTGTCACCTTGAACCGGAAACTGCATTTGCTCCAGAGCCAGCGCCATTTTTCGAGCAGAATCCGCTTGCCTTTTTTCGGCGGCTTCGGGCGCATCAGCATCGCAGGAACCTCCCGCATTGCCGAGCCGCATGCAATTGCCGCGACAATTCCCGTGCAGAGCAGGGATGCAGCAAGGCAGATCAGTGCGTATCCGAAACGATACGGGCAGTGAACCGGCGGAAAGTGATACATCATGCCGTAACAGCGGAAAATCACGCGCGGGAACACCTGAAACCCGATGAGCGTTCCGACTGCTGTGCCGAGTACGCTCGCGATGACTGCATACATGATAAACTGCATCGCGATGCTGCCCTCGGAATATCCGAGTGCTCTGCAGGTACCGATTTCGGTGCGCTGCTCCTCGACCATGCGCGTCATGGTTGTCAGGCAGACAAGCGATGCCACCAGCAGAAAGAACACCGGAAAGATTCTTGCAATCCGGTCCACGCGGTCGGCGTCCTCACCGTAGCTGCTCCAGCCGGGATTGTCGCTGCGGTCGAATGCATACCATTTGATACCGTCAGCAATGGCTTCTGCATCCGCGACTGCCTGCGCATAGTCAGATTCGCCTTTTTCCAGCTGATCCTTTGCCTCCGAGAGTTTTGTGCGCTCCGTCGCTTCGGTTTTATCAAGCGCGTCAGATTTATCTTCGATCACCGCCAGCGCATCGAGATATTCATTCTCCTGTGCTTCGAGTTTCTCAGCGGTTTTATCAAGCTGCCGCTTTGTATTGGAAAGCGCATTGAGCGAGCGCCGCAGCGATGCTTTTGAGACGGCAAGTTCCTTTGCGTCCTCCGTGATCTGCGCAGCTTCGTTCTGCAGCCCGACCTTGCAGTTGTTGAGGAACAGCGTGATCGTGTCTTCCAGCCGCTCTTTTGCATCCGTATGGACAGGCGTGCTGAAATACTCTTTCATCGCTTCCGAGACGAAATAGTCCTCCGTATTATAGACAGCCATCTCGTCGATCAGCGTCTGCAGTTCATCCGGCAGCGGTTCCTCAACGGCTGAATTCCGGTAACCTGCTATGATATTGACAACATACTCGATGCGTTCCGCCTTCTGATTGAGCTCCTCGATTGTGCCGTCTTTCTTTTTCTTTTTTGCATCAATGACATCCTGACGCTTCTGGATATCATCCACGCCGGACTGATACTGCTCAACAGATGCCTGATACTTTTCATTGGCTTCAACGATTTTTTCGCGCGTCTGATCGAGCTCTTTGCGCGCTGCGGCAATTTCATCGCGCCCCGCCTTGAGGGATTCCTCCAGCGTTTCGAGTCCGGATTCATACTCCTGCCAGCCCTGATCGAGCTCGGCGCGGGTCTTTTTCAGCTGCTTGTCCGCATCCGCGAGGATCTGCTCCTTCCGCGGCTCGGAAAGCTCCTTTGCCTGCGCCGTCAGATCATCTGCTGCATCGGAAACGGTTGTCAGATACAGCGCGGAGAAGCTGTCAAGATCGGCGGTCTCCGTCAGCGTCAGATAGACATCTGTATAAATGTCCGATTTGAATGCATCGGGCAGGGTGAGCAGAAAGCAGTCGATGCTGCCGTTGCCGACGGTGGTAGTCCCGCGCTGAAAATCCACATACATCGAGGAATCCGCTCTGCCGACAACGGTAAACTCCGTGACGGCAAGCCGTGAGCTGCGGTTTTCCGGCGCAGTCAGCGTGATCGTGTCGCCGACTTTGACCTGCTGCGGCGTGCTGACCTCGATCAGGCACTCGTCCTTCGCGACGGGCATGCGCCCTTCAGTCAGAACAGGCTGATTGATCTGCGGCGCATCTTTTCTGCCGTCCTGCAGAATGCTCATGACCTGTACGGTCGCATTGGATGCAGATTCGGAGAGCGGCAGAAACACAGTTTCGGAATAACCGCCGCAGATCTGCGCGATATCGTCACGCTTTGCCAGTGCGTCGAGTTCATCGTCACAGAAGCCGGCATTCGAGACAAGATGCAGATCCATCAGTGCGGTATCGCGGTAATACTGTTCGGCAGATTCCTTCATATCGGGACTTGTCGCCTTGAGACCGGCGAAAAATCCGGTGCTGATTGCAATGATGCCGAACAGTGAGAGGAAGCGTTCTCTGGTGCGCCATGCGCTGCGGAGGGTATTGCGCAGAAGTGTGTGCTTTTTCTTCATTCTTTCTCCCGTGTATCACCAGACGATCTCTGAAACAGAGACAGGCTGCTTTTGCAGAGTAACCTCAGATACTTTGCCGCCGCGCAGTTCAATGATTCTGTCCGCCATGGGGAGCAGTGCGCGGTTATGGGTAATCACGATGACGGTCATGCCGTCATTCCGGCAGCAGTCCTGCAGAAGCTGCAGAACGGTTTTGCCGGTCTGGAAGTCCAGCGCACCGGTCGGCTCATCGCAGAGGAGCAGCTTCGGATTCTTAGCCAGTGCGCGGGCAATGGAAACGCGCTGCTGCTCACCGCCGGAAAGCTGCGCCGGAAAATGGTCGGCGCGGTCTTCGAGCCCGACTTTTCTCAGCATATCGAGCGCAGATGCCGGTTCCTGACAGATTTCCGTCGAAAGCTCAATGTTTTCGATTGCCGTCAGATTCTGGACGAGATTGTAAAACTGGAACACGAACCCGATTTCCTCTCTGCGGTAGCGTGTCAGTTCGGTTGCATTCATGCCGTCAATGCGGCTGCCGTCCACGAGGATTTCGCCGCTGTCGCAGGTATCCATTCCGCCGAGCAGATTGAGCACGGTTGTTTTTCCGGCGCCTGAAGGACCGACGATGATCACGAATTCGCCCTTTTCAATATCAAAGCTGACGCAGTCTGCGGCTTTGACATGGATTTCTTCGCCTTTGTAGTCCTTGCAGACATCCTTGAGCTGAACAAACGCCATTGGCAGTTCCTTTCGTTATTCGGCATCCGGATCATAGATCATGATATCCGGAAGGAGACGGAAGTCCTCATTATAATCAAGCCCCCAGCCGACGACAAAATAGTCATCAATCGGGAATCCGATATAGTCCGGCACAACCTTGCCGACCAGATGCGGATAGCGGCGGGACGGCTTATCGAGCATTGTGGCAATGCGTATGCTTGATGCGCCCTTATCGGAGAAATTCTGCATGACAGTATCCATCGTCTGACCGGTATCAACGATATCCTCGACGATCAGAACCTCTCTGCCGCGGACGTCGATCCGTTCACCGAGTTCAAAGATCGGCGAACCGGCAGGTCTTGTTCCCTGATAAGACTGTACCTTTATAAAATTGATCTCACAGGGAATCGTCAGCTCACGGACCAGATCCGCCGAGAAGAAGATCGCGCCGCGCAGTGTGCAGAGCACGAGAAGCGGGTTCTCCGGCTTGATATGCTGATAGTCTTTTGAGATATCCGCAGCGAGCTCCTTGATGCGGGCGCGGATTTCCGCATCGGATTTCAATACTGTAAAGCGTTCTTTCATGATTTGCAATATCCTTTCTGATTGTGAGACAGATTGCTGATAGTCGCTATATCACATAGCTATTAACAGTATAGCACACATTGACGAAAAAGTCAATGAATTGAATGTGAATTTTGTGTGTAATGCACTCTGCGTTGAATTGAGAATCCGTTATACTAATAGTAAAAGTTTTTTATGTTGCGAATACTTGACAAATACAAAGAAACATGATACAATATGTAAGACGGGGTGTAGCGCAGCTGGTAGCGCGCCTGCTTTGGGAGCAGGATGCCGCAGGTTCGAATCCTGTCACTCCGATCTGCGGGCTGTACCCGTATTTGTCCCGGCAGCCGGCATTCTTTGCCGGATTGCCAGACAAAGCATTCCGGTGATTTTGTCCGCTCCGGATTGATCGCCGGTACAGCCGGTATGATGACTGGCGTTCCGGCAATTCCTCTGGGACGCCCTTTTTACAATCGGTTCGGAACCTGTTCGGCTCTGCTGTCTTTTACAGCATTGTCCCGAATATACATACATCCGCAGTCTTGCAGAAGCCATTGAACAGGAACATCCTCAATTCTTTTACAGGGGGTATAAACCTTATGAAAGTTAAACCGCGCGGAATTGAAATTCCTCTCATCGTTCTGATTTCCCTGCTGTCTGTATTTGTGGTGGGTACGCTCGGTCTTCTGATCTACCGGCTCAGTCAGACCGGCGTGTTCGAGCAGGAGACTGTTGCACAGACAGATGTTGTCACAACAAAGCGTGTCGCTTCGCTGACAACCGCGCCCGCAGATGCAGGCGATGCTGCGGAAACGGAAACAACCGCCAAGGAGGAAACCACGGAGGCGGCTGCAACAGAAGCGGATACAACTGCTGCTGAAACCGAGAAGGAAACCACCGCGGCAACAACAGCAACCACCAAGGCTGCGACTACGAAGCCTGCGGAGACCAAAGCACCGGAGACCAAGCCAGCAACCACAAAGGCTGCTGAGACGAAGCCCGCCAAGACGGAAAAGGCAGAACAGAAGCCTGCGACCACCAAGGCGGACGGCGAAAAAGGCGGCAAGACTACCACAAAGGCTGAGGAAACCGATCCGGTTGCAATCTATCAGAAGTATGTCAAGGATGAGCTCATTCCGAAGTACGGCATGGCTCCTGTCGGCGAAGGCAAGCGTCCGGAGAACGGCAAGGGTCTTGCAAGCGTTCTGCTCCGTGATTTCGGAAACTCCGGCGAACTGGAAATGCTCGTCATCCGTCTCGAAGATTACAGCTCGGTCTGCTCGGTTTATCCGGTCTTTATGCTCTACGGCATCAAGGACGGCGAGGTACATAAGCTCGGCGAGCGCTCCTGCGATTATGCAATGTCTGAGTGGAACATCCGTCTTGAGGGCGGCAAAGTCTTCCTGAGAAGCAAGATGTCCGATGTCAACGGCAGTGAAGCAGATCTCCGGATCAATCAGGTCGATATCGGTCTTGCAAATCACAATGTTGTCATCACAACCGATTCCTACACAATCGGCGATCCGAACGGACCGGCTATGACCTGCTCCGACAATGCACTCTGGGTTGCTGAGCTCGGCAACGAAGTCAAAGATGCAAACCTGCTCAACGAGGGCAGATTCTACACGCTGACCGATTACACCGGCCTGCGTGACTGGGTCAAATAATAATTGCATATCAAACCGAAACCGCTCTGCTGAAATATGCAGGGCGGTTTTCTTGACATTCCGTCTGTTTCATGGTATACTGTCTGTGTTTGATGCCGTCTGACCGGACGGCAAAGCCAATTGTTACGGAGAATCACGTATGAAAAGACTTTACACAGGTATTCTGCTTGCAGCCGCCGGATGTATGCTGATGAGCTGCACGATGCAATCCGATTCACAGGCACCGGAAAGTACCGCGGAATCCTCTGCGGCAGAAAACAGCACGCCGGAGGGAAACTCCGCCGAGTCGCAGGCGGATGACGGTCTGCCGACATCGCTGCCTGTCATTTCGATTGAGACCGTCAATCAGGATCCGGATGTGCTGGATTTTGTGACGGAACCGGTCGCGGAGCATGTTTCCGCGCAGATTGCAACATGGACACCGGGCTATAAGATGCCGCCCGCACCGTATTACGAGACCTGCAAAGTGTCGGTCAATGACCCGAACGGCAAGGTCACGCTGGAGGGCGCCGAAGCCGAAGTCAAGGTGCGCGGCAACTGGACAACGAACTATCAGAAGAAGCCGCTGCGCATCAAATTCACGGAAAAGCAGAAGCTGATGTCGGATGAGGACGGTGCCGAAGCGCGAAACTGGCTGCTGCTTGCCTGCTATAAGGACGCATCCATGCTGCGCGACAAAACTGCTCTGGATATCGCCCGCGAGCTCCTTGAACCGGACGGTCTGTATGCTTCGGATGCAGAGCTGGTTGAAGTAAAGATTAACGGCGCATACTGGGGTGTCTATCTGCTTGCAGATATGCAGCAGGTGCATTCCGACCGCGTAAATATCAACGAACCTGCGGCGGATTATACCGGCACAGATATCGGCTATCTGCTCGAATTTGACGGCTACTTCTATCAGGAGGAGCCGCTGTATCAGTTCCATGTGGACTATGCGGATAATGCACCGCTGACCCCTTATGACGGAGAAGGCGGCAGCGGTCAGACGATTACATGCCTGCCGACAGATACTGATCAATATAAAAAAGACATCGGCATGACCATTAAAAGCAAAATCAACACGCAGGAGCAGCATGATTTCATTGCGAACTACGTGAACAATGTCTATAACATCATGTATCACGCTGCGTATGACAATCAGGCATATGCGTTCAGCGAAGACTACAGCACGATCGCCGAAACCGGTGATCTCACGCCGCAGGAAGCAGTTGAAGCGGTTGTCAATGTGGAGTCACTGGCGGATATGTACATCATCAGCGAGCTGACCTGTGATGCGGATATCTACTGGAGCAGCTTTTTCATGGATGCGGATTTCAGCGCGGAAGCCGACAAAAAGCTGACCTTTGAAGCGCCGTGGGATTTTGATTCCGGACTCGGAAACAAGAACCGCTGTATCAAAGGAACCGGCTTCTATGCCGGAAACATCGTGCCGGATGTTGATGGCAACGTATATGAGACCGTGAACCCGTGGCTTGCTGTTCTGATGTATGCGGACTGGTATCAGGATATCATCCGCGAGAAGTGGACGGCTGCTTATGATGCTGGCATCTTTGACCGGGCAATCGCGCAGGTCGCCGCGGACAAATCGGAATATCAGGATGCGTTCAAGCGCAATGATGAGCGCTGGGGATGCAGCACCAGAGATCAGGCAGTGATTTCGGAGCTCTCCGGTAAGGCAAAAAAATGCACCACGCAGGCCATGGCAGCGGATTTCCTTTCCGAATGGCTGACGAGCCGTGTGCAGTTTATGAATGAGCAATGGCACAAATGAGCGGCAAAAAGATCGGACTGGTGCTGAGCGGCGGCGGTGCAAAAGGCGCCTATGAGATCGGCGTCTGGCGCGCACTTGAGGTGCTTGGAGTGACGGATCTGATCGACGGTATTATCGGGACATCGGTCGGCGCACTGAATGCGGTTCTGCTCGATACCTGCGGACTGGAAAAAGCCGCGGAAGTCTGGGAGAACCTGAAACAGAGCGACCTGCTGCACATCAATCCGGAAAAGAGCTATAAAACCGGCGAGACCACGATCTCACCGATCAACAAAGCTGATTATCCGCGGCTCAGTTCGAGCGATCCCGAACGGCAGCGCGTGCTTGACTTTTACCGGAAGATGGCAGCGGTGCAGAACGAGCAGCCGCAGGAGTTTCTGCTTGATCTGGCGACCAACGCCGTACATTCCGGCTTTGCACTGACGCAGGAAAAGCTCAATGACCTGATCGTTAAGAACATCCGCTTTGAAAATCAGAAACGTGCGATCTACGCGGTCTGTACCGAGAGCAAATCGCCGTGGAATACAACTGTGTTCAATCTTGCGGACTACACCGTGGATGAACGCCGCCGGATCATTCTGGCATCCTCGGCGATTCCGGTTGTCTATGAGGGGACGGACGGCGTGCGCATCCGCGGCAAAGGATATCTTGACGGCGGACTGCGTGCGAATACGCCGTATCAGGAGATGTATGCACTCGGCTGGCGCAATCTGATCACCGTCTGGCTCGACAACAAAGCAAAACCGCAGCCGCTCCCTGCGGACGCCGCACAGATTCACATTCTCCCGCCGTATTCTCTGGGCGGACACTTCGGAACGATCTGGGTGAACCGTTCCAAAAAGATGCTCGATCAGATGCGCGGTTACTATGACACGATGCAAAAGCGGATCGAGATTCTGGAAATGGCAAAAACACTTCGTGAACAGGAATAAGAATCAGGCATAGGACATTGCGTTCTATGCCTGATTTGTCTATATGCACAAAAGAGTGCTGATTATTTGTGCAATTCGCTGAAATGTAAAAATCTTTGAGACTTTTTGTTTCTGGATGTGTTTCATAAATAGAATGGCTGCAGCAAACAAGGAGCAAATAATGAAAAACAAAATGATTTCATGGATTTCTGCCATGCTGGTATGCGTAAATGCGTGCGGGACAATGTCCCTGGATGCTTCCGCGGAACAGACAGGCGAATCCGTAACCGAAACTGCTGCAGAGCAATCGAATACCTGCGGAGACCGTCTGACATGGTCTTTTGACAGCGGCACCGGCGCGCTGACAATCGCAGGCACCGGCGATATGGATTTTCATGGCGATTTTTATGCGCCGTGGCACGGTGTGTGCAAAAAAATTCAGTCGCTTTCTTTGCCGGAAGGCCTGACAAGCATCGAAGTCAATGCATTTGCTGAATGTGACAAGCTGACATCGGTTTCCGTTCCGGAATCTGTGACAGAAATCGGCGACTGTGCATTTTATGACTGTACGAAACTTGCTGAGATCAACATTCCGGAGCATGTGACCGCAGTCGGTGCGGAGATTCTTACCGGAACGGAATGGCTTGATGCACAGCCGGACGGCGTTGTCTATCTTGGACACATTGCTGTCGGCTGGCAGGGCGATATGCAGCCGGAAGTTGAGATTCGGCATGGGACAACCGTTCTGGCACCGGAACTGTTTTACGGACAGACGGCGCTGACATCCTGCACGCTGCCTGAAGGAATCATCGCGGTTCCGGATGACTGTTTCTCGCTTTGCACCGGTCTGCAAAAGATCAACATGCCGGATTCGGTCGAAGCTGTCGGCGATGCGTTTCAGGATGTGACGCTCCCCGCGGATGCATCCGGTGTGGTGTATCTCGGCAGGTGGGTAATCGGATGCACAAATTCAGCTGCCGATGTTGTGCTGCGGGATGATACAAAGGGCATTGCGGACAGAGCATTTGAGGGTTGCGGATCACTCAGCAGCATTGAGCTGAATGAAGGGCTGACATATATCGGTTCTCTTGCGTTCAGCGGGACGAAAATCACCAGACTGATGATTCCGGATACTGTCCGGACAGTCGGGGCGGCACTTTGCTGCGGATGTTCTGCCTTGAAAGCGGTGCATCTGCCGGATTCTGTTACAACACTTGCCGATATTCCGTCCCAGAGAAAGGAAACGTCTCTTTCAAACGGACTGGGCTTTTTCGAAGAATGCAAATCGCTGGAATCGGTTGAACTGCCTGCACATCTGACAGAGATCGGCGAATCCGCCTTTTTCCACTGTGATGCGCTGCAGGAGATCGTGATTCCGGCATCTGTGAAAAAGATTGCGCACGGTGCATTCGGATGGTGCTCCGGTCTGAAAAAGGTCACAATCCTGAATCCGCAATGTGAAATCTACGATAACGCAGCCACGCTTTTCGGCGCGCTTGATATGTCGCAGAGCTTCTATTATGTGTATAAAGGCACAATCCGTGCATATGAGGATTCGACCGCTGAGGAGCACGCCGCAAAATACGGCATGGCTTTTGAAGCGATTGTGCCCGAGGGTGAATATCTGCGCGGCGATGTCAACGGCGACGGCAAGGTCAGCCTTGAGGATGCGCAGAGCTGCCTGCAGGCATACTGCCGGATTCTGAGCAATCATCCGCACGGGCTGGATGATGCCGCATTCCGTGCCGCTGACATTGACAAAAACGGTACGCTTTCCCCCGAGGATGCAACCTGTATCCTTCGTTATTATACAGTCTCAGGATTGTCCGGAAAACCGCTCTCCTGGAAGACGCTGTTTCAGCAGAACGGCGATTGAAACTTGTTACCCGTGCGGGCTGATTCCCCGCGTTTGCCGCGGATCCGTAGCTTCGGATCTGCGGCTTTTCCCTTTTCAACGGTTTGTTACTTTCATGCAACATATTACAAAGAGGAAAAATCTGCGGGAATCTGTATTGGAATCTGCACAAATATTTCAGGAAAACGCCTGTAAAATCGAATTCTTTGTTTCTTGACATTGATTTGTCTTTGTGTTATAATTATAGAATAATATTGAAATAAATGTCCTATTTTGTTCTGAATGATTGTGTGTCCGGGACGGAGTGATGACTTGAAAAAGCACTTGACACTGCCGTTTGCAATGCTGCTGATATTCCTGATGCCGCTGCGGGTTTCTGCTGCAGGCGTCGGGGATGTGTATGCAGCGCTGCGTGATATCGGCGTGCCGGAAGAATATGTATCACAGGCTGCCGGCGTGCTGGCGCGCGGTACCTCGGACGGTGCTGGTGTCTACCGCAGCGACGGTACCTATTATGCCTACAGCGATATGGTCGGTTACATTTATGCGAACCGTGAGCTGATTCTGGCTTACTGCGGTCTGGACGGCGAACAGCCTGCTGTCACAACGGCTGTTACAGGCACCGCTGCTGCAACGGATACTTCCGGATTTCCGGTGATGTCTGCCGCGGCATCTGTTTCAGCGAGCCTGACAACGGTTACTACTACCGCAACAACCGTTTCAACAACAGAAGAAACAACGCAGACAACTTTGTCTGAAATGACACAGACTACTGTGCTTACTGAGGATGCGCAGGCGGACAAGCCGCATTCGAGCTGGATCATCGCTGCTGCGCTCGGATGCATTGCTGCGGCTTCCGCAGGCTTTGCAGGGCTGTTCCGGATCCTCAAAAAGCAGGAATCTGCATAAAAGCTGAAAAGAACAGGCAGTGCCGACGGCGCAGCGGTACAGCCGAAGCAGTCTGCGCCTGACAACTGTCGGATAGAAAGGATTGAGAGCATGCATAATGAAGAAACGATTTCAATCACGGATTTGATTCATCTCCTGCTGAGCAAGATATGGCTGATCATTCTTGTGACGGTGCTCGGCGGAGCTGCTGCGTTCTGCTTTTCCAAATTCGTTCTCCCGCTGGAATATTCTTCGCATATTTCGATGTATGTGCAGAGCTATACCGGCATCTCTGAGAATGTAAACTCTGTCAACAATATCAGCAACTCCAAGCAGCTCGTCAATACCTATATGGAGGTCATGAAGGACGATGCTGTGATGAATGCCGTTGCGGAGGAGCTTGCAGCCTCTTTCCGGATTGATCGTCTCGCCGCATGCTTCTCGATTCAGAACGGCAGAATTACGCCTTCGTCTCTGCGCAAGTGCCTTTCGATCAGCTCCGTAACCGATACCAGTGCGGTCAAGGTCACGGCAACAACCAAAGATGCGGAGGTCGCAGCCGCCATCTGCAACGATCTGACGCATGTTGCGCCGAAATATGTTGAGCAGGCTGTCGGTGTCGGCTCGATCAACACAATTGATACCGCGAAGGTTTATCACACGCCGGTTGCACCGAATACCACAAAAAACACAGCGATCGGTCTGCTGGCAGGCTTTATGCTCATCTGCCTGATTATCTTCCTGATTGATTTCTTTGATAATACGATCAAAAACACCGATCAGCTGAGCGATCAGTTCAAAAAGCCGATTCTCGGCGAAATCCAGCTGTTCGGCGACAGAAAAAAATCCAAGAAAAACGATGACAGTGATTCCCACAGCAAGCTGACCGATGAGAATATCCCGTTTTCTGTCATTGAGAGCTACAAATCCATCCGCACGAACATTATGTTTTCGCTCTCGACAACGAATAACCGCGTGTTTGCTGTCTCTTCGCCGGATGCCGGTGACGGCAAATCGACAACCTCGGCAAACATCGCAATTGCGCTTTCGCAGGGCGACAGCAAGGTGCTCCTGATCGACGCGGATATGCGCAAAGCGGTGCAGCACAAGATCTTCGGGTTGACGAACAAAAAAGGTCTTTCTACGGCAATCAGCAGACAGCACAGTCTTTCGGCGTGCATTCAGAAGAATGTCATGAAGAATCTTGATGTGATGACGGCCGGTCCGATTCCGCCGAATCCTTCGGAACTGCTTGCATCCGATCAAATGACCGCGATACTCAATGAGCTTAGCTCGCAGTATTCTGTTATCGTGATCGACACACCGCCGGTCAACATCGTGACCGATACCATGGAGCTTGCAAAGAATCTTGCGGGTATTATCATGGTGCTGCAGTATGCGAAAACAACGCGCGAGGATGTTGACGAAGCGCTGAAACGCATTGATTTTGCACAGATCAATCTGATGGGCTTCATCCTCAACGGCGTCAAGCGCAAGGACGGAAAATATTATTCCAAGTATGCTTACAAAAAGGGCTACGGCTACTATTACGGCACGCAGGATGTCGAATCTGAGCCTGATGATCCGGAGGAGCCCGAAAAGCCTGAACTGTCTGAACCGACTGTGCAGTCTGCAATAAAGCAGCAGTCAATCGCGATTCATGCTGACAGTACGCAGTTGAAGCAGCCGAAGAAAGGGAAGAAGGGCTGATGTATACAGAGTATCACTGCCACATTCTTCCGGGGATTGATGACGGTTCGGATTCTGCCGAAACCTCGCTCGGTATGCTTTCGATGATGCAGGAGCAGGGTGTTTCGCGGATTGTCGCGACACCGCATTTCTACGCGCACCGCGAAAAATCTGTTGCACGTTTTCTGGAGAAGCGGCAGGCGGCATTTGAGAAGATCAAAGTGCAGTCGTCGGTCAAGGATATCCGGCTGGGTGCAGAGGTCGCGATTGAGCATGGGATCTCGGAACTTCCTGATATCGAAAAGCTCGCGTTTGAAGGCACCGATCTAATTCTGCTTGAACTGCCGTATCGGGAGTATGCACCGTGGATGTCAGAGGAAATCTACAACATCAGCGCGGAGTTTCATCTGCGGGTGATTCTTGCGCATGTGCACCGTTATCTTGAATATTACAGCAAGAGCGAGATGCAGACGATTCTTTCAGGCAATGTGATTCTGCAGGCGAACAATGAGGCATTTGCTAGCTGGAAGGAACGCCGCCTCGTGAAGTCTCTGCTTGCAGAGGGGAAAATGCTGGTGTTCGGCAGTGATGCACATAATCTTAAGAGCCGCCGTCCGAACTGGGAGCTGCTTGCAAAAAAATGCAAACAGGAGTATATTGAAGCCTCAAATCATGTGCTCGATCAGCATATAAAGACGCAATGATTCTTACACGTCATGTCAACTGCCGGAAAGGCTGTGACAAGTTTTTCGAGCGATTTTGTTTGTATCAGAGTGACGTTCAGATCAGACTGCGCAGTTTTTGTGCTGCGCGGTCTTTTCTTTTAGAAATATTTATCTGTTCCCATTGCATTTTTGCCGATAATGTGATATAATAGGAGCAATATCAAGTTGTGGTAAAGGAGGAAATGCCATGAATCGGGCTGAAGCGATACTCAAACGGGCTGAGGCTTCACTCGGAACAACTGCTGACAAGGCAGAAGTACATGCGCTGCACAATGCGCTCGGCGAGGCTGTGACCGCTGAGATTCTGCCGCGCTGGAACAGCTGCCGTCAGGCACATTTAGCAAACCGCCGCGTCTGCTATTTCTCCATGGAGTTTCTCATGGGCAGAGCGGTATACAATAATCTTTACTGTCTCGGGCTGCTGGATGATATGAAGCAGGCTTTTGCTGATGCAGGCACTTCGCTTTCCGTATTCGAGGAGATTGAGGATGCTGCGCTCGGAAACGGCGGTCTTGGCAGACTGGCAGCATGTTTCCTAGACAGCGCTGCTGCATGTTCACTCCCTGTTGACGGTTACGGCATTCGCTATCGGTACGGATTGTTCAAGCAGGGATTTGAAAACGGCAGACAGACCGAGACCGGCGATGACTGGTCACGCTTCGGTGATCCGTGGAGCATTCGCTGTGAAGCTGATGCTGTTCCGGTTGCATACCGCGGACAGACGGTGCGTGCAGTCCCTTACGATATGCCGGTCATCGGATACGCTGAGGACGGCAAAGAGCCGCATATCGGTACGCTGCGTCTCTGGCAGGCGGAACCGGTCAGCGCATTTGATTTTGATACGTTCAATGCGCAGGATTATCTTGCCGCGTCCGCTGAGACAATCTCCGCTGAGGATATCTCGCGCTGTCTTTATCCGAATGACGATACACGCGCAGGCAAGGCGCTCCGCCTCAAACAGCAGTATTTCTTCTGCGCAGCATCCCTTGCAGACTGCCTGAAAAAGCACAAGGCACAGTTCGGCACGCTGGATTCGCTGCCGGAGCATCTGGCGGTGCAGCTCAACGATACGCATCCGGTGATTTCAATTCCGGAGCTGATCCGCCTGCTGAAACCGGAAGGTTATTCCTTTACAGAAGCGCTTGCAATGGCAAAGCAGTTTTTCTCCTACACGAATCACACGATCATGCAGGAGGCACTGGAAAAGTGGGACTGCGATCTGGTTGAGGAGCTCCTGCCGGAGATTTATGCAATTATGCTGCAGATCTCAGAGCAGTTTCTCGAGGAGCTCTATGCAAAGGATCATCCGCAGGCTGAGATTGAAGCCATGCGCATCATCAAGAACGGTCAGGTTCACATGGCGAATCTTGCGATGTACGCGGGCAGATATGTCAACGGTGTTGCAGCGATTCACACAGAGCTGCTGAAAACCACCGTTCTCAAGGAATGGTACGCGCTTGCGCCGGAGAAATTCCAGAACAAGACGAACGGCATCACACAGCGCCGCTGGCTCGGGGTCTGCAATCCGGAGCTGACTGCTTTGTTTTCTGAGCTTTCCGGCTCGCAGCACTTCCTGACCGAACTGAGCGATCTGCAGAATCTTTCCGGTTATGCAGACGATGCAGCTGTCATGGAGCGGTTCCGCGCAATCAAGCAGGAGAAGAAACGTCAGCTTGCGGATTATATCCAAAAGGCGGAGGGCGTCTCCATTGATCCGGAAAGCTGCTTTGATATCCAGATCAAGCGTCTGCACGAGTACAAGCGTCAGCTGCTTAATGCATTCTCGATTCTCTGGATTTACTACGGCATCAAAGACGGCACAATCAAAGATTTCACGCCGACAACATTCCTGTTCGGTGCAAAATCCGCGCCGGGATACCGCCGCGCAAAGGCAATCATCAAGTATATCAACGAGATTGCAAAGCTGATTGACAATGATCCTGATGTACGCGGGCTGATGAAGGTTCACTTTGTCACGAATTACAATGTCTCCTATGCGGAAAAACTTGTGGCTGCCTGTGACATTTCCGAGCAGATTTCGACTGCGGGAACGGAAGCATCCGGCACCGGCAACATGAAGATGATGCTCAACGGAGCAGTCACGCTCGGCACGCTGGACGGTGCAAATATCGAGATTGTTGATGCTGCGGGCACGGAGAACAACTATATCTTCGGCGCAACGGTTGAAGACCTCGAAAAGCTTGAGAACTACTGCAGCCGCGCGGTGATGTCGAAGAATCCGATGACAGCGCGCGTGGTAAAGAGCCTGATCGACGGCACGGTTTCCGATGACGGCACTGGCGAATTCCGTGAGCTCTATTTTGCGCTGCTGGACGGTGCAAGCTGGCATCAGCCGGATCATTATTATCTGCTGCTTGACCTGCCGGATTATGTTGAGACAAAGCTGAAAGCGCTCTCTGATTACCGCGATGCTGCGGCATTTTCCGCAAAGCAGTGGCGCAATGCCTGCGCTGCCGGTCCGTTCAGTTCCGACCGTACCATTCGTCAGTATGCGGCGGAGTGCTGGCATATTGATCCGGTCTGAGCCTTGAAACCGGAAAGGAGACACCAATGAAACAGACATCATTTTTCGGATATTATCTGCAAATGTTCCGTAACTATGCCGTGTTCAGCGGCAGAACAGACCGCAAAGCATTCTGGATTGCGATTGCAGTGCATTATGTGCTTGTAACAATCCTGAGTACGATTTCGAGCATGCTCTCCGGCTACACGGCAATCATCACGATGGATCCCCACAGCTCAAATCCTGTTGCGGTGATTATTTCGACGATCATCACGCTTTATACACTTGCAGTGATCATTCCGATGACTGCCCTCGGTGTTCGCCGCCTGCATGATGTCAACCGCAGCGGCTGGTGGCTGCTGATCGCTTTGACAGGCATCGGTTCGATTGTCCTGTTGATCTGGATGATCCGCGAAGGCACGGAGGATACAAATCTGTTTGGCTCTGATCCTCATCCGATCAGACAATATTAAAATTTCAGGAGGAAACGAAAATGGAAAAACTGTTGGAATTCAAACCCTTTAAGGCACTGATGAAGCAGATCGGTGAGTGCATGGACTTCAAGGGCAGAACCGCATGCCGCGAATACTGGTTCGCCGTACTCGGACTGTTCATTGTTTCAGTTGCTGTCTATGCAGTGGTATTCATTCTCTGCTTGATTATGCCGAAGTTCATCGACAGCATCCTGCTGCTGATCTACCGTATCATTACGCTTGCTGCGTCTTTCCTTTATGTCTCAATGAGCATTCGCCGTCTGCACGATGTCAACAAGTCGCCGCTGTTCCTGCTGCTCTGGCTGACAGGTATCGGCGGTATTGTTCCGATCATCTTCTGCGCGCAGCCGAGCCATCCGGAAACAAACGAGTTTGGTCCGGTTCCGACTTCTGTTGTCTGATAACAAATTCATGCAGCGAACTTTGCCGTGCAGCAGAGTTCGCTGTTATTTTTCTGAAAACGCTTGACAAAACCTCTGAATTGTGATATAATACTACTGTTGTCTGGGTGTGGCGCAGTTGGTAGCGCGCTACCTTGGGGTGGTAGAGGCCGCCCGTTCAAGTCGGGTCACTCAGACCAAGCGGCAAAAACCCCGCCGTGAAAAAAAGCTTCTGTTCATGGAACAGGAGCTTTTTTGTTTGTATAAAGCAGTACATCATATGCAGCTTTTCGGTGTATTATTGTTCTTTCGGCTGATAGAATCTGCCGGAAAGCTTTTGTGTTTTCATTTCGTTGATGAACGCATCCGGATCTGCTTCGCGGATGACTTTGATCACATGTCTGGACTCTGCGGCGGATACAACGGAATACACCACATTGCGTTCGCAGTGTTCGTAGGAGCCTTCTCCTTCCAGTACCGTTGCGCCGTGCTGGCTGATATTGTAGATGGCGTTGCAGACAGCGACCGGCTTTGTTGTGACGATGAACAATGTACTCTGCTGAAATTTTTTATAGAGTACACGCAGGACAGCAGTGGATGCATACTGAAAGATGATGGAATACAGCGCTTTGTCCCAGCCGAAAATGAAACCGGCGATGCAAAGAATCACTGCATTGAATGCAAGGATCATGGAAAACGAATCAACGCCGCGGCGTTCGGATAAAAAGATCGAGATAAAATCCGTGCCGCCGGATGTTGCACCGGCATTGAGACAAAGTGCGATTGCAGCGCCCTGAATGATACCGCCGAATATACTGATGAGCAGAACATCCTCCGTAATGATATGGGAGGGGAGCAGGTCGGTAAAGATACTGTTGAGCACGATCATCAGGCAGGAATAAAGCGTAAAGTTCTTTCCGATATAGCGGAACCCGATGTAAACCGGAATTGCATTGAGAAGAAGATTGACAACCGTGAACGGCAAGGATAAATGAAAGAAATCGCTGACAAACCGCTGAATCAGAATGGTCAGTCCGGATACGCCGCCGGGGTATAATCCGGCGGTATCAATGAACGTATTTTTATTGACTGCCATGATAAATGCAGCAACCGTGACGGCAAGTGTTGTGAGCAGGTGTCGGGATACAGGTGTCTTCATTTGAAATCATCCTTTCCGCAGTCTGACATACATCGGGTTTTCTTTGAAATTATTATATCACATGTTTCCGGAAATTACAATGGGTATGCAAAATACAGAATACAAAAATGAAAAATGCAAACGCCGGTGCATATTTGAAAATGATGCAATAAATATTGAATTTTCAGTGTATGATTACTTGACAATACGGGAATATTATGCTATAATGCAAATGGCAAAACGCCGAATTTGATTTAGGAAAGGAAGTGTCTCAAATGGCAGATAAGACAACTGATGCAAAGAAGGCTCCGGCTGAAAAGAAGACCGCTGCAAAGAAGGCTCCGGCTGAGAAGAAGACCGCTGCTAAGAAAGCTCCGGCTGAAAAGAAGGTCGCTGCTGCAGCGGCTCCGGCAGAAAAGAAAACTGCTGCAAAGAAGCCTGCTGCGAAGAAGGCAGAGCCGGTCATCAAGACGATTCTTCAGATTGACGGCAGAGATTTCGATCTCAGCACGCTTGCAGTGGATACACTGAAGAAGTACAAGTCCACGCATAAGAGAAAGGTCGTCGAGGAGTTCGTTGTTTATGTAAAGCCGGAGGATAACGCGGCTTATTATACTGTAAACGGCGAAGGTCAGGATGATTTCAGGGTTGATCTTTGATCTCTTGACACAGCAAATAAATGCTGAACCAAAACAGGCAGGTGCGCAAAGCATCTGCTTGTTTTTTTGCTCTTGAAAATACGGCTTTGTGCACTTGCATTTCCGGCGCAAATGCAGTATAATATGGGAGTAGGAAAGGACGCGATGATCTTTGAATCAGAAACCCCAATCGGATACAACGTTCGGTATCCTCTTTATCATAGCATCGGCATTCTGTTTTGCGCTGATGAATCTGTTTATCCGGCTCTCCGGTGATATTCCGACACTGCAAAAATGTTTCTTCCGCAATTTTTTTGCACTGCTCATAGCCGTATCCTCGTTGATCCGGACGAAGACGCCGTTCCGGATCGGAAAAGGCAATCTGAAATATCTTGTGACGCGCTCCGTAGCAGGCGGGCTGGGGATGCTCGGCAATTTTTATGCAGTCGATCACATGGCGATTTCGGATGCATCCATGCTGAATAAGCTCTCGCCGTTTTTCGCGATTGTGTTTTCATATTTCATGTTGAAGGAGCAGGCAAATCTGTTTGAGTGGCTCTCTGTTGTAGTTGCATTTATCGGTGCGCTGTTTGTTGCAAAGCCTTCCTTCGGCATGGAGATGATCCCTGCCGCTGCCGGAATCATCGGCGGACTCGGCGCAGGTCTTGCCTATACGAACGTGCGTGCACTCGGCAAGCGCGGCGAAAACAGCATGATCATTGTAGCATTTTTCTCCGGCTTTACAACAATCGCGTTGCTGATTCCGCTGTTGTTTCAGTATAAACCCATGACGCCGCAGCAGTGGATGTTCATGGTACTGACCGGTGCAGCAGCAGCCGGCGGACAGATTTTCATTACGAAGGCATATGCAAAAGCGCCTGCGAAAGAAATCTCTGTCTATGATTTCTCGATCGTGATCTTTGCAGCGATCTTCGGATTCCTATTTCTCGGACAGCTTCCGGATGTCTGGAGCATCATCGGCTATATTATTATTATCGGAACAGCGGTTGTCAAATGGCGATATACCGTGAAACCAAAATCCTGAAACAATGCCCCTCAATGCAGGGGCATTTGTTTTGTCACTTTTTTCTGCGGATGATGTCTATATGGGTAAGGACAGGAAAGGCGGTGAGCGATATGCAGACCGACGAAAAACAGATCATTGCGCTGATACAGTCACGCGATGAGCGGGCGATTCAAATGATGACAGAGGCTTACGGAGACATTTGCAGACGCACAGCGATGAACATTCTCGGGAACGAGCGCGATGCAGAGGAAACATTCGATGACGCTTTGCTCAGTGCATGGAATGCGATTCCAACGAATCCGCCGGAGCATTTACAGGCGTATCTGATCACACTGACGCGCCGAGCAGCGATCAACCGGTACCGTGCAGACAACCGGCAGAAACGCGGCGGCGGACAGGTTCCGGTCGCGCTGAGTGAACTGGAGGAGTGTATTCCGTCCGGTGAGAATGTCGAGGCACAGATCAGCCGGAATGCGCTGCTCGCGGAGATGAACCGGTTTCTCGGTGCATTGTCAGCGAACAAGCGGCGCATCTTCATGGAACGCTACGGTGCGCTGATGCCGATCCGTGACATTGCAATCCAGCACGGCATGACCGAGGACGCTGTCAAAAAGGCGCTCAGCCGGATGCGGCAGGCGCTCCGGAACCATCTGGAAGAGGAGGGGTATCTATGAAAAATACGGATCTGCTTGATGTGATCGGCGAAGTCGATGCAGCGTTCTATGAGGACATGGCGGAGAATCTTTCCGGCAGAAAGCAGCATATCAAGCGGTTTGTCTCGCGGTTCGGAGCAGCTGCTGCGGTGATCGCGGCGGTCAGCGTAACAGCAGTGATGTTCACAAGCATCTTCCGCGACGGCATTGTGCAGAGTCAGCAGCCTGCAAGCAGCGGGACAACACAGACTGCATCGAGTGAAGGAACAGTCACGGCGCAGCAATCAGAATCCGAAAAGCCGGTTGAAACGCTCCGCACTGATCTGTTCGAGATCGTGGAGACAACAACTGTCACCACGACAACCGAGGCGCCCGTGACAACAACGGAGCTGATCATCCCGTTTCCTGCGGACATGGAGATGCCGGATAATAATCTGCGGCAGGAGGTCGGCAGCAGGTTCCTTGTCAATTCAATGGGCAAAAGCGGTATTCTTGCGATGACGCTGAATGATGTGCAGCTTTATGATTCGCTTGCGGATGCCGGACTGACCTATGACGATCTGACGGAATCCTACCGCGAAACGCATGCAAAAGCAAAGGATTTCTTTGATGAAAAAACGCAGTCTGTTTCAGTGGATCCAGAGAACGGTGTAGTCATGTATATGTTCGATCAGGAAAGCGGCGAGGAAGATCCGGAGAACTGGTGCTTTGTCAGGGGAACACTGACAGTCGAGAATATCAATGCGGTATCCGGCCTTTCCGGTATGCGCGGTCTGACAAATCCGGACGGTTCACCGGCCGAATTCGATGATTTTGATTTTCATGTTTCATATTACGGCTTCGGCGTTTTGCCAAGCACAGAGCCGGCTGTATCAAACGGAAAATCCTATTTCGGCTTAACTGCGTTCCAATCCGGACTCGCGTACAATCAGTCTGAGGGCATGTTTTATCAGGATACCTGCCGCCGCAGTTATATTCATCTGGAACCCGGCGAGGCGGTCACCTATGAAGTCGGTGCATTTCTGCCGAAAGTATATACCGGTTCGTTCCGCGAACATTATCCGTTTCTCCAATATGAGGACGGCACAGAGCTGAAATCGCATTATATGTTCGGCGGCTTGCTCTCACGCCCGTTTGTTGAATTGCATTTTGAATAACAAAAGACCGCCGCTCCGGTTTGCTTCGGAGCGGCGGCACGTTTTTGCATGTCAGTATTTCATGATGTTTATTCAGGATAGTATGTTGTATTGTGAATGCGGATGGATGCGACCTCGTCAACATCGAGATAGCCGTACCATGTGTCGGGATCGCCGCTGAATTCCGGCTCGGTGATATCAGAACCGTCGGCAGCAATCCGGAAGCTCAGTACGGATTCTTCGCCGCCGTCGTCGCCGAAGCCTGCGCCGCAGTTCAGACCGATCTGCTGTTCCTTGCCGTTTTTCCATGTGATTGACATATCACTGCAGTACGCGATTCCGTAATTGTCCGGCGTAACTGCTTCGTATCCGGAGAGATCAAGCTCCCTGCCTTCTTCGGAGACCATGTGGATTTGCTTGGTGTTGATGCTGAGATCAAGCGGAATTTCGATACCCTCAAATTCATTCTGCACCTTCTCAGTCCCGCTGCCGTCAGGCTTGATATTTACACTCATGAAAGATACTGTTCCTGCGGATGCATCCACATCATCCGGAATGCTGAACCGGAATGCAAGGTGTACGCGGTTCGGATCATTTTCATCGGTGTCAATGCCCTCAACGATTGCGCTGAGATTGCCCGGCTGCTCGGCAAATTGAATCGCCGGTTGAATCTCATAGTGTCCGCGTTCGTCTTTCAAATCGGGGATCGTTTTATCCAGTTTGTCAATGGTCAGGAACAGCAGACCGTAGCTGCCGTCATTGAGCAGCGCCTCTGCGGTGACGCCGACCTTGCCGTTCGTATAATACGCAGGCTCCGCAAGCTCCAGCTCGGAAGCGCGCGCCTCACCGATCGTGCCGAAATAGCTCTGTACCATGTGCTTATTATAGGTGATATAGGCTGCAGTTCCGACGGTCAGGACAACTGCTGCAGCGGCGGCCGCGATCAAAGTCGGCACCAGTCTGCGCTTTGTGTGATGAATTGTTTGTCTGTTCATGTCCGGATTCTCCTTTTCAGCAGGGGACTGCTGCATCCGGCTGTTTGCGATGATTTCAGCAATCCCAGCTTCATCCGCGCAATCCGTGATTGTAAAATAATCCTTGTATTTCACAGCAAATCCTCCTTTTTCAAATAGGCTTTCAGTTTCTTGCGTGTGCGCATCAGAGACATATGTACACGCCCCTCTGAGCAATCGAGATCCTCCGCAATCTCCCTGATGTCCATACAGAACCAGTACCGCCGCAGAAAAATCCCGCGTGCAGCAGGGGAGAGTGTCGGAAGAAACCGCTTCATTGCGTCCCGAATTGCAATGCTGTCGATCATCTGCTCAGGCGTTTCGGATGACGGAATGATCTCGGAGAGTTCGTCGAGCGCGGCGTTGAGCTGACCGCTCCCGCGCCGCTGTGCGTTTGCATATGAAAGTCTGTCTCTTGCCGCATTCCGGACTGCGGTGACGAGAAACGCACCGAGAGACTGCGGGACAGCAGGCGGAATCGCATTCCAGAGATGCATCAGCGCGTCATTGACGCATTCTTCTGCATCTTCACGGTTCCCGAGCATATTTCCTGCGATTGTCATACAAAGCGGTCCGTATTTCTCATGTGTCAGCTTGATTGCCTGCTCGTCGCGTGTCTGGAACATAGCAATGATCTCG